>DASVLS010000042.1:0-58932 GCA_036384755.1 Trinickia sp. | reverse complement strand
TTGCTCGAGCACCGGCAGCAGATCGCGGATGTTCGAAACCTTCTTGTCGTGCAGCAGCACGAACGGGTTTTCGAGGACGGCGACTTGCTTGTCCGGGTTGTTGATGAAGTACGGCGACAGGTAGCCGCGGTCGAATTGCATGCCTTCGACGACTTCGAGCTCGTCGGCCAGCGACTTGCCGTCTTCGACGGTGATGACGCCTTCCTTGCCGACCTTGTCCATGGCTTCAGCGATACGATCGCCGATCGACGAATCGCTATTGGCCGAGATCGAGCCGACTTGCGCGATTTCCTTGCTCGTCGTGCAGGGCTTGCTGATCTTGCGCAGCTCTTCCACGGCGGCGTGCACGGCCTTGTCGATGCCGCGCTTCAGGTCCATCGGGTTCATGCCCGATGCGACGTACTTCATGCCTTCGCGCACGATCGACTGAGCCAGCACCGTGGCCGTCGTCGTACCGTCGCCGGCGTTGTCGCTGGTCTTGGAAGCGACTTCCTTGACCATTTGCGCGCCCATGTTCATGAGCTTGTCTTCGAGCTCGATTTCCTTGGCGACCGACACGCCATCCTTCGTGACCGTCGGGCCGCCGAAGCTGCGCTCGAGCACGACGTTACGACCCTTCGGGCCGAGCGTGACCTTGACTGCGTTGGCAAGGATGTTCACGCCTTCGACCATCTTGGCGCGTGCGCTATCGCCGAATACGACGTCTTTAGCTGCCATGTTGTAACTCCTTGAAATCTTTGTGGAATATGGACCTGGACGGGATTTACTTCTGAACGACGGCCATGATGTCTTCTTCGCGCATCACGAGCAGTTCGTTGCCGTCGACCTTGACGGTTTGGCCGGCGTACTTGCCGAACAGGACACGATCGCCCACCTTGACGTCGAGCGCGATTTGATCGCCCTTGTCGTTGCGCTTGCCCGGCCCGATCGCCAGCACCTCGCCTTGATCAGGCTTTTCGGCGGCGGCGTCAGGGATCACGATGCCCGAGGCGGTCTTGGTTTCCTGATCCAAACGCTTCACGATGACGCGATCGTGCAAAGGACGAAGGTTCATACATACTCCTCTCTGGTTTGAGACTGAAGCTGAAGTAAGGGCCGCTCCACGCGACCCGGACGGAACTTGTTAGCACTCCTGTGCAGCGAGTGCTAATTATATGGACCGCCCTCGGCAAATTCAAGAAGGGGTGGGAGGCAGATTAGGGTAAACCTGCATGGTTTCGGCCTTTTTGCCCCCCTTCCTTGTCAATGCGCAAACCGAGCACTCCCCCCACACAGGCCTGAGGTCCGAAAGGCGGCGCCCGCTCGACCGGACGCTGCGCGAAACGCTGCTCACTCAGCGGGCCGAACTCGACAGGCCGAGAACTTCGCACAGCAGCAGCGCGCTTCGCTGGACGAGGCCGGCTCAGCGCTCAATAGATGCAATGATCGTGTCGAAACCATCCTATCCGTGTAACGCGCGGAGCCACGTCGCTGCGCGTCGGTCGACGCGATTCGGATAGGCAGACGGTTTCTTGCTGGTGCTGTAGTTGGCGTTGCAATGCCCAAACTTGGGCTCGATCGACCTCTTTTCTTTTTTGGAGAGACTTATATGGACTTCGGTTTATCGATGGGCGATTTCGGCCTGTACGTCGGGGACGACCCGACAAATATGTTCGGCCCGGGCATGCCCGGGGACGGTACGGATTTCTTGGGCCTGGGCGACTTGCTCGGCGGCGCGGGCGACTTGCTTGGCGGCGTGGGCGACCTAGGCATGGGTCTGCTCGGCGGCGTGGGCAACCTAGGCATGGGTCTGCTCGGCGGAATGGGCGGCGGCCTGGGCGACATGGGAATGGGCATGCTGCTTGGCGGGATGATGGGATCGCTTTCCCAGAGCATCCTCCCCCGGACCGTCGGCATGCCTTCGTTCGGCAGCGGCATGCCCTCGTTCGGCAGCGGCATGCCTTCGTTCGGCAGCGGCATGCCTTCATTCGGCAGCGGCATGTCCCCGTTCGGCAGCGGCATGGATGCGTCGTCGGCCTCGGGGACACTCGCTTCGTACATGAACCAGAACGGGATCAAGAACCTCGACACGAACGATCTGTACAAGCTATCGCAAAACACGTCCGGCGACGTTCCGCCGGGCGTGCAGAATGCCGCGAAGTACATGCTCCAGAATCCCGACCAGTACAAGCAGATCGAAACGCACGATGTGGCGGGCGCCGACGGCAAGTGCGGCGTCGGCAATTTCGAATGGGCGGCTCAGGGCGGGCTCGGTTCGAACGGTGGGCAGATGAACGCGGAATCGGCCTCGGGGGCGCTGTCGTCCTACATGCACCAGGACGGGATCAAGAACCTCGACACGAACGATCTGTACAAGCTGTCGCAAAACACGTCCGGCGACGTTCCGCAGGGCGTGCAGAATGCCGCGAAGTACATGCTCCAGAATCCCGACGTGTACAAGCAGATCGAAACGCACGACGTGGCCGGCGCCGACGGCAAGTGCGGCATCGGTAACTTCGATTGGGCGGCTCAAGGCGGGCTCTGGGGCGCATAAGCGCTAGCAGTGGACAGCACTTCGGGCAGTCGGGCGCGGCGCTTAGACTGCCCGCTCATGCGCTCGCCTCGCACATCGGGCCCCGTGTCGCACTCGACGCTCGCGAGCTCGAGGCAGGCCGAGAGGCACCGAGAGGCACCAATACCAATAGAAATATCTGATCAATTGGGCCAGCCATTTTCGATTATTTTCAATCAAGTTGCTTATTTAGAATGCCGGAAGACTCACATGACCTCGCTGTACGTCATTCGATTTGCCACCCCGTGTCGCATGTTCGTTGCCGGAAGGAGGAAAAATGCGGCTTGCCGTACTGTATGGCGTGCTGGCGGCGCTGATTTGGGCCGGACAGCCGATTGTGTCCAAGTTCGGCTATCACGTGGGTATTACGGCGGTCGATCAGACCTTCCTACGGTATGCAACGAGCGGTCTGCTGCTCCTTCCGTTCATCATCAGCCGCTGCGGCCGCAATGCATTCGGCCTAGGCTGGAAGCGCGCGGCGCTGTTGATGCTGGCCGCCGGGCCGTTGTACAGCCTGATCCTCATCGGCGGCCTCGCCTGGGCCCCTGCCTCGCATAGTGCGCTTATCTATCCGGCCTTGACGCCGATCTTCAGCGCTTTGCTGATGAAGCGGCTCGCCGGTCGTTCCGAGCACATTCCGTTGCCCGGACTGGCGTTGCTGGTGGCAGGCGTCGTCTTCATCGGCCTGGCCAACCTGTTTCACCAGCAAGCCCAACCGCTCGTCCACGCATGGCGCGGCGATCTGCTGTTCGCGCTCGCGGCGCTCGTTTGGGCCGTCTATCTTCTTCTCGTCCGCCGCTGGAAAGCCGATCCGTTCACGGTCGTGGGCATCGTGCAGATGAGCGCCGCTTTATACGTATTGCCTTATCTGGCCTGGAAAGGGGTGTCCGTGTTTCACGCGGATTGGCGGCAGTTGGCCTTGCAGGCGCTATATCACGGCGTCGGGGTGAGCATCGTCGCCGTCACGCTGATCAATCTCGCCGTCAGAGCGTTGGGCGCGAAGGCGTCGATGTTCACCGCATTGGTGCCGCCTTTCGGCGTCGGGTTCGCCATCGTGCTGCTCGGCGAACCGGCGACCTTGCCGCTCCTCGTCGGCACCGGCGCCATTGCGACAGGCCTCGCATGGTCGCTCATTGCCAATGCACGCGGCGTGGCGCCTCCGGTGGCGGCGGCAACGGCCTCGCCCGAATAGCCTCGGCCCGCCGGCTTCGCCGCGGATTTCCTCCCCAAAACACTTTCGTTTCGTGCATCGTCGCGCGTCGTATCGGCGCGCGCGCTCCTCCCGTTTCAACTACCTATTGAGTACGGCATGCTGCAACGAACGGACTGGTCTCGCCTACCGCAAAGCGCAGGTTCCATTTTCGCCCGCTACAACAGGGAGGCGCTTCGGCACCATGCGCTCAATCTCGCACAAGGCTTTCCCGATTTCCCGCCCCAAGCGCGTCTGCTGGAGGCGCTCGAGCGCACTGCGCGTCTACCGCAATCGCATCAATACGGCCCGCCCGAAGGGGTGCCGGCATTGCGTGAAGCCGTGGCGGGCATGTTGCAGGACTTGTACGGCGTCAAGATCGATCCGGTCACCGAACTGACGATCACCGCGGGCGCAACCGAGGCGATTTTCATCGCGGCTCAAGCCATGTTGCGTCCGGGGGACGAAGCGATTTTCTTTTCGCCCGCATTCGAGTGTTACGAGCCGGCCATCCGGCTTGCCGGCGCAACGCCGGTCAGCGTACCGCTGAATGCGGCTCACCTGCCCGATTGGGACGCCTTTCGCGCACGTTTGCGTTCTCGTACGCGGCTCGTCATCGTCAACAGCCCGCACAACCCCACGGGCACGTGTTGGCCGCAAGCCGATCTCGACATGCTGGCGACCTTGGCCGACACGCACGGATTCCGCGTGTTGAGCGACGAGGTGTACCACACCATGGTCATTCCGCCGCAGCGGCACGTGTGCGCGTGGTCGCGGCCGCCATTGGCCGCGACCGCGGCGATGGTGGGCTCGCTCGGCAAGATCCTTCACGTCACGGGCTGGCGCTTGGGCTATGCGGTTGCGCCTCGCGCCGTGACGGACGAGATGCGCAAGTTGCATCAGTTCGTCACCTACGCCTCGGCCACGCCTTTGCAGCATGCGGCGGCGGCAGCCTTGTCCGACGCCGACAGCTATCGCGGGCTCCGCTCGTTCGCCCAGCAAAGACGCGACCGATTCCTCTCAGGCCTCGAAGGTTCGCGCTTCGCCTGGCGGCCAAGCCACGGCGGGTACTTTCAACTGCTCGACTACACCGGCATCAGCGACGACGCCGACACGACTTTCAGCGAATACCTGCTCAAGTCGCACCGCGTCGCCGCGCTGCCGTTATCGAGCTTCGGCGCATGTCCGAGCGCGTCGCGGCAGCTGCGTTTTTGCGTGGCCAAGCAAGACGACACCCTGGACAAGGCAACCGCGATCCTGCGAGGAATCTGACGATGCTCACACTGCAATGCCTGCCTAGCGACGGCGAGCCGACACGCGTTGCGCTGACGCCGCGCATGCTGGCCATCGCTGCGTGGACTGGGCGAGACCCGGCCACGCTACGCGCTCACATCGAAGAATTGGCGGCGCTGGGCGTGCCGCCGCCGCCGAAGACGCCGCTCGTCTATCGCGTCGCCGTTTCGCTGCTGACGCAGCAAGAGGTCATCCAAGTGCAAGGCGAGCGCACGAGCGGCGAAGCAGAGTTCATCCTCCTGCGGCACGACGGCGATCTGTGGGTAGGCATCGGATCCGACCATACCTGCCGCGCGCTCGAGACGCTCAGCGTGCCGGCCTCCAAGCAATGTTGCGCCAAGCCTATCGGCCCGGCCCTATGGCGCTTCTCCGATCTGCAAGCCCATTGGGACCGTCTCGAGTTGCGATCGTACGCGATAAGCGAAGGGCGTCTTATCCCGTACCAGCAGGCGTCCGTGGCTGCGATCTTGCCGCCCGAAACGTTGCTCGCGCTGTGCGAGGCCGAGACCGTGAGTCTCGACGAAAGCATCGTCTTTTGCGGAACGGTCCCCCTGCTATCGGGCTGGGCCTGCGCCGACGAATTTATCTGCGAGTTGCACGACCCCGTGCTGAACCGGCGGATCGAATGCCGCTACGGCGTTCAGACGCTCGATCGATCTTAGTCACCCATCCACGACAACGAGACGACACCTATGTCAGAGCACAAGGAGTTCCATCCCATCGATTTTTCGACCGGATGGGCAACGCCGCCTGGTTATCCGTCCGGGATCACCCAAAAGATTCTGGCCGGCAGCCTCGACGAAAAGGCCGGGGTCGGGCACCGCACGCGGCTTTTGCGCTTCGCGCCCGGCACCTATACCGATCGGCCCTTCGTTCACGACTATTACGAAGAGGTCTATCTGCTGAGCGGCGATCTCATCGTGGAATGCGATGCGCAAGGAAACGGAGGAACGCCGTTCGCGCCGAACACCTATGCGTGCCGGCCGCCGGGTGTCCACCACGGTCCGTTCAAATCGGAGCATGGCTGCGTCCTTTTCGAGGTCCACTACTTCCTTCGGTGAACACCGTCATGAGTCACTCCTCCTCCATGCATGACGTCGTCATCCTCGGTTCTGGTTTGGCTGGCTCGGTGCTCGCGTGCGCGCTCGTGCGCCAGAACCTGAGCGTCTTGATCGTCGATAACGTCTGTCATCCGCGCTTCGCCATCGGCGAGTCGATGGTGCCCCGGTCTTCGCAGATGCTGCGAATCATCGGCCAACAATACGATGTGCCCGAGCTTCTCCACTGCAGCAGTTTCCACGGGCTCAAAAAGCACGTCACCGCCTCGTGCGGCGTAAAGAAGCACTTCGGTTTCATCTACCATCGACCCGGCGAAGCGCACAGGGTGGAGGAGGCCACCCAAGCTCCCATTCCGCGTCTGCCGCACGGTCCCGAGTCGCATCTGTACCGGCAAGACATCGACGCCTACCTGACGTTCGCAGCGGTCAGGCACGGCGCTCAGCTCATGTCCAACACGCACGTCAAGGACGTCGAGATCGAATCGAACGGCGTTCGCCTCGTGACCGACAAGGGCGAAACGCTGCGCGCCCGGTACGTCGTGGATGCGAGCGGCACACGCTCGCTTTTCGCCGACAAGTTTCAGTTGCGTCAGACACCCGTGCGATGTCGCACGCAGTCCTGGTCGGTGTTTTCACACATGATCGGGGTCCGCCCGTTCGAAGCCTGCCTGCCGCCGGGCCAGCATCACGGGATGCCGGAACGCTGGTCGCAAGGCACGCTGCACCATATTTTCGATGGCGGATGGTTTTGGATCATCCCCTTCGGCAATCACGACTCGGCGACCAATCCGCTGTGCAGCGTCGGCGTCAACCTGGACGCGACCAAGTTCCAGCGCGACCCCTCGCTCACCGCCGAGGAAGAGTTTTGGAAGTATGTGCGGCGCTTCCCGTCGATGGAGTGTCAATTCGAGGATGCGCGCGCCGTACGCAACTGGGTGGCGACCGGCCGACTGCAATACAACTCGGAACGTCACGCGGGCGAGCGCTTTTTCCTGCTCGGCCATGCCGGCGGCTTCGTCGATGCACTGCATTCGCGCGGCATCGCCAATACGTTCTACATGGTGCACGCGCTGGCCGAGCGCATTCCTCAGGCAGTCGCCGCGGACGACTTCTCCTACGCATTCTTTCGCGAGCTGGCGCAGCTGCAAGCCGATTTGATGGATTACAACGATCGTCTCGTCAACGGCTCCTACGGCTCGTTCGCGGACTTCGAACTGTGGAACGCGTGGTCGCGCGTCTGGCTGCTGGGCGTCACCGTCGACAGTCTGCGCATCGGGCGCCTGATGGCCAAGTTTTCCGGCTCGGGCGACGCGAGCCACTACCGCGAGCTCCATCGTGCTGCCTGGCCCGGGTCCATCGCGCCGGACAGTGAAGAATACGAGATGATTTTCAATGCCTGCGAAGCAGAGATCGACGCGGTGCGCCGGGGGCAAAAGAGCCCGCGCGTGGCAGCGCAGGCCATTCACGACTGGGTGTCGACGGCCACCTCGGTTCCGCCCACTTTGAACCTGCACGACCGCGATCGCCGCTACACCCTGACCAACTCCTTTCTCTCGCACATGCAGTTTCTCTGGTGGCGGCAGATCGGAGCGCCGGAAACGGTACGCCGAAAATATTTCGACTACGGAGCGATGCCTTTCATGAAATCCGCATTTCGAGCGCTGCTGCGGCCGGAGCGCATCTGACACGTTGCACCACGTCGGCATACCCTCATCGCTAACCTCGGAAAACCCGACATGCTGACATTATTGAGCGCCGCGTACGAGGCGGTCGCACGCGCAATCGCGGCATCGCAATCGATCATGGGCGGCAGCGCGGAACAAATCACGTGTCTGTTCCTGCTGCAACTCATCGTCATCCTGACCGTCACTCGCCTCGTGGTTTGGGGCAGCACGCGCATGCTCGGACAAACCGCCGTAGCCGGAGAAATTCTGGCTGGGCTGGTGCTGGGGCCGAGCGCGCTCGGCGCGTGGTTCCCCGGAGCGATGCACAGGCTGTTCGCGCCGTCGACCTCCACGATCTTCATCGGCTTCTCGCAGTTGGGGCTCGTTCTGCTGATGTTCCAGATCGGAATGGAGTTCGAATTCAAGCGGAGTCTCGCGCAATCGAGGCGTGCGTTGACGATAGTCAGCGTCGGCAGCATCGCCTTGCCCTTCGCGCTCGGCTATTTCGCGGCGCCTTGGTTCTGGGCACGGCTGCCGGACGTGCGCCCCGACCTTCTGGCATTTCGGCTGTTCTTTGCCATGGCGATGTCGATCACGGCGGTTCCCATTCTCGGCCGCATCATGATGGAGCTGCACGTTTCGCACACGCGCACGGCAGCGCTCACCATCGGCGCCGCAGCCATCAACGACATCGCGGGCTGGCTCGTTCTGGGCGTAGCGGGCGCCGTCGTCAGCTCCGCATTCGATGTCGGTAGCTTGGCCATGAGAATCGCCCTGCTTGCGGCGTACATGGGCCTCGTTCTTGGGGTCGTCAAACCGCTGGCATTGCGGCAGATCCGGACGCACGTGAGTACCCCGCGTCGCTTGTCGGCACGCGCCGTCAGTTTCGTGCTGCTCGGGCTGCTTGCGTCGGCCGAGATCACGAGCCGCCTTGGCGTGTTCGCCATCATCGGCGGTTTCATCGTCGGCTTTGCGCTGCATGAAGATCGGGTGTTCGTCGAGCTTTGGAAGCAGAGAGTCAGCGGCCTCGTCGACACGCTGTTTCTTCCGCTCTTCTTCGTCTATACCGGGTTGCGCACGGACGTCACCGCCTTGCACGACCCGCAGGCGTGGATGGAGGGGGCGCTGATCTGCGCGATCGCCTTTGCCGGCAAATTCGGCGGCGGCTATTTATCGGCCCGCGCGGCGGGCGAGGATCGCCGCTGCGCGCTGATCGTCGGCGTATGCATGAACACGCGGGGCTTGATGGAGCTCATCGTGCTCAACGTCGGTTACGACCTCGGCGTATTCCCCAAGCAGATGTTCACGACACTCGTGGTCATGGCCGCCGCGAGCACGTTCATCGCCACCCCGCTCATTCGCCGCCTGGTCGGCCCGGAGCGTATCGGAGGCGAGATCCCGCGTATTGCCGCCGCGCACGAATAGCGCCGGCGTGCCGCGTCACTTCGTTCCATCCCCACCTCAAGGAGTCGCTCGCTTATGAAGCTCTATTACAGCCCCGGCGTCAGTTCTCTTGCAGCCCACATCGCCGCCAAGGAAGGCTGCGTCACACTGGACCTCGTGAAAGTCGACTTGAAAACGCACCTGACCGACAGCGGCGAGGACTTCTTGGGAATCAACCCGCGCGGCTATGTGCCGGCACTGAAGCTGGACAACGGGGCGTTGCTGACGGAGATCCCCGTCATCCTCGAATGGCTGGCGGACGAAGCGCCGGAGGACACCCTCATGCCGGCCGACAGGATGGCGCGGCATCGCGTGCGGCAATGGCTCGCCTTCATCGCCACCGAGATCCACAAGCAATGCTTCTACGCCCGCGCCGAGATGGGAGCCGATACGGCGAAAGCGGCGCGCGGCAAAATTGCCCGCCGCCTGGCCGAGTCGAACGAACGTCTCGGCGTGACGCCGTACTTGGCCGGCGCATCGTTCACGGTAGCCGATGCCTACCTGTTCACGGTGTTGAACTGGATGCCGCGCTTCGACGTGGACCTCGGCGCCTACCCTCACTTGCAAGTCTTCGTCGAACGGATGCTCGAACGCGCCGCCGTGCGGGATGCACTATTCGAAGAGGGCATCCTGGAGGCGTTGCTCGAGCGCCTCGTCTGACATGGCCGGCATGTATCCGCGCACCGTTTCCAGTCCCGGTTCCAACCCTGGCGCTCGGCTCCTGGATAGCGAGGAGCCGTTCTTCACCGCGTTCTCGCGCGAATTCATGCTGGATCCGGACACCGTCTATCTCATGGCCGGTCAAAAGGGGGCTATGCCCGCACCTGTTCTGCGGGGCCTGAAGGAGGACATCGACGCGTTGGCGCGCGACCCGTTCCACGTTTACGCGGAGGATCCGCTCGCCACACGTGCGGTGCTGGCGCGCAGTTATGGCGCACATGTCGATGAGATTGCGATTGCCCGGAATGCGACCGATGCGTTGACGCAAATATTGATGGGCATCGACTGGCAGCCGGGCGACGAAGTCCTTGTCAGTCCGCTGGAGCATCCCGCTGGGATTGCCACGCTCTTGCGGATCGCGTGCCGCTACGGGGTGATCATCCGCGTATTCGGCCTGCCCGATCCGGACGAAGCGACGGAAGCGGCCATCGTGGACGCCGTAGCGCGGCGCATCGTGCCGGGCCGCACGAAGTTGCTGTTTTTTTCCTCGCCGCTGTGGCCGAACGGCATGCGTATGCCGGAGCGCGCATTGGCGCGGCTCGCGCAAACGCATGGCCTCATCACCGTCGTGGACGGCGCGCACTTTGCCGGCATGCTGACGCCGGCGCTATCGGCGAGCGGCATCGACTTCTGGGCCATGAGCGGCCACAAATGGCAGTGCGGCCCGGGCGGCACCGGTCTACTCTATGCGCGCAACCGGGTAGGCGCGGCGAATCCGAACCCTTTGCCTCGCCTGCACCTGATCCGCAGCGCAGCGATGCAGGATGTTCCTCTCGACGGTTCTCGTCCCGATGGGTTCGATATCGGTGCGGCGCTGACACGCTCCGGTGCGCCCGAAGGCGGCCTTTGGCGCGCGCTGTCGAACGTCTGCCTGCGCTGGGACGAAATCGGCCGCCCCCGCATCGAGGCTTGGATCCTGGCGTTGGCCGACTATATGCGCGAGCGCATCGCGCAGGCTTTCGGCCCGCAGGCGCTGCTTCAACCGACGCACGATACGGCGCTCGCGTCGGGCATCGTCGCCTTCAACCCGTTCGCCGCCCCCGCTCACCGGGAGGATCTCGCATTGAACGAGGCATTCCGCAAGGCACTCTTTGCGCAGTACCGCATACGAATCTCCGGCGGAGCGCTTGGACCGTCGGGGTGGCCTGCGCTCCCCGACGATCCGCCCGGCGCCTTCAAGGCCGGCACGATTCCCAATCGCGATCCGCATGGACTGAAAGCCATGCCCTTGGCCCATCCGCATCGCGCCAACGCCTGCGTATGGACGCAACGCGCACAAGTGGACCATTTCGTGACCTGCGCGCGGCAACTGGCCCGCAAACTCGAGCGTGAACACTTTCATGGATGACGGCGCGGCGTTCATTTATCCCCCCGATTTGGGCGCCCCGCGCTATTTGAGCGACGATGAGCGCGAGCGGCTGCTCAACGAAACATGGGCGTCCCGTCCGTCGAATGAGGCGCTCTGGATCTTTGCCTATGGCTCGTTGATTTGGCGTCCGGCGCTGCCCGTTGCCGAAACGGTCGGCGCGCTCGTCGACGGTTATCACCGGGGGCTCTGCCTCTGGTCGTGTTTGAGCCGAGGGACGCTTGAAGCACCGGGGTTGGTCCTGGCGCTCGACGAGGGCGGGCGATGCGAAGGTGTCGCGCATCGGATCGACGCCGCGCACGCCGAAGCGGCGCTGGCGACGCTGTGGGCGCGCGAGCTCGTCATGGATTCGTACCGGCCTCGCTGGTTGGCATGCGAGCTCGCCGACGGGCGGCGGGTGACGGCGCTGGCCTTCGTGATACGGCGGGGCGCGTTCAACCATGCGAGCGATACGCCGGATTCGCTGGTGCGGCATGTTCTGCGGCACGCGGTGGGGACCCAGGGCAGCGCGCGGGACTATCTGGTCCAGACCGTCACGGCGCTGCGAGCGAACGGCATCTTCGACGGGGACTTGGAAGGTCTGCTGCACCGGTGCGCCGATTAGCCCGCGGCCCCCGGTGCGGCGCACTTGCTCCTACCCATTCCTACCCGTTCTCAAGCGGGCAATTCCCCTACGCATGGCGAGGCTTCTGTCGCCCCGCCAGCGACGATGCCGGCCGTTTGGCACAATGCCCTTTCCTTTTTTCTCAGTGACCGCGGGAGGCAGCGCCGATAGGCGCGGGCGCCATGCCGATGCCTTCGCCGCGCGCCTCGACGATGATTCCGTTCTCGGTACTCGATCTCTCGCCCGTCCCGCTCGGCCAAACGCCGGCCGACGCCTTCCGTCACTCGCTCGATCTCGCCCAGCACGCCGAAAGGTGGGGCTATCGGCGCTTTTGGCTCGCCGAGCATCACAACATGCCCGGGATCGCCAGCGCGGCGACGGCCGTTGTCATCGGCCATATCGCCGGCGGGACGAAAACGATCCGCGTCGGCTCGGGCGGCGTCATGCTGCCCAATCACGCGCCGCTCGTCATCGCCGAACAGTTCGGCACGCTGGCCTCGCTGTATCCCGACCGAATCGATCTCGGACTCGGCCGTGCGCCGGGCACCGACCAGACCACCGCCCGCGCACTGCGTCGCGACCTGCACGAGAGCGCGGAACGGTTCCCCGACGATGTCGTCGAGCTGCAACGCTACTTCGCCGATCCGGTCGCCGGCCAGCGCGTACGCGCCGTGCCCGGCGCGGGGCTGAACGTGCCGATTTGGCTGCTGGGCTCGTCGCTGTTCTCCGCTCAGTTGGCCGCGGGGCTCGGTTTGCCGTTCGCGTTCGCGTCGCACTTCGCTCCCGATCATCTGCTGACCGCATTGAACGTCTATCGCTCGCAATTTCGGCCGTCGGCGGCGCTCGCCAAGCCTTATGCGATGGTCGGCGTCAATCTGTTCGCCGCGCAGACCGACGCGCAAGGCGAGTGGCTCTTCACTTCGCTGCAGCAGCAATTCATCGCCCTGCGGCGCGGCACGCCCGGGCAATTGCCGCCGCCCGTGGACACGCTCGACGCGTCGGACATGGAACTCGCGGGCGTGCGGCACGCGCTGGCGTGTTCGGTCGTCGGCAGCCCGGAAACCGTGCGCGCGGGGCTCGAATCGATCATTGCTCAGACGCAAGCCGACGAGCTGATCTTGACGGCGCAGATCCACGACCATGCGGCACGCCTGCGCTCGTTCGAGATCGGCGCGCAGGTACGCGACGAAATGGCGGCTGCCCGCTAGCGCTGCCGAGCCGAAATGAAGGACTGGTGATCGATCGGAGGATCCGCCGCCGCCACGAAGCGGCGCTCGCCGCTTCAGGGTCGGTGCGCCGATTCCACGGAAGCGGCTCACGACATCACCCACGCCGTGGCCAACCACCGAAGCACGTCAGTCGTAAGCTAGCGCTGCGCCGCTAGCGCTAGGGCGATCCGATCCGCCAATTGTCCGAGCACGCGACTCAACGCATCCGCGATGGCCGTCGAATCGCTCGCGGCCAGCGGCTCGCTCAACGATACGGCTTGCGTCGTCACGACTCTGGCTGGCTGGCCGGCGGTCAGCGTCCAACTGCCCTCCAGCGTCAGGCGGCCGTCGGTGTTCGTGTTCGCGCGCAGGTCGAGCACGGTCACGACGATGCCGCGCGCTCCGTCCGGCGCCGGCGCGCCGGGCAACACGAACGTGCCGGCCGGTAGCCGCGCGAGCAGATCCTGGGCCAGCGCACGGCGCATCATCTGCCCGAGCGGCGCCCCCCACCTATCGTTCTCGCGCACGGTAAGCCGATGCGCCGAGTCCTGCGCGACGACCTCGGGCCGATCCAACGCCGCCGGCACGCGCACGGCGCCCAACTGCACGGGGATCATGCCCGCCGTCGCGAGCGGCGCACCCGGCGGCGGCACGGCATCGAGCGAAAAGTAGCGCGTGGGCGGGCTGTGCCCGCAAGCGGCCAACGCAAGCGACAACGCACCGAGCGCCGTTCGCAAAACATGCCTCGCGCTCCGCCGCGTCATGAAGGGAGATCCCAGCGTCGCTCGGCAAGCGTCGATGCGTGCCGCGCTGTCGTTCGCTCTCATTGACCGCCTCCTTGCCTGCCTCGCACGAGCGCTTCAGGATGCCGGTCGAGATAATCGGCCAGCGCACGCACCGAGCGCGCCATGTCGGTCAACTCGCGCAGCGCTTCGGGCAGATCGTTCTGCCGCATCGGATCGCCGCCGATCGTGCGATTCGCGGCTGCCACCGCGCTATCGGCCTGCTGTGCGGTTTGCCGCAACTGCGCAACGAGCGGGCCGATTTGCGGCGAGACCTCGCGCAACGTGCGGTCGATCTGCGTGATCGAGCGGTCGAGATGGTCGAGGCTGTCCGAGATTTTCGGCGAGGAAGACAACGCGCGAATGCGGCCCGCGATGCGGCGGATGTCCTCGCCCGTTTGCTCGATCGGCAACGCATCGATTTTCGTCATGACCTGATCGGCCTTCGTCATGACGCCGTCGGCTTTGGCCAAGATCTCGTCGACGTCGCCCGAGGACACGGAGGGAATATCGGTCTCGCCGTCGCGGGAGGCCAGCGTGGCGCTGGGCGCACGTTGGACGAAATCGAGTGCGACGCCGCGTTGGCCGATGAGCGGCGGATCTTGCGCAAGGCGCGCGCGCAAGCCCGAAGCGATCAGACGCCGCAACATGTCGTCGACGACGGGACGCCAATTGCCGTCGGGCGGCTTGGCGGCATCGGCCAAACCGAGCTTCGTCGTATCGAGCGCAATCTCCACGGGCGTATCGAGCGTGCCCGTGCGCGCGTCGTAGCGCAGCCCCACGTGCGAAACTTCGCCCACCCGGAAGCCGCGCAGCCGCACTGGCGCCCCTTCGTCGAGTTGCCCGACCGCGCCAGAAAAACGGACGACGTATTTCACGATCGGGCCGCCCGGCGCATAGGCGCGACCGCTCCCGACGAAATGGCGCGTCGATGCGCCCGAGCCCGGGTCCATCACGATCTCCGGGCCGCCGAGCATCGCCTTCGCGGTGCTCGGATCGCTCAGGTTCAAGTGCGCGCCCTTCACCCAGAAGCGCGTGCCCGCGCGCAGGTACCGCTTCGCACTGCGATCGATCTCGACTTCGACGTCGACGTGGCGGCCGTCGTCGTCGAGCGTCACGCCCCTCACTTCGCCCACCTTGACGCCGCGCAGCGTCACGGACGTGTCGTCGGCCTTCATGCCGTACGCGTCGTCGAAGACGACCGTGACCGACTCGCCGCCATGCACGAGCGCGCGGATGCCGAGCCAGCCGGCAATGCCGCAGGCGGCAAGGGGCACGGCCCATATCCACCCGGGCCAGCGCGTGCGCCGCACGTCGGCCGCTTCGGTGTGGCGATCGCGTTGCTCGGTCATGCGCGTCTCGCTCTTGCGGCGTCCCACATGAGCCGCGGATCGAACGCACGGGAAGCGGCCATCGTCAGGATGACGACTAGCGCAAATGCCGTCGCGCCGTCGGCCGGGCGAGCACTCGCCAATCCGTCGAAGTCGATCAGCGGTGCGAACGCGGCAATCGTGAAGACATCGACGTTCGACCAGCGGCCGAGTTCGTCGATGAGCCGGAACAGGAACGTCTTCGTGCGCAAATGCCGGTCGGAGCGGCGCAGGATCGATACGATGAACCAGCCCATGCCGGCCAGCTTCATAAACGGAATCGCAATGCTCGTGCACACGATCAGGATGCCGAGCGGCCATAGGCCCGCCTTGAACAGCTCGAAAACACCGTCGATGATGCGGTGCCGGACCTCATGGCCGAGTTCGACGGATAGCGTCATCGGAAACAGATTGGCCGGGAAAGCCAGGACGAAGGCGGCAAAGCTCAGCGCAGCGGCGCGCGCAACGGCATCGGGTTTGCGCTTGCGAAGCGTCAGTCCGCAGCGAGGACACGGTCGCCCCGCTTCCTCGACCGGGGCGACCAGGTCGCACGCCGTGCACGAGAGCACGCGATCGCCGGGCGCGACTTGGCGCTCCGGCGCGATGGCCCGCCACACCGTGCGGCGATCGAGCGTGGCTCGCGTGAGCATCGACATGAACGCGGCCGCGACGAAGCAATAGCCGCCCGCGTCGATCGATCCCGTCAGATTTTGCGTGACGCGCGTGTAGCCGACGAAGCAGCCGATCAGGTAGACGTCGGGCATCGCCCACGCGTCGAGCCAAACCGTCCAGCGATAGCAGCGCCCAAGCCAATGGGGATGCTTCCCCCACATGACCGCCGCAAGCACGACCGACAGCGCGCCGAAGCGCACGAGCGGCAGCACGATCCCCGTCAGGCCCAATACGATCGCGAGCAGCTCGAACCGCTCGCGCCACATCGATACGATGCCCGAACTCAGCACCGACGAGCGTTCCGCGCCGAGCAAATGAACCGTCATCAGCGGCGACAGGTTGCCGGGCAAGAGCAGGACGAACGTCGTCAGCGAACAGGCGAGCGCCGCGGCGATGGAGCGGCCGTTCGTGCGTTCGAGCGGATAGCGGCACGTGCGGCAGCGCGCGAGCATGCGCCCGGCGAGCGCCGACGTATCGGCGAGCGTGCCGCATTCGGGACAGCCGATCGTCATGGCGCCTCGCTCGCCGCAGGCCGGCGCTGCCGTGCGCGCACGAGGGGAGCGACCCGCCGCTCGGCGGCAGGCAAACGGCAAATGCGCATCATCGTGATCGCCTCCGCGCTCGCAAACGAGCGGCAAACGGGGACAAAGGGGATAGCACTGGCGGCAGCACGCCGCGTGCCCGACGCCGAGGCGAACTCGGGGCGAACTGTCATGCAGAAGACAACTGGCGGCGACGGTCCTGCCTACACTGCAGCGCATTCAGTCGATGAAGTCGACGAGTGCGCCGACTTCGAGGCGAAACGGGTGGAGTTCGACGGTGAGCACGACCATGTGCACTTGTTGGTGAACTACCCGCCCGAAGACGGTCTGCTGCTGCGGGAAATCATTTCGCATGCGACACTCGACGACGTGCGCGCCATGACGGCGGCGCCGTTCAGGCTGTCGCCGGCATGGCGCGCGCCGACCGTATGACTCGGGTGCGAGGGCAAGGGCACGCGCGATGGGGCGACGTCACCCGTCGTGGATAGGCTTGCCCGCCCTTCGCTGTTCGTTTGCCGTTCTTTGCCGTTCATTCAATCTCGGAGAATTCGAACGATGTCCACCGCCGCCGGCCGCAGCGCCGAATGGTTCTTCGATTTCGTCTCGCCGTTCGCCTACTTGCAGCTCGAACAGTTTCACAAGCTGCCCGCCTCGTTGATCATCGAGCCGAGGCCGATGGTGCTCGGCGCCGCTCTCGCGCACTGGGGGCAAAAGGGGTCCGCCGAAATCGCGGCCAAGCGCGTGTTCACCTATCGGCATACGCTTTATCGCGCGCAAACGCTAGGTATCGCTTACCGGATGCCGCCCGCTCACCCTTTCAATCCGATCAAAGCGCTGCGCCTTTCGATCGCGATGGGCGGCGCGCTCGATGTGGTGACACGCATCTTTCGATACATCTGGCGTGACGGCCACGACGTGAGCACGCCCGAGGGCTTCGCCGCGCTGTGCCAAGCGATGAATTTCCCGGAAGGCGTCGACGCCGTCGAAACGCCGGCGGTCAAGGAAGCGCTGCGTCGCCACACGGACCGGGCGATCTCGCTCGACGTTTTCGGCGCACCGACGTTCGTGCTCGACGGCGAGCTGTTCTGGGGCGAAGACGCGACCGATCTGTTCGCCGCTTGCGTTGCGTCCCGCGCGTGGCTCGACTCGCCGGAAGTACGCCGCGTGAGCGCGTTGCCTATCGGCGTGCAGCGCGGTGCCTCGCATCCGCCCGGCGCTTCGCAAGCATCGGGCGCATCCGCCGTTCCGCCGCCGTCGCCCGAGCGGCCGTCGGACGCGCCTGCCGGGACCGCGCGCCCATAACCACGCTGCGCGCCGAGCAGGACGCCGGCCGCCCGGGCATCAGCCGCGCACGGCGTTTGTATTTGCCCCGAGACCACCGCGAGCGGCTGGGGCATTTCATGGCGCTGCTCGAATACGACCGCATGCTCGACGCGACACCGCGTCTCGCGCGCTGCATCGCCTCGTTGTTCAACCCCGTGCTGTATCCGGGCGGCGGCGATCACCTCGAAATCACGCAGGAAGAGCTGGGGCTGCTGTCGGGCATCACGAGGCAAGTCGCCAATCAATCGCTCAAAGCGCTGCAAAAGGACGGCGTCGTCCGGCTGGAGTACGGCGGGATCACGGTCGTCGATCTCGAACGCCTGCGCAATTACGGGGCTTGAGCCCCGAGCCGAAGGCGGCCGGCGCCGATCCTCGGGAAGACCATGCCGTCGTTCCCGATCGGCCTCGTCGACATGGCCCTCGTAACGGCGCTCGCCGTCGCTTGGTTTCGCACGGGCGATCACGGGCGGCGACAGGCAGGCCGTTTCCGCGACCGCACGGGGTCAGGCGGTGACGAGCCCGGTCATCGGCTTCTCGCCTTTCGTCTGCGGAAAAAGCGCCGCGAACGTACGGTGGGGATCGAGACCGAACGTTTCGCTCGCCGCACCCGCGATGAGGGCGTCGAGCGACATCGTCGGCCGCAAGTCGCGGCCTTCGTAGAGATCGGCCGCCCGCAGGCCCGGCCAGTCGGCGATCACGCGTCCGCCGCGCACGGCCCCGCCGACGAGCATCGCCGCCGCCCCGGTGCCGTGATCGGTGCCGCCCGTGCCGTTGACGGCAACCGTGCGGCCGAACTCGGTGGCAACCACCACCGTCGTCTTGTCCCAAACGGGGCCCAGGCCGTCGTGCAGGGCGCCGAGCATCGCGTCGAGCGCTTTGAGCCGTGCCGCGAGCCGTGCGCTTTGCCCGCTGTGCGTATCCCATCCGAGCGTTTCGATCATGGCGATGCGCGGCCCGTCAGGCTTCGTGAGAAAGCTCGCGGCCAGCTTGCCGAGGCTCGCGGCGTCGCCGCGCGAACGCTCGCCGCCCGCCATGTCGCGCGCGGCCATCGCCGAGCGCCAAAGCGGCCCTAGCTGCGCGTCGTGTTCGTAAAGCGCGCCCACGCGCAGCAACAGATCGTCCGATGCGCTCGGCAACGCCGACGGCGCGTACGAGGCCACGTCGATCTTGCCGCGCAGCGCCGCCGGCACGGTCGGCGCAAAGGCGATCGCTTCGGCGCGGGCCGGCCCGACCAATGCGACGAGGCGGTTCAACCAGCCGTCGCGCAGGCTGTACGGCGCGCGGCCGCCCGTCTCCAGCACGTTCTGCCCATCGAAGTGCGAGCGGTCCCGATACGGCGTCGCCACCGCATGGACGAACAGCGCCTGTTTCTGCGCGTAATGCTGCGCCGTCCGCTGTAGCGAGGGGTGCAAGGCGAACAGGCCGTCGAGCCGCGTCGCGGCGGACGTATCGACGGCGATCGGTCCGCGCAACGCCGCATAGGCGGGTTCGCCGTAGGGCGCGACGATATGCAGGCCATCGGCTGCCCCGCGCTGGATGACGAAAACGAAGCGGCGATCCGATTCGACGCTCGCCAAGACCATCCGCGGCGCGACGAGCAAGGCGCCTGCCCCCGCGGCGGTGAAGCTCAAGAATGTGCGGCGAGTCGTCATGGCTCACCTCCTTTGAAAGTCGGGGGAGACGAGCAAGAGCGCGAGCGCCGTTTGCGCGCTTTCCGCGCGGGAAACGGCTAGCGCCGTAGTGGGGCTCAACGAGCCGCAAGTCAAGACCGGCCCGAGCGTGCGCGCATCGACGCGATCGCCGACGCGCGCCGCCATACGCTGCGCGAGCTCGACGCGACGTACGAGCGCATCGGGCGCGGCCCAGCTTGCAGCGACGTCGTCGTACCCTGCGGGAGAGCCGGGCCGCCAGACGCCCTGACCGAGTTGCGCGAGGAGCGGCGCGGCCTTCGCGCCGTCGAGTCGATGCTCGCCGAGGCCGCGCAGCGTCGAGATCGTCCAATCCCACGGCGTCTTGAACTTGACCGGCTCGCTCGACCAGGCTTCGGGCGAAGCGATCAGCGCGCGGTACACGGTAGGCAGATCGCCGCGGCTCGACCGAAACGCCTGCGAGAGCCGGGCGACGAGCGCCGGGCTCGGATCGTCGCCGGCGAAATGACGGGCGAGTTTGGTCGCGACGTGCCGGGCAGTCGCGGACGCCGCCGCCAGGTCGTGCAAGATGGCAAGGGCCTGTGCTTCGCCGGGCTCGTCGTAACGCTGACCCATGATCGTGCGCGCGCCCGGCTCGTGCAGCGCCGGGCGAAACACGAACGTGCCCGGCGCGCCGCCTGCCCCTTTCGGCCCGACGACGCTCCAGCCCGTCAGCGCGCGCGCGAATTCGGTAACGTCGTCCTGCGTGTAGCCGGTGCGTACGCCGAGCGTGTGCAACTCCATGATCTCGCGGGCGAGGTTCTCGTTGAGCCCGCGCTTGTGCTGGGGATCGCGCGCGTCGGCGCGCATCGCCGCGGCGCTGTCGGGCCCCACGGAGCGCACTTGATCGAGATAGACCTGCATCGCGGGATGACGCTCGACGGCAAGCAGCATGTCTTCGAAACGGCCGAGCACGTGCGGACGAATCGCCTCGGCTTCGAACGCCCCGGCAAGCGCGGCCACTTGCGGCTTCTCCGTCGAAATCGCGAAGTGGTTGCTCCAAAAGTGCACGAGCCGCTCGACGAACGGCGCCGGCGTCGTCAGCGCGCTTTCCACGCGCGCACCCACGGCGTCGCGATAGGCATCGCGCACTTCGGTCCGAATCGTCTTGCGGGCTTCGAGCTTGGCGTCTTCGTTGGCCCCGCTCGCCCCCTGCCGCCGCGCGGCGGCGAGCGATTGCACGAGCGACGGCGCATCGGGCAGCCCCGCCCAGGCGGGCGGTTTCGGGTCGTATCGGTCGAACTGCGTCAGCAGCCAGCCCTTCGGCTCGGCGGGCAGCGGCTCGTCGCCGCGCGCGCCAAGACCAAAGCGATTGAGCGCCACGGCTGCCTCGGTCATATGCGGTGAATCGGTCATGGGTGCCCTCGTTCGGTCTCGGCGCGCTTCGGTACGATACTTCAATGGGACGAGCGCACGTACGTCGCCTGCCGCTTCGACGCGAAGTTGCTCGCAAGCGGCGAGAACGCGCGTGCGGCGACGAGTTTCCTAGCGCCTGCCCGCAAACGGCCTATGCTATGAGAACGCGCGCTCGCTTGTCGAGCGCGGTCGCCCGCTCTTTCCTCCTACGGAGGTCCGCCATGTCGATGAGTCCCACCCTGGAGGCATGCCTGCAGAACAAGGGCTGCCAATACGAAGTCCTTCATCATCCCTACAGTCACTCGAGCATCGAAACGGCGTCGGCAGCGCACGTGCCGGGCGAGCGCCTCGCTAAAACGGTCTTGCTCGAGGACGAACAAGGCTACGTGGCGGCGGTGTTGCCGTCGACGCACGCCGTCCGGCTCTCGGAGATCTGGGAGATGACGGGCCGCCACCTGACCCTCGCGAGCGAAACGGACATGCGCGAGCTGTTCAAGGATTGCGAGCCCGGCGCACTGCCGCCCGTCTGCACCGAGTACGGGATGATGACGTTCCTCGACGAAGCGCTCGCGCAGCAGCCCGACGTCTACTTCGAGGCCGGCGATCACGAGGAATTGGTGCATATGTCCTCCGACCAATTTCTTGCGCTGATGGATCGCGCGGAGCGCGCCCGCTTCGCACACCGGATGCAAGGCGTCTCGCTGTAGCGTGGCGCTCGCCTCGCGGCGCGGCCGGCGTCGCGCGCGTGCCGCGCGACGGGACGGATTGTGCGCCGCGCTTGCCGCAGTGCACCAAGGAATTGGCGCTGGCGCGCCGGCGACGCCTCGTCGCGCGCTACGCCGGCGACCCGCTCGGCATCGGGGTCGCGCTCGGTCAACGCGCACCGCCTTGCAGACGGCGCAGCCGATGGGCTTTCCGGATCATCGTCATCGCGCCGTTCATGCCGTTTTGGCTGTCCGTGCCGTTCGTGCCATTCGTGTCGTTGGTGCCGTTCGTATCGTTGCGCGGTGCTCGCAGGGCTGGCGGGCACGGATCGCACGCCCGCGCCTTCGAACCGCCCGCCTGGATAGACCCTTAAACGGACCTCGCCGATAAAACCCATCGCTCGCGGGTTGCCCGGAGCCTAACGCAGGCGCCGCCGGTTCATCGAATCATTTTTTTGAAAACCTTTACGACCGGAACGGAACGGGCATAGAGTCGAAAAGCTAGACCGTCGTACGCCTGCTCCACCCTTCGTCTCGAGGAGTGAATTTCATGGTTCTTCGGTTACTTGCCGTGCTGCCGTTCATCGGCATCCTGCTTGGCGTCCCATTCGTCAATCGCGTCGAGCCGCTGGTGCTCGGCATGCCGCTCGTGCTTGCCTGGATCGTTTTCTGGGTCGTCATGAGCGCCGCGATCATGGCGCTCGTCTATCGGCTCGACCCGGCCAACCGCGCCGGTGCCCAACTGAACGAGGAGGGCCGCTCATGAGCAGCGCACTTCTCATCATCGCCCTGATTACACTGGTTGCGCTCGGGCTCGGCGTGCGCGCACGCAGCGGCCACGACATGAACCTCGAGCAGTGGTCGGTCGGCGGCCGCAGCTTCGGCACAGCGTTCGTCTTTCTGCTGATGGCCGGCGAAATCTATACGACCTTCACGTTCCTCGGCGGCAGCGGATTCGCCTACGGCAAAGGGGCGGCAGCCTACTACATTCTGTCGTACGCCACGCTCGCCTACATCCTTTCATATTGGCTTCTGCCTCCGATCTGGCGCTACGCGAAATCCCATCGCCTCGTGTCCCAACCGCACTTTCTGTCGAGCAAATATGCGAGCCCTTCGCTGGGCGTGCTCGTCGCCATCGTCGACGTCGTCGCGCTCGTGCCGTATCTCGTGCTCCAGTTCAAAGGCCTCGGCATCATCGTCTCGACGGCCTCGTACGGCGCGATATCGCCGACCGCCGCGATCTGGATCGGTGCGATCGTCGTCACCGCGTACGTCACGATTTCGGGCGTGCGCGGCTCGGCCTGGAACTCGGTGCTGAAGGACTTGATGATTCTCGCCATCGTCGTCTTCCTCGGCGTGTATCTGCCGATCCGGCTCTACGGCGGTTTCGGCGAGATGTTCCATGCGATCGACACGGCCAAGCCGGGCTTCCTCACGTTCCCCGAAAAAGGCTCGAGCGTCGCCTGGTTCCAGTCGACCGTGCTGCTCACTTCGCTCGGCTTCTTCATGTGGCCGCATACGTTCGGCTCGGTTTTCACGGCGCGCGACGAACGCATCTTCCGGCGCAATGCGGCCGTGTTGCCCCTCTATCAGCTCATCCTGCTGTTCGTGTTCTTCGTCGGTTTCGCGGCGACGCTGAAAGTGCCGGGCCTGAAGGGCAGCAACATCGACTTGTCGCTGTTCCATTTGTCGCTGCAGACCTTCGATCCGTGGTTCGTCGGCGTGATCGGCGCGGCCGGCGTGCTGACCGCGCTCGTTCCGGGTTCGATGATCCTGAACGCAGCCGCGACGCTGCTGGCCAACGACGTCTATCGCGGCGCGGTCGACAGGCGAGCCACCGATGCGACAGTCACCAAGATCGCTCGCGTGCTCGTCCCGATCATCGCGCTCGTCGCGGTGTATTTCACGCTGCGCGGCGGCGAGACGATCGTCGCCCTGCTCTTGATGGGCTACAGCTTCGTCACGCAGTTGTTCCCGGCCGTCGTGACGAGCCTGGCCGCGCGCAACTGGGTGACCAAGCAAGGGGCCACCGCGGGCATCGTGGCGGGTGTGGCCGTCGTCGCGTACACGACGCTCACGCATGCGAGCATCGGCCAATGGTTCCCGTCGCTGCCCAACGGGCTCAAGGATCTGAACATCGGGCTCGTCGCACTCGTGCTGAACGTCGTCGTGCTCGTGATCGTGAGCGCGTTGACGCAGACGAGGGCCGCGCGACAATCGCAGGCGCATACGCTATGAGCACGCGCCGCGCCATTGGGATGAGCCGCTGACGCGGGCCACCGCGCGGCGCGTCGGAAAAGCTCCATGGCAAGCCGCGCGAAGCCCAACCGCTCACACCACCGGCTGCACGCGGCGGTCGTGCTGATCGCCGCGCTGGCGCTCGGCGCACTCGCCCTCTTCGAATTCGCGTCGCCGGCCGCGACGGCTCGCCACACGGGGCCGCTCGCCGCGGCGGCCGCTTCGCCTAGCCCATCGCCATCGCCGCCCGCCGACTGCCGGGCCGGCACCCTCGTCACGGTCGTCGCCCATCTCGACGACGACTTGCTGTTCGTCAATCCGGGCATCGCGCATCGCATCGCGGCGGGCTGGTGCATCCTCACCGTCCATCTGATCGGCGGCGCGAACGGCGCCGGGTTCGACTACGTCCTGACACGCGAGCGCGCGATCCGCGCGGCCTACGCGCGTATGGCCGGGGCGCCGGACCGCTGGAGCGAGCGCTCCGTCATGCTCGCCGGCTCGCCCGTGTATTGGATGACGCTGCGGGCGCAGCCGCGCATCGAACTCATCGAGTTGCGCTTGCCGGGCGGCCGCGTGCGCGGCGGCCCGGTGCCGCTCGGCCGGCTCTGGGACGAGGGACAAACGATCACGACCTACCCGATCGGGGCCGACGGCAGCACTGCCCGCTACGATCGCGCTTCGCTTGTCGCCACCCTCGGCGCCCTGCTCGCGCACGCGAGCGAAATCTATACGCTGAACCCCGATGCGGAGCCCTTCGTCGAGCATCCCGACCATATCTACGCTGCGCGGATCGTCCGCTTCGCCGCGCGCGCTTACGGCGTCCATGCGCCGCTGCGCTACCACCTCACCTACGTGACCGGGATGCTCGCGTCGAACCTGCCCGCCGACGACGTCCAATCGAAGCGCGACGCCGCGGCGAGCTATTTCGCGATCGATCTGGGCGTGGGCGATCTGGCGCGCGTCTTCGGAGAAGACGAATGGAACGGCGATTGGATCGCACGCCGCTATCTGTTCAGCGACGAACGTCCGAATCGCGCAAAGCGGGCCCCGGCGGCGGCGCATGCGCGCGCGGCGTTCGATCTCGTCAACGCCTATACGCTGCAATGCGTCGAAGCGACCGGCCACGATACCCCGCTGCGGCTCGCCGCTTGCAACGGGCGGCCCGCCCAGCGCTGGCGCTGGCTGCCCGTTCCGAGCCACCCCGGCAACGAGCACGACGCGGCGCTCGTCAACGAGTCGACGGGGCAGTGCACGGCCGAGCGCGAGCATGCGCTCATCGGCGCCGCCTGCAACCCCGACGACATCGGCGAGCGCTTCACGCCGTGGGATTTCGGCATCGTGCGCACACCGCTAGGACACTGTCTGGGCGAGCACGGCGGCGCACTGGCGATCGGCGAATGCGACGCGCAGACGAGCGCTTACCGATGGGCTCCGAGCCTCTACTCCCGGTGGACCGATTTGCGGCTGGCCGGCGCGATGATCGGCGATGTCGCCGCGCCCGGCAAGCCGGCCGCCGTCTACGTGACGCGGCGTGCAGACGGCCCGGGCTTCGATGTCTGGGTCGCACCGCTCGGCCCGCGTGCGCACGCCGAACGCTGGTACGCGAACAGCGTGCCCTTCGATGCGCGCGCGGAGGGACCGAGCTGCGACGGCGAGACGCTTTGCTTCGACAACTCTCGCTTCGTGCTTGGCGATTTCACCGGCGCGGGGCGTGCCGATCTCATGGCGATCGCGCCGCGCGACGGCGGCACCGCATTCTGGCTGCTGCGCAATCTCGGCGACCGGTTCGCGGCGCCTCGCCTCTGGTATCAAAGCACCGCCGCGTTCTCGCCCGAACACGCGCAGCAGTACGTCGCGGCCGACTTTACGGGCGACGGGCGCACCGACGTCATGCTCGCTCAAGACGCGGCCGCGGGCGGCCAGCAAGCCGGCGAACGCAGCCGCATGCGACTGCTCGAACTCTGGATGCTGGAAAGCCGGGGTGCGGCGGGCGCAGCGCCCGTACCATGGCTCGCGGCGCCCGGCGAACCGGACGCGCCGGCGAGCGCACCGGCCTACGCGCCTACGCGCTCGACGCAATTTCTCGCCGCGCACATCGACGATAGCGGGCGCGCCGGCCTATTCGCATTGGACGACATGAACGGCGCCCTGGCCGTGACGCCCCTCGCGAGTACGGGCCACGCGTTCCTGACCGCACGCAGCGTACTGTGCGCCACGTGCCGCACTGCTTTCGCGAAAGCCGCGGCCGGCCCGATCGGCGCTGCCGGCGTCGACGGCTTGGTCGTCCTGACCCTGCGCGAGCCGACACGCACCGATCCCGCGACGATCGACGTTTGGACGATGGCGGGCGGCGCACGGCTGCAGGCTCCCGTGCATGCCGGCGCCATCGGCGCCGTGGCCTGGGTCGATGCGCTGCCGGCGCTCGTGTCGCGACGCGACGCGACGCGGTCCGAATTACTGGGCGACGCGCCCTCGGCAACGCCTGCGACGCTCGTGCTCTTCAGCCGCGTGAATACACGGCTCGACGAATACCGCTTCACGTCCGGTGCGCCGCAACTGATCGCCTATCCGTTCGCCGATTCGGGACAAGCGCTCGGCTCGGCTCAGCTATGGGGGACGTTGGCGGGCCGCTTTACCGAAGCGCTTCGACTCGATCGCTTGAAGTGAAGCGCGCCGATGGTGCGACTCGTGCGTCGCGCCTTGGCGTTCGGCGCCGCCACGGACGGGCATCGACGAACGGGGCCGCGAACGACCGAGAACGACCGAGAACGACGGCTACGCAAGCACTTTTTCCGCGATTTCGAGGTATCGACGGGCGGTCTCGTCGAGCGTCAGCCCGGTCAGCGTCCGCGTCGCGCGCGGCTGCCTCAGTGCGTCGGATAACGCGTGGGCATACCGCGCGATGTCCGTCGTATCGACGAGCGCGACGCCCGGATAGTCTCGCGCAAAGGCGAAGGCTGAAATGGTGCTGGCGACGACCGGGACGCCCGACGCCAACGCTTCGAGAAACCCGATGCTGTGGGCTTCGAGCCGCGAGGGCATGGCGAAGACGGCGGCACGCGCAAGGATCCCGGGCACATCCGAACTCGGCCCTTCGATGCATACGCGCGATGCGATGCCGAGTGCATCGACGAGCGCAACGACTTGCGCGTGATAGGCGCGATCTTCGACGACGCCGTAGAGATGCAATCGGGCGTTGGGCTCCTGCGCGAGTAGTTCGCGAAAGGCACGCACCGTATCGAGTTGGCCCTTGTCGGCCGTGTAGCGTCCGATCTGGACGATCCGCTTCTCCTGCGCCGCGCCCTCGTCTTCGCCTGGCTCCTTCGCGGCGTCATGCCGAGTCCACGGGCCGGCGCCTTCGATCGAACCGTGCCGCGCCGCGATCGCCTGCGCCTCAGCGGCATGCTGCGTCCGGCTCGCCCGCCGAAACCGCTCGACATCGACGCCGTTCGGCACCACGAACAACGCAGGATGCGGCCCGATCGTCGATGCGTATTGCTCGACGTTGCACGGCGACACGCCGATGACGGCGCTCGCTCGCCGCGAGAGCAGACGCTCGGCCCAGAGCAGCCGCCGGTTATCGGCGAAGTCGTTCGCACCCGAATGCATGACGAACACGATCGGCGCCGCGCGCGGCAACGCGCGAGCGTAAATGGCCGGGATCGTCGCATGGGCGAAGACGATGTCGGGTGCGAACCGCCGAACGGCGCGGTAGAGAAACAGGAGGCGGGCAAGGTGCTCCTGCCGGTGCGAGGGAAAGAGGCACGCCACGCCGTGCCCGGCTAGCTCATGCGCCGCATCGGCGAAGTCGTCCTCGGCCGGCAGCAGCGATGCGATGCCGACCGTGTGCCCGCAAGCCCGGTGGCCGATCGCGATGCCTTTGACGAGCATCTCCGCCCCCGAGAGCCGAGGCGCGAGAACCAGCTGAAGGATGCGCATGGAGTCGTTCCCGAGCGCTTCGATCGAAGAAACGAAGCGAAGCAAACCATACCGAACAGAACCGGATGGGCGGCAGCGGAGTCGGCGAGCGCCGAGCGTCATCGAAACCGTACCGTACCGGCCCCTGCCCGCGTGCGCCATCTTCTAGGCGTCTTCGGCCGTGACCCGCAACCGTGGTCCCGGGCGCCGCGCTTTGGACGGGGGGCTTGGACGGGGGGCTTGGACTCGGGCTTGGACTCGGGCTTGAGACTCGGGGCTTGAGACTCGGGGCTTGGGACTCGGATTCCGCCTCCGGAGGGACAGCCTCCATTTATCGCCGAATGTTCTAACCATATGGCCGATTGTTCTAAGGGATGCGTTCGCGCCGTCATACAATCGCAGCCTTACCCTGCCACGGCAGAACCCCTGCCCGATAAAGCACGATGCCGCTGCCACACATCAACCTTCTGTACTCCGCCTCGGGACTGGGCGTCGGTTTTCTCGTCGGCTTGACGGGGGTCGGAGGCGGTTCGTTGATGACGCCGCTGCTCGTGCTGCTTTTCGGGGTGCACCCGGCCACGGCTGTCGGCACCGACCTGCTTTACGCGGCCGTCACCAAGGCGACGGGCACACTGGTCCACGGCCTCAAGGGCTCGGTCGACTGGCGCATCACGGGCCGGCTCGCAAGCGGCAGCGTGCCGGCAGCCCTGCTCACGCTATGGCTGCTGCACCGTTACGGGCTGCATTCGGAAGCGGCCACGTCGCTCATCCAGCATGTGCTCGGCACCGCGTTGCTGATCACCTCGCTCGCGCTCGTCTTCCGTCCGCAACTCGCGGCGCTCGCGGCCCGCGCACCGCGCCGCGACGCCCCGGCCAGCACCGCGCTGTACACGGTGCTGACGGGCGCCGTGCTCGGCGCGCTCGTCTCGCTCACCTCGGTCGGCGCAGGCGCAATCGGCGTCACGGTCTTGCTGCTGCTCTATCCGCTGCTGCCCACCACGCGCGTCGTCGGCTCCGACATCGCGCACGCCGTGCCGCTCACGCTCGTTGCGGGCATGGGCCATTGGTTTCTGGGCTCGGTCGACGGCGCCATGCTGCTGTCGCTGCTGATCGGTTCGCTGCCCGGCATCGCGCTCGGCAGCTACCTTTCCGCGCGCTCGCCCGAAGCGCTGCTGCGCTATCTGCTCGCGGCGGTGCTCGTGCTCGTCGGCTTCCGGCTCGTCTGGGCTTAGCCCGAAGCTCTAGAAGCGGCCGCGACCGGCGCAGGCGCGAAGCCGGGGCGAGCGGGCCCGCCCCTGCGCCCGCGCCCAGCCGCTACTTCGCCATCCCCGGCGGATGCTGCCGCTTCAACACGCGCATCAACGCCGGGCGGTTCGCCATCACCGTATCGTAGAAGCCCGCCAAGTCCTTCTTCATTGCGGTGCGCGACGGATCGTCGAGGTAAATCATGTGCCCCGACGGATAATGGCGCGTCGAAATATTCGCCTGCAGCGACGCGTCGATCGGCATGCTCGCCAACGTGAGCGCGGTCTGGAAGAACGGTGTGACCGCGTCGAAGTAGCCGTTGGCCGAGAACACCCTCAGATCCGGGTTCAACGTCATCGTCGCGGCCAAGTCGCCGGCGGTGTAGAGCGTGTTGCCCCCGCCCTTGGCTGCGCCCGTCGGATCGACGTGACTGAAATCCCAGTTGTTGAACACCTGGTCGTTCAAGTCGACGAACGACGACGTCGACGTGTACTTCAAGCCGTTATGCAGATAGTCGTTCCACTCGACCGTGTAGACGCCGGCTACGTTCGTGATCGACGGATCGTTGCCGCCCGCGTTCGGCAGGATGAACGGACCGATCCCGGTGTTGATCGACGTCGCGCGGCCATCGTATTGGCCGATGGCCGTGCCCGGCACGAGCGTGCCGAAGAAGTTGCCGAAGCCGGCCGGGTTGCCGTACGCCTGAATCAGCGCGATCGGATCGACGCCTAGGTACTGCTGCATCTGCTGCGCCACGGGCAGCGTCATGTTCAAGCGCGTATTGACGAAGCCGCCGTCGGCAGGGTTGGGCGCCTGTGCAAGCGGCATCAGCGTATTCGTCGCGTAGTTCATGACTTGCTGCATGTAGGTAGGCAAGTCGGTCGGCGGCGGCGAGATGCTGTCCTTCTTGTAGTAGTAGGCGTCGGCTGCAAGCGTCGGGAACAATCCGATCGCACTGACGGCGTTCGAATAATCGAGAATGGACGACTGCAGCGTGATCCCGTTCAGCTCGATGCCGTCTTCATGCAAGACCCACGAGACGACGGCGCTGCGGGCCGTGCCGTACGATTCGCCGAACAGAAACTTCGGCGAGTTCCACCGGTTGTAGAGGGTGAGGTACCGCTGGATGAACCGGTCGATCGAGCGCGCGTCTTGGTCGACACCCCAGAAATCCTTGTTCTTGAAAGGCGCGATCGCCGCCGAATAGCCTGTTCCGACGGGATTGATGAAGACGAGGTCGGAGCGGTCGAGCAGGCTATCGGGGTTGTCGAGCAGCTTGTACGGCGCAGGCGGCGTGAAGTTCGGGAAGGACGACTGGATGCGCTTGGGCCCGAACGAACCGAGCATCAGGTAAACCGACGACGATCCGGGACCCCCGTTGTAGAAGAAGGTCACGGGCCGCGGTTTGCCGGGATCGGGATTGTCGGCCGTGTAGGCTACATAGAACATCGTCGCGTTCGGCTGCGACGTTTGCGCGTCGATCGTCGTCAGGTGGCCCGCACGCGCCGTGTATGAAATCGACTCTCCGCCGATCGTGACCGAATGATGCGAGACCGCCACGGCCTCCTTCGCATCGTCCACCGAATCGTTAGGGCCAGTGCCGTAGACATTCGTGTCGGTCAGCGCCTGATCGGCCGGCGGCGTGGCCGCCGGGCTCATGGTCGAAGCCGAGTTGGCGGCCGAGCCGCCGGCGCCCGATGCGCCATCCCCTCCGCCGCAACCGGCCAGCATGATCGCCGCAATCGCCGCCAACGCCGCCAACGCGAAGGGCGCCCGCTTCGCGGGCATCGCGCACGCCGATACCGCCTCGCTTCTCGATAACCACAGGTTTTTCGTCATTGTTATCGCCTTTATGTAAAAAGCACTTCGAATACCACCGCCTGAAGCACGCAACAGGCGACGCTTTCGCATAGCCATCGCGCATCGACGCTGCGTCGACGCATCGACTCACGGCTCAATTCGCTTTTCTCTCATATTGAAAAAAAGAATTTAGTTCAATTGAATGCGCTGATTCTGGCAATACGCTACCCTGAAGCTCGATGCTCCGTAGTTTTCCGACATTACTCCCTTAGGACGCGACACGAACATCTTTGCACCGATCACGCGTATGGGTTTCCCTGCACGCGGACGAGCGTAATCGACCGCAACATTTCGCCGGCAAAAATATCTCAAGAAAACATAAAATAAATGCCGATCGGCTATTCGAATAGAACGTCGAATTTAAATCAGCAACGATATACCGATTTGTCATTATCCCAATATCGGGCGACCCATTATTTCAAGTTGGTTATCGGAAGAAGCGAAGCGCACGACGTATTGCCGCGATGTCCACGGCGATCGCCACGGCATTTCGTAGACGAGCGTGCGAATCGGATCAGCGCGGCTTAACGGCGCGATAGAGCATCCAAAGGCCGGCGGCCGCGAGACCGGCCGTCATGCCCCAGGCGATGCCGACGACGCCCCAGGCGTGCAGCGCGACGGGCACGACGGCGAAGAGCACGACGACTTGCAGCGCCGAAGCCTGGGCGGCCGTGCGGGCATCGCCTCGCGCACGCAGGTAGGCGACGAGCACGGCGATCAGCGCACCCAGCGCCATATTGACGACGAAGACGCGAAACAAGGGCACGGCCGGCATCCATTGCGGCCCGAGCACGAGCGCGAACAGCGGCGCCGCAAGCGCACGCAGGGCGATCACGACGAGCACGACGATGCACGCGCCCATTGCGAGCCAGCGTCTGAACATGCGTGCGGCGTGCGCGGCGTCGTCGCGATGATGCGCGGCGAACGTCGGAAACAGATACTGCGACAACGCGATCGCCGCGTCGGCCAGCAGCATTTGCGCAAGCCGGGACGACATTTGATACGCGCCCAGTTGGGCCGGCCCGAGCATCTTGCCGACGACGACCTTGTCGAATTGATTGAGGATTAGATTGACGACGCTGCCGGCCCAGATCCACCGCGAAAACCCGATGTAATGGCCGATGCCGGACCAGCGCGGCGCGAGCGGCGGACGCGGCGTCAGGACGGCCCACGTCGCCGCGCTCTTGATCGCTTCGCCGGACAGCATGCCGATCAGCACCGAGTATGCACCCGCGCCCGCGAACGCAAACGCCAGCGCGATGGAGCAATCGGCTAGCGCGGCGCCGACCTCGATCGCGGCGATGCGAGAAAAGCGCCGCTCTCGCTGCGCAACGTAATAGCTTGGACAAGCGCTGCCGCGCACGAGCGGCAGCGCGGCAGCCAGTTGCAGCAACAGCAAGCCGCCTAGATGAAACTGGCTCGCCATGAACGGTGCCAACGCCAGCAGCAGTAGCGCGACGAGCAAGCCCCGCGCGACGAGCGTCGTGAAGACGGCGCCGAGCTCGTCGCGCGAAGGCGCGTCTTTGCCTTGGACGACGGCCTGCGCAAGCCCCGTATCGGACAGCGATTCGGCAATCGCGACGGCGAGCAGCGCGACGCTGACGCTGCCGATCGCGGCGGGCCCGAGCATGCGGCCGATCGCGAGAAACTTGATCGCGACAAGCCCGCGCACGGCCACTTGCTGCGCCAGCACCCAGGTCGCCGCGCTCGGCGCGAGACTCGTTCGCAGCGAGAATGCGGCGAACCGCATCGACCTCGCCCTGTGCTCCGGAAGGGTGTTCACATTGGACGGAAAACGAGGAATCGAAACCGCTGCATCGTACGAAGCGCCGACGGCGACGCCTTGCCTCGGCTCGCCGCAGCGAGTGGACGGCGCAGGACAAAGTAACGCGTCGAGGCCGCCGCAAAGCGCCATCTGGTAGTGCGCATCCGCCATCGCCGGCCGTACGGGCAACGCTTGCGAAAATGAACGAGACATTGGCGGTTCGCGCCTATCGGCCGGTGCTACCGTCTTTTCGATCGATGCCGATCGATGCCGATCGATGCCGCAAGGCGTAGCGCGCGGCCCCGCAGCTCACGCTTTCGGGCATTGCTCGATGCCGTCCCCTTTCCCTCTCCTGCGCCGTCGACCATGCCGCACTCGCCGCTCCCCCCAGCCCTGCCCCTGCGCGACAAGGTGCTCATCATCGAGCCGAACTTCACCGGACATCGCTGGCGCTATGTGCAGTGGGCGGCGCAAGCCTATACGGAGGCAGGCCGGCCCTGTCTGATCGCGACAACGCCCAGCAATGAAGACCATCGCCTCGCAAGGAAAGTGCTGTCCGAGCGCAGGCCCGATCTCGAGATGGCGTTCGTCGACGATCCGCCTCCCACGCGCGGCATCGCCGAGCGCATCGAGCGCGTGCAGTATGTGCGCTACCACCGGTATTTCTCGCACGCCTACCGTCTCGTCGGCGATCTGGCGCGCGGCTCGATCGGTCTCGTCGTCGTCCCGTACGTCGACTATTTTCTCTATGCCTTGCCGTTTCTCGGCTCGCCGTTCGACGATACGCCATGGATCGGCATCACGATGCGCTCGACGTTCCATCATCGTCATGTCGGCATCAAAGCGCCCGATCGTCCGCTCGTCAACGCGGTCAAATCGCAGTTGTTTCGCCGGGCGATAGGCGCGCGCGGGCTGCGCATGCTGCTGTCGATCGATCCGACGCTGCCCGAATGGACGAACCGGGCGCTGCCGCATAAGCATGCGGCCATCGGCTACCTAGCCGACCCTTTTCCCGACGCACGCCCCGACGATCCGGCGGCCGCGCGCTCGCGCCTGCGCTTCGGCCCAGGGCCGCATCTGCTCGTCTACGGTTCGATCACCGATCGAAAAGGCATCCGCGAACTCATCGAAGCGCTCGAGCACATGACGGAGGCACCGACTGTCGTCATCGCCGGCGAGCAAGACACCGAAACGCGCGCATTTCTGCGCGAGCATGCGTCTTACATCACGCCTTCGCCGATCGTCATCGACCGGTTCATTTCGAACGACGACGAGTTCGATCTGTTTTCGGCGTGCGATGCCGTCTGGCTCGGGTACAAAGGCCACTACGGCATGAGCGGCGTGCTCGTGCAAGCCTATCGATTCGGCAAGACCGTCATCGCGACATCCGAAGGATTGATCGGCTGGTTCTGTGCAAACGGGGAGCTTGGGCCCGTGCTGAACGACCTTTCCGTGCCGGCCATCGCGCGCGCCATCGACGCCGCATTCGATCGCCCGCCGCGCACACATCCTCAGCCGGTGGGCGGTCACGAAGCGCTGCTCGCGCGCAACACGCTCGATGCGTTCAAGCGCACGCTGCGTGAAGCGTCGTTGCCGAATACGGCCTGCGCCTAGGACTGCGCCGTGCGCATCGGGCCGGCAGCGGCCGATGCGCGCGTCTCGCGCATAGCCGGAAACCACGCATTACGCAGGCGCAGGAACGGAAATTCGACGGCGCGCGTCGTGACATAGCCGACGCCGATCGCAATGGCCGATTGAAGGGCCAGCGCGGCGGCCCAGACGAGCAGACGCGGAAGACCCGCCGCGCTAGCCTTCGCGATCAACGCGTCGCCGGGCGCGAGCGCGAGCGAATGCCAGAGATAGATGCCGTAGGAATAGACGCCGATCCAGGCCACGGCGCGGAACCACCAGCTGTGGCGAATGCGGGCGGCATGCTCGAGCATGAGCACGATCAACGCGACGAAGCCGACCGATTGGATCGTATAGCCAATGCTTTCGTCGAGCGCGTAATGAGGCGTCGCGAAACCGAGCCAGGCGATCAGACCGGCGACGAGCGCGAGCAGCAGCCATGTCTTTCGCGCAAACCGCCGGTAGACGTTCGGCGCCATCCAATAGACGACGGCGAGCATGACGCCCGCGAGCAAGCTGTCGATGCGATATTGCGTGTACGCGAAAGCGGCGTCCAGCCGGCCTTGCGCGACGGCGATCGAGCGTATCGCGAGGACGCTCAGGCAAACGACGCCGAGCACCGCAAGCATGGCCCGCGCGCCGAGGCGCCACCGCGCGAACAACAGCAGCACGGCAGGCAAAAACAGATAGAAATGTTCCTCGACCGCCAGGCTCCAGGTCTGCGAGATCGACGTGCCGAAGTAGTTTTGCAAGTGCGTGAGGTTCTGCACGAGAAAGCTGTCGAGCGGATGCCGGTGCACGATCGCATGAAACGCGATCAGCGCGTAATAGGCCGGCCAGATCTTGAAGATCCGCCTGACGATGAAACGCCGCGCATCGATCGTCCCGCGCTCTCCGTATTGCTTGAGCAGCAACCCGCCGACGAGAAACCCGCTCAGCGTGAAGAACAAGTTCACGCCCTCTCGGCCGAAATGCGTGAACGGGTATTGTGCGATCGAGATGAACGAGAGTCCCGGATCCACCGATCGAAAGTGATACCCCATCACGGCAAGGATCGCGATTCCCCGCAGGAAGTCGAGCTCGATCGCACGATCGCGCACGATGGTCGCGGCTCCCCCGAACGGATTCTTAATCATCGTTGGTTCCTTCTCCGGGCTGCGCCGGCGGTATTCGATTCGGCCCTTCGATCTTCGGTCGCGCCGTGCCTCCGCACCCGCCAATATCGCGGCGGCAAACGACAACGTTGCGCGGCATTCGGGCCAGGGCGCGGCGTTTGCTCTACGCCCATCCTGCGTTGCGCCGCCTCGCGACGTGCTCGTTCGTCCAAGTCCGCCGAACGCTAGCCGGGCGCCGCCAACCCGTATGTTGAGCGCGCGCGCGGGCGGTATAGTCGGCTCGTGAATTCGCCTGGGGCGCGCACGCGCAACCGCATGGCAACGGCGTAGCCGCTGCGGGCGCGGCGCGCGGCCGCCTGCGTCAACGAATGGAAGCCGATCGGTCATGTCAGACGCGCCATACCCGCCCTACCGGTTCGCATCGGGCGCGCGCCGAGCGGCGCGCAATGCCTACGCGCATCTGTGGATCTGGCTGTTCGTTTTCCCGCTCGCCATGGACTACAAAGCAGCGACGACCGGCGACAGCCACTTCGCGCAGGTGCTGCTGACGGTCCCCACGCTTGGCGCGGGCGTGATTCTCTCGTTGATCGGCCCGCGCTTTCGCGACCGCTCCCCGTTACGGACAGGCCTGATGCTCTCGCTCATGCTGGCCGTGCCGGCGAGCCTGCTGACGCAGTGGGTCGAAGCGAACGCAATGGGCCACTACCTGCGCGTGCTGCTGCCGTTCGCGCTGTTTCAGCTCGGCTTCATCGCGGCCTGCCGGCCTTGGCAAGAAGCGCGTATCGAGCAATTCGAAAAAGCGCTGTTTTGGGCCAACGCGGTCAGCCTCGCCTTCACTTGTCTCTACGGCCTCATGACCGCGGGGCCGCTTGCGGACGTCCGTTATCGAATCGTCTCGGTGACCTTCCTCGGTCTACAAGGCGTGTTGCTGCACGAGTTCGTCATTGCCAGGCGGTTCACGGCGCTCACGCTCGTCCTGTTCATGGCGAGCATCGTCATCGAGCTGCTGAGCGTGACGCGGTCGCTGCTGGTCGGCACCGCACTGATGTTCGCACTCGCGGTATGGATGAGCGCGTCGGGCTCGCGCTATCTCGCGTACGCAGCCGTGCGCGCCCTGGCCGGCATCGTCCTGCTCGGCGTCATGGCGGCGGGTGCGGCCTTTTGGTTTCCCGAAGCCACCGAACACTGGGTACAGCGCATCGATTTCGCGAAAGACGCGACGCAAACGGGCGAGGATCCGACGACGATTACGCGGCTGGCCGAAATGCGCGATCAATACGATCAAGTCGTCTCCTCGCCCATCTCCACACTGATCGGCAAAGGGTACGGCCACGCGTACGGCTATTCGCCGGCTTACTTGCCCGACCTCGCAGGGCAGATCAGCAAGAAAGATTACTTCGACCAACGCGATTGGGCCGCGGGCCACAATTTCTGGGTTTACCAATTTTTCGCGGGCGGCATTCTCTTCGGATTGGCGTTCCCGCTTGCGTTGCTTTATGCGCTCGCGCGTTGCGTCGTCACTTATCGGCGATGGCGCTTACACGCGCCCGACACGCCGCAACTGCCCGTGCTGGGGCGCGCCATCTTGCTCATGGCGGCGCTGCCGGCCACGTCGGTCGGCGGCAATCCGCTTGGGCCGCGCTTTTCGGGGCTCGTCTTCGGCGTCGCGCTGGGGCTGATGGTGGCGATGCACGCGCAACTGGTGCAGCGCGGGCCCGCGCCGCCGCGCTCCATCGATCGAGACGAACCGTGGGCGCGGCCGACTCCCGGAGCGAACGACGCGTCATGAAACTCTTGAACGTGTTGCCCACACTGGATCCGGCCGCGGGCGGCCCGGTCGAAGGCGTTCGTCAAAGCGCACTGGCATTGCAGGCGATGGGACACATCGTCGAAGCCGCTACGCTCGATGCCCCCGGCACGCCGTTTCTGTCGAATGCCCCGTTACCGGTGGCCGCCCTCGGGCCCGCACGCGGCAAGTACGGCTATGCGCCGCGCGCGCACGCTTGGCTTCGCGAGCATGCGCCACGCTTCGACGCGGTCATCGTGCACGGCCTTTGGCAATATCCGGGCTTCGTCACGCGCCAGGCGTTGCATGCGCAGGGCGTGCCGTACTACGTCTTCGCGCACGGCATGCTCGATCCTTGGTTCAAGAAAACGTATCCCATCAAACACGCCAAGAAGTGGCTCTATTGGCCTTGGGGCGAGTATCGCGTGCTGCGAGACGCGCGCGCGGTGTTGTTCACGACCGACGAAGAGCGCCTGCTCGCCAAGCAATCGTTTTGGCTGTATCGCGCGCGCGAACGCGTGGTTTCGTTCGGCGCGTCGTCGGCGCCGGCCGACGATGCACGGTTGCGCGCGGCGTTCTTGTCGGCCTTTCCAGCGTTGGCCGGTCAACGCCTGCTGCTCTTTCTCGGGCGGCTGCATCCCAAGAAGGGTTGCGACATCTTGCTCCACGCATTCGCCCATGTCGCAAAGCGCGATGCGACGCTGCACCTCGTTTTCGCCGGCAGCGGCGACGGCGAGACGACGTCGCGGCTTCACGCGCTCGCGCAGCGGCTCGGCATTGCCGAGCGCGTCACGTGGGCCGGCCTGCTGCAAGGCGATCTCAAGTGGGGCGCGCTCGCGGCAAGCGACGCGTTCGTCCTGCCGTCGCATCAAGAAAACTTCGGCGTGGCGGTTGTGGAAGCGCTGGCGAGCGGCACGCCCGTGCTCATCTCCGACAAGATCAACATCTGGCGCGAGATCGCCGCCGACGGCGCCGGCTTCGTCGCATCCGATACCGTCGCCGGCGCCGTCGCGAACCTACGCCGGTGGCTCGCCTTGGACGCGCGTTCGCGCGCGAGCATGCGCACGCATGCTCGCGCCGCCTTCCTCGCACGCTTCACGACCGACGCTCATGTCCTGCGATTGCTTCATGCGATCGAGGAAGATAGAGACACGGGCGCCGTCGCGTGCCGACGCGGCGTCAAGCGTTGCGTCGGGTAACGAATCGCCGGTCCGGCGTCAGTGTTTGACGATGCGCGCAAGCGCCGAAACGAACGGCAAGGCGGTCGTGAACGGCGCGCTTGCAAGGCCCACCTCCCTCTCGGACGTCGCCTTCGAAGTCGCGGTCGCATCGGGCGTACGCAGCGACTGCACGAGACGCCCCGCCAGCCGCAGCGCGAGCGCGGCGATCGTAATCGTCGGGAAGTTCGCGCCGACCGTCGGAAACACCGAACTGCCCGCCACGTAAAGATTGTCGATGCCGAACACCTTGCAGTCTCGATCGACCACGCCTTCCCGCGGCGAATCGTGCATGCGCGTCGTTCCCATGTGATGCCATGTGCCTTCGAGCGCCGCGGGCCATGCGCGCCCTTCGAGCGGGGCGTCGAGCACGACCTGCGCCACGCCGCTCGCGCACAGCTCCTGCGCCATCAACGCGAACGTGCGGTCGAACGTGCGCTGCGCGAGCTCCGTCAACCGCCACGCCACCCTCACGCGCGGCATGCCGAGCCGGTCGCGCTGCTCGCCGAGCGTCACGCGGCTTTCTCGATTGGGCTGCGCCTCGACGATCGCCTGCAGCTTGACGTCTCGGATCATCGAGCGCGGCTGTAAGAGTCTCGTCAATCCGAACCCGGCCGTATCGAGCGGATGCTTGAGCATCGTCGCCACGTCGTCGCTCAAGCGCCATCCGGGCTGATCCTTGCGCAGCAGCGCCTGCTTGCAGCGGATCAACGCCTCGGCGCCCTCGCTGCCTTCGCCATAGAAGAGCGAGAAGAACCAGACGCGCGAATTGAGCAGACGCTCGCGCCGCAATACGTCGGGCGTCAAGGCGAACTGCGAGGAGATCGGCGTGCGGTGCGCAGCGACGGCCGCGTTTTGATAGTGATACTTGATGTCGTAGAGCTTGTTGCGCGACCACGCCTTCGAGAAGCGCACGCTGGCCGACATGATGCGCGGGTGGTCCATGAAGTATCGCCCCACGTTGTCGTAGGCGTTGCCGAGTCCTGCAGCCTGCACGCGGTTCGACGCGAGCAACAGCCGCGCATTCTCGATCCCGCCGGCGGCCAGCACGAACCGTTTGGCCGTCACTGTCATGCGCCGTCCCGTGAGCGTGGCGACTTGAACGCGGGCGACACGGGCGACGTCGGCGTCCGTATCGACGTGCACGACATTCGCATGCAGAAACACGCGGATATGCGGCGAGCGTTCGAGATCGCCGCGGTAGAGCTTCCCGAACCGCGCCGGCGGACTGAATTGCGCGACGGTGTCTCGCACCCGTCCCGTGACGAGCGGAATACGTTTGACGTCGGCACGCCCGATCGACTGCTCCCAGAAGGCCGGATCGAAATTGTTCGGGCCTAGCTTGAGCAGCGCATGCGTGCGTGCGTAATAGGGCGCGAGCTCATCGAGACCGAACGGCCACCCGCTGCCGGGCACCCAATCGCGCGCTTCGAAATCCCAAGGATCGAGCGGCCGGCACCAGCCGCCCCAGCAATTGCTGCTGCCGCCGAGATAGCGGCTGCGGCTGCCGTCGGCGAACGCATACGGCAGGCCGACGTTCTCGCCGCGATAGAGATCGCGCGTATCCTCATCGGGCCGATAGCCGCCGCTTTCCAGCAAGCAGGTGTCGATGCCGCACCGATCGAGCTCCAGTGCGAGCGTGATGCCGGCGACGCCCGCGCCGACGATGCACACCGTCGTTTCGATCTCTCGGCCTTCGTCGATGCCGCGTGTATCGATGAACATGGTCTCTCCGTTCTTTCTTCTAATCTTCGGGCCAGGGTGCCGTCCGCATCCGACAACATCACGGCCCGAAACGCCACCGCCGCGCACGCTTCCGGCGCGCTAGCCGTCGCCGATCGAGGCAGACTCGGAGAAACGACGAGGGTTTGCGACACTTACGACAGGAATCGCTCGCCAATCGCTCGCCAATCGCTCAAGCGAATCGAGGCCGAATGAAGCGGCATGGGTTGCCGCCGTAGACGCCGCCCGGCGCAAGCGAACGGTGCACGACCGACAGCGGCGTAACGAGCGCCGAGCGGCCGATGCGCACGCCCATTTGCACGACGCATTTCGACGTGATCCACACGCCGTCTTCGATGACGATCGGCGCGACGCGCAGGTCCATCGTCGTGGCCGCGTCATGCGAGCCCGTCGTCAGAAACGTCCCTTGCGAAATACATACGTGCGAGCCGATGCGGATCGGCGCTTGGTTGTAGAGCCAGACGTCGACGCCAAACCAGCAGTGATCGCCGACCTCGAGATTCCAGGGCGCTTTGACACGTAGCGGATGAACGAAGCGACAGCCCTTGCCGATCTTCGCGCCGAACAAACGCAGCAACGCGACGCGCAGCGCCGAGCTGGGATTGAGCTTGTTGTTGATGACGCATGCTTCCAAGACGAACCACAGCGCTTGCACGGGCAGCGCGCGCTTGGCCGCGAAATTGCCCTTGCCCGCACGGCTTAGATCGATGACCACAGGTTCGACGGGACGGTCCATTTCAGTTCGTACCGCAAAGCGACGCGCTGCCATACCGGCGATTATCGTGTGCAACGCAGCGCATCGCGCGCGGCGACACCGGTGTATGGCGGCCGAAAGCGGGGTTTTGGCGGAGGATGCGGCATCGCGCGCGCGAGCATGCAAGCGTGCCGACGGATGCGATGGAGGCCAGCGTGAATCTCGCTTTTCGATGCATGCGCGCGGCGGTGTTTGCGGCGGCGCTGGCTTGCGCGGGCATGAGCGGCGCGCAGGCGCAACAACGCGTGAATGGCGCGGCCGCGTACGACGCGGCGGGGTTGCCGATGGCGCCCGAGGACCGCGACGCGGCGATGCATGCCGCAACGAATCGATTGGAAGGCGTAGGCGGCGACCCCGAGGCCCTGCTCGGTGCGCCGGGTGCGCTCGACGATCCCTACCGGTCGGCGTACGACACGGCCCGGCATGGCGCCGATGCGCTGGCCAAAACGCAGCGCGTGCCGCGCGGTGCGCTAGCGGACGGGCGATATGGGCCACAGCCCGCGATGCCGGGCAAGGGAAAGGCGAAAGAGAACGCACAACCGGGGCAGGCCGGCAACGACGAGCCGCTCGATGCGAAGACCAACAAGGCCGACCCCGGCGCGCGAACGCCGATGGGTTCCGCCCTATCGATCTATCACGGGCCGGGGGACGTCGGGAAGGCCGTGGGACAGATCTACAAGATGCCGTGGTGATCGAGCCCCCCCGCAAACTCGATCGTCCAGCGCTGCTCCAGACGCTCCATGACGACCTTCGGCGAAAGCGTCTCGACCGCGTAGGCTCTGGCCGCCGCGCCGAGTCGCGCACGCGTGTCCGCGTCGTCGGCCAATCGTTCGATCGCGCCGGCGAGGGCGGCGCCGCTCTCGGGCTCCACGATCACGCCGCGCCCCGTCACCACATCGTGCAGCTGCGTTCCCTCGCGCGCCATCGCCACGATGGCGCGCCCGCTCGCCATCATTCCCGTCAACTTCGAAGGCATGACGAGATCGGCGGCATCCGCGCGCTGCGGCAATACATGCAGATCGGCGACGTTGAGCAACTCGTTGAGCCTGTCCGCGGGTTGCAGGCCGATCAGCGCGCAGTTGGAAAGGCGCGTGCACTGCCGCGCCAGTTCGTTGCGCATCAACCCGTCTCCGCAGAACAAGAATCGAATATCCTTACGCCGCTCGAGCAAGGCCGCGGCTGCGACCACGTACTCCAATCCTTGTTTGGCGCCCATATTGCCGGCGTAGAGCGCGACTTTGTCGTCTTCGCCTATTCCGAGCTCGCCGCGATACGTGCTGATCCGGTCGAGCGGATAGACGGCATCGACGTCGACCCAATTGGGCAGGCACAGTGCGCGCGAGGCCTCGACGCCGAGCGTCAAGAGTCTTTCGACCATACGCACGGAAATCGAGGACACGACATCGAACCGCCGCAACACCACACGCTCGAACGCATGGGCGGCGCGGGCCGCGTAAGGCTGCGCGAGCAGACCGAGCCCGAACGCCGCATCGACTTCGAAATCCTGCACGTGCAGCCACGACTTCGCGCCCGTTGCACGGGCCAGGGCCAATGCCGCGGGCGCGCACAGCAGCGTCGGCGCGATGGCCATGACGACGTCGGGCCGCCAGCGCCACTGGGCAAGCATGGGCAGGATCGACGTCAACGCAAACGAGGCCAAGTGAACGACGCGCGTCGCCCCACCCGGCCGAGACGGCACCCATAGCGGCGCGCGGCGCACGGCCACGCCGCCGCGCATCTCGCGCCCATAGCGCCACGCCGACCATCCGGCGGCCACGCGCCAGGCCGGATAATACGGCGGCGCGCAAACCACGTGCACCTCGTGCCCGCGCAAGGCCAGCGCCTCGGCCATTTCCGCCGTGTACTTGCCGGTGCCGGTCAATTCGGGCGCATAGTTCAACCCGTAAATGAGCAGCTTCATGGCCGCGCGCTGCGTGCATGCGAGGGGGATCGCCCGCTGCTCGGCCCGCGCAGCATCGTCGCGCAGCCGCGCTCGATGTTTGCGGCGGCCGAGCACGGGTTGAAGCGCGCAATGCGCGCCATGCACGCGCGCGCCGTATGCTCGCCGTCGTGAAAACGCCATGTCGCTTCGAGCAGCGTGCGGGAAAGCGCATCGACGTCGCCCGCCGGGAACGACAGCCCGGTTTCCCCCGCAACGATCAGCTCGGGCACGCAGCCGCATCGGTCGCTCACGACGGCCGGACACCCGTGACTCAACGCCTCGTTGACGACGAGTCCCCACGGCTCGCTATAGCTTGGCAAGACGAGGCACATTGCGCCGAAGTACTCGTGCGAGAGCGGTTCGTCTTGCAGGCTGCCGACGAATTGCACGGCATCGGCGATACCTAGCGTTTGCGCGTGCACTCGCAGCGCGTCGCGCTGCGGCCCCGTTCCGACGATGCGCAACGTCGCGGCCGGTTGCGTCTCGCGCAAGCGCGCGAAGGCGTCGAGCAACGTACCGACCGCCTTCTCTTCGGACAACCGCCCCACATAGAGAAACACGGGCGCATCCGCGTCGCGTGCGCTCAAGCGCGCGGCCAGCGCGCGCTCCGGCGCAAACGAGCGCGGCAACGCCGCCGCCTGGCAAGGCACGAAAATCCGTTCGCGCTTGGCGCCAAGCGACATCAAATACTCGCGGCTGCGCTCGCCGAAACCGAAATATCCGTCGCACAGCGAGAAGAAGATGCGCTTTGGAATCGACGTGACGAGCCGGCGCGGCCGGTCGAACGCCGTGGAGTCGCAAAACACCGCACGCCGCTTGCGCGTTACGATGCACGCGGCGAGCATCGCCCAATATTCGGGCCGATGGTAGCCGGGCAGCACGACGAGCTCCGATTTCGTCTTGAGCACTTCCGTCGTCAGGCGCACGATCATTCTCCAGGTCGGCACGTCCTCGTAGCAGCCGTCGAACAGCTTGCGCATCGGATAGCGATGAAACGAATAGTCGACATCGGAAAAACCGATGCGATCCGTCTCCGTATCGGCGATCTGCACCATCGCATAGCGAATCGATCCGGCCGCGGACAAGTTATAGAGGGCCGAGAACACCGCTCCCTTATGGCGCGACCAGACGACGTTATGAAAAATCGTCACTGAGGCTGTCATGCTCTCTCTTATCCGTGGGAAGCCGCATCGGGGACGCATTGCTGCGCGGCGTATTGCGCATAAGTGGCGCGAAGGCCGTCGGCAAGGCCGATCGTCGCGCGCCACCCCATTTCCGTCAGCCGGGACACATCCAGCAGTTTTCGCGGCGTGCCGTCGGGTTTCGACCTGTCGAAGACGAGCTCGCCTTCGAAACCGACCGCCTCCGCCACGCACTGCGCAAGTTCGCGTATCGTCAAATCGGTCCCGGTGCCGACGTTGAACACCCCATCGCTCACGTCATGCTCGAGCACGAATCGCGTCGCCGCCGCCAAATCGTCGACATGCAGGAACTCGCGGCGCGGCTCCCCCGAGCCCCATACGGTCAACGACCGAGCATGCGCGAGTTTCGCTTCGTGCGCCTTGCGGATCAGCGCCGGCAACACGTGACTGCTCGCCAAATCGTAGTTGTCGTTCGGGCCGTAAAGATTCGTCGGCATCAACGACACATACCGGGTGCCGTATTGACGGTTATAGGCCTCGCACAACTTCAGACCTGCGATCTTGGCGATCGCGTACGCTTCGTTCGTCGGCTCGAGCGGCCCGCTCAGCAAATGCGCCTCGCGGATCGGTTGAGGACACAGCTTCGGATAGATGCAGGACGAGCCGAAGAAGACGAGGCGCTCGACGCCGGCGCGATACGCGCTGTCGATCACGTGGGTTTCGATCGCGAGGTTCTCGTAGAGGAACATCGCCGGGTTCGCCGAATTGGCGAGAATGCCGCCCACGCGCGCCGCCGCGAGAAGCACGACGTCGATGCCCGCTTCCTTGAAAAATGCGCGTACTGCGCGTTGATCGGTAAGGTCGAGCGTGTCGTGCGTACGCGTGACAAGATTCCGGTACCCGTGCTTGGCGAGATCCCGCACGAGCGCGGAGCCGACCATGCCGCGATGTCCCGCGACAAAAATGCGTGAATCCCGATCCATCGCCATGCCCTCATTCGTGGTGCTCTAACGCTCGGAAGCCGGCCAGCGTCACTAGGGCGTCCCGGCGTGCGATCTGATAATCGGCGAGCGCCATCTCGCGTACGAGCGATTCGAACGACGTGCCCGGCACCCAGCCGAGCTTCTCGCGCGCCTTGGAGCAATCGCCGAGCAAGGAGTCGACTTCCGTCGGACGGAAATAGCGGGGGTCGACGCGCACGATCACATCCCCCGGCGAAACGCGCGTTTCGCGGCGGCTCACCTGCTCGACCACGCCCACTTCGTCGAGCCCGCTGCCTTCGAAGCGCACGACGATGCCCAACTCGCCCGCCGCGCGTTGAACGAACTCACGCACGCTGTACTGCTCGCCCGTCGCAATGACGAAATCCTCGGGTGCATCCTGCTGCAGCATCAGCCACTGCATTTCGACGTAATCGCGCGCGTGTCCCCAATCGCGCAGGGACGACAAGTTGCCGAGATAGAGCTCCCGCTGCAAGCCCACCGCAATGCGCGCGAGCGCGCGCGTAATCTTGCGCGTCACGAACGTCTCGCCGCGCGTCGGAGACTCATGGTTGAACAAAATGCCGTTGCACGCGTAAATGCCGTACGCCTCGCGATAATTGACGGTCGTCCAGTACGCGAACAGCTTTGCCACGGCGTACGGGCTGCGCGGATAGAACGGCGTGCTTTCGCGTTGCGGCGTCTCCTGAACGAGGCCGTAGAGCTCGGATGTCGACGCTTGATAAAAGCGCGTGCACGTCTGCCGGCCGAGCATGCGAATCGCTTCGAGAATGCGCAGCGCGCCGAGCCCGTCGGCGTTCGCCGTGTACTCGGGCTCGTCGAACGACACCGCCACGTGGCTTTGCGCCGCGAGGTTGTAGATTTCGTCGGGCTCGATGTTCTGAATCACGCGCACGAGGCTCGTCGAATCGGTGAGGTCGCCGTAATGCAGATGCAATTGCGGCTCGCCTTCGGTCACTTCATGCGCATCCCGATAAAGATGGTCGATGCGATCGGTGTTGAATAGCGACGTCCGGCGCTTCAATCCATGCACCTCGTAGCCCTTCCCAAGCAGCAGCTCGGCGAGGTATGCCCCGTCCTGCCCCGTTACGCCCGTGATCAATGCGATCTTGCGTTTCATTGTTCATTCCCTGTTCGATGTCGAGCGAGCCGCAAACGCCTCGATGCACGCGCGCTCGCCCCAGGGACCGCGCGCCGGCCGCGTCATTCGGCAATGCTGTCGTAGCCGTAGTAACCGCCTTTGTATGAGCCTCCGAGCAGCGGCATGGCGGGCGGCACGTCGGTCAGCAACACGCCCTTCAGATTCACGCCGCCGGTTTCGAGCCGTTTGGCCGTTTCGCTGATTTCGCCGATCGGGTGCCGCCCGTAACGCACGACGAGCAGCGTCGTGCCCACGTGCTTGCCGATGACGGTCGAATCGGTCACGGCCAGCACGGGCGGCGTATCGATGATGACGAGCTCGTAGCGGCGCGACAGCGCTTCGAGCACTTCGCGAAAACGCTCGCTCATCAAGAGTTCCGAGGGGTGGGTCGGCAACGATCCTTTCGTCAGCACGTCCAGGCCCGGAAGGACTTCGCGCTGAATGACGCTCTCCAAGTCGGCGCCGCGCAGCACGTCCGAAAGCCCCGGCTGATGGCGCACCCCGAAATGCGAATGCACCTCGCCGCGCCGCATGTCGCCGTCGATCACGAGCACGCGCTTTCCGGCCGACGCAACGAGCGCCGCAAGGTTGACCGACAAGAACGACTTGCCCGCATCGGGGCGCGAACCTGTCAGCATCACGACGTTGTTCCGCGCCTGATCGAGCGAGAGCTGGAGCGAGGTGCGCAGGCTGCGCACGCCTTCGACCGCGATGTCTTGAGGCGATTGCGCCGCCAGCACATGCAGCCCCTCGCGTCGCATCATGACGTTTTGCTGCAAGCGAAGCTGCAAGCCGCTGCGCGGCACGACGGCGAAGACGGGCACGCCGAGCACGCTCTCGATCTCGTCGGCGCGTTCGACGCCGCCGTATAGCGACTTCCTCACGAACGCGGCGAGGATACCGACGACGAGCCCGCCGCCGAACGCGATCAGAATGACGATACCGCGCTTGGGCCATACCGGCTTGTCGGGCGTTTCCGCGAAATCCACGACGCGCACGTTGCCGATCTGCCCCGCCTTCGCCACGCGCAGTTGCTGCGCGCTGTTGAGCATGTTCGTGTAGAGCTCGGTATCGACGCGCACGTCGCGCAACAAGCGCAGCGCGGTCTGCTCGGTACCGGGCAGCGCGGCGACATCCTTGGTCATCTGCGATTGCGCGCTTTGCAATTGCGCGATTTGTGCGTCGAGCGCGGCGACGGCCGGGTGGCTCGCCGTGAACCGCTGGGAAAGATCGGCGCGCTGCCGCTGCAGATCGGCCAGCTTGGTTTTGGTGTCGACGATCTGCTGCAGCAACAAGCGGCTTTCCTCGCTCAGATCGACCGTGCCGTGATTATTGCGAAACGTGTTGTAGCGCTGCTCCGCCGCATCGAGCTCGTGGCGCAGCTGCGGCAACTGCTGATCGAGAAACGCCAACGTGTGCTCGGCCTCGGCGGAGCGTCGATCGACGTCCTGCTTGATGAACTGCCTCGCGATGCCGTTGACCACGGCCGCCGTCAGCGCCGGGTTCGCGCCTTGCAGCGTCAAGGCGATCACACCCGACTGCAGCGCGGTTTCCTTCACGCTGAGCTGCTTTTGCAATCGCTCGACCGTATCGAGCGTGGACGATCGCGTCAGATCGAAGCGCGTACCGGGCCGGCCGGTCAGGCGCACGACATGCAGGCGCACGGGGCCCGCTGCCGTCGCCCCCGTCACGTCGTCGCCGACACGCCCGCTCGCGATGGCGATGCCATCGGGGTCGCTGAGCGTGAACGTGCCTTCGGGGCCGGACGTCAACGTGAATGCCTTGCCATAGAGGGCCCTCGGCGTGTCCAAACGCGAGACGTCGATCTTCTCGTTGCCCCAGGCGAACCCTGCCAGGTCCATGAAGGGGGGCATCGCGAAGCCGAACTTGCCTGTCGTCAACGCAGTCAGCAAGTTGCCGACGATGGGCGGGGTGTGCGGCTCCGCGGCGATGTCCAGCCGCAAATTACGCACGGTCGCTTCCGTCACGAGCCTGGACTTGAGCAGTTCGATTTGCGCGGCCGTGGTGGCCTTCGTTTCGAACATGCGCGAAAGCGGTTCGATTTGCGCCCGCGGGTTGGCCGCGCCGTTGTCGGCATTCGCCGCCTGCTCGACTTGAATGATCGCGTCGGCCTTGTACAACGGCGAGGCCATCAACGCGTAGGCCAATCCCAGCGCCGTTGCGGCCAGCGCAATCGCGGCGATCAAGCGCCAATTCGCCACGATGCCCTGCAGGTAATCGGATAAGCGCAACTCGTCGCCGGCAGTGAAGTCGGTATAACGATGCTCGAAGTTCATTGCCATGTTGATTGCTCGCATCGAATGCGCGCCGCCGTATCGCGCGGGCGGCGCGCTGACTACGCACGGCCGCCGTTCACTTCGTCACGATGGCTGCCGTCAGGCCCGCGTTGATCGCCGGCAAGAACAGGCTCAGCACGCGGTTGAATTTCACGAGTGCGCCGTTATCGACGTAGACCACGTCTTTGGGCTGCAGCTCGAACTGATTGGCGAGCACCATCGATACCGGCGACGTGGCGTCGAGGTGATAGATCTGCGGGCTTGCGCCCGTCGAATCGCGGATGACGAACAGCTGCTTGGCGTTCGACGTTCCGGGGTTGAGGCTGCCTGCCTGCGAAATCGCCTCGGCGAGCGTGAGCCGGCCGTTGCGCATCGGCATGACCGTAGCCGGTTTGTTGACTTCGCCCATCACATACACGCCGTTTTCGTCGCGCGAGCCGACGCGCACCATGTCGCCGGGCCTGAGCACGATCTCCGAGGGGTTGTGCCCCGCCCGCACGAGATCGCCGAAATTGATCGGGTAGCTGGTGCCGTCGCGCACGAGCGTCACTCGGCTCTGATCGGCCGCCGCGGTGAACCCGCCTGCGCGTCCCAGCGCTTCGGTCAACGTCATCGGAATATCGTTGATCTGCACGGCGCCCGGCTTGCCCACTTCGCCGTCGATATAGATCGACTGCGCGCGGTACGACGCGACACGCACGGTCACTTCCGGGCTCTTATAGACTTTGCTGATGCGCGACACGATCTTGCGCTGCACCTGCTCGACGTTGTCCCCCGCCACGTGGACGGTGCCCGCATAGGGGAATTGCACGTTGCCCCGCTCATCGACGACGAAACCCGGCGCCGCGTCTTCCGTGCGTGTCGTCTGCGCGGGCTGGCCGAGCGCCGCGGCGAGCTCGGGGTGGTCCCACACGGTGATCTGCAGCACGTCGCCCGGCCCGATGCGATAGGCGGCCGGCTTGCCGAGCAGCGCCTGAGTGCTGTCGGTCATCGGATGCTGCGCCGCCTGTTGGTTCATTTGCCGAATCAGCTTCAGGTTGATGTCGGTGATCGGCACCTTGACCTTTTCGTTCGGCTCGCTGCTGTAGTCGCCTCCGCTCTCCTCGACGGCGGGGGGCATCTGCATGCGCTGACCGGGCACGATCGAGCACGCCGGAAGCAGCACGGCAATAGTCAGGATGACGAATGAAAACGCGGTGCGAACGCGAGGGTCCGAGCCATACATGATGTCCTCCGTGCCGGTTATTCGTGACGCGCCGCGCAGCGCCGATCATTCGATCGAGTGCGATGAACGCGGACGTCGGTTGCCGGGCGCTCGTCGCGGCGCGATGCCGCCGCACGAGCGCTCGCGCTAGTAGGCATTGCTGTGCATGAACCCTTTGACGATCGTCGCTGCGATGATCCGCATGTCGAGACCGAACGACCAATTGCCGAGGTAATACAAGTCGTGCGCCACGCGCCGCTCCATCTTCTCGATGCGATCGGTTTCGCCCCGATAGCCGTTGATCTGCGCCCAGCCTGTGATGCCGGGCTTGATGCGATAGCGATGGATATAGCCCGCCACCACCTTCTGATAGAGATCGTCATGCTCGATCGCATGCGGGCGCGGGCCGACGACCGACATGTCCCCGCGCAGCACGTTGAAGAACTGCGGCAGCTCGTCGAGGCTCGTGCGGCGCAGGAATGCGCCGAGCTTCGTCACGCGCGGGTCGTGCCGCACGGCCTGGCGCAACACGCCATCCTCCTGCGTGTGCATGCGCATCGAACGGAACTTGTAGATCGTGAAGACGCGGCCGTCCGCGCCTTTGCGCTTTTGCTTGAACAGGACGGGACCGGGCGAGGTAACCTTGACCGCGATCGCGATCGCGACGAGCAGCGGCGCCAGCCCGATCAGCGCACAAACGGCGAACAGGCGATCGAAGATCGACTTCGCCAGCAGCGCGCTCGGCGATAGCGGCGAGGCAACGAGATTGATGGCGGGCACGCCGAGCAGGTCGATGATGCCGCCGCTTTCGAACAAGGCAAGCGAGCGCACGTCGGGCATGAACCGAATGTTCACGAGATCGTCGCGAAACTCGGCGACGACATGCAAGATCGTGCGTTCTTCCGATAGCGGCAGCGCGAGCCACACTTCGTGCAGATCGCTGCCGCGCACATAGCGGGCGAATGCTTCGAGATCGTCGAAGCGCCGCAGGCCGCCCGCCGAGGGTGCGCGAGCCGCGGCCGACACATCGACTTGCCGCCCATGGTTGGGCACGTAGACGGCCGCCGCGCGAAAGCCGGTCGCGGGCGCGGACTCGATGCGGCGCAAGATAGTGTCGCAGTGGGCGCCCGCCCCGACGATGGCGACCTGATGCAGGTTGATGCCGGCGTGACGCAAGCGCGCCAAGATTGCATGTGCCAAGAGGCGATACGCGATCAGCGAAGCGCCTGACAAGCCGCTCCAATAGGCGAACCATAAACGCGACACGTAGTCGATTTCACGTAAGGAGAACATCGCCGTGAGCGCGCAGGCTTGCGCGACGACCCAGGCAAGCGCCACCTGTCCCGCCAGCATGCGCTTGGCGCGGCCGCGCCACGAATCGTAGACGCCGAATGCGGGAAACAGCACGAGCACGCAGGCGGCGGTGAGCATGACGAACGGACCGATGAACGCGTGCGGCCCATCGTCGGCGAAACGAATGTGCGAGGCGAGCGCGGCCGCGCCGATGACGATCGCCACGTCGGCCACCCGCGCCAGCAAGCCTTGAATCTCACGCATATTCGTTCTCCGCGACGAATCACGGGCGCGCGTCGCGCTGCGACGCCGCCGGGTTGCTCGCACATCGGCCGTAGTTGTCTTCGAAGCGCACGATGTCGTCCTCGCCCAGATAGGCGCCCGACTGCACCTCGATAATTTCGAGCGGCACCTTGCCCGGATTGCCCAGCCTGTGCCGCACGCCGAGCGGGATGAACGTCGATTCGTTTTCGCTCAGCAAGAATTCTTCGTCGCCGCGCGTGACGAGCGCCGTGCCGCGCACGACCACCCAATGTTCGGCGCGATGGTGATGCATCTGCAGCGACAATCTCGCACCGGGCGCAACGACGATACGCTTCACTTGAAAGCGGTCGCCATGATCGATGGAGTCGTAAAAGCCCCACGGGCGGCGCACTTTTCGGTGTTCCTCGGCCTCGGGCGCGTGCTCGGCCTTGATCCGCGCGACGAGCCCCTTCACGCGCTGCACGTGCGAGCGGTCGGCCACGAGCACGGCATCGGGCGTTTCGACGACGATCACGTTCGTCGTACCGACGCAGGCCACTAGGCGGCTTTCCGCATGCGCGAACGTTGCGCTCGCGCCCTCGAGCACGACGCGCCCGCGCGCCACGTTGCCGTCGCCGTCCTTGCCGAGCGCATCCCAGACGGCGTCCCAGGAACCGAGGTCGGACCACCCCGCTTCGAGCGGCACGACGACACCGCGGCACGGCGCATCGGCCCCGCCCAAACGCTCCATCACCGCGTAGTCGATCGAATCTGCCGGGGTGCGCTCGAACGCAGCGGCCGCCGGGTCGAAACGCCCGCCGTGCACGGCGCCTTCGGCCACGGCCGCGAGACACGCCGCATGCATCTCGGGCCGCATACGCCTCAACGCGTCCAGCCATACCGTTGCCCGCATGACGAAGATGCCGCTGTTCCACCAATAGCCGCCATCGGCCACGTATTGCGCCGCCAGCTCGGCCGGCGGTTTTTCGACGAAGCGGCCGATCGCGTGGGCGCCGTCGCCGAGCGGCTGGCCGATGCGCACATAGCCGAAGCCCGTATCGGGGCGCGTCGGCGGTACCCCGAGCGTCGCGATCGCGCCGTGCTGCGCATGCCGCGCCGCGAGTTCGATCGCGCGCTGCAGCGCTTGCACGTCGGCGATCGCGTGGTCGGCCGGCATCACAACGAGAATCGCATCGCCGTTTTGCTCGCACGCCCGCAACGCCGCGAGCGTCAGCGCCGGCGCGGTGTCGCGTCGCGCGGGTTCGACGATGAGGTTCGGCGTGACGCCGCTCGCGCGCAGTTGCTCGTCGATGATGAAACCAAGGTCGGCGCCGCATACGACGAGCGGCGCATCGTCCAGCTCCCAACTGCCGGGACAGTTGTCCGGAAAACCGTCCATGCGATGCACGGTGGCTTGCAACAAGGTGTCCGAGCCGATCACGTCGATGAGTTGCTTCGGATAGTGCTCGCGCGACATCGGCCACAGACGCGTCCCCGACCCGCCTGCGAGCACGACCGGGATCACGCGGCGGCAAGGCGTGTGCGCCGGCTTCTCGTATTCGCTATCGCCGACGTTCTCGCCGACGTTCTCGCCGGTGCGCTCGCAGGGTTGCGTCTCGAAGCTCATGCCGATGCTCCTCGATCAGACGCCGGGCGCGCGGCGGCCTTGCGTCCGGAACTCCGTCGGCGAAATCATCATCCGCTTGCGGAAGATTTTCGCCAGACGATCGCCGTTGCCCATGCCGCTGCGGCGCGCGATCTTATCGACGGGCAATTCCGAATCGATAAGCAGGCTGCATGTGATCGCCAGGCGCGCCTGAAGCAGATAGTCGGACGGCGTCATGCCGAGCTCCAGCTTGAAGCGCCGCAAGAAGTTGCGCTCGCTCATTGCGGCCACTTGCGCGGCATCGGCAATCGAAATCGGCCGCTCGCAATTGTCCCGCAGCCAGCGCGCCGCGGCCCGGATCTTATCGCCCGCGCTCGCCGCGCCGCCTTCGCCGAGCAGCGGTACGAATCGCGCGCTCGACCCGGGCATCAATCGCTCGGCCACACCCCGCGCCACATCGAGGCCGAGGTCGCGCTTGACCATCGACAGAGCGCCTTTCATCGGCTCCAGGCGCTCGTCGAGCTCGGCCGAGGCTTCCTCTCGATGCGTCTGATGAAGGTAGGAGCCGAACTGATAGATCTTCTCGCCCATGCCGATGCCGGCCGCATCGAGCAGCAGACTGCCCTCGCCGATCGAGCGGATGTTCGTCGTCATCGTCTGCATGCGGCGCAGCCAGCCGATCAACCGTTCGTCGCTCGCCGCCGCGCGTGCGCCCTTGCCGCCGGCGACGAACAGCGCATCGAAGCCGGTGTAGTGGCGCGCGTCCAGACCATCGGTCCATACGCGCACTGAAGAGGCGCAGCGCACATTGCCGCCGTCGGCCGACAGGAACGCGATATCGTAGGCCGGCGTGCGGCCGGCGCTCTTCGAGGCCAGTTCGTTGGCGACGTGGAAGACTTCGGCGACGAGACCGGCTCCGAGCAGCGAAAAGCCGTCGTAAAGCACGATGGCGATCCGGCGCGTGGCGGTCGGGGCGTTTTGCGCCCGGGCGCGCCACCACCCCATCAGGGCGGGTTCGGTGTTCGCGTAAGGCATTTCATGTTCCTCACGAATCGTTGCCGGCATGGATCGATTCCTCCGCGTTGCAGTGCATCGTAGGCAGTGCGGATAGGCCCCGGGCGGGCCGTGACGTAATTCGGCGACATCTTGGCGGATCCGCTCCGGCGGATATCGCCTAAACCGTTATGCCGATGTTTACGGCCCGTCGCCCATGCCTGGGCAAATCGGACAACTCAAAGTGAAAGCCGTTACTTTCACCCTTTAATTAGCCAAATAGCGCCAAGTCGCGCCGGCAAAAGCCATGCCTTGAGCAATGCGTCGCCAAAGGTCGTGCTTCCCCGATTCGTCTAATACGGCCAATGTGGTGCTGGCAGTGCTCGGCTTCGAGCGAGCCGATGGAAAGGATGGGCGGCGCATGCCGCCCATCGGTGCATCGCGGTTTCGCCGCAGGTCTCGTCGGCGGGACCGCCGAGCTTGACTGCGTGAGCGCGAACGCACACAGCCACGATAGGCGTTATGCCGCCATCGCTGTGTTGCTGAACCCACATTGGCAGTCAAGGAAAGACACGAGTGTGGCGGAATAGTCGGGCACTTCGTTCTCGTTTCGTCTTTCTATCGGATAAAATCAATTGAAAGTATTGCACGCGATGTTTCAATTCCGATTCATTTTTCATTCAACCTAGATCGGCAATCTTTGCGGCAATTTATTAGAATTAAATCGCCCGGCTCGACGGGTGCGGGCCCCATTTCCGGTGGCCAACCTCTTTGCACATCGCCTCGGGCGCCCGTGCCGCATCGCAGCAAAGAAGTGCCCAATCGGCGTCGAACGGAGCTCGTGCGAATGATCAAGCGTAAAAATCCGCCAGCGCCCCGTGCGCAAATCGACTAGATCGAATGCTCCTAAAAATAAAGTAAAACCTGTAGTCTCTCGCACAGCGATTCGTGTGAAATCAGAGTTTCGTCAGACCTGATGCGTCGGCGAAGAGCTCTATTCTTCACTCGATTATTCGACCATTCGTTGCGGCAGCCCAACGCCGCGCGGATATCTCGTGGCGCGACTGCCCGGCCAGATGCATGCGCATCGAGGCTCCGGCGCGTGCCTCTCTCGTTGATACAGCCCTCTGCGGCGTCAAACGCGCACATCGCTCGACCGATGCGCGTTGCTTTGTCGTTGCCGAACGCGGCGCATGCTTAACGACCACGATCGATGACCTACCAATCGCCCCTTCACGTTCGCCATCCCTATCTCTCTCGCTGCGCGGCCGCGGCCGCTCTTTCGTTCTTGGCCGCTTGCGGCGGTGGCGGCTCGGGGGCCGGCAGCGGGGCGGCGGCGGCCAGCAACGCGAACACGCAAAGCGCGACCTCATCCGGGCAATCGGCCTCGATTACGCCGATCGTCGCAGCGGGCGGACAAGTGCTGACGTGCGGACAACCCTCAGCGCCGGCGAGCGCGAGCGGCACCGGGGCGGCCATCGAAGCCGATACGCCGGGCAGCGACGGCACGCGCACCTTCGCGCTCGGCAGCAAATTCAACTTGGCCTTCACGACTCGCGCATCGCAGGCCGATACGGTTGCGTGGCAAGTGCTCGACGATTGGGGCGTGGCGCGCGCGAGCGGCCGCTTCGCCGTCAAGGCGGGCCCGCAGACGGTGGCGCTCAGTTGCTCGTCCTCGCTCGCGGGGTACTTTTCGGTATCGGCCACGCTCGTTTCGTCAGGCCATTCGCTCGCGTCGGCCGGCACCCGTCCGGCCGGCATCGCCACGTTCGGCGTGCGCCCTGACGTATCGAACGTGCTCCCGGCCGTCGCCTATGCGCGTGAAGATCAGCACCGCTTCGGCGGTCAAGGCACCAACTACTTGAAGCCGGGGCAGACCTGCTGCAGCGGCGACGGTTATCGTCCGATCGATACGGATCTCGGCTTGTCCTGGGCCAACGATTCGCGCAGTTGGTACGTCGAAGAGCCGAACGGGCCGAACACGTTCGTCCCCGGCACGAGCACGCTCGCACCGTACCTCACGCAGGGCGACATCATGCGGCTCATTCAGCTCGACGGCATCCCCGGATGGGCGAGCCCGACCGGTGCGCAGACCGAAGGCTATGCACCTCAAGCGGAATCGGCCTTTCAAGACTATGCGAGCCGCGTGGGGACCGATTCGGCGCAGATTCGCGCCGCCTATTTCCCGAATCAATCGCACAACTACTACCAGATCACATGGGAGCCGGACGGCGGCGGGCCCACGCAATGGAGCGACACGGACGCGAACTTCGTCGCGATGTATCAAGCGGCCTATAAAGGCCTGCATTCGACCGATCCGAACGCCGTCGTGATGGGCGTGACCGCGGCGATGGTGCGCACGAACACGGCGTGGCTCAAGCGGCTTGCGCCGCTCGGCATCGGGCAGTATCTCGACGGTCTGACGATTCACGGCTACTACGATGCGGGCACTTCGCCGTCGCACCCGCCCGAGCGGCTGGCGACCGATCCCGATCCGGCCACCGCCGCCAATGCGCTGCCTGCATCGATGCGCGAGTTGCGCGCGACGATGACGCAAACGCTCAAGAGCGGCGCCAAGCTCTTCGCGACGGAAACGGGCATCAGCTATGACATCGGCACGTCGTATGGCCCGAACTACCCGACCGCCAACGTGTTGTTCGCGCACGGCGCGGTCGTCGCGCGGTCGCATTTGATTCTGCTCGGCGAAGGCGCGGACATGACCTATGTGTTCTATACGTCGGATACGCCCGATTCGCCGCCCGGCTATGGCTTGTTCTTCGAGCTCGATCATGCGAACGGCACGTACGGCGCGAGCAACATCAGCCCGAAGCCGGCCGCGATGGAAGTGGCCGCGATGACGCGCATCGTCGACGGCACTACGACGCTCGGTTATCTGAACAATGTGCCGGCCGGGGTATATGGCTATGCATTCCAACGGCTGAACGGCGGCAAGGTCGTCACGGCGCTGTGGACGCACGACAACGCGCACTGGAGCGCCAGTTCGGGGTTCAGCGAGACGTACAGCGTGCCGTACACGCTGCAAGTCGACGGCGCGGGAACATCGGGGCGAGTGACGGTGCTCGATGCGATGGGCAATGCCGCGCAGCTTCCGTATAGCGATGGGCGAATCGCGTTGAAGCTGACCGAGTCGCCGATCTATGTCGTTTCGACGAATGCGTCCGTGATGAAGGGTAACGTCACGGTGCCGGCGGGGTACGTGGCGAATTAGCGGAGCGGATCGTGCGCCTTCGGGCCCGAAGGGCGACCGAAGGCGCCGATGGCGTTCAGAAGCGGCCCGTTTCGACGCGCCCCCCATGCGAGGTCGCATCCCCGATGCGAATCACGCCACGCATATAATGTTTCTCCCTGCGTCAGTCGAATGGGTTCGCGTTGTTGTGCGCTTGCTCCCACTGCGCCTTGCGAACCGGGTCCGGACTCACCATGATGATCGTCGCTCGCCCATCCGGACGGCGTGTGATCGTCGCGCTCGTCTTGCCGTCGCCGTAGCCTGCGATAAGGCCTAGGCCTAATTGCACCATCGTCGAACTCACCCCGGTATCGGCAATGCGGCGGCCGATGTCGTAGCCTTCGTGAGCGTCGCTTAGGCTCGGAGCCGATTTGCCCACCTCGGCAAGCGCTTGCGTGAGCGGGATCGTCCACTCTCTATCGCCCGTCGTGTCGTAGAACACGCGTTGCGGCGTCACACCCTCGGGCAACGTCTCAAGCGCCTGTTCCCAGCCGGTCTTCAATGCTTCCGCTTGTTCGGCGGTTTTCAGCAGTTGGCCGTGGTCGTTCGTGAGTTTCACGTCGACAGGACGATGCAAGTAGCCGATCAACGGCGCGTTGTCGAATTGCTTGACCTGCCAGTTCTCCCAGCGGATCGGCAAGTAGGGCGTGGGCTTGAATTCTCCAGGACCCTTGTTGGCGATCGTTTTCCAGAACGCTGGCAACTGCTGTTGCCACCAACTCGCTTGCATCGTGCCGGGCGAAGACGCATCGCTCCAACCTTGACCTTTAACCTGTTCACGGTAGTACGCATTGAACCCATCCGGCCCCTCACCGTCGTTCTTCTCCCAGTAGTAGTCCCACAGCTTGTCGCCATCGGAGCCCGCGCCGCTCGCACGGTCGATCGCGAACGGGCGAATCAGCTTGTCGACGCGGTCAGATCGCGACAGCAGCATCACGGCAAAGCTGTCGGGGATGGATGGAATGAATTGGCCTTGCCGCACTAGGCCAGCACTTGGTGGGCCGGACAGCTCACGCGTGAGCGAACCATCCTCGCTAAAAAGGATCGCCTCCGGTACGTCTGGATGCGTATCGAAAAATGCGAACAGCTTCTCGACCATGGCGACCGAATCGCTTGTGTTTGCATCCTCCTGCCACAGAAACAGCGACGCACCGAAGCCTGCCTTCTGCCTGCCGTCGGAGATGCTTTCAGCGGGAATGGAAGAGTTCTTCGGATCTTTTGGCGGCCCCCACACGAAAACGGGAGCAGGCCAACGCTCGACAGCGTGCTTTGCACCGTACTCGAACGCGACCGTCGTGGCGGATCGCAAGTCGCTCAGACGTTGGTCTGCGCCGTCAGCATAATCCTTCGGATTCTGCGACCGATACGATTCGTGGTTGCTCGCTTTCGCTTCGATCTCGCGCCAGATTTCATCGCTGGACTTTTTTCCTACGACGACAGCGAGACCACGGACTTCAAGCGCGAATCGGGCGCCGGTCTGGCTCAGAACGGCGTGCGTTTGATCGGCGGCCCCATTTGCCACCGTGTATGCGCCATTGCGGGAGCCAGCGTTGCCACCGGCCTCGGTGCGATTCATCAATCGCGCGCCGTATCCAACAACCGCGATAACGAGTGCAATCAATATTCCGTTGCGGATATTGCTCCCCATGCCTATTGCGTCCTCACCGGTTTTTTCCCAAAGGCGATAACGATGGCGTTCAGACGCGGCCCGTTTCGACGCCCCCCATGCGAGGTCGAATCTCCGATGCGAGTCACGTCACGCATATGATGTTTCTCCCCGTTTCAGTCGAATGGGTTCGCGTTGTTGTGCGCTTGCTCCCACTGCCCCTTGCGAACCGGGTCCGGGCTCACCATGATGATCGTCGCTCGCCCATCCGGACGGCGTGTGATCGTCGCGCTCGTCTTGCCGTCGCCGTAGCCTGCGATAAGGCCTAGGCCTAATTGCACCATTGTCGAACTCACCCCGGTATCGGCGATGCGACGGCCGATGTCGTAGCCTTCGTGAACGTCGCTCAGGCTC
>DASVLS010000041.1:0-27356 GCA_036384755.1 Trinickia sp. | reverse complement strand
CCGTCTTGCGTTGCTGCGTCAGCAGCAGAGAAGCGAGATTATGCAGAGCCTTTCGTATCTCGTCAACAGTTTTTTTAACATCGCTGCCAGCAAACCGTTGTCGACCAGGCCCGCGCAAATCCTGTGCAAACCCGCTATGCCTCAGGACTCCCGCCTCCTTCGCGCCGTCGCTGTGACTGCGCGAAAGGGCGTGATTCTAGGCGCGTTCGCGCAGCGCCGCAAGAGAAAATTCACGCTTCGTTCAAACGAACGTCACACGATGGCGCCGCGGCAATAATCAGGCATCAAGCAAGCATCGAGCGGCACAGGATCGCCACATCGCACATGACCGACGAACCGGTATGCGGCGCCGCAACTTTCCGGACGCAAGAGAACGCTCGGCTCGGCTTCGTACGTGACGGATGCGACTAGAATGTGGGGTGTTCATCGAATCCAACTAAGTCCAGCCCCTATGCGCTCGCGAATCGCCAAACGACTTCCTCCCGATGCCGACAAACTCGTCGGCCTTTCCCTTGCGCTGTTCGCGTCGGGCAGCCGCATCGAAGACCGCTTCTGGGAAGCCAAGCTCGATACCCTGCTCGCGAAGATCGTTCGCAACGGCAACCAGACGACGCTCGATGCGGCGCTCGATCATCTGCAGCAGAATCATCCTGACGCGTACGGCGCGCTGGCCGACATGGCCGAAACGCACAGCGAGTCGTTCGTCATCGAACACGAAGGCACCGCTTACGAAGCCCTGCTGATCGCAGCCCCCGTGTTGGCTTGGACCCGCTACATGATTCCCTCCGGGCCGCTCAAGGGCGATTCCGTCGACGCCCTGCGCGCTCATCTGCACGCGCACGTGCTTGCAGGCGACACGCGCGTCGCGCTCGCGCCGTTCCTCTACAGCATCGATCAGCTGCCGCGGCATCACGTCGAAACCTATCGGCTCGCCCAACAACTGATTCAAGCCGCACTCAACGGCACCGCGGCGAAGATGAACTTTGGCGACCTGCCGGAAACCTCGCCGATTCTCGCGGACCCGCGTTTCCTGCTCGCCGTTGTCGCCGCCCCCGTCGGCGCTCCCCTCTTTCGTTGGCAAGAAGAAGAAAACGGCGTGCGCATCGAGCGCGGCCAGTGCCTCGAGCAGTGGACGACGCAAGGCGGCGCCAACCTCGCGCTCGTTCTGCCGGGCTGCGAATTCGAATGCCTCTTGCCCGACGCGTACTACTCGGCATGCCGAGACGCCGACGAGCGCGTGCGGCCCCATACCGTGCGCACGGCCATCCGCTATTTGTTCGACACGATCGGGGCGACGCCGCAAGACCTGCGCGCCGTCGTCGCCGGCTTTGGCGACCGCCGCATCGACGAATACCGGGTCGGCTTTACGCGCCGCGGCAGCAACGATGTGATTTACGGCGTCGTCTGGCCGCTATACGGCCGGGAGAACGGCGAGCTCGCGATCGACGAAGAGGCCGAAGACACGGGCGGCCCGCTCGAGGAAATCATCGCGTTGCTCAAGGAAGCCGGCGTGACCGACGTGCGCCGCCACGCCGGCCGCTTCGAGCCCGAATACTGCGACGATTGCGGCGTACCGCTCTACGCCGACCCGCTCGGCGAAATCGTCCACGCCGAAATGCCGGAAGACGCCGAACCCGCGCAGCCTCACTTTCACTAACCCCCGCCTCCTGCCCCCCCGTATCGCACCGTCGCCGCCGCCCGCCGCGCCGACGGTGCGTCCTATGCCGTTAGGCTAGCCGCGCCGCCGTAAGGAATTTGTCATGATTGTGCGACGGCGCAGCATGGCCGGAGCCCGTTCGTTCGGGCTCGGGTTGCCGCGCTGTCCGTACCGACTACAGGAGGCAAAAATATGCGGTTCGCAGTTCTCAGTTCGGAAGCTGAACGGCGCGACGGGCTCAAGGCCCTCTTGCGGCAAATCGACCGGCAGGCGCGCTTTTCCGAGGCGCGCGATTGGTCGCAAGCCAGCCGCGCGATGCAGCGCCAGCCCGCCGAGCTACTCGTCGTCGACTGGCAAGACTCGATGCGCGCCGGCGCCGTGCGGGCCTTGCTCAGCGAAGATCCGCACCTGCGCGTGGCCGTATTCGTCGACGACATCAGCCCGGCGCGCGTGCGCACGCTTGTCGATGCAGGCATCCACGGCGTCATTCCGCGTGCGACGAATCCCCTTTTGATCGTGCGCCTGCTCGAACTCGTGGTGGCCGGCGGCCACTACGCGCCGTTTCTCGCGGAAGTGCCCGAACACGCCATCCCGCCGGCCTTGCCGCCACGTGAAGTGACGACAGAGCCGCCGCGCCGCAAGCGCTTTGCCGCGGTGCTTTCGCCACGCCAAGAGCAGATCATGCGGTGCGTTCACATGGGCAGTACGAACAAGATGATCGCGCGCACGCTCGGCATCAGCGAAGGCACCGTCAAGATTCATCTGGCCAGCATTTTCCAGCAGTTGGGCGCGCCGAACCGCGCGGCCGCCGTCGCGATCTACAACGGCTGGCTCACTCCGCAGCTCGAAGTGCTGCGCGCCGAAGGGCAAAGCGCCCCCAAGCCCGTGCTGGGCCGGGGCGGGCCGGTGCCCCTGCGTCGCGCCGCATCGTTCAAGTATCCGCTTTCCAGGCGAGATCTCGCCATCGACTTGCCGCTCGCCGCGGAGCCCGAGACGCCATTCGGGGGCACGGCGCCGGGCGCCGGCTGACACCACAGGGCGCAAGGCTTGCTATAACGTTTGAGTAGGGAGTCGCCGTTCGTTTGCACGCGCTCCCACCTTTCCCGGGCCAACGAGTAATATGGACGCATGGGCTTCCTGTATACGCCGCTTCCGCTTTGGGTCGCCGTCGGTGGCTGGGCCGCCGCGGCGTGTCTGCTCGCGCTCGCCCTAGCGCGCAGGCCGTTCCGGCGTCTGCAGGACGGCACGCTCCAGCACGTCTGGCTCGCCATCATCGTGGCCATTTCCGTACTTTGGGCCACCAACGCGTGGCTGGACGATGGACCGGTCATGCATTTGCTCGGCGCAACCTTGCTCGTGACGCTGTTCGACTGGGCGCTGGCGCTGGTCGCAATGGCGGCCGTTTCCGGGATCGCCGCAGTCGTCTTCGATGCCGCGTGGCAAGGCGTCGCACTCACATTCCTCATCTACGGCGCGATGCCCGTCGGCATTTCCGCGCTGTTCCAGCGCGCGTGCACGGCTTGGCTGCCGCGCAGCTTATTCGTGTTCATTTGCGCGCAAGGTTTTGTGTCGCCCGCCATCGCCGTAGCCGTCGCCAGCATCGCGGCCGCAGCCACGCATGTCGCGCTCGCGCACGGCTCCCCGGCCGTCGTGCCGGTCGGCTATGCGTTCAGCGTGTTCCTGCTGGCTGCCGGCGAGGCATGGTTCACCGGCATGTCCACCGCGCTCATCGCCGTCTACAAGCCCACTTGGGTAACGACGAACGACGTTCGCCGGTACCGGCTCGGCGGGCCGCGCACCTAAACCTAAGGGCCGGAAATTCGGGCGACGGTCGAACCCATACGGACGGCGCCCGCACACTCCATGCAGCGGATGATGCTGACGAATCGCCCGCGCCGCGCGCACGGCCGCGGCACCGCAGACCGCCCCTGTCAAAATTTATTCATCTCGACATTGAACTCCGTCTCCGAGTGGGGCATCTTACGTGCCTGTGTCTCAATAGCGCCTATCGGATGGATAGCTCCAAGATTTCAATTCCTGTGCGACGGCTCGCAGGCCGGCTTGCCCTATCGGCGGCGCTTGCCCTGCCGTTGATCTCGGCCGCCCCCGCCCACGCCGATCTGATCGATCAGCGCAACGAAATGATCGCCCATTTCATTAACGACAATCACGCCGATCCGCTCGTCGCCGATTGCGCGGCTCACGGCAACTTCGTCGCGAGCACGTCGACCGCGATCGATCATGTCGACTTTCCGCCCGATGCCTTCGATTCGGCTCATGCGGAGATCAAACCGTGGAATCAGCCGTTCGATCAGGGCAAGCAACGCGTGACGGTCGATCACATCGTCACCGTCGAAGGCCACGGGATTGCGCGCGAAAGCTCGCACGCCCCCTATCCGCTGACGTTTCGTTGCGGCTATGTGGGCACCCAAATGCTCGCGTTCAGCTGGAACGACCCGGTGCCCGCGCTCAAGCCGCACCACGAGCGGTCAGCAAAGAAAAGAGGCAAGGGCCGCCACACGAGTCACACAAGTCACACGAGTAAGCGCGCGGTCAAGCATTCGACCCAGAAAAAGAAGTCGTCTTCCAAGGCCGCCAAGCACTGAGCGCATGCTGCAGCGCAACGCGACGCCGCACGCGCAGGCCGGTCGCTCAGCGCGGGCGCAAGCCCGATGCAGTGCTCGGCCGCTCAGCCGCTCAGCCGCTCAGCCGAATGTTTCGATTTGCCGCAGCACGGCGCCGAGCATCGCCGCGCCGAGGGCGGCGCTGCGCTCGCCGTTCCAGCCGACTCGCTCGTCGGGCAAGTCGGCGTTGTCCTTGAACGGCATCTCGAGCGTCAACGACAAGCATCCGAACGTATGACCGACGTACTTCGACGCGAGCTTGAGCGCATCGTCCCGGTACTTCGTCGCCTCGTAGCCATGCACGTCTTGGAAATCCGGGCTGACTTGTTTGAATGCTTCGATGAACGCGCGCTGTTCCTGCGACTGCCGCTCCGTGAAGCTCGGCAGCATTTCGCTGCCTGCCACGAACACATAGGGCAGCGCCTCATCGCCGTGAATATCGAAGAACATGTCGCAACCGGTTGCGTGAATCGCCTCACGGACGGCGAACACTTCAGGGCTGCGCTGCGCGTCGGGCTCGAGCCACTCCCGGTTCAAATTCGCGCCCGCCGCGTTCGTGCGAAGGTTGCCGTGCACACTCCCGTCGGGGTTCATGTTCGGCACGATATAAAACACGGCATGCTCGTAGAGCCTTCGGGCAACGGGATCGCCAGCCCAATCGCCCCACCCTGCCAACCGCTTGACGAGGCCTTCGACGAACCATTCGGCCATCGTTTCACCCGGGTGTTGTCTCGCGATGACCCACACGTGCTTCTTCGGCCTGCCCTCGCTCGTTTCGGGCGTGCCTAGCACGAGCATCGACAGCGGACGGCCTTCGAACGTGCGGCCCAGTTCGACGAGCGTCGCTTGCGGCATCTGCTGCACGGCGCCCAGGAATTGCGCGTGCCGCTCTTCGCTGTAGGGCTCGAAGTAGGCGTAGTAGATCGAATCGAACTCGGGCTCGTGATCGATCGTCAACGCTTGTCCGTCGAACGACGTCGGCACGCGGAACCAGTTGACCTGGTCGTAGCTCGCCATCGCGCGGTAGCCCGGCCAGCCCTGCACGAAGGCGCATTGCGCGGCATTTTCGAACGTCATGCGACAGCGCTGACCGCGCGCGCCGGAAAGCCGAAAGTGAAACCACTGCGCGAAATCGGCGTGATTATCGGAACGGACGCGCAGACGAATGTCGTCGGCGCGCTCGCAAGACACGACTTCGATCGCGCCCGCGTCGAAGTTGCTGGTAATCGAAAGGGTCATGAAGATTCCTCGGCGGATGCGATGTGCGCGGGTCAGTCGCCAATGCGACGCCGGAAGACAAAGGTCGCGTCGTTCGATGCGGCAGGCTCGAACGCATACCCTTCGACGGCGAAAGCCTTCAACTGCTCGGGCGACGCCAGCCGGTTTTCGACCGCGAACCGGGCCATCAAGCCACGCGCCCGCTTCGCGTGAAAACTGATGATCTTGTAGCGGCCGCCTTTCCAGTCTTCGAACACCGGGGTGATGACGGGCGCGTCGAGGCGCTTGGGCCTCACGGACTTGAAGTATTCCGTCGACGCGCAATTCACGATGACGCGCGAGCCGCCTTTGATTTGGCGCAATTGGGCATTGAGCGCCTCGGTGATGCGCTCGCCCCAGAACGCGTAAAGATCTTTGCCGCGCGGGTTCGGCAGGCGCGTCCCCATTTCAAGCCGATACGGCTGCAGCAAATCGAGCGGACGCAGCACGCCGTAAAGCCCCGACAACACGCGCACGTGGCGTTGCGCGTAGTCGAGATCGGCGGCCGACAGCGACTTGGCGTCGAAGCCTTCGTAGACGTCGCCGTTGAACGCGAGCACGGCCTGTTTGGCATTGTCCTTGGTGAACTGGGGCGACCACTCGGCGTAGCGTTGAAAATTCAAATGAGCGAGCGCGTCTGAAATGTCCATCAGCGAGGCGATCTGCTGCGGCGAGTACCGTCGCAATTCATCGACGAGCTGCGCCGCATCGTCGATGAAATCGGGAATCGTGTGTTTGGAGACGTGCGCGGGCGTCTCGTAGTCGAGCGACTTGGCCGGAGACAAAACAATTATCATGGAGGCTCGCCGGCACGCCGTGCCGGGCGTTAGAAACGAAAAGCCCGATTGTAGCGAATGCCCATCACCCATGCCGAAGGCCCGAAAGCCGCGCCGCGCGTGGTGCTCGATTCCAACGTTTGGATCGACATCCTCGTGTTCGACGACCATGCGACACGCGCGATCCGCGCCGCGCTCGAACGCGGCGATTTGCATGCCGTCATCGATGCGCGATGCTTAGCGGAACTCACGCGCGTGCTCGACTATCCTCAATTCGTCGCGCGCACCGTCGATAAAGCGGCTGCGCTCGCGCAGGTCGCGCGCCTCGCCACGCTCGAACAACCGCAAGACGCCCGGGGCGACGGCGCACCGTTGCCCAAGTGCAAAGACCGCGACGATCAGAAGTTCCTCGAGCTCGCGCATGCGGCGAAGGTGCAATGGCTCGTTTCGAAAGATCGCGCCCTGCTCAAGCTGAACAAGCGCACCGCGCGCGACTTCGGATTTCGTATCGCCGAGCCGGCGCCGTTCGCGTCGGCTTGTTTTCCGCTTGCCCCTGCCAACGCCCCAGCATAATCGCGCCATGAACGCTCCGCTCGAACAAACGAACCCGTTGCCTTTCGCGCTCGCCTCTCGTCTACCGAACGTCGGCACGACGATCTTCACGGTCATGAGCGCGCTCGCGAGCGAGCGAGGCGCCGTCAATCTCGGCCAAGGCTTTCCCGATTTCGACTGCGACACGCGAATCGTCGAAGCCGTCGCGCGCGCGATGCGCGAAGGCCATAATCAGTATCCGCCGATGGCGGGCGTCGCCGCACTGCGCGAGGCGATCGCGAGCAAGATCGAGACGATCCACGGCCGGGCCTACGATCCGCAGACGGAAATCACCGTGACGGCCGGCGCCACGCAGGCGCTGTTGACGGCAATCCTTGCCACGGTCCACCCCGGCGATGAAGTCGTCGTGCTCGAGCCGACCTACGACAGCTACCTGCCGTCGATCGAGCTCGCGGGCGGCAAGCCCGTGTTCGTCACGCTAGAGGCGCCCGATTACGCAATCGATTTTGACCGGCTCGCGGCAGCGATCACGCCGCGCACGCGCCTGATTCTCGTCAACACGCCGCACAACCCGACGGGCACGGTCTGGCATGCCCAGGATATGCAGCGTCTCGAAGCCCTCGTGCGCGGCACCAACGTCTTGATCCTGTCCGACGAAGTGTACGAACACATGGTGTACGACGGCGCACCGCACGAGAGTGTCGCCCGTTACCCCGAGCTCGCGCGGCGCAGCTTCATCGTGTCGAGCTTCGGCAAAACGTTTCACGTCACGGGCTGGAAGGTCGGCTATGTCGCGGCGCCCGCCGAATTGACGGCCGAGTTTCGCAAAGTCCATCAATTCAACGTGTTCACCGTCAACACGCCGATGCAGGCGGGGCTCGCCGAGTATCTCGCCGATCCCGCGCCCTACGAAACATTGCCCGCCTTCTACCAGCGCAAGCGCGACTTCTTCCGCGACGGGCTGGCCGGCACGCGCTTCAAGCTGCTCCCATGCGAAGGCACGTACTTCCAATGCGTCGATTATTCGGCCATCAGCGATTTGCCCGAAGCCGAATTCTCGAAGTGGCTCACGACCGAGATCGGCGTGGCAGCCATCCCCGTCTCGGCGTTCTATCACGAGCCTCGTGAATCGGGCGTCGTGCGCTTTTGCTTCGCCAAGCGCGAAGCCACGCTCGCGACCGCGCTCGAGCGGCTCGCGCGCCTTTGAACGTTCCATTCTGAACCAGCCAAGGAATGACCATGAGCGCCGAACTGCTCGCATCGAGACCGCCCGAGAGCGAGTCGACCCTTGTCTTGACGTTGTCGAACCCGGGCGCGCGCAATGCGCTTCACCCCGACATGTATGCGGCAGGTATCCAGGCGCTCGAAACGGCCGAGCGCGACACCTCGATTCGCGCCGTCGTTCTCATCGGCGCGGACGACTTTTTCTGCGCAGGCGGAAATCTCAATCGTCTGCTCGAAAACCGAGCGAAAGATCCGTCGGTGCAGGCGCAGAGCATCGACCTGCTGGCGCAGTGGATCTTGGCGCTGCGCACGTCGAGCAAACCGGTCATCGGAGCCGTTGCCGGCGCGGCCGCGGGCGCCGGATTTTCGCTCGCGCTCGCCTGCGATCTGATCATCGCGGCCGACGACGCGAAGTTCGTCATGTCGTACGCGCGTGTCGGCTTGACGCCTGACGGCGGCGGCTCGTGGTTCCTTGCGCAAGCGCTGCCGCGTGCGCTGGCCACCGAAATCCTGCTCGAGGGCAAGCCGGTGTCCGCCGCGCGGCTTCATACGCTCGGCGTGGTGAACAGGCTCGTCCGAACGGCGCAACTGCGCGATGCCGCGATCGCCTGGGCCGACGAGCTCGGGCGTGGCTCGCCCAATGCCCAGGCTCGCATCAAAGCACTTGTCGCCTCCGCGCGCAGCCGGCCCCTCGCCGAACACCTGAACGTCGAGCGCGACGACTTCGTGGCATCGCTCCATCACGCGGATGCGCTCGAAGGTATCACTGCCTTCCTCGAGAAACGCGCCGCGCACTATCGCTGATCGCGCCGTTCCACGGCCTCTTCGCCGGCTATTCCCTTCTCGGGACAGGGACTTGTGCGGCCGCCGGCGAGGCAGATCGATCTATGCTAGCTTGCCCGTGCATCGGCGCGGCACGTCGCGGCGCCGGCGAGTCCCAAGGAGCGGCGATGATCGACCTCTACAGTTGGGCCACGCCCAACGGCCACAAGATCCACATCATGCTCGAGGAAACCGGCCTGGAATACCGCGTTCATCCGATCGACATCGGCGCGGGCGACCAATTCAAGCCCGAGTTTCTTGCTGTCAGCCCAAACAACAAGATTCCTGCGATCGTCGATTCGGACGGGCCCGAAGGCTCGCCGATCTCACTGTTCGAATCGGGCGCGATCCTCGTTTACTTGGCCGAGAAGACGGGGCGGTTTCTCCCGAGCGATCCGAAGAGCCGGTACGCTACGCTGCAGTGGTTGATGTTCCAAATGGGCGGCCTCGGGCCGATGCTCGGACAGACGCATCACTTCCGCATCTATGCGCCCCAACAAATCGAATACGCCGTGAATCGCTACACGAACGAAGCGAAACGCTTGTACGGCGTGATGGATCGGCAGCTCGGCAAGACGGCCTATTTAGCCGGCGACGAGTACACCATCGCCGATATTGCCGCCTTCCCTTGGACACGTTCGTGGCGGAATCAGGGCCTGGAATTGGCCAACTTCCCCAATGTCGTGCGTTGGCACGAGACGATCGCCGCAAGGCCGGCAGTGCAACGCGGCGTGGAGGTGCTGATGTCGGCGCGACGTGAGCTGACTGACGACAAAGCGAGGGAAATGCTGTTCGGCGCAACGCAGTATGCCAACCATTGACGCATTCGCATCGATGCATTCGCAGGGCGCCGGGCGCCGGCCCCAAGACCTTGTCATACCAGGCCTCGCCGCGCGAGCGGCCCGCGAAGCCGATCGCTTGGCGAGACCCCGTGACGCAGCGGCAATCTGTGCGCGGATAGCGACCAACCCAACCACGAGCCATCGCGGGATTCGCTGCCGCAATGCGTTGTCGGCTACCGACTTCATCATAGGAATTCCGACCCCAGCGACTTCTCCAAGCCCCCTCTATCGGCTCAGTTGACAGTCATGCTCCGCCCTGAACGGCAGATACAGCTGCCAGAGTTCCGCAATGATATCGTCGAGTTCGGCCGAGAACGATCGGGCTGAAGCCAATCGCGGTTCTGCACGAGTTCGTCGTGCTTCGAGTTCGCGAATGCGACTGCAATAGTCGCCAAGGAGTTCGCCCTGGTGTTCGAGCATTGCAGCGCGCTCATAGCGCAGTTCGTTGCGCCTTGCACGGGACAGAGAAATTTGCCTTCTCAAGCCGTGCACCCGCGGCAGCGGTCGCGCGAATGCCTTCGTCAATTCGCCTTGCATCTCGGCATAGAGCTCCACTGCGTCTCGCTTGAGCCGATGAGTCTCCGGCTCCCACCGCTCGAAGGGAATGTCCCCTTCAGCCAGAGGGAGCACGGGTATCCCGGAGCGTCGGGCACTTTCATGCGCAGTCTCGTGGGCTCGGTATTCCGCCGCCACCGAAGCATGCATTTCCCGCAGCGTGTCTAGTACCCCTGAATCTTCAAGCTCGGGGCTCAACCCATCGATTCGTTGGTGAAGCAGATCCAATCCACGTCGATAGCGCGCTAAACACTCGTCTTGTCGAGCAAGCCTCGTGCTTCGCACGGTATTCATACTTCGCCCATGCACGGTTCGCGATCCCCCTGCTTCGGAGACATCCGCCTCGCCCGGAAAAGGCAGCAAGAATTCCGCGTTCAGTTCGGCGCGCATGTTTCCGGAAAGATTGCGAAGCTCCTTCTCCAGTGCGCCAGCCTTGTCCGCCCTCGCTTGTTCGTAAGTCGGCGGCGTTTCTCGCTCTGCGGTTCTATTCTCGCTCCCGTCATAACGAGGCGCAGGTCCGACGGGATTTCCCCTCGCGGGATAACGATAAGGCCAATCGCTCACCACCTCGTCATAACGGGGCGGGTCCTCGGGCAACCTCAAGGCCGCCAATCCCTCTTCATAATTGATGGCGTACCTTACCGGCGCGCGACGGGCCACCGCCGCCACGGTCGTTTCGTATCCGGCGTACCCAGGATCTACGCGCACCTGACGTCGCGGCGATCGGCGCCGTGGCAACCAATTGAATCGTCCAGGCATGGTCTAGAATCCGATCGTCTTGCTCATAAGGAGCTCGAGCGCGGGACTAAACGCTTAGCTTAGAGTTAAGGCGACCGGGAGTCACGAAAACCCGGTCATGGCTCAGCCAGTGAGAGACTCCGGAGCCAGATGATAGGACATGGCTCCTCGACGATCAGAAATAATGCCGCGTGACGAATTGCGCGATGCAAGCGGGTTTGCTTCCCCCGTCGATTTCGACCGTCACGTCCCAGGTGACTTGCTGACCGCCGTCAGGCACATCGGCCACTTCCGCGATGCGAAAGGCCGCTCTCAAGCGTGCGCCAACCGGGACAGGCGCGGCGAAACGCACGCGATTGAGGCCGTAGTTCACGCCCATCTTTTGCTCGATTCCCACCGTCTGCATCAGCAACGAAGGAATCAAAGACAGTGTCAGGAACCCATGGGCAATCGGCCCGCCGAAAGGCGACTCGCGCCGCGCGCGTTCGGGATCGACGTGAATCCACTGATGATCGCCCGTAGCGCGGGCGAATCGATCGACGCGCGCTTGATCCACCTCGACCCAATCGCTGAAAACCGGCTCTCCGCCCACGCGCGCACGCAAGCCCGCTGCATCGGCGATGTCGGCGGCGCCGCCCCCGCACGGTCCCCGCGCTTCGCCCGTCATGCCGAGGCTCCGCCTTCCGCTCCAGGACGCCGCAGCCCGAATAGCACATTCGAGCGCACGGTGATGACCGTCTCGTCCGCTTGATTCAACCCTTCCCACAGCGTCGTGACGATGCCGCGGTCCGGCCGGCTGGCCGATACACGTTTGGCCAACACCGAATTGAACATGCGCAACGTATCGCCCGCACGCACCGGCCTCACCCAGCGAATCTCCTCGATGCCGGGCGAACCGAGGGAAGTGGACCCGGGCAGCACGTTGCGCACGAGCATGCCCATCATCACCGAGCACGTGTGCCAACCGCTTGCGATCAAGCCGCCGAAGGGCGAGGCCTGCGCGGCCGCTTCATCGACGTGAAACGGCTGGGGGTCGAACTGCTCGGCGAATTCGACGATCTCTTCGGCCGTAAACATATGCGCGCCGACCTCGAGACGCGAGCCGACTTCCCAGTCCTCGTAACTGAACCCCATGGTGCGCTTTCCCCTCTCTCGGACGCGCGCCGAACCGCGCTCGGCGCTTCCTTACGGTGGCGACGATGCGCGCCACCGCGTTATTGCAGCGATTCTTTCGGTACGCAGGCGCCGGGCAGCGCCATGACGTCGATGCCCTCGTCGACGAGCGCACGGGCATCTTCCGGCGTCGTCACGCCGCGGATGCTGCGCGCCGGTGCTTCGTTGTAGTGAATGCGGCGCGCTTCCTCGGCGAAACGCTCGCCCACGTTCTCCGCCTTGCCGACCACCTCGCGCAACATCCGCATCGCCATCGCCTCGAACTCCCGAGCGCGCTCGACGACGCCGCTACGGTCGGCAGCTCCCCGAGCCTCGTCCTCCGCCTGCCTGTCGCGCGGCTGAGCGCCGTCCGGCCGAGCCCGCGTCGCCCCCGACAAATTCAGTCGCGGCGCCGACGGCATGCGGCTTATTTCGGTAGCCGCGCAAATCGGGCATTCGACCAATTTGCGCGACAACTGCGATTCGAAGTCATCGGCGGATGCGAACCACCCTTCGAATCGATGACCGAGCGGACATTGCAGATCAAGAACCTTCATGATGAATCTACGGATTTGCGCGTCGTAAGTGTAGCCCAATCGGATTGAACGATCGTTCGCCCCAAGCCCCGATTCTACGCGCTCGGTGCGGACCGCGCCGAATCGGGTGTGGCGGGCAACGCCGGCTCTTTTCGATCGGGCTGCCAGGCGCCCGACAGGACCTTTTCAAGCCAGAAGTGGCCGATGATCGTTTTGACGTCCGTGATTTCGCCCGTGCGAATCCATTCGCCCACTTGCGCCACGTCGGCGGTGAACGTTTCTAGGAACTCGCCGTCGTCGAGCTTGCGCTCGCCCTGCGTCAGCCCGCGGGCGAGGAAGATGTCGATGAATTCGGTCGAGTACGAGATGATCGGATGAATGCGCGTGAGGAACGTATATTCGCGTGCGGAATACCCGGTCTCCTCACGCAGTTCGCGTTCCGCACACGCGAGCGCGCCTTCGTTCGGATCGAGCTTGCCGGCGGGAAATTCAGTCATCACCTGGCAGATCGGATAGCGGTACTGGCGCTCGAGTAAGACACGGCCATCGTCGAGCAACGGAATGACCATGACGGCGCCCGAATGCAGGACGTATTCGCGTGTGGTGTGCTTGCCGTCGGGCAGTCGCACCGTGTCGCGTTTGACTTTGAGGAAATTGCCGTCGTAGGCGGTCTCGCCGTCGATACGCGTTTCGGTCAACGACGCGTGGTGATGCGGATGCTTGGGATCGGACGGTCGGGCCATCGAGCACTCCCCTTCGGAGGATCTGCCGACGACCGACGGCCGTCAGCGACGTTTGACGAGATATTGAAACGTAAACCCCGGAAACGCGAACACGACGAACAAGCAGAACGTAATGGCGTAGAACTGCCAGCCTTGTTCGAACCGATTGCCTGCCCGCGCTTCGAGGTAAAAGCCGATCAAGCCGATCGCGAAGTACAGCGCGATCAATTCGGCAATGCGGATCCAGGCGTTTTTTCTCGCCGCGGGCAACGGCACCACGGCGAACAAACGCTGATTGAAAAACGGCAGGTTGGCGCCCACGAGCGCCAACAGCACGATGAACCAGCCGGCTGCCGACATGGATTACAGCGCCACAGGCAGCGTATGCGTAACGGCGTTCAGACACAGCGTCATCAGCGGGCCCGGCACGATACCGAGCGCCACGACGGCGATGCCGTTCAGCACGAGCAGCCAGCGGCCCGACGCATCGCTCGACAGCGGCGTCGTGTCTTGCGGTGCATCGAAGTACATGAGCTTGACGATACGCAGGTAGTAGAACGCGCCGAACAGCGACGTGATCACCGCCAACACGGCGAGCCACGTCAGACCCGCATTGACCGTCGCTTCGAGCACCGCGAGCTTCGCGTAGAACCCGACCGTCGGCGGAATGCCGGCCAGCGAGAACATCATCGCCATCATGACGAACGCAAACACCGGGCTGCGCTTGTTCAAGCCCTTGAAATCGTCCAGCGTGTCGGCTTCGAAGTCGCGACGCGCCAGCAGCATGACGATGCCGAACGAACCGAGCGTCGTCAGCAGATAGACGATGCTGTAGAACATCGCCGAGCTGTAGGCGCTCGCCATGCCGTCGACCTTGCCGTCGACCACGCCCGAGAGCAAGCCCAGCAGCACGAAGCCCATGTTCGAGATGGCCGAGTAGGCGAGCATGCGCTTGACGTTGCGTTGCACGATGCCGGTCACGTTACCGACGATGAGCGAGAGCGCGGCCAAGATCGTCAGCATTTGCTGCCAATCGCCCGCCAGCGGCAGCACGCCCATGACCAGCAAACGCAAGCCCCACGCGAACGCAGCCACCTTCGGGCCGCCGCCGACGAGCAGCGTCATGGCCGTCGGTGCGCCGTGATAGACATCGGGCACCCACATATGGAAGGGCACCGCCCCCATCTTGAAGGCCACGCCGGCGACGATGAAGATCACGCCGAACAACAACACGACATTGTTGATGCGGCCCGATGCGACGGCCTTGAGCACTTCGCTCAGATCGAGCGACCCCGTCGCGCCGTAGAGCATCGACATGCCGTAGAGCAGGAAGCCGGAAGCAAGCGCGCCGAGCACGTAGTACTTCATCGCGGCTTCGTTCGATTGCGACGCATCGCGGCGCAGCGCGATGGCCGCATAGAGCGACAGCGACATCAGCTCGAGGCCCAGATACAGCGTCAGGAAGTTGGTGCCCGAGATCATGACGAGCTGGCCGAGCAACGCGAACATGCCGAGCAGGAAGTAATCCCCGCGGAACAAGTTACGGTCTTCGAGGTACGTGCGCGAATAGACCAGCGTCACGGCATAGCCGAGCGAGACCACCGCCTTCATCGCGCTCGCGAAGCCGTCGACGACGTACATGTGCGAGAAGAAGTAATGCGGCTGCGGGTCGAACACGAGCGAGACGAACCAGATGCCCGACACGAGCGACGCCAGCACGGCGATCCAGTACGTCAGTCGCTTGCCGGGCTCGCCGGCGAACGTTTCGTTCAGCCACGCGAGGACCGCGGCCGCCATCAGCAGCCCATCGGGCAACAGGAGAGACATAGGGGCGTTTTGCATGATCTTTTCGTTCCTCCGCTCGGCGTTACTGTGACACCGGCAGCTTCGACTGCGCGACGTGGGAGAGGAGGTTTTCCACGGAAACGTGCATGACGTCGGTGAAGGGCTTCGGATACACGCCCATGAACAGCGTGAAGAAAGCCAGCACGCCGAGAATCAGGTACTCGCGGCCGTTGATGTCCTTCAGCGCCTTCACGTGATCGTTCGCCACCGCGCCGAAGTACACGCGTTTGTACATCCACAGCGTATAGGCCGCGCCGAGGATCAGCGTGAACGCCGCCCCGAAGGCAATCCAGAAATTGAATTGGACCGCAGCGAGAATCACCATGAATTCGCCGACGAAACCCGAGGTGCCCGGCAAGCCGCAGTTGGCCATCGAGAACAGCATCACGAGCGCGGCGAACTTCGGCATGACGTTGACGACGCCGCCGTAATCGGCGATTTGACGCGAGTGCATGCGGTCGTACAGCACGCCGATGCAAAGGAACATTGCGCCGGAAACGAAGCCGTGCGAGATCATCTGGACGATCGCGCCTTCGACGCCGAGCTGATTGAAGATGAAAAAGCCCAGCGTGACGAAGCCCATATGCGCGATCGACGAGTAGGCGACGAGCTTCTTCATATCGGCCTGCACCATCGCGACGAGACCGATGTAGATCACGGCGATCAGCGAAAGCGTGATGACGACGGGCGCAAGCGTATGGCTTGCATCGGGCGCGATCGGCAGCGAGAAGCGCAGGAAACCGTACGCACCGAGCTTCAGCATGATCGCGGCCAGCACCACCGAGCCGCCTGTCGGCGCTTCCACGTGCGCATCGGGCAACCACGTGTGAACCGGCCACATCGGAACCTTCACGGCAAACGCCAGGAAGAACGCGATGAACAGCAGCACCTGCGGCGTCATCGCCAGCTGGGCGTTCTGCCATGCGGCCAGATCGAACGTACCCGTTTGGACGTACAGATAGATCAGCGCGACCAGCATCAGCAGCGAGCCGGCCAGCGTGTACAGGAAGAACTTGAACGCGGCGTAGATCCGGTTCGGGCCGCCCCACACGCCGATGATCAAGTACATCGGGATCAGCGTCGCTTCGAAGAACACGTAGAACAGAAGGCCATCGGCGGCCGAGAACACGCCGATCATGATCCCCGAAAGAATCAGGAACGCGGCCATGTATTGCGATACGTGCTCGGTGATGACTTCCCACCCGGCGATGACGACGATCACCGTAATGAGCGCCGTCAGCACGACGAACCACATCGAGATGCCGTCTACGCCGAGGTGATACGTGATGTGAAAGCGCTCGATCCAGTTCGCCTGCTCGACGAACTGCAGCGCGGCGCTCGTCGAGTCGAAGCCGCTGATGAGCGGCAGCGTCACGAGCAAGCCGAGAATCGAGCCGATCAGCGCAAGCCAGCGCGCGGGCCCGGGGTTCTTGTCGGAACCGACGGCGAGAACGGCCAGACCGAAGACGATCGGCAGCCAGATCGCGGTACTAAGAATCGGAAAAGAGTGCATTAAGTGTCCCCCGCCTTATTTGCCGCCGAGCGTTACAAACAGGGTAAGGAGCCCCAGCATGCCGATAATCATGGCGAACGCGTAGTGGTAGATGTAACCGGATTGCAGGAAGCGAATCACGCTTGCGAACCAGCCGATGAAGCGTGCGCTGCCGTTGACGAGACCGTCGATGACCACGACGTCGCCTTCCTTCCAGAGGCCGCGGCCGATAGCCACCGCACCGCGCGCGAAGACGACTTCGTTGATCTTGTCCATGTAGTACTTGTTTTCGAGCAGGGTGTAGATCGGACCGAACGCGCGACGGATCACCGCCGGCAGATCCGGGCGCTTCAGATACAAGAACCACGCCGTCACGACACCCGCGATCGCGAGCCACAGCGGCAACGCGGTGACCGAGTGCAGCGCCATCGGCAGCCAGCCGTGGAATTCCTTGGCCATTTCTTCGACCGCACCGTGGTTTTCGCCGATGAAGATGACCTTGTCGAACGCGACGCCGTGCGCGAAGAAATCGCCGTAGATCATCGGGCCGATCGCGATCGCGCCGATGATGACCGACGGAATCGCCAGCAGAACGAGCGGCACCCACACCACCCACGGCGTTTCGTGCGGCTCGTGAGCATGGCCGCCGTGCCCGTGGTCGTCATGACCGTGGTCGCCGCCGTGCGCCGCCGATTCCGCGCCGTGGCCGTTACCGAAATCCTGCGGATGACGGAAGCGCTCTTCGCCGTGGAACACCATGAAGTACATACGGAAGGAGTACAGCGCAGTCACGAACACGCTCGCCACCACCGCGAAGTACGCGAAGCCCGAGCCCGGCAGATGCGAGAGGCCCACGGCGTCGATGATCGAATCCTTCGAATAGAAGCCTGCGAAGAACGGCGTGCCGATCAGCGCAAGCGAACCGACGAGCGAGGTGATCCAGGTGATCGGCATGTACTTGCGCAGACCGCCCATGTTGCGCATGTCTTGATCGTGGTGCATGCCGATGATGACCGAGCCGGCGCCGAGGAACAGCAGCGCTTTGAAGAACGCGTGCGTCATCAGGTGGAACACCGAGATCGAGTACGCCGACGCGCCGAGGGCGACCGTCATATAGCCGAGCTGCGACAGCGTCGAATAGGCGACCACGCGCTTGATGTCGTTCTGGACGATGCCGAGAAAACCCATGAACAGCGCCGTGATCGCGCCGATCACCATGATGAACGAAAGCGCCGTATCGGAGAGCTCGAACAGCGGCGACATGCGCGACACCATGAAGATACCGGCCGTCACCATCGTCGCCGCGTGAATCAGCGCGGAGATCGGCGTCGGGCCTTCCATCGAATCGGGCAGCCACACGTGCAGCGGGAATTGAGCCGACTTACCCATCGCCCCGATGAACAGGCAGATGCAGGCGACCGTCAGGAGGCCCCATTGCGTGCCCGGGAACGTGAGCGCGGCCAGCGCTTCGCGCTTGGCGAACACTTCGCCGTAGTTCATCGAACCCGCGTACGCCAGGATGAGGCCGATGCCGAGCAGGAAGCCGAAGTCGCCGACGCGGTTCACGAGGAACGCCTTCATGTTCGCGTAGATCGCGCTCTCACGGGTGAAGTAGAAGCCGATCAGCAGGTACGACACGAGGCCCACCGCTTCCCAGCCGAAGAACAGCTGCAGGAAGTTGTTGCTCATGACGAGCATCAGCATCGAGAACGTGAACAGCGAGATGTACGAGAAGAAACGCTCGTAGCCGTCGTCGTCGGCCATGTAGCCGATCGTATAGATGTGGACCATCAACGACACGAACGTGACGACGCACATCATCATCGCCGTGAGCGAATCGACGAGGAAGCCGATTTCGAACTTGAGCGAGCCGACCTTCATCCATTCGTAGACGGTCGCGTTGTAGCTCGCGCCGTGAATGACGTCGGCGAACACCATCGCCGACAGGACGAAGGCGATCAACACGCCGAGGATCGTGACCCGGTGGCTGCCCTTGCGCCCCACCACCTTCCCGCCAAGACCTGCAATCAGCGAGCCGGCGAGCGGTGCGAGCGGAATCGCCAGCAGCAGGTTTTCATTGAGTGTCGTGGACATAACCGCAGTGCCTGAATTTAACCTTTGAGCTGATCGAGATCCTCGACGTTGATCGTGTCGAGGGTACGGAACAGAGTCACGAGAATCGCGAGGCCGATCGCCGCTTCGGCCGCGGCGACCGTCAGCACGAAGAACACGAAGATCTGCCCGTGTATGTCGCCGAGGTAGTGCGAGAACGCGACGAAGTTCGTGTTCACCGCGAGCAAGATCAATTCGATCGCCATCAGGATGATGATGACGTTGCGACGATTCAGGAAAATGCCGACGACGCCGATCGCAAACAGGATCGCGCCGAGCACGAGGTAATGAGCCAGGGTCAACATGTTTTTCTCCTCGACGCTCAACGGTTGGGCTCGACGGCGCCCGCGCCGACGTTGGCGTTCGCCTCGCCAGCCGCGCCTTCGGCCGTCGCCGGCAGCGTCGACTTCTCGGCCGGCATCTTCACGATGCGCACGCGATCCTTCGCGCGCACCTTCACTTGCTCCGACACGCGCTGGCGCTTGCTGTCCTTGCCCTTGCGCGCGGTCAGCGCGATCGCCGCGATGATCGCGACGAGCAGCACGAGGCCGGCCACTTCGAACGCGAACACGTAGTCCGTATAGATCACCTTGCCGATCAGATACGTGTTCGGCATCGCTGCCGCTGCGCCGCTTGCGACCGCCGCGTCGCGCACCGGGGTGGTCGTCGCGCCGTAGCCGTGCCAGAGGATCAACGCGGTTTCGACGATGATGATTGCGCCGACGATGGTGGCCATCGGCACGAAGCGCTTGAAGTCCTTGCGCAGCACGTCGAGGTTGATGTCGAGCATCATCACGACGAACAGGAACAGCACCATCACCGCGCCCACGTAGAGCAGCACGAGCAGGATCGCGAGGAATTCGGCCTCGAGCAACATCCAGATCGCCGCCGCGTTGAAGAACGCGAGCACGAGAAAGAGCGCGGACCCGACCGGGTTGCGCGACGTGATCACCTTCAGCCCCGACACCGTCAGGAGCAGCGCGAAGATGTAAAACAGTACGGTCGTGAATTCCATGATTACCGGTTCATCGTTAGCTCATCAATCGGGCGCGGCAGCCGGCGGCACAAGCCGGACCAGCCGCGGCGGCCTGGCCGCCGCGTCAACCCCGCAACGCGTCGAGCAAATGCAACTGCGTTAAAGCAATCAACGGTACGGCGCGTCGGCCGCCTTCGAAGCTGCGATTTCGGCTTCGTAGCGATCGCCCACCGCGAGCAACATGTCCTTCGTGAAGTACAAATCGCCGCGCTTTTCGCCGTGGTACTCGAGAATGCTCGTCTCGACGATCGAATCGACGGGGCAGCTTTCCTCGCAGAATCCGCAGAAGATGCACTTGGTCAGGTCGATGTCGTAGCGCGTCGTGCGGCGCGTATTGTCCGCGCGCACTTCCGACTCGATCGTGATGGCAAGCGCCGGACACACCGCTTCGCACAGCTTGCAGGCGATGCAGCGCTCTTCGCCGTTTTCGTAGCGGCGCAGCGCATGCAGGCCACGAAAACGCGGCGACAGCGGCGTCTTTTCCTCTGGGAACTGCACCGTGAACTTGCGCTTGAACGTGTAGCGACCCGTCAGCGCGAGACCCTTGATGAGCTCGGTCAGGAAAAACGTCTTGAAGAAGTTTTGAATAGCGGTCATTTCGCTGCGCCCTTTATTTCCAGATGTTCAGCGGCGACATGATCCAGAAGCCGACCACGACCACCCAGACGATGCACACGGGCAGGAACACCTTCCAGCCCAGACGCATGATCTGGTCATAGCGATAACGCGGGAACGTCGCGCGAGCCCAGATGAACACCGACAACAGGAAGAACACCTTCAACATGAGCCAGAAGATGCCCGGGATGAACGACAAGAATCCGAACGGCGCGCTCCAGCCGCCGAGGAACATCGTCGCGGCCAACGCCGAGATCACGATCATGTTGATGTACTCGGCGAGGAAGAACAGCGCAAACGCCATCCCCGAGTAATCGATCATGTGGCCGGCGACGATTTCCGACTCGCCTTCCACGACGTCGAACGGGTGACGGTTCGTTTCGGCGATGCCCGAGATGAAGTAGACGACGAACACGGGCAAGAGCGGCAGCCAGTTCCACGACAGGAATGTGATCCCGTGCGACGCGAAGAAGCCGCGCATTTGCGAGCCGACGATGTCGGACAGGTTCAGGCTGCCCGAGGTCATCAGCACGACGACGAGCGCAAAGCCCATCGACACTTCGTACGAGACCATTTGCGCCGCGGCGCGCATCGCGCCGAGGAACGCGTACTTCGAGTTCGACGCCCAGCCCGCGAGAATCACGCCGTAGACGCCGATCGACGAGATGGCGATGACGTACAACAGACCGGCGTTGATGTTGCCGAGCACCGCTTGCGCTTGGAACGGAATGACGGCCCAGACCGCGAGCGCGGGCACCACCGTCATGATCGGCGCGATGAGATACAGCCAGCGGTTCGCTGCCGTCGGCTGAATCACTTCCTTGAGCAACAGCTTCAGCACGTCGGCGATCGGCTGCAACAGGCCGGCGGGACCGACCCGGTTCGGCCCGAGACGCACGTGCATCCAGCCGATGAGCTTACGTTCCCACAGAATCAGGTAGGCCACGCACAGCAAAATCGCGACGGAGATGGCGACGATGCGCACCAGGGCCCACACGGTGGGCCACGCCGCGCCGAGCACTTGCGTGCCGCCTGCGTTGATCGTATCGAACAAGCTCATTTACGCCTTCTCCACCACGAGTTCACCGAACAGGCCGCCGAGCGCCGCGCCAAGCTGCGTGCCGGCCGATACGCGCACAGCCGTGTCGGCGAGCAATGCATCGCGCGTCGCGGCGGCCTGGACCGAGCGATCGCCTTGGCGCACACGAACCGTGTCGCCTTCCTTCAATCCCAGCTTGTCGAACAGCGCAGCCGGCAGGCCGATCGCATTCGCCGCACGGCTTGCGGCCGTCAAGTGCAGCGACGGCGCGCGACGCACGAGCGCATCGGCGTGATAGATCGCCACGTCGGCGATACGCTCGAGCGCGCCGTTGGCTTGGACCGCGCCCCGCACGACGGCGACGTCGGTGCGGTTGCTCAGGCGCGACGCATCGACGCCTTGCGGCAGCGCCGCGGCGCGCACTTCTTCGACCGAGTCGTACTCGAAGCCCGGCAGGCCCAGCACGTTGCCGAGCACGCGTAGCACTTTCCAGCCGGGACGCGTTTCGCCGAGCGGACGAACGATGCCGTTGAACGCCTGCAGCGTGCCGTCGGCATTGACGAACGAGCCGGCCGTCTCGGTGTACGGCGAGACCGGCAGCAGCACGTCGGCGTATTCGAGCCCCGTCTTGAACGGCGAGAGCACGACGACCGTTTCCGCTTGGGCCAGCGCCGCCAGCGCTTGGGCCGCGTTGGACGTATCGAATTCGGGTTCGAGATTGAGCAGCACGTAACCCTTGCGCGGCTGCTCGAACGCTTCGCGCGCGTTCAAGCCTTGCGCGCCCGGCAACGCGTCCACGAGATGCGCGCCGACCGTGTTCGCCGCTTCGGTCAGGAAGCCGAGCGTCGCGCCGGTTTGTTCCGCGATCCACTGCGCGAGAGCATGGATGCGCGAGAACCCGGGGTGCTGAACGGCGCTGTTGCCGATCAGCACTGCGCGCTTCTCGCCGTTTGCGAGCGCAGCGGCCAGTTCTTGCGCCGCGGCTGTGACTTCGGCGCCGGCAGCGCCCTCAGGCAGGGCGACGCTGCGCGCTTGCGCGACGGCGGCGGCGATGCCCGCGAGCGTATCGACCCAAGCCGACGGCGCGGCGACGATCGTCTTCGCGGTCGGGATCAGCGAGTTGTCGCCCGTGGCATGCAACAGATGCAGCTTCGCGCCGCCGCGTGCGGCTTGACGCAAACGCGCGGCCATGAGCGGGTGATCGCGGCGCAGGAACGAGCCGATGACGAAAGCGCAATCGAGCGTCGACAGATCGGCGAGCGGCATGCCGAGCCACGGCGCAGCGTTGCTCGCCGAGGCAAAATCGGATTGGCGCAGCCGGAAGTCGACGTTGGGCGTACCGAGTGCTTGCGCCAGTTGCTTGAGCAGGAACAGCTCTTCGACGGTGCTGTGCGCGCTGCCGAGCATCGCCAGGGCGTTCGCGCCGTGATCGGCCGCAACGCCCTTCAGGCTCTTCGCGACGTATTCGAGCGCCGTTTGCCAGTCGGTTTCGATCCACTGGCCGCCTTGCTTGATCATCGGCTGCGTGAGGCGCGATTCGCTGTTCAAGCCTTCGTACGAGAAGCGGTCTTTATCCGAGATCCAGCATTCGTTGATCGCTTCGTTCTCGAGCGGCAGCACGCGCATGACGCGGTTGTCCTTGCTCTGCACGACGAGATTGGCGCCGACGGAATCGTGCGGGCTCACCGACTTGCGGCGCGAAAGCTCCCACGTACGGGCGCTGTAGCGGAACGGCTTGCTCGTGAGTGCGCCGACCGGGCACAGATCGATCATGTTGCCCGAGAGTTCGGAGTCGACCGTCTTGCCGACGAACGTCGTGATTTCCGAGTGCTCGCCGCGGCCGAGCATGCCGAGCTCCATGACGCCCGCGATCTCTTGACCGAAGCGGACGCAGCGCGTGCAGTGAATGCAGCGCGTCATCTCTTCCATCGAGATCAGCGGACCGACGTTCTTGTGGAACACGACCCGCTTCTCTTCGTTGTAGCGCGAAGCCGACTTGCCGTAGCCGACGGCCAAATCCTGCAGCTGGCATTCGCCGCCTTGGTCGCAGATCGGGCAATCGAGCGGGTGATTGATGAGCAGGAATTCCATCACCGATTGCTGCGCCTTGACCGCCTTCTCGGAGGTCGTACGCACGACCATGCCGGCTGACACGGGCGTCGCGCACGCGGGCACGGCCTTCGGCATCTTCTCGACTTCGACGAGACACATGCGGCAGTTCGCCGCGATCGAAAGCTTCTTGTGATAGCAGAAGTGAGGAATGTACGTGTCGACCTTATGCGCAGCCTGGATCACCATGCTGCCTTCGGGCACCTCGACCTTCTTCCCGTCTATTTCAAGTTCAACCATGATGGTGAATGGTCCTTAACCTATTACCGCTCAATCTTTTGCTCGCTGAACCACCCGCCGAAGGACGTTCGGCGGGCGATCGAAAAGCGATGGATTCCTTGCGGCGCAGCCGTTGCCGTTACGCAAGCACCGCGTCCGCAGCGGCCGGCGCACCCGCGTGGCCGCCGACGAGGCACCGCTTGTGCTCCACGTGATATTCGAATTCGTCCCAGTAGTGCTTGAGCATGCCGCGCACCGGCATCGCCGCCGCATCGCCGAGCGCGCAAATCGTGCGGCCCATGATGTTCTCGGCCACCGAGTTCAGCAGGTCGAGATCTTCCTTGCGGCCCTGGCCGTGCTCGATGCGATTGACCACGCGATAGAGCCAGCCCGTGCCTTCGCGGCACGGCGTGCACTGCCCGCATGACTCTTCGTAGTAGAAGTACGACAGACGCAGCAGCGAGCGAACCATGCAGCGCGTTTCGTCCATGACGATCACCGCGCCCGAACCGAGCATCGACCCGGCCTTGGCGATCGAATCGTAGTCCATGTCCGTTTGCATCATGAGATCGCCGGGCACGACGGGCGCCGACGAACCGCCGGGAATGACGGCCTTCAGCTTCTTGCCGCCACGCACGCCGCCGGCCAATTCCATCAGCGTGGAGAACGGCGTGCCGAGCGGAATTTCATAATTGCCAGGACGCTCGACGTCGCCCGACACCGAGAAGATCTTCGTGCCGCCGTTGTTCGGCTTGCCGAGCTCGAGGTACGCTTGCGGCCCGATTTCCAGCAGGAACGGCACCGCGGCGAACGTTTCGGTGTTGTTGATCGTCGTGGGCTTGCCGTACACGCCGAAGCTCGCCGGAAACGGCGGCTTGAAGCGCGGCTGACCCTTCTTGCCTTCGAGCGATTCGAGCAGCGCGGTTTCTTCGCCGCAAATATAGGCGCCGTAGCCGTGATGCGCGTAAAGCTCGAACGAGAAGCCCGATCCGAGGATGTCGTTGCCGAGGAACCCGGCGCGGCGCGCTTCTTCCAGCGCTTCTTCGAAGCGCTTGTAGACCTCGAAGATCTCGCCGTGAATGTAGTTGTAGCCGACCGTGATACCCATCGCATAGGCGCCGATCGCCATCCCCTCGATCAGGGAATGCGGATTCCAGCGCAGGATGTCGCGGTCCTTGAACGTACCGGGTTCGCCCTCGTCCGAGTTGCAGACGAGGTACTTCTGCCCCGGGAACTGACGCGGCATGAAGCTCCACTTCAGGCCCGTCGGGAAGCCCGCACCGCCACGACCGCGCAGGCCCGAGGCCTTGACGTCGGCAATGACTTGCTCGGGGGGAATCTTCTCCTCGAGGATGCGGCGCAGCTGCTTGTAGCCGCCGCGCGCGACGTAATCGTCGAGATGCCAGTTCTCGCCGGTCAGGCCGGCGAGGATCAGCGGTTTGATGTGACGGTCGTGCAAAGACGTCATTTCGAAAGCTCCTCGAGCAAAGCGTCGATCTTCTCGCGGCTCATGAAGCTGCACATGCGGTGGTTGTTCACGAGCAGCACCGGTGCGTCGCCGCACGAGCCGAAGCACTCGCCTTCCTTGAGCGTGAACTTGCCGTCGGGCGTCGTTTCGCCGAAGTCGATGCCGAGCTTCTGTTTCAGATAGTCCGCCGTGGCCTCCGAGCCGCCATGCGGTCCGAGCTGACACGGCAAGTTCGTGCAGAGCGTGATCTTGTGCTTACCGACCGGCGACGTTTCGTACATCGTGTAGAAGGTCGCCACTTCCTGCACGGCGACGGCCGGCATGCCGAGGTAGTCGGCCACGAACTGCATCAGTTCGGGCGACAGCCAGCCGTGCTCTTCCTGAGCGACGGCCAACGCCGACATCACGGCGGACTGTTTCTGATCGGCGGGATACTTCGCCACCGCACGATCGATTTCTTTCAGGCCTTCAGCTGAGATCATTTTGAGAACACGAACTCTTTCAATTCCTACCGAACGAAAACCTGCCGCCTCGTTCGTCGCGGCAGACCCGGCGCGCTGCGGGGGCGCTTGATGCCGCCCCTCGTTGCCGGCGCGCCGTGCGGCGCTTACCGGTCGATTTCGCCGAACACGATGTCCTGCGTACCGATGATGGTGACGGCGTCGGCGATCATGTGACCGCGTGCCATCTCGTCGAGCGCCGCGAGGTGCGCATAACCCGGCGCGCGAATCTTGAGGCGATACGGCTTGTTCGCGCCGTCCGACACCAGATAGATGCCGAATTCGCCCTTCGGATGCTCGACCGCCGCGTACGCTTCGCCTTCCGGCACGTGAAACCCTTCCGTGAAGAGCTTGAAGTGGTGAATCAGCTCTTCCATGTTCGACTTCATGCCCACGCGCGAGGGCGGTGCGACCTTATGGTTGTCGGTCATCACCGGGCCCGGATTCTTGCGCAGCCATTCGATACATTGCTTGGCGATGCGCGTGGACTGGCGCATTTCCTCGACACGCACGAGATAACGGTCGTAGCAATCGCCGTTCACGCCGACGGGGATGTCGAAGTCGAGCTGATCGTACACCTCGTACGGCTGCTTCTTGCGCAGATCCCACTCGACGCCCGAGCCGCGCAGCATCGCGCCCGTCAGGCCCATCTGGAAGGCGCGCTCGGGGCTCACGACGCCGATCCCGACCAGGCGCTGCTTCCAGATCCGGTTGTCGGTGAGCAGCGTTTCGTACTCGTCGACACAGCCCGGAAAGCGCGTGAAGAAATCGTCGATGAAGTCGAGCAGCGAACCTTGCCGCGCTTCGTTCATGCGTTCGAGCGCCTTCGCATTGCGAATCTTGGACGCCTTGTATTGCGGCATCGCGTCGGGCAAATCGCGATAGACGCCGCCCGGACGGTAGTAGGCTGCGTGCATGCGCGCGCCCGACACCGCCTCGTAGACGTCCATCAGATCCTCGCGCTCGCGGAACGCGTAAAGGAAGACGGCCATCGCGCCCACGTCGAGGGCGTGCGCACCGATCCACATCAAGTGGTTCAAAACGCGCGTGATTTCGTCGAACAGCACACGGATGTACTTCGCTCGGATCGGCACGTCGATGCCGAGCAGCTTTTCGATCGCGAGCACATAGCCGTGCTCGTTGACCATCATCGACACATAGTCGAGGCGGTCCATGTACGGCACGGACTGGATGTATGTCTTGTTCTCGGCGAGCTTTTCCGTCGCACGATGCAGCAAGCCGATGTGCGGATCGGCGCGCTGAATGACTTCGCCGTCGAGCTCGAGCACGAGGCGCAGCACGCCGTGCGCTGCCGGGTGCTGCGGGCCGAAATTGAGCGTGTAGTTCTTGATCTCTGCCATGGCGACCTCTTAGTGTTTCAGACCGCCGTAGCGATCCTCGCGAATCACGCGCGGCGTGATTTCGCGCGGCTCGATCGTCACCGGCTGGTAGACGACGCGCTTC
>DASVLS010000040.1:0-3857 GCA_036384755.1 Trinickia sp. | reverse complement strand
CGTGCCCCAACAACTCGTGCGGCAGATGCGCCCAATGCGCGGTCATGAAATCGAGCGTTTGCACGGCGCGCAGCGCAACGACGTACTCATACGTCCGCCCATCGCCCATCACCCCCACGCTTTTCACGGGCAGGAACACGGCGAACGCTTGGCTCGTCAGGTCGTACCACGACTTGCCCGTTTCCTTGTCGATCGTATTGCGCAGCGTTTCGATAAAGATCGCATCGGCACGACGCAGCAAGTCAGCGAAATCGCGACGCACTTCCCCGAGGATCCGCACACCCAGCCCCGGCCCCGGGAACGGATGGCGATAAACCATCTCAGGCGGCAACCCGAGCTTCACGCCAAGTTCCCGCACCTCGTCCTTGAACAACTCGCGCAGCGGCTCGAGCAGCTTCAAATTCAACGTCTCCGGCAAACCGCCCACGTTATGGTGGCTCTTGATCGTGTGCGTCGCCTTCTTGCCCTTGCCGGCCGATTCGATGACATCGGGATAGATGGTGCCTTGCGCGAGCCACTTCGCATCGCTGAGCTTGCCCGCCTCCGCTTGGAACACTTCGACGAACTCGGCGCCGATGATCTTGCGCTTCTGCTCGGGATCCGTCACACCGGCAAGTTTCGAAAGAAACGCCTCGCTCGCATCGATATGGATCACGCGCACGCCAAGGTGATCGGCGAATGTCGCCATCACCTGCTCGGCTTCGTTCAGCCGCAGCAAGCCGTGATCGACAAACACGCACGTCAGTTGATCGCCGATCGCGCGATGAAGCAGCGCCGCGGCGACCGACGAATCCACGCCGCCCGACAAGCCGAGAATGACGTGCTCGCGACCCACTTGCTCGCGGATTTTTTCAACGGCTTCGTCGATGTAATGCCCCATCTCCCAATCGGCCTTCGCGCCGCAAATCTGCAGCACGAAACGCTCGAGCATCGCGCGCCCCTTGACCGTGTGCGTCACTTCGGGGTGCCACTGCAAGCCATAGAAATGACGCGACTCGTCGGCCATCGCCGCCACCGGGCAAGACTCGGTCGACGCCATCAGCACGAAGCCCTCGGGCATTTCCGTGACCTTGTCGCCATGGCTCATCCACACCTTCAGCATGCCGTGGCCTTCCTGCGTGCTGAAATCCTCGATACCTTCGAGCAAGCTCGTATGGTTGCGCGCACGGACTTCGGCATATCCGAATTCACGCACGTGACCGAGATCGACCTTGCCGCCGAGCTGCTCCGCCATCGTCTGCATGCCGTAGCAGATGCCGAGCACCGGTACACCGAGTTCGAAGACGGCCTGTGGCGCACGCGGCGTATCCGTCTCCGTGACCGAACTCGGCCCGCCGGAAAGGATGATGCCCTTCGGTGCGAATTCGCGGATAAACGCGTCATCGACGTCGTACGGATGAATCTCCGAATAGACGTGCGCTTCGCGAATGCGGCGAGCAATCAGTTGAGTGACTTGCGAACCGAAGTCGAGGATCAGGATCTTGTCATGCATGGCTGGCACGGATCGGTAGTGAACGAATACGAAAGACGACGCACAGCGCGCCGCCGATAAATGGTCAAACACGGAGCGCCGCGCGACCGCCGCGCACGAGCGCAAATTGGGTTGAAGTCGAATGGGCGAGCGTAGGCGCGCTCAACCATGAAACGGAGGCCGCTGCGCAGACGCCGGCGGCGTCCCACGGACGTCGCCGTTGCCGCTTGCCGCACCGGCGCGCGCGGTGCCGGGCGGCTCGTCGGCAGGCCCGACGCCGGCCGTGGGTGGCGCATCCACCGGACGCTCGCTGCGCACGCTGTCGGGCGGCACACCGCCCCCCGCCGCGCTGCTCGGCTCCTGCGTTCGAAACACGGGCTCGACAGGCGCCGGCACGACAGGCTCGGTGACGACCGCGGCAGCGGAACCGCGCCCTTTCGCGTCGCCGGCCTTCCCTTGCGCTTGCGCCGCTCTGGCGATCTCGCGCCGGCGCACGGCCTGAGCGAAACGCGCACCGCCTAGACCGATCACGATGAGAAACCCGCCGACCAGCAGATTCGGCACAATACCGAGCGCAGGCAGCCACAACGTATGCGGCCCGAGCGCCCACGCGACCATGAGCGCGCCGGCAAGCCAAGTCACGTGTCCGACGATCTTGGCCACGCCGACGGTCATCGCGCCGTCGACCGCCCCTCGCAGTGATATCCAGGCAAGTCCGAGCAACGCGAGGCCGAGCATCTGCCCCACCATCGCGGGCTCGATGCTCGTCAATTGCATCGCGCGCTGCAACCCCGCCAACGGCGTCAGCAGCAGCACGGCGCCCGAGCTCAAGTAGAGTCCGGCATCGACGATCAAGACGGCGCGCAAGAGCGGTTTCATGGGCGCTTAGTCGACGTGATAGTTCGGCGCTTCTTTCGTGATCTGCACGTCATGCACGTGCGATTCGCGCATGCCGGCCGCCGTGATCTCGACGAACTGCGCCTTCTCGTGCATTTCGTCGATCGTGCGGCAACCGCAGTAGCCCATGCTCGCGCGCACGCCGCCCACCAATTGGAACAAGATCGCGTTGACCGAGCCCTTATAGGCCACTCGGCCTTCGATGCCTTCCGGCACGAGCTTGTCGATGTTCGCGGAATTGTCCTGGAAGTAGCGATCGGCCGCGCCGTCCTTCATCGCACCGACGGAACCCATGCCGCGATACGACTTGTACTGGCGGCCCTGATATAGGAACACGTCGCCCGGCGCCTCTTCGGTGCCCGCAAACATGCTGCCCATCATGACCGCGTTGGCGCCTGCCGCGAGCGCCTTGCTGACGTCGCCCGAGAAACGCACGCCGCCATCGGCAATGACAGGCACCCCCGTGCCCTTCAAAGCCTCGGCTACGTTGGCGATCGCCGTGATCTGCGGCACGCCCACGCCCGCGACGATCCGCGTCGTGCAGATCGAGCCGGGGCCGATACCGACCTTGACCCCGTCGGCGCCGTATTCGACAAGCGCACGCGCCGCATCGGCCGTCGCGATGTTGCCGCCGATGACTTCCACGTGCGGGAAATTCCTCTTCACCCAACGCACGCGCTCGAGCACGCCCTTGCTGTGCCCGTGCGCCGTATCGACGACGATGACGTCGACGCCGGCCGCGGCCAGCGCCACCACGCGCTCTTCGTTATCGGCGCCCACACCCACGGCCGCGCCGACGCGCAACTTGCCGTGCTCGTCCTTGCAGGCGTCCGGGTGCTCGGTTTGCTTCGTGATGTCCTTGACCGTCATCAGCCCGCGCAGCTCGAACGCATCGTTCACGACCAGCACGCGCTCGAGGCGATGGCTGTGCATGAGGGCCTTGGCCTCGGCGAGCGCCGTGCCTTCCTTGACCGTCACGAGCCGCTCGCGCGGCGTCATGATCGTGCGCACCGGCTCGTCCAGGCGCGTTTCGAAGCGCAGGTCGCGGTTCGTGACGATGCCCATCAACTGCGCGCCTTCGACGACCGGAAAGCCAGAAATACCATGCTGCTGCGAGAGCGCGATCACATCGCGCACCTTCATCTCGGGCGGCACCGTGATCGGATCGCGCACGACACCCGACTCGAAGCGCTTGACCTTCGCGACTTCGCGCGCCTGCTCGGCGGCAGTCAGATTCTTGTGGATGATGCCGACGCCGCCTTGCTGCGCCATGGCGATTGCGAGCCGCGCTTCGGTGACGGTATCCATCGCAGCCGACACGAGCGGCATATTCAGGGAAATGTTGCGAGTCAGCCGGGTTTTGAGGCTGGTGTCGCGCGGCAGAACGTCGGAGAACGCCGGGACGAGGAGCACGTCATCGAACGTGAGTGCTTTTTGGATCAGACGCATGGCAAATCCTATAGGCGCAAAAGCGAATTATACGCGATAC
>DASVLS010000039.1:0-2251 GCA_036384755.1 Trinickia sp. | reverse complement strand
ACCGAACAGACATTACACGCTTGTACAAGCGATTGTTACAGTTGTCGTGCGCAGCACTTGCGCGCTTCGCATTTCATTTGCCCGCCGCTGTCGCGAGAAATCCACGCACGTTTCATAGGTGGGGAGGAGAAGAACAATATGTCGCCAGATACTCCAGCCATACCCTGGCCATGGTCGACCATGCTGTGGCCAATCCAGTTTGCGGCGGCGCTTTTCGCGGCGCCGGCGCACCTTCAACAGTCAATACTGCCGTGGACGTTTACGGGTCTGGTCGTCAATGAGTCGAACTCAAGCAACCCCTCGGCAGAGCGGGCAATCGTCAGCAAGGAAAGCTACGGTAAGCAGCTTGGCCGCATCTCCGACGCCCTCGATTCGCTCATAAGGCAGACCAACGTGAAGCGGGACGATGCTATCAACGCGTTCCTCGACATCAAGGCGCGCATTGACGACATAAAGCACAGTACCGAGACAACCCGGTTTGAAGCGGTCCTGGGGGACCTGAGAAGGCTCAGACACAACGATAAAGACCTTTTCGACGAATGCCTAAGGCGGGTCGCGGAGCTGGATGCGGACTAACGCTGGCGGAACGCGCCAATTGTCGGACGTCGAGCGCGTCGGCACCTGCCGCCAGATGCTAGAAACCGCCATCATGGTTGCAATGAGCTGTAGTGCAGTTCAAGCCACTACCGCGCATCATGTCGTCGGCTCCGCCCGTCCCACCGTACTGCGCTGGATTGCTACGACATCGCCTTGCGTCTGCCGGGGGGGCTGGCTCGGCGTTGTCGCCGCTAAACTCGAGGCCTTCAGGCCCCGGCGCTAATTGCTTTTGCCACGGTAACCATGCCTTCATGTCGGCGCTGGACCGTGCCGACATGGACCCGCGCCTTGAGTACCTGTGCTTAACGTTCGCGTCGATACATTGACGAATGTGGTCTTCCGTTGACGGCATCCTGTGTGACTTGCGCTGTGTTCGGCGGCGAGCAGCACGTTTCTTATTTGGGGGATGGCTGCACCCGAACTTCCAGGTTGGCCGGTTATCGTACAGTTCGTCGCTCGTATCACCAGCACCGAGCAATTCGAGTCCCTCCGGCAGCAGCACGCTATTTCGCCGAAATAGAGTTGGAAAGAATGCCGGAACCCACGCAATCCTGATAGCGTTGTGCCGCGCCACCACCTCATGCCGCAAGCCGGCACTCGTAGTAAGGCCGCTCCCTGTCGTCCAGTATCGCGTATTGCGCCGCTAGATTGGCCGCCTCTGGCTCCAGCCACGCATCGATATTTTCAGCCTTTATCGGGATAATGCATCGGTCGTGGCCGGCAGCAGCTATTTCCGGCGGCGGCTCGTCAGTAATGGCGGCAAACGAAAGCAAGTCGGGCTCGTCACTCCCAGTCCAACGTGACCACAGGCACGCTACTAACATGTCTTCCGCCGGCCGGGGCTCGAATCGCAAGACGACGTTCACGTCTTTCTCGCCCTCCTTGAGTTCACGGCCTTCGAGTTTCGCTCTGCTGACATTTTCGAAGAACGCCGTTGCGACAAGCAAGCCGTGCGAGTAGCCAAATAGCTGCTGCCAGAAGCCTTCGAGATTGTCTCGTCTGGCGTTATACGTACCCGGAAACTTCTTGTCGTAGAAAGCCGGTTTTCCAGCAGGGCGGCACTGATAGCGCATGGGCTTCACAACCCGCTCGCCGTTCTCCATGACGATGACCGGCGCGTAGTGCCCCGGAAAAATTCGAGCGTCGCGTTCTAGGAGCTCCGTTCGCCGTAGGTCGTCCAGCCTGCGACGCAGCGCTTCGACTTTGTTGGTCGCGATTCGTTTGCTCTCAGCTGCGGTCTTCGTTGCCTTCGCTTGCAGCGCCCGCTCCGCGTCGGCAAGACGAGTGCGTTGCTTGAACAATTCCTCCTCGAGCTTTGCTGCCTGCGAACGGTTGAACCGTTCGATCATGTCTTTGATGCGCTGCTCGTCGGGCGTTTGCGGCGCCAGGAACATTGCGTCGACAGCCTTTGGAATCACATGCGCGGAGCCTTGCTCCCGCTCCCAATACAGCCTGGTGAACTCCTCGAGGCCGATGCGCGCGCCGAAGGTCCTGACAAACCGCCCGTAGTCCGCCTTTATCTGGGCCGAGTAGCACATGGCCGCCTCCCGATCGCCATGGCTCATGATAGTGTCAGCACAACTGTTCGTATACACAGACAGATGGCGCAATGCTTCGCTCGCGCTACTACGAGATGCTCCGTCTGCCTGAGGTG
>DASVLS010000038.1:0-44313 GCA_036384755.1 Trinickia sp. | reverse complement strand
TCGGGCGGCGGCTCCGGTGGCTCGGGCGGCGGCTCCGGTGGCTCGGGCGGCGGCTCCGGTGGCTCGGGCGGTGGCTCCGGTGGCTCGGGCGGTGGCTCCGGTGGCTCCGGTGGCTCGGGCGGACACGGCGGCGGCTCGGGTGGGTCTGGTGGACACGGCGGCGGCTCCGGTGGCGCCGGCGGCTCCGGTGGACACGGCGGCGGCTCTGGCGGCGGGGGCGGCGGCTCCGGTGGACACGGTGGACACGGTGGAGGTGCGGGCGGCTCCGGCGGACACGGCGGCTCGGGTGGCGCTGGCGGCTCCGGAGGTTCCGGCGGACACGGTGGCTCGGGCGGTGGTTGCGGATGCGGTGGCGGCCACGGCTCGGGTGGCGGCAACGGCGCCGGCGGTGGCCACGGCTCGGGCGGCGGCAACCACTAACGCACGAACCGCATCCTCGATCTCCCCATCATCACGGAAAAGCGGTCGCCCATAGGTGGCGACCGCACGCTCATGCGCCGCATCGAGCCGCACGCATTCGATAGCAGCGCGCCTCCCACCCGGCACTCGTCTCAACGTTGCGTCATTCTCGGCGCATGCCAATCGTCAGTCGACCTCGGCAAACCGTCCGCGAGCGCACCGACAAATCGGTCGCCCCCCGGCTCACGGCTCCGCTCATAGCATCTCGAGCGATACCTTTCTATGCGGCGGCTTGAACTCGCGGTCGATCGCCCCGAGCTCTTGCTCGCTCAGCACGACATCCAGTGCTTCGCGATTGGCCCGCACATGCTCCACGCTACCCGCCTTAGGAATCGCGCAAACGCCTGCCTGCGCAAGCACCCACGCAAGCGCGACCTGCACCGGCGATAGACCGCGAGCGCTCGCGATCTCATCGAGCACCGAACGTTTGGGCAAACGCATATGATCGATCGGGCTGTAGGCCATTGCCGGCATCTTGCGCGCCCTCATCCAAGGCAGCAGGTCGAATTCGGCGCCGCGCCGCGCCACGTTGTACAGAATCTGATTCGTCGCGCAAGACGTCCCGCCCGCATCGACGAGCTCCTCCATATCGTCGACGTCGAAATTACTGACGCCCCAATGCCGAATCTTGCCGTCGCGCCTCAATGCTTCGAACGCTTCCACCGTTTCGTCCAGCGGCACGCCGCCGCGCCAATGCAATAGATAGAGATCGAGCCGATCGGTTTTGAGGCGCTTCAAACTGGCCTCGCACGAAGCGACGACGCCGCGCCGGCCGGCGTTGTGCGGGTACACTTTGCTGACCAGAAACGCTTTTTCGCGCAGGCCCGCCAACGCGAGCCCGAGGAGCGTTTCCGTTGCACCCTCGCCATACATCTCGGCGGTATCGATGAGGGTCATGCCGAGTTCGATGCCGGCCCGCAACGCATCGATTTCGGCGGCGCGCCGTTCGGCTCGCTCACCCATTTCCCACGTGCCTTGCCCCAGACGTGCGATACGCTCGCCGTCCGGCAGCGCGACGAATGCGTCTTCACGCGACATGCTCGCCTCCTCTCGACAATTGGCAATGCGGTGCAGTGCAGTTTAGTCGCCGGTGCGACAGTTTGCGTCCGTCGGCACACCGATACTGCGATGACATAGAATTGCCGCTTGCCCCTCGCCGCGCACACTCCATGAACAACGCTTCCCCGGAAGACCGCTGGCGCGATTTGCGCCCCGACCCGGACAACGATACCCCGCTCTATCTGCAGCTCGCACGCAAGCTCGGCCAAGCGATCCACGAAAACCGCTGGAACGCCGGCGAAGCCTTGCCCTCCGAGCGCGTGCTCTCCGATGCGCTAGGCGTCTCGCGCATCACGGCGCGCAAGGCGATCGCGCTGCTCGTCGAACAAGGGCTGATCCGCCGTACGCAAGGCGCCGGCAGTTTCATCACGCCGCGCTACGACGACCCGCTTTCGCGGCTGTCGAGTTTCAGCGAGATGCTGCGCCGGCGCGGCTTCGTACCGAGTTCGAAATGGATTTCGCGCGAGATCCAACCCGCGAGCCGGGACGAAGTGATCCAGCTCGGGCTATCGCCGGAGGCGGCCGTCGCGCGGCTCAAGCGTCTTCGTCTGGCCAACGGCATCGTCATGGCCGTGGAAAACTCCACGCTGCCGGCGTCCGTCATCCCCGATCCCCAAGCGATCGGCGATTCCCTGTACAGCTACCTCGAACAGCGTGGTCTCGGCATCGTGCGCGCGCTTCAGCACTTTCGCGCAGTCAATGCCAGCGACGAAATCGCCCAGCAAATGGGCATCGCACCGCACGATGCCCTGCTGCTCATCACGCGTATCGGCTACACAGCCGAGCAACGCGCGATCGAGTTGACCGACACCTATTGCCGCAACGACTACTACGATTTCGTGGCCGAGTTGCGTAAGTAGGTTGCACCAGCGGCCCGTCTGCCCAAGCAAAACCCGCGCCTCAAGCGGCCGCCTGGCGCCAACGCGCCATTCGTGCATTGCCCGCTTTCGCGACGGCACGCAACGCACTCGGGCAAGCAAGCGCCTTGTCCCCACTAGCGTCGGCCGGGGAACCGGCGCCCGTGATCGTCAAGCGCACATCGCCGCGCCCAGAGCCGATCCAAGCGCGTACTCCCGCCGGTAAGAAAAACGACTGCCCCGGTTCCAGCCAATAATCCTCCGCGTCCCCCTCGATCGTCAGCCAGAGCGTGCCGCGCGCCGCCTCGACGATGAGCGGATCCGCCACGCGCCATGCGCTCGCGCCCTCGTCGTGCCTCATCTCGAATGTCCGGATCTCGCGCATCGCCTACTCCTTCAAAATTATTTCGTCTATGCATTATTGCGAGCGCGCCGCTACAATCACATGCACAGTACCGAACAGTTTTATCGAAACTGTCCAGTCAAAATAGCGAACAGTTCGAGGTGTCGATGAAGATTGCGATCGATCGCGAAAGCGGGGTGCCGATGACCGAGCAGATCGTCTCGGCCCTGGAGCGATGGGTACGCTCCCGCGATGCGCACGCGGGCGCCAAGCTGCCGTCGATCCGCCGGCTCGCCGACGACTGCGGCATCAGCCGTTTTCCTGTCATCGAGGCGTACGATCGGCTCGTGTCGCTCGGCTATATCGAATCGCGCCATGGATCTGGGTTTTACGTGAGCAGACGGATCGCGACGCTCGATCGCTGCGGCGCGTCCGATCCGCGCCGCGCCGAGGACGAGTCGAACTACATCCTTCAGCAATTCAATCACCCTGGAGATACGCTCAAGCTCGGCAGCGGCTTCATCCCGGAAGCCTGGCGCGACATGGACGGGATCGCGCAAGCGGTGCGTCATGTCGCGCGCACCGATCGGAGTTCGCTGATCGACTATGCAACGCCGCTCGGCAGCGCCGCGCTGCGCGAACATCTGCAGGCGCGCATCGCGCCGCTCGGTATCCGCGCCGAAGCATCGCAGATCCTCATCACATTCGGCGCGAGCCAAGCCGTCGATCTGCTTGTGCGCTACATGCTGCGCGCCGGCGACACGATGTTCGTCGAAGACCCCGGCTACTACAATTTATTCGGACTCCTAAAGTTGTACGGCGTCAATGTCGTCGGCATTCCGCGGACGGCGTCGGGGCCCGATATCGACGTGCTGCAAGCGCAATTGCAACGTCACCGCCCGCGAGCCCTGTTCGTCAACACGGTGTTTCACAATCCGACCGGCACCGTCGTTGCGCCGTCCGTCGCTTTTCGCTTGCTGCAACTCGCGCACGAATACGACTTCACGATCGTCGAGGACGACATATACGCGGACTTCCAGGGCGAGACGACCGATCGCCTCGCGGCGCTCGATCAGCTCGAGCGGGTCGTTTATATCGGCGGGTTATCGAAAACGCTGTCGTCCTCGCTCCGTATCGGCTATATCGCAGCGAACCGGAAGATCGTGAAAGACCTGGGCGACATCAAGATGCTCACGAGCATCAGCGGCTCGCCGTTCGCCGAAGCGGTCGCACTGACGATGCTCGAACGCGGCGCCTATCGCAAGTTCTTGGAGCGGCTGCGCCGTCGCATGACCGACGCCTTAGGTGCGACCGCCAGCACGCTCGAGGCGCACGGTTGGCAATTGTTCGCGCCGCCCGTGGGCGGCAAGTTCGTCTGGGCGCGCGTGCCGCACGTCGACGATCCGCAGCAGTTGATGACCTGCGCAAGCGAATGCGGTGTGACCGTCGCGCCTGGCAGCTACTTCCGCCCGCATGGCGAGTCCAGCCCGTGGATCCGCATCAACGCGGCGTATGCGTCGGACCGGCGCGCTCATGCGTTTTTCGAGCGCGCGGGACAGCTCGAGCCGACGACCGGCCAGCCAGGCCTCGTTAGCAAAAGCGCCATGACCGAATGAGTCCGCGCTGCAGCGCGCGATGTCTAAACGCCGAGCGTCCACGCGCCGCAACGGGGCGGCGGCACCAACGTTGTGCGGTGCTCCGGCGGCGATGCGAGGGCCGTTCGACGGCTATTCGTTGCCCCTTCGCCACGCATGCGTTCCGCGCGTTGCGCTTTGTCATCTCGCATAGAACTTGCTGTCGTATGCTGTACAGTTAGCGGCGTGTCAATGTGGGCGCGTCGCCGCGCCGGTTTTTCATCTCAGTCATTCATCCCAATGAGCATGGTCGATCTCGATCCTCCGGGCTTTCAGCCGCCGCGTCCCGTTGCGGACGACGCGGGTAGCCGCCGCACCGTCGTTTATGGCGGCTACACCGTGTTCAGCGTCTTCCAACCCGTGTTTTCGGTCTCGCATCGTCGCGCGATCGGCTATCACGCCTCGTTGCGGGCGCACGACGAACAGGGGCGGCAAGCGCCTTCGCGCGACGTCTTCGCCCAGGCCGCGAGACGCGGCGACTTGCTCGAGCTCGGGCGGCTCGCAGAATCGCTTCATCTGGGCAACTTCAGCGTCATCGACGGTCACGACGAATGGCTGTTCTTGAGCCTGCATCCGGCCGCGCTGATGGATACGAGTTACGGCGACGCGTTGCTCGCGAATCTGAAATCGCTCGGCCTGCCGCCGCAGCGCGTCGTGCTCGAAGTGCCCGAGCAAGCCGGCGGTGAAACGAGCCGCTTCGCCGAGATCGTCGACAGCCTGCGCAAGTCGGGCTTCTTGATCGCACTCGGCGGCTTCGGCGCCAAGCATTCGAACATCGACCGCGTTTGGCACTTGCATCCGGACATCGTTTCGCTCGATCGCGGCATTCTCGCGCAAGCGAGCGAACATGCGCATTTCGAGCGCGTATTGCCGGGTCTCGTTTCGCTGCTGCACGAATCGGGGCAGTTGGTGCTGATGGGAGGACTCTCGACCGAGCGCGACGCGTTGATCGCCCTCGAGTGCAACGTCGATTTCGTCCAGGGCAGCTATTTCGCCGAGCCGAGCGTCGAGCCGGTTCAGCCTCAAGCGGCGGCGGGCCTCATCGACGCGTTGTCGGCGGCGTTGCGCAAGCGAGTCGCGGCGCGCGAGCGATCGCAGACCGAACGTCTCGCGCCGTATCTGAAATCGTTGGCAGAAGCCTGTGCGCGGCTCGTCACGGGCACACCGGTGAATGCGGCCTGCGACGCGCTGCTTGCGCTGCCCGACACGGCGCGCTGCTTCTTGCTCGATGCGCAAGGCAAGCAGATCGGCGACAACGTCGTGCCGACCGGCCGCGTCGTTTCACGCCGCGCCAAGCGGTTCAGTCCGCTGCTGCATTCGGAAGGTGCGAGCTGGGCGCACCGCCCGTATTTCACCGAAGCCGTTCGCGCGCCGGGGCCGGTTCATGTGACGGCCCCTTATCTCTCGCTGAACGAAGCGCACCTGTGCGTGACGGCGTCGATCGCTGCTCAAACCACGCAGGGGCTGCAAGTGCTTTGCGTCGATATCGATTGGGAGGCGGCGTCGCGCGCGCGGTGAAATCGGATTGAGGGAAAGCGTCGCCGAACCGGCGAGCTGTCGATGGAAGAGACGAAAGAAGAATAGACGATCAAGCTGCGCAGGCGCTTGTCGTCGATGTTGGGCCCGCGATGCGCGCGAGCCGTCGAGCGATCGCGAGCGCGCCGAAGCGGCGGTTCAACGCATCGACCTCCGGCCCCCCGGCCACGATTGCGATTCGACACACCCAGCCGCCCGATTTCGCTTTGGCAACCGTGAAGCGCGCGATCGCCACCACGTCGCAATCGCGCACGAGCGCAAGCGCCGCCCCCTCGTCGGAGGGCAGCGCAAACGCTTCGAGCGCACTGCATTGCATGAGCGCTGTGGCGTCCTCGGCAGCCGCCGCCACGCGCGCGGCCCGCGCGGCAGTGCTCGCCGCGACCGGCGCGGTCCCCGCGCGGTCGGCGAACAGACGCCGGGCGCCGATTGCATCGGCGCTGCGAATCACCTCGTACAAGCGCTCGGCACTCGGCACTTGTTGGCGCCCCTCGCGTGCGCGTTCGCGGCGCTCGGTCGCTTCTTCGTTCGCCAGCCGTCGCCGCGCCCGATGCGCAAGTTGCCGGCAATGCGCAGGCGTCTTACCGACGACCTCCGAAATCTGCGTGTAGTCGTAGTCGAATGCTTCATGCAAAACGAACGCCGCGCGCTCGTCGGGCGACAGGCAATCGAACAGCCGCACTACGGCCTCCGACACAGACGACGCATGCAGCGCTTCGTCCTCCGCCGACGGAGCCGAGTCGTCCGCCCACGGCTGCGTCAATGCCTCGTTCGCCCGAGCGATCTGCTCGGACTGCAATCGCCGAATGCGATCGATCGCGAGCCGCGTCGTCACGGTCGTCAACCACGCGAGCGGCGTACGCAGATCGCCCTGCGCGGCAGCATGCCATTTGAGCCACGCGTCTTGGACGATGTCCTCGGCTTCGGCCCGGCTGCCGAGCATGCGATAGGCGATCGACATCAGCCGCGCACGGGCGGCTTCGAAACCCGATATTTTGTCTTTTTCTTCTTGCCACATTGGATTGGCTCCTAAAGTCGAGCTAACGGCGCGTCACGCGCCTCACCTCATTGACGTTCGAGCGGTTGCCGATGTTACGCGCTTCCGAAAGTTTTCTTCGTTTTGAATTCATCGGCGCCTTGGCGACGCGAAACCGTCACATCCGCACGCTCTCCCGCGTCATGGCAGCAAGGACCGCTTGCGAGTATTCTCAATCGGTGGCCATCGGCGATTACATGCGAGGAGCGCCATGACTTCTTACCCGCACAGCCAGCTCGTCCCGACCGTCATCGAACAATCGGGCCGAGGCGAGCGCGCTTACGACATTTATTCGCGATTGTTACGCGAAAGGATCGTGTTTCTCGTCGGCCCCGTCACCGACGAAACGTCGAGCCTCATCGTTGCGCAAATGCTGTTTCTCGAATCCGAGAATCCGGACAAAGACATTTTCTTTTATATCAATTCGCCGGGCGGCTCGGTCTACGACGGGCTCGCCATCTACGACACCATGCAGTTCGTGAAGCCGCAAGTCTCGACGCTCTGCACGGGGTTCGCCGCCAGCATGGGCACGTTCTTGCTCGCCGCCGGCGCAAAAGGCAAACGCTTTGCGCTGCCCAATGCGCGCATCATGATCCATCAGCCCTCGGGCGGCAGCCAAGGCACGGCGGCCGACATCGAAATTCAAGCCAAAGAAGTGCTGTTCCTGCGCGAGCGGCTCAATCAAGTGCTTGCCGAGCGCACGGGACAATCCGTCGAACGGATCGCGCGGGATACCGATCGCGACAATTTCATGTCGGCGGCCGCGGCGAAGGAATACGGGCTCATCGACGACGTCTTGACCGACCGCGCTGCGCTCGCCGATGTCGCACGCCGCACGTCGCTCTGATTCCCGCCCGAGCGCTAACATCGGGCGAGCGGACGAAAAAAGGCTCCCCGAACGCGCCGAAGAGCCTTTTCGCTGAAGCGAAGGCGCACGCCTTGCCGGCGAGCGCCTCGTCCCTCATCGGATTTACGCGAAATTCTTCGCTGCGAAATCCCAATTCACGATGTTCCAGAACGCTTCGATGAACTTCGGGCGCGCGTTGCGGTAGTCGATGTAGTAAGCGTGTTCCCAGACGTCGATCGTGAGCAGCGGCTTGGCGTCGGTCGTGAGCGGGGTGGCGGCGTTGCTCGTCGACACGATGTCGAGCGAGCCGTCGGCCTTCTTCACGAGCCACGTCCAGCCCGAGCCGAAGTTACCGGCCGCGGCCTTCGAGAACGCTTCCTTGAACGCGTCGTAGGAGCCCCACTTGGCGTTGATCGCGTCGCCCAGCGCACCGCTCGGGGCGCCGCCGCCTTGCGGCTTCAGGCAGTTCCAGAAGAACGTGTGATTCCAGATCTGCGCGGAGTTGTTGAAGACACCGCCCGACGACTTCTTGACGATCTCTTCGAGCTGCAGATTCTCGAACTCGGTGCCCTTGATCAGGTTGTTCAAGTTCGTCACATAGGCTTGATGGTGCTTGCCATAGTGAAATTCGAGCGTTTCCTCCGACATATGCGGAGCGAGCGCATTCTTCGCGTACGGCAGCGGCGGGAGCGTATGTTCCATGGTGCTGATCCTTCTGTGTTATGGGGAAGTAAGCGGCTAACGCTGTAGAGCATTGGATTGTAGGCGACTTGGAATAACCCCGCAAACCAAGAGCCTTTAGGCGCATCATTGACCGCCATGCGCCGCAACAGGCGTAAAAAATACTCTCGCAAGGCGCATTTCGTCGCACCGTTCGCCGCAGTTGACCGACGATCGAGCCGCGAGGGCCGCTAGCGGCAGAACCGGAGCCCTTGCACAGAAACCGCAACGTCGCGCCGCGCGGCGGCCGCGGGGGCGGCCTCCTCCTTCAAAACCCTTCCGCCAATCGCGGCTGCACGTCTTTGAGCGTCACGTCGGCCGTGCCCTCCGCCACATGAACCGTCAACCGTTTGTCGCGCTTCAGACCTGCCGGCGAGCGCACGGCCCGGCCCGTCTGCGCGTCGATGAGCGCCGCGTATCCCCGTTCGAGCGTGCGCTGCGGGCTCAGCACCTCGAGCCGCCCCTCGAGCGTCGACACCTTCGCCGCGCGCCGTTCGCGCTGCCGCTCGAAGGCGGCGTCGAGCCGCCGTGCGTGGGCAGCCACGGCCGCGCGCTGCGCCGCAAGGTCGGGCCGCCAACGCTGCCAGCGCAGCCGCACGATCGCGAAGCGCGCTTGCGCGTCGCGCACGGGGCGCGCGCCGGCCGACGCCAGACGCGCTTGCAGTTGCTGGAGATGAACGCGTTGGCGCCGCAAGCGCTCAGCCGGGCTCACGAGGCGGCGAGCCAGCCAATCGAGTTGCTGCGCGCGCCGCTCCATCAGGCGCCCGAAGCCGCGCGCGAGCGCCGCCGTGCGGTGATCGAGCTCGCGCAGCAGCATCGTGCGCTGCGGGCTGACGAGCTCGGCCGCGCCGGTCGGCGTCGGGGCGCGCACGTCGGCCGCGAAATCGGCGATCGTGAAATCGGTCTCGTGTCCGACGCCGCTCACGATCGGCAGTTCGCTCGCGGCAATCGCCCGCGCCACGCCTTCCTCGTTGAACGACCAGAGATCCTCGATCGAGCCGCCCCCGCGGCACACGATCAGCACGTCCACTTCTCGCCGCGCATTTGCCGTGGCGATCGTCGCGGCGAGCTTCTCGCCGGCCCCGGCACCCTGCACGGGCGCCGGATAGACGACGATGGGGATATGCGGCGCGCGGCGCGCGAGCGTCGTCAGCACGTCGCGCAACGCGGCCGCCTGCAGCGACGTGACGATGCCGATCGCGTGCGGATGCGTCGGCAGCGGCCTTTTGCGTTCGGGCGCGAAGAGCCCCTCGGCTTCGAGCTGCGCCTTCAGCCGCAGGAACGTCTCGTAAAGACGGCCCATGCCGGTGCGGCGCACCGCTTCGACGTTCAGTTGCAGTTCGCCGCGAGGCTCGTACATCGTCACGAGCGCGCGCACCTCGATCTTGTCGCCCTCGCGCGGCATGAATTCGGCGTACTGCGCGCGGCCGCGGAACATCACGCAGCGCATTTGCGCTTGCGCGTCCTTGATCGAAAAATACCAGTGACCGCTCGCGGCACGCGTGAAATTCGAAACTTCGCCGGCGACCCAGACGAGCGGAAACGAGCGCTCGAGCATCGTGCCGATCGCACGGTTGAGCACCGACACGGGCACGGCGACGTCGGCCTCGAACGAACCTGGGCCGAGCGGCGCTGCAGCGCCGCCGGCGGAAAAGGGAGAACGGGATGGCATGCGGAACCTTGATTTTGGCCGCTCAGACGATAGACTGCCGCGCGGCCGCCGTCCAGTGCGAGCGCCATGAGGCGCAAGGTTTCCCACATAGCGGAGCGCCTTGCGACGCGGGCATGCATGCGCGAGGGAACCGCGAAAAAGCGCGAACTGACGTTCTAAGTCTTTGATTAAGCGAAAATATTTTTTAGTAGGACTTTAGGCATGGCCGATGAGAAGCCCGGTTCATCGGCTTGTGCGGTCGCAGCGACCGAAGTTTTTCACAGAGTTATCCACAGGCCTCGCACCCTCGGACGCCGTTCGACGCTTGGCCGAAGCTGCACTGCGGCCTTGCCGCGCGCGCGCCGGCCACGCTACAGTGCCGGTCCATCCTCCGATCTTTCGACGACCTGACGACCTCGAGCCCCATGGACCGCTTCGCCGAACGACTGAAAGCCCGCGCTGAAGCCTATGTCACGCGCGAATGGCAGCGCCGCGGCGCGATGGCGTGGGCGATGACGCCCCTCGCCTGCCTGTTCGGCGCGATCGCCGCGATCCGGCGCGCGAGCTTCGCGCTCGGCTGGCGCGAACGCGTGAGCGTCGGCGTGCCCGTCATCGTCGTGGGCAACGTGACAGTCGGCGGCACGGGCAAGACGCCCACTGTCATCGCGCTCGTCCAAGCGCTGCGCGCCGCCGGCTTCACGCCCGGCGTGGTGTCCCGCGGCTACGGCGCGAGAGGCGGCGAGCCGCGTCCCGTCACCTCGGCCTCTTCGCCCGAGGCAGTCGGCGACGAGCCCGTGCTCATCGCGCGGCGCACGAGCGTGCCGGTCTGGGTCTCGCCCGATCGCGTGGCCTGCGCGAAGGCGTTGCGTGCGGCCCACGACGACGTCGACGTGATCGTCAGCGACGATGGCCTGCAGCACTATCGGCTCGCGCGCAACGTCGAGCTCGTCGTCTTCGATCAACGCCTGGCCGGCAACGGCTTCCTGTTGCCGGCCGGGCCGCTGCGCGAGCCGCTTTCGCGCTCGCGCGACGCCACCCTCATCAACAACCCGTTCGATCGTGCGCTGCCGCCCTGGCCGGATACCTATGCGCTCACGCTCACGCCAGGCGACGCATGGCATTTGAGCGACCCGAGCCTGCGCCGGCCGCTCGCGCAATTTGCCGGAGCGCGCGTGCTGGCCGCCGCCGGCATCGGCGCGCCCGAACGGTTCTTCGCGACGCTGAGAGCGGCCGGCGTTTCGCCGACCACGCGCCCGCTGCCCGACCACTACGCCTTTCGCGACAATCCTTTCATCGACGAGCCGGTCGACGCGATCCTGGTCACCGAAAAGGATGCAGTAAAATTGAGCGCTTGGCGTGACGCTCGGATCTGGGTCGTACCGGTCGAAGCCACGCTGCCCGCTCGCCTCATCGCTCTGGTTGTGGAGAAACTCCGTGGACGCTCGCCTGCTTGAAATTCTCGTTTGCCCCATCTGCAAGGGTCCGCTGACCTACGACCGGGCGCAGCAAGAGCTCGTCTGCAACGCCGACAAGCTGGCCTATCCGATTCGCGACGGCATTCCCGTCATGCTCGTCGATGAAGCGCGCCAGACGGTCGAAGGCACGCCCGTCGAACCGATCGATCCGTCGGGCGGCGCTTGACGATCGCGGCTTGCCGCCGCATACCGGACACCCGGCGCCGCGCCCGCGGCGCCGGCTGCGAATTGCCTTCCGCTCGACGCCCCGTACGATGACCGCTTCCGCCCGTTTCGACGCACCGCCTTTCGTCGCCGTCGTCCCTGCCCGCTTGGCCTCGACGCGCCTGCCCGAAAAACCGCTGGCCGATATCGCAGGCAAACCGATGGTCGTGCGCGTGGCCGAACGCGCGTGCGAAGCCGGTGCGCAACGCGTTCTGATCGCGACCGACGACACGCGCGTCCTCGATGCCGCGCAAGCCCATGGCTTCGAGGCGCTGCTCACTCGCGCCGATCACCCGTCCGGCACGGATCGCCTTGCCGAAGTCGCGACCCGGCTCGGCTTGTCCGACGATACGATCGTCGTCAACGTGCAAGGCGACGAGCCGCTGATCGATCCGGCGCTCGTGCGCGACGTTGCGTCGCATCTCGCAGCGAATCCCGACTGCGCGATCGCCACGGCGGCGCATCCGATCGCCGATGCCGCCGAGGTCTTCAATCCGAACGTCGTCAAGGTCGTCCTCGACGCGCGCGCGATCGCGCTGTATTTTTCGCGCGCGCCGATTCCCTGGTTGCGCGACGCCTACCAGCCGCACTGCGGCGCGCAGGCGATCGCCGTCTCTGCGATGCCCGCGCCGCCTGCCGGCGCAGTGTTTCGGCACATCGGCCTCTACGCTTATCGCGCGCGTTTCCTGCGCACGTATCCGACGCTTGCGCAGGCGCCGATCGAACAAGCAGAAATGCTCGAGCAACTGCGCGCGATGTGGCATGGCGAGCGCATTGCGGTGCGCGTAACGCAAGAAGCGCCCGCGCCCGGCGTCGATACGCTTGCCGATCTCGAACGCGTGCGCGCACTTTTCCTGTCGAATCGCTGACGCTTTTCCGGTAGAACGCCCCACGAGCCATGGCATAATCAGGGCCGATTGCGCGAGCATTCGCATTATTCGCTTCCGGATTCCGATCGTCTGCCTTGTCGCCCAGCCGGCGGCTTGCGCGTCGTGCCGAACGACGCTTGCAAGCCAGGAGGGCCGGCCGCCGCGCCTTTGCGCCGCGGGCAAGCCAGCGTCTCGGCCAAGCGGCCATTGCGCCCGGGCGTATTGCGTTTGTGCGACTTGCGTCTCGCGCCGCAGCATTCACAACGATTCGGAGAAAGAGCATGCGTTTGATCCTGTTGGGCGCGCCTGGCGCCGGCAAGGGCACCCAGGCTAACTACATCAAAGAGCAATTCGGGATCCCGCAGATTTCGACCGGGGACATGCTGCGCGCCGCCGTCAAGGCCGGCTCGCCGCTCGGCGTCGAGGCGAAACGCTACATGGATGCAGGCGAACTCGTGCCCGATGCGCTGATCATCAACCTCGTGAAGGAGCGCCTGCGCGAGGACGATTGCAAGAACGGCTATTTGTTCGACGGTTTTCCGCGCACGCTGCCGCAGGCCGAAGCCATGAAGGAAGCGGGCGTGGCGATCGATTACGTGCTCGAGATCGACGTGCCGTTCGACGAAATCATCGTCCGCATGAGCGGCCGCCGCACGCACCCGGCATCGGGCCGCAGCTACCACGTCAAGTTCAATCCGCCGAAGGTCGAGGGCAAGGACGACGTGACGGGCGAGCCGCTGATCCAGCGCGACGACGACAAGGAAGAGACGGTGAAGAAGCGTCTGGACGTCTACGTCTCGCAAACGAAACCGCTCGTCGACTACTACCAGCAATGGGCGCAACGCGGCATGGAAAACGGCCTGAGCGCGCCCCAATACCGGCGGATCTCCGGTCTCGGCAGCGTGGACGAAATTCGTCAGCGCGTATTCGAAGCGTTGAAGTGACGCGCGCGACGTAAAGCGCGCGCTCGTACGGCATCGACACGCCGTTCGGTTACAAGCCGAACGGCGTTGTCTTTTTCGGCGTGCGAACCGATGCCAAGGCCGGCCGTCGATCGACGCTGCAAGGGCCGATCGAACCGACCGGCAACAGCGAGGTCGGCCACCGGGTAAACACCTCACGAGCGACGCCGCCGTGCGCATCGCTACGCCGGCCCCGAGCGATTACAATCGTCGGCGGCCAGCGGGCCAAGCAGTCACGAGCTGCGCGGACGCGGCCCCCCTTTAGAACAGACGAAAGGAGCTTTGAGCATGGAGATTCGCGGCAACGCATTTTTGGTCACCGGCGGTGCGTCGGGGCTCGGCGCGGCAACGGCACGCCTTTTTGCCGAACACGGCGGCAAAGTCGTGATCGCCGATTTGAACGAAGATGCAGGCAAAGCGCTCGCGAGCGAGCTCGAAGGCGTTTTCGTCAAATGCGACGTCAGCCGCGAAGCCGATGCCAAGCAAGCGGTCGAAGCGGCGACCGGGCTCGGTCAGCTCGTCGGCCTCGTCAACTGCGCGGGTGTCGCGCCGGCGATCAAGACCGTCGGCAAAGACGGCCCCCACCCGCTCGACAAGTTTCAGCGCACGATCGAGATCAACTTGATCGGCACGTTCAACATGCTGCGCCTCGCGGCTGCCGAAATGGCGAAGAACGAGCCCAATGCAAACGGCGAGCGCGGCGTGATCGTCAACACGGCGTCGGTGGCGGCGTTCGACGGACAGATCGGACAGGCTGCCTACGCAGCGTCGAAAAGCGGTGTCGCCGGGATGACCCTGCCCGTCGCACGCGATCTTTCGCGCAACGCGATCCGCGTCATGACGATCGCTCCCGGCATTTTCGAGACGCCGATGCTGCTCGGCATGCCGAAGGAAGTACAGGATTCGCTCGGTGCGATGGTGCCGTTCCCGCCTCGGCTCGGCAAGCCCGGCGAGTACGCCATGCTGGTCAAGCAGATTTTCGATAATCCGATGCTCAACGGCGAGGTCATCCGTCTCGACGGCGCAATCCGGATGCAACCGAAGTAAAGACGGCTGCGCGGAACGGCGCGCGGCAGGCAGACCGCGCGCGCCCAATCGGACCCTGCCCGTTCGAGCTGCGCACCCGCGTCGGGCGTTTCAATGGGAAATGCGAGGAGCAGAACCGGCGCGGCCCCGCGGTCCGAGCCGCAGGGCGCCAAACCGAAGGGCGCCAAGCGCCGCCGGTAGCCGATCGTCAGTCGTTGCCGTGATCGGTACGCTGACGCAACTCGTTGAGCTGCGATTCGACCGTCGTGGCGTCTTGCGCGTCGGGGCAATCGTCCAGGTAGCGTTCGAGATCTTCGAGCGCGGGCCGCAGGTAGTCGAGCCGCGCATAAGCGAAGCCTCGATCGCGAATTTCCTCGATGTTTTCCGGCAGCAAGACGACGAGCCGTTGCTGCACGCCCAACAGCCGCTGCCACCGCTCCGTTTGCAGATAGACGGCCTTGAGGTTGCGCAGCATGCGCGCCACGATTTCGCGCGGCGTCGCGGGCTGCAGCAGCATGCGTAGCGCGTTGCCGACCGATTGTTCGGCGTGCGAAATGTACGGCTCGAGCATATCGACCATCTGCGCCTCCGACAACGATTGCCCCGTCGTCGGATCGAGCATGACGTCGCCCTCGGGCAACGTGATGCGCAGCAGGAAGTGTCCCGGAAACGACACCCCTTTCACGGGCACGCCGATCTGATCGCCCAGTTCCAGGTAGAGCACCGCAAGCGAAATCGGGATGCCGCGCCTGCGCTTGAGCACGACGTTCAGGTGGCTGTTGTCGGGGTCGTAGTAATCGTTGAGATTGCCGGCGAAACCGAGCTCGCGGAAAAAGAAACGGTTCAGTGCGCCGATTTTCTCGCTCAACTCGACGCCCTCGGGAAGTCGACGCTTCAAGCGCAGCGCGAGCTCGTCGAGCTCGGCGAGCACCGCTTCCAGATCGAGGTCGGGATACGCATCCTGCGCGAGCGAGATCGCAGTCTCCGTCAAGGGCAGACTGTCGTCGTCGGCAACGAGGGTGGCGAAGTAGTCGAGAACGGATGTCATGGCCGTCACTTGGCACGCCTTCTGAAGTACGCGTATTTGAAGCCCATCAACCAAAGCATACTGAAATATAGCGCGGCGAACAGAACGATACAGGCGGCGAGCAGCGCGATGCGCGCCAACGGCTGCGCGTGCAACCCGACCCAATCGAAACTGATCGAACACCAATGCATGGCGCCGGCCAGGATCAGCGAAGCGCCCGCCAATTGGACCAGAAAGCGCAGCCACCCGCTCGACGGAGTATAGATCCCGCGTCGGCGCAACCCGACGAACAACAACGATGCATTGACGCAAGCACCGAGCCCGACGCTCAGCGTCAAGCCCGCATGCGCGAATATCGGGACGAAAATGTAGTTCGACAGCTGCGTGACGAGCAGGACGCCGGCGCCGATCTTCACCGGCGTCTTGATGTCCTGCTTGGCGTAAAAGCCCGGCGCGAGGATCTTGATGAGAATGAGCCCGATGAGGCCGACCCCGTAGGCGGCCAGCGCGCGCGCCACCATGACGACCGAGCGGGCGTCGAAATGACCGTAGTTGAACAGCGTGGCCGTGAGCGGCTCGGCGAAGAGGAACAAGGCGAGCGCGCTCGGGACGGCGAGCAAAAACGTCACGCGCAACCCCCAATCGAGCAGCGACGAATATTCGTGCGGATCCTCGTCGACGTGCGCTTTCGACAAACTTGGCAGCAAGATCGTGCCGAGCGCCACCCCGAGCAAGGCCGTCGGAAATTCCATGAGCCGATCGGCGTAGTTGATCCACGATACGGCGCCGGGGCCCAAATGCGAAGCGATGTTCGTGTTGATGATGAGGCTAAGCTGCGCGACCGAGACGGCGAACGTGGCCGGCACCATCTTCATCAGGACGCGTTTGACGCCGCGGTGCGCGAGCGCGGCGACCGGATTCAGCCCGATGCGCGGCGTCATGTCGATCTTGCGCAGGCCCGGGATCTGAACGAGCAATTGCAGCACCCCGCCGACGATGACGGCCCAAGCGAGCGCGAACACGGGCACCTTCATCAACGGCGCGACGAACACGGCCGCCACGATGAAGACGATGTTGAGCAGGACGGGGGCGAACGCGGGCAGCGAAAAACTGCCGTATGTATTGAGCACCCCCGAGGCGAGCGTCGTCAGCGAGATGAAAATGATGTACGGGAACATGATCCGCGTCATCGCCGTCGCAAGCACGAAAGCCTGGCCGTCTGCGCGCAGCCCCGACGCGACGACGAAGACGACCCACGACGCGCCGAGCACGCCGAGCAGGGAGACGACGGCAAGCGCCCAAGCGAGCACGGTCGACATCGCGTCGACGAGCGCCTTGGTCGCATCGTGCCCTTGACTGTTTTTGAACTCGGCGAGGATCGGCACGAAAGCCTGCGAAAAGGCGCCTTCGGCGGACAAACGCCGCAGCAGGTTCGGGATGCGGAAGGCGACGTAGAATGCGTCGGTGAATTGGCTCGCGCCGAATGCGCGGGCGATCAGCGTTTCTCGGGCCAGTCCGGTCACGCGCGACAGTAGCGTGAAGCCGCTGACCGTCAGCAGGGCTCGGAATAGATTCATGGGGCGCAATTATACGGACACGGACCGCTTGCCCGCGTGTATAAGAATGGAGACGATCAGCCGATCGCGTTGCCGGCGATCGGCAGGGCGCAACGACGCGGCACTGGCGCGGCGAGCCGCCCCGCCACACCCGCACACCCCCGCACACCCGCCGGATTCGCGCCTTTCGACCCGCCCGGCGGCGACAGGTTGCAAACGCGCCGCTTTCGGCCTTTTGCTTGCCATGTGCCTGATTTTGTTGCTATACTCGCGCGTTTCGAAGCTCGACCTCGGTCGCCTGCTGGCCTTTCCTCGTTTTGGGCCGGTTCAGGTTGCCGGCTGAGAGGCCGGCTAAGGACTCGACGGCGGGCGGCGGCGCGCAGTGACTAGGCGCCATGTGTGCGGCATATCGCGAAAACCGCAAACACGTCTCGCCGATGTTTTTTGCGCCTCTGGGCAATCGCTTCCAGAGGTGGTGACCAAAAAGCGGCACTCGATCGGCCTATCCTACGGGTCGGGCCGGGCGCCGAAACAGTACAGGACAAGGAACTCTCATGGCTAACTCCGCACAAGCACGCAAGCGCGCCCGTCAGGCCGCGAAAGCGAACTCGCACAACTCGGCCCTGCGCTCGAAGTACCGCACGGCGATCAAGGCTGTCCGCAAGGCGATCGACGCCGGCGACCAAGCCAAGGCAGCGGAAGTTTTCCGCGCATCGGCCAAGACGATCGACATCATCGCCGACAAGAAGATCGTGCACAAAAACAAGGCCGCTCGTCATAAGAGCCGCCTGGCTGCAGCCCTGAAGGGCCTGCAAGCCGCCGCCGCACAGTAAGCCTGGCGTAAGCGCGGCCCCTGGCCGCGCTGCTGGTGACTGCCGCACGCGCGGCACTCGTTGCATCGGGACGACCCGGCCGTATAAACGGCCGGGTCGTTTCGCTTTGGGCGTCCGATCCTGCCCGCTTTCCCCCTCCCCCCGCTTCCTCGGTTCCCCTTGCGCTTCGCGCGTCGGGCAACGGCGCGCCCCAGCGGCGTGCACCGTGCTCAGCGCTCGCCCAGCGCCTACTAAGCCCTCGCCCTCTCGCCGAGGTTTTGTCGAAAAACAACGAAACCTTGTCCGAAAACAAGCCTGCCGATCCCGTCGTCATTCGTCATATCATTCATCGGCCCTAGCCGCGCGGCCGCTTCATCGCGTTCCCAATCCCTGTAGGTCCGATCGACTCGAAGGTGGGCTGATGAAACACAGATCCGACGTAAATTCATGGCGTCTTTCCCCACGGCTTCGCGCAGCCACAATTCGCTTCGCCGTTGCGACGCTGTTTGGCGTGTCGGCGCTGGCGCACGCCGGCGCACTCCCGAGCGGAGGGCACTTCGTCGCGGGATGCGGATCGATCGCCGGCGACGCGAACTCGCTGACGATCAGCCAAACGTCGCGCCGCGGCGTGGTCGACTGGAACGGCTTTTCGATCGGCGGCGGCAACCGGGTCCGGTTCGACAATGGCAACGGCGCCACGTTGAATCGGGTGACGGGCGGCAATACGTCGTTCATTCTCGGCAAGCTATCCGCCACCGGCAGCGTCTACCTGATCAACCCGCAGGGCGTCGTCGTCGGCGCCGGCGGCGTCGTTTCGACCGGCGGCCGTTTCGTCGCCTCGACGCTCGATGTCGATAACGCCTCGTTCATGAACGGCGGCGATCTGACCTTCTCCGGCCCCTCGACGCGCCGCGTCGTCAACCTCGGCAAAATCGGCTCGACGCACGGAGACGTGATCCTCGTCTCGGCCGACGAAATCGACAACTTCGGCACCATCGAAGCCCCGAACGGCACGGCCGAATTGGCTGCCGGCAAGTCCGTACTGCTGCAGGATTCTTCGACGGGCCGGCAAGTTTTCGTGCAGACGGGCAGCAAGGGCACCATCGAAAACGGCGGCCCCATCAACGCCGCTCAGGTCAGTTTGCAGGCGGCGGACGGCAACATCTTCGCGCTCGCGGGCGACCATACGACGATTCGTGCGACCGGTACCGAGGAGCGCAACGGACACGTCTGGCTCGTTGCCGATTCGGGTGGCGTCGCGCTCGGCGGCGCGATCGAGGCGCATAACGGCGACGGCGGCGGCGGTACGGTCGACACGGACGGCGCACGGCTGCAATTGGGTTCGCAGGGCATCGTGCCCATCGTCAGGGCCGGCAAATGGCAATTGGCGACCGCGCAATTCAAGCTCGGCAAAGCGGCCGCAGCTTCGATCGGCGCGAGCTTGAATGCCGGGACGTCTGTCGATCTGGAAACGACGGGCGGCGCAAGCAGCGCGGGCGACATCGATGTCGCGTCGAATGTGAACTGGCGCGGCGGCGCGTCGCTCACGCTCGGCGCTTACCACACGGTGTCGCTCGAGACGGGCGCGACGATCGCGAACCACGGCAGCGGCAACCTCACGCTTAGGGCGGATTCGACCGCGCGCGACAACGGCGGCGGCGTGCTCAACAACGGCACGCTCGACTGGTCGAAAAGCACGGGCATCGCGACGCTGCTCTATGACATGAACGGCGCTTACACGGCGGGCAAGCAGTTGAGCAACCCCGCGTGGACCGCGCCGCAGTTCAGCGGCCTCGTGACTCAGATGACCGCCTATCAGCTCGTCAATTCGCTGGCCGACCTCAACGCACTGCAAGGACCGCAAGCCAACTATGCGGGCAACTATGCGCTCGGCAACGATATCGACGGGCAATACAACTTCTTCGACCCGAAAACGGTGGGTGTCGGCAACCAGGGGGGCTACACGTTCACCGGGCAATTCGACGGCATGGGACACACAGTCACGAACGCTTATGCGAACGAAGGCTTTTTCGACAGCATCGGCCCGACCGGTGTGGTGCGCAACCTGACCATCACGGATAGTCAGGCGACATCGTCATTCTTCGACGGGCACGGTGAAGCGGGGCTGCTCACGCGCGACAACCAGGGCTTGATTACGAACGTGTACGCCACGGGCAGCGTCAGCGTCAACTACGGCTCGTTCGCCGGCGGCCTCGTGGGAAATAACGAAGGCACGATTGAACGTTCGGGCAGCGGCGCCAGCGTGGCGATCCAAGGAACCGGTGGCGGGCTCGTCGGCGAAAACAGCGGCCGTATCGTGCAGTCGTATGCGACCGGCAATCAAGAGTCCATCTTTCCCGACGTGGATGGGATCGAGGGCGGTGGGCTGGTCGGCAGCAACTCCGGCACGATCGCTCAATCGTATGCCACCGGCAACGCGGCCGGCTACGTGGTGTTCGGCGCCGCCGCCGGCCTCGTGGCATTCAACGACGGAGGAACGATCAGTCAATCGTTCGCCACCGGCTTGGTCGCCGGGATGGCGTCGGATCCGCATCAACAGCCGGAACTCGCCGGCGTGGCAAACGGCGGCACCCTGTCCCCGGACGTGTATTGGAACGTGGAGACAACCAGCCAAACGTACGGCGGCCCCGGCTTGCCCGCATCGAACGGCCTGACCACCGCGCAGATGTCGAACGCCGCAAGTTTCGTGGGATGGAATTTCGGACCCGGCGGCGTGTGGACAATGCCGGCCGGCGCCACGCATCCGGTGCTCGCGTGGCAGGCCGCCACGCCGTGAACCGATCCGCCAGTCGAGTCGATACGCCCCGCCCTGACTTGCCGCGCGGCGCGCCTATCTTGCGCGCGTCGCGCCGTGATCGTCAGGCAGTTCGCAAGCCTCGGTCACGACGAGATCGTTGTCCTTCGCGAAGTTCATGACGAAGTCGAATGCCATCGGCTCGATGTCGCGCAGCCGCGAATCGAGGATGACGCATTTCAGATCGCCGAGGAGGATGGGGCGCACGTAGCGCGAGTACTGCAGCCGCGCATTCGGGCCTTGGGCGCCGGGGCCGTAGCACGACATGACCCCTGCGAGACGTTCCGACCAATCACTGGGGCGAAATTTCTTTCCGCCTTTCGTGATGCCTTGAATGAAGAATTCAGTGTGGGATGCTTCGGCCATGTAAAAAACCCATGAGACTTGCCCGAAGCCTGCCCGCCGGGCTTGGGAAAACTCGTCGATTATACCACCGGAAGCGACTTTTGCCGCACTGCACACAAACGGGGCATGCCCCTGCCGCGGCTCGTCAAACGGAAAAAAATCCTTTATGCTGCCTGGAGTTACCACATCGACGGCGGCGCCGTCCGGTGCGCGAGCGCCGGGTCAAGCCCGCCGTATTTGTTTCATGGCCGCCAAACAAATCCGTCACTACCTGCAGTTCAACGACTTCTCCCGGGACGACTACGAGTACGTGCTAGAACGTGCGCGCATCCTGAAACGCAAGTTCAAGAACTACGAGACTTATCACCCGCTGCACGACCGCACGCTCGCGATGATCTTCGAGAAGCATTCGACGCGCACGCGCCTTTCGTTCGAAGCCGGCATCTTCCAGCTCGGGGGCCACGCCGTATTCATGAGCACGCGCGATACCCAGCTCGGCCGAGGCGAACCGATCGAAGACGCCGCCCAGGTCATCTCGCGGATGGTCGACATCATCATGATCCGCACGTTCGGGCAGGACATCCTGCGTCGGTTCGCGGAAAACTCGCGCGTCCCCGTCATCAACGGGCTGACGAACGAGTACCACCCGTGCCAAGTGCTTGCCGATATCTTCACGTTCTACGAACACCGGGGCCCGATCGCCGGCAAGACCGTGGCGTGGGTAGGCGACGCCAACAACATGCTGTACACCTGGATCGAAGCCGCGCAAATCCTCGGCTTCAAGCTGCGCGTCTCGACGCCGGCCGGCTATAAGCTCGACCCGGCGCTCGTCGCGGCCGACAGCGCGCCGTTCTACGAAGAGTTCGAGGACCCGAACCAAGCCTGCGAAGGCGCCGACCTCGTCACCACCGACGTTTGGACCAGCATGGGGTTCGAAGCCGAGAACGAAGCGCGCAAGGCCGCGTTCGCCGATTGGTGCGTCGATGCCGAAATGATGGCGCGTGCGCGTCCGGATGCGCTTTTCATGCACTGCCTGCCCGCGCACCGCGGCGAAGAAGTCAGCGCGGACGTCATCGACGGTCCGCAAAGCGTCGTCTGGGACGAAGCCGAAAACCGGCTGCACGTGCAAAAGGCGCTGATGGAATTCTTGCTGCTCGGCAAGCTCAACCACTGACCGAGATCGCCGGCCTCCCCGGCCGGCGGCGCTCGCTCGAGTTCGAGCGCGAGCTCGAGGGCACTAAACGACGACCGGCTCCGGCTCGAGTTCGACACCGAAGCGTACCCGCACATCCTCTTGGATCGCCCGCGCGAGCGCGAGCACCTGTGCGCCGGTCGCACCGCCTCGATTGACGAGTACGAGCGCTTGACGCTCGTGCACGGCGGCAGATCCCATCGCCCGCCCCTTCCACCCGCAGCGATCGATCAGCCAGCCGGCCGCCAGTTTCACGCGGCCGTCGCCTTGCGGATACGACACGACTTGCGGCTCGCGCGCACGCAACGCTTCGTACGTTTTTTCGTCGACGACCGGGTTCTTGAAGAAACTGCCCGCATTGCCGAGTTCCGCCGGATCGGGCAACTTGGCGCGGCGCACGGCCACGACGGCGTCGAAAATGGCTTGCGGCGATGCATCCGCACCGGTCGCCGCGAGTGCGCGCGCCACGTCGGCGTAGTCGGCGCGCGGCGTCCATGCTTTCGGCAGGCGGAACGTCACCGACGTGATCGCGAACCGCCCGCGGCCCGCCTGCTTGAAGAAACTATCTCGGTAACCAAAGCGGCATTGCGCCGCGTCGAGTTCGACGGCTTCGCCCGTCGCAAGCTCGATCGCGCGCAGCGAATGAAAGCGCTCGGCCATTTCCAGCCCGTATGCGCCGATATTTTGGATGGGCGCTGCGCCGACCGTGCCCGGAATCAACGCGAGATTCTCGAGCCCGGGCAAGCCGTTTGCGAGCGTCCATGCAACGAACGCATGCCAGTTTTCTCCGGCTGCGGCTTCGACATACCAGGCCTCGCCGTCTTCGCGCACGAGACGTTTGCCCGTCAGCGCCACGCGCATGACCAAGCCCTCGAAATCCTGTGTCAGTACGACGTTGCTGCCGCCGCCGAGCACGAGAAACGGCAAGCCGGCCACGCGCGAATCGCGCAACGCGGCCGCGAATTGATCGGCCGATTCGATGGCGCAGTACCAGCGCGCGCGGGCATCGAAGCCGAACGTGTTGTACGGGCGAAGCGAATAATCTGAAAGCAATACGGGGCAGTCGGAGTCGGAGGCGGACATCGGCAAAGAGCGCGCTTGCGCTGCACTGCAGGGCCGCGCCGTCGCACAATGCGATGCATCGATGGTGCGCGGTTGCGGCCCGGCGTTTTCTCGGAAGAAAGGCATCGGTAAAATGTCGATCGGTCGTGATTATAGCCAGTGCCCCGGGCGCAATGTCAGCGCGGGGAAGCAGAATCCGCGGGCAAGGCCGCATCGATGCGGCTGGCCGTTGCCCCCTACCCATTCCGGAGAAATAGATATGCCGTCGTTCGATGTCGTCTGCGAAGCCAACATGGTCGAAGTAAAGAATACGATCGAGCAATCCAACAAAGAGATCTCTACGCGCTTCGATTTCAAGGGATCAGACGCGCGAGTCGAGCAAAAGGAACGCGAACTGACGATGTTCGCCGACGACGAGTTCAAGCTCGGCCAAGTGAAGGACGTTCTGCTGTCGAAGATGGCCAAGCGCGGCGTCGACGTGCGCTTTCTCGATTACGGCAAGATCGAGAAAATCGGCGGGGACAAGGTCAAGCAGGTCGTCACGATCAAGAAAGGCGTGTCGGGCGACCTGGCGAAAAAGATCGTCAAGCTCGTCAAGGACAGCAAGATCAAAGTTCAAGCGAGCATCCAGGGCGACGCCGTGCGTGTCACGGGCGCCAAGCGCGACGACCTGCAGAGCGTGATCGCCATGCTGCGTAAGGATGTCACCGACACCCCGCTCGACTTCAACAATTTCCGCGATTGATGCGATCGGCCCGGCCGACCCGATCGGCGAGATCGGTGCGGCCGGGCCGGCCCATCCGCTACCCTTCCGATGCCGAACCGGCTTGCGGTTCGGCCAGCCGCTTCCTTCCCGCTTCCTTCCCGCTGCTTCCGGCCGGCGACGACGCCCTCAGTGCTTGCGTGCGTGCGCCCCGTCCGCGTTGCGTTCGCCGCCGGCCGTCGCCCCGGCCTTCTTCTCGCCGATACGGCTTTCCTTGCCCGCGATCAGTTTCGCGATGTTGCCGCGGTGACGCCACACGAGCAGCGCGCTCATGGCGAAGACGGCCCATGCGATTCGATTCGCGCCGAACAAGAACACGTCGAACAACGGCGCGAACACCGCCGAAACGAGCGCGGCCAGCGACGAATAGCGGAAAAAGAATGCAATGATGAGCCAGGTCAGCGCCGTCGCGAGGCCCAGCACGGGATGGATCGCCAACAGGACGCCCGCTGCCGTCGCCACGCCTTTGCCGCCCTTGAACTTGAAGAAAACCGGGTAGAGATGGCCGAGGAAGACGGCGATCGCCGCCAGCGCGACAGCCGTATCGTCCAGGCCGTAACTCGGGCCGAACCGCGCCACGAGCCAGACGGCCAGCCAGCCTTTGAACGCGTCGCCTACGAGCGTGAGGATGGCCGCGACCTTGTTGCCGCTACGCAGCACGTTCGTCGCACCGGGGTTTTTCGAGCCGTACGAACGCGGATCGGCCAGCCCCATGGCGGCGCTGACGATAACGGCAAACGAGACCGATCCGATCAAATAAGCGGCGACGGTGGCGATAAGAAGTGGCATGGGCGGAACTCTTTCGACTGGACTGGCATAGCGCGCGAACGCGCGGGGCGGCTCATTCTACAGAACGGCGCGGCTCAGTCCACGCTTGCGCATTGCACGGGGCGCGCGCCGAGCAGCGACGTGAGCACCGACGGGGCGAGGCTCACGAGGTAGCCGCGGCGTCCGCCGTTCAGATAGATAGCGCCGAGTTCGAGGATGCTCGACTCGACGTAGACCGGCATCGTCTTTTTCGTCCCGAAGGGCGAGGTGCCGCCGACGAGATAGCCCGAGTGGCGATTCGCGACCTCGGGCTTGCACGGTTCCACGCGTTTTGCGCCGATCTGGCGCGCTAGATTCTTCGTCGACACCGTGCGATCGCCATGCATCAGCACGATGAGCGGCTTGGCGTTTTCGTCTTCCATGACGAGCGTCTTGACGACGCTGTGTTCATCCACGCCCAGCTGACGCGCCGATTCGGACGTGCCGCCGTGCTCGACGTAATCGTAGGGATGCTCGCCGAAACCGACGTTGTGACGACGCAGAAACTGCGTGGCCGGGGTCTCCGAAACATGTTTGGTTTTGCTCATCGGCGCATTGTAAGCGGTAAGCGTAATGAAGAATGGAATGCGGTTTCCCTTCGGCAGGCTCGGGCCGCTCGGGCCGCGGCTGCCGCGGACGAGCCGAGGTCACCCTCGCGGGTGATGGGCCGCGTGCAATGACTTCAGCCGCTCCCGCGCAACGTGCGTGTAAATCTGCGTCGTCGAAATATCGGCGTGCCCGAGCAGCAGTTGCACGACCCGCAAGTCGGCGCCGTGATTGATGAGGTGCGTCGCGAACGCGTGACGCAGCGTGTGCGGCGAAAGCGGCGTCTGCACGTCCGCCGCGCGCGCATGCCGCTTGACGATGTTCCAGAACTGCTGGCGCGTCATCCCCTCGCCGCGCGCGGTCACGAACAGCGCATCGGCAGCGCGCGCGCCGATCAGCGCGGGCCGTCCGTCGCGCAGGTAGCGTGTGATCCAGCCGTGGGCCTCTTCGCCGAACGGGACCAGACGCTCTTTCGAGCCCTTGCCCATCACGCGCACGACGCCTTCGTTCAGGCCGACTTCGACGGTCTTGAGCAAGACCAATTCGCTCACGCGCAGTCCGCTCGCATACATGAGCTCGAGCATCGTTCGGTCGCGCAAGCCGAGCGCCGTATCGACATCGGGCGCGGCGAGCAGCGCTTCGACTTGCGCCTCGGTCAGCGTCGACGGGAAGCGCGGCGCCTGCTTGGCCGAGCGAATGCGCATCGTCGGATCCGCACTTACGCGATGCTCTCGCAGCGCCCACGCGTAGTAGCGCCGGAACACCGATAGCCGGCGGTTGGCGGACGTCGTCTTGCCGTCGCTGCGCGCCGCGAGATATCCGTTGACGTGCGCTTCGTTCGCGCCGTCGATTCCCACCGCGTGGGTACGGACGAGCCAGTCGGCGAACAGGCGCAGGTCGCGCCCATAGGCGTCGAGCGTGTTGCGGGCGAGGCCGTGCTCGAGCCATAGCGAATCGCCGAATGCATCGATGGATCGCACGTTGGCCGCTTGCAGCGCGGATGTTTCGGCGTCGGCCGACGGCTCGCCAAGGGCCGCGCTCGCCTGCGGCTCGGGCAGCGGCTGGACGGCGGCCTGCTCGCCCCTCTCGTCGAGACGACCGTGTCCGCTCATAGCGCCAGCGCCAGTTGATTGCTCTCGTGGGCGAGCAGCCAGCGCTTGACGCGCGGATAGAAACCGTCGCCCGCGTGATGCGAAAACCCGCCAAGCCCGTTGGCCGCGACGACGCGATGACAAGGAATCACGAGCGGGAAAGGATTGTCGCCGCATGCTTGACCGACCGCGCGCGGCACGCCGCCCACCTGTCGCGCGAGCGTCCCGTAGGTCAGCACGCTGCCGAGCGGAATCTCGCACATCGCCAGCCAGACGCGCCGCTGGAACGGTGTACCCACGGCCGCGAGCGGCAGGTCGAACGTCGCCGCCGCATCGGCGAGATACCGCTCGATCTGGCGCGCAGCGCGTTCGGCAAGCGACGAATCGGGCGCCGATGCCGGCGTGGAATGCTCCAAATACGAGATCGCGCGCACGACGCCCGCGGCGGCATCGACTTCGATACCGACCTTGCCGAACGGTGCGGTCACGACGGCGTTGTACATCGCTGCGCTCCTATCTCCTTGGTTGGCGGTGGCGTCGCGGGACATAGCTTACGCCGCTTGCAGCGCCCACTGCACGTGCTCGCGCACGAGCGGCGACGGATCCTGTGCGCGCGCGCGCAACGCAGCGACGATGCGCGCGCGTTCCGAGGCGTCGAGCGGCTGCGTCGGGCCGACGTGGGCGTAGGCGCGCTTTTCCGGCCGATCGCAGCCTTGCGGCTCTCGGCCGCGTTCCTCTTCGCGTTGCGACCCCGGGTGCGAAGCGCGCAGCGCATTGCCCATCGCGACGGCCAAGTTGCGCAGCCATCGCTCATGACCGATGCGGCGAATCGCGCTGCCTTGCATGCGCGTATCGAACTCTTGCTCGGTCCAAGCAAAGAGATCGACGAGCCGCGCATCGGACAGTCCGTGCCGAACCTCGAAATCGTCGACGGGCGCCGTCTGCGCGAACTTGTTCCATGGGCACACGAGCTGGCAGTCGTCGCAGCCATAGATGCGATTGCCGATCAGCGGACGCAGCGCCTCGGGAATACTGCCCTTCAATTCGATCGTCAGATAGGAAATGCAGCGCCGCGCATCGACGCGGTAGGGCGCGACGATCGCACCGGTCGGGCAAGCGTCGATGCAGCGCGTGCAATGCCCGCAATGCGCGCCGGCTTCGCGCTTGGCGCGGTCGGGATCGGTCTGCGCATCGGTCGGCAACGGGATGTCGACGTAGATTTCACCGAGAAAGAACAACGAACCCGCATCGCGCTCGAGCAGCAGCGTGTGCTTGCCGCGCCAGCCGAGGCCCGCCTTCTGGGCGAGCGCGACTTCGAGCACGGGCGCCGAGTCGGTGAACACCCGATAGCCGTATGCGCCCACTTCGCGCTCGATTTGCTCGGCGAGTTGCTGAAGGCGCTGGCGCATCACCTTGTGGTAATCGCGGCCTCGCGCGTACACGGATACGACGGCGGCGGAAGGATCGGCAAGGCGCGAAAGCTCGCGAGCACGCCAATCGCCTCGCCCGCCCGCGCTTGCGGCGTCGGAGGCGCCCTCCGACGCGGCCGCGGGCGCAGCGCCGAGCCTCCCTGACGGTACGCTTTCATCGTGCGCGGCCGGGGGCGCATCCGTCGCCGCCGATGCGGGCAAATAGGCCATGCGCGCCGTGATGACGCGTCGCGTGCCGGCCACAAGCTCGCCCGGCCGTGCGCGTTTGGCGCCATGTTTGGCCATATAATCCATCTCTCCGTGGCAGCCCGCCTCGAGCCAAGCGGCAAGCGCCGCTTCGGCATCGGATAGATCGGTATCGCTGATGCCGACCGCGCCGAAGCCCAGCGCCCGGCCCCATGCCTTGATGCGCTGCGCGAGCGCAGCCAGCGCGGTATCGTCGAGGGGTTTCGCGCAAGAGGCGGCCTGTTCCGAACTTCGTTTCATTCCGCTATTTTACGAGATGCCTGCCGAGCCCGATCCGTCGCTTCTTCCGCTCGCGAAAACGCTTCTCGAGCGCCGCTTCACGCTCGACGACCTCGCAGCCACCGACGCGTTCGGCGCGCGCTTCGCGCACGCGATCGAGTTCGTTCGCGCGACGCCCGGCTTCACGGGCCTTCACGTGCAATTGCTCGGCGATTTGGGCGCCGGCAAGACGACCCTCGTTCGCGCGACATTGGCGGGCCTCGGTCATACGGGCCGTGTTCGCAGCCCGACCTACACCCTCGTCGAACCGTACGCGCTCGCGCGCGGCGACGGTGAACTTGCGCTCTATCACTTCGATCTATACCGTTTCGCCGATCCGGCCGAATGGGCCGACGCCGGCTTTCGCGAATATTTCGATTCGGGTGCGATCTGCCTCGTCGAATGGCCGCAAAAAGCAGGCGCGCTGCTCGGCACCCCCGATCTCGTCTTCGCGCTCGAGCCAGGCGACGACGAGCGGCGCCGGCTCGACGCGCGCGCCTACAGCGAATCAGGAAAAGCATGTCTCGAAAGATGTTGATCAAGCCGTACAAATCAATCGAATCGGCCGCGACCGCGACGCACAACTGGCGCCGCCGCCAAATGCTGCGCGCGGGCGCGTCCACGCTCGTCGTGGGGCTCGCCGCCTCGCTGTCCATGCCGCGTCTCGCACTGGCAAGCTCCGTGCTCGGCGTGCGCGTTTGGCCTGCGCGCGATTACACGCGCGTGACGATCGAATCGGATCAGCCGCTGCAAACGACGCAGCAGTTGCTGCAAGGCCCCGATCGCCTCGTCGTCGATTTGAATGGCCTCGATCTCGATCAAGCATTGCGCGATCTCGTCTCGAAGATCACCCCGAACGACCCGCAGATCCAAACGGTGCGCGTGGGCCAATTCCAGCCGCACGTCGTTCGCCTCGTCTTCGACTTGAAAGGCTCGGTCAAGCCTCAGGTGTTCTCGCTTCCTCCTGTGGGAACCTACCGCTACCGGCTCGTGCTCGACCTGTATCCGACCGTCGCGCCCGACCCGCTGATGGAATTGCTCGCCGAAACCGAGCGCAAGGAAAAGCGGCTGAACGACAGCGAGCGCGACAAGAACGCCCTGCAGCAACCGCCGGCGCCGCTCGCGGGGCCAGCCAGCCCGCCTTCGGCGTCGCCGTCCGACAACAGCGACGCGTTTTTCGAGCGCTATGCGCAAAACACGCCGCCTGGCGCCCCGGGTTCGAACGGGAGCGCGGGCTCGGGCGGCGCCCGCAAGCCGTCGAAGCCGAGCGCTGCGCCGCCCACGCTGGCGCAGCGCAAAAACGAGCCGGGCGCGCATGCCGCCCCGAACGAGGACGGCCTCGACGGCGGCGATACGTATGCGTTCACGACGCCCAAGTCCGGCAAGACGGTGCGTCTGCTGACAGTCGCCATCGATCCGGGCCACGGCGGCGAAGATCCGGGCGCGATCGGTAGCGCCGGCACCTATGAAAAGCACGTGGCCCTCGACATCGCCAAAAAGCTACGCGCGCTGATCGACGCGCAGCCCAATATGCGGGCCATGATGACGCGCGACGCCGATTTCTTCGTGCCGCTGAACGTACGCGTGCAAAAAGCGCGGCGCGTGGGCGCCGACCTCTTCGTTTCGATCCACGCCGACGCCTTTACGACCCCCGCCGCGCACGGCTCGTCGGTCTTCGCGCTATCGCAACACGGTGCGTCGAGCGCGGCGGCGCGCTGGATGGCCAACAAGGAGAACTCGTCGGATCTCATCGGCGGCATCAACGTCAAGACGCAAGACGAATCCGTCAACCGTGCGCTGTTCGACATGTCGACGACGGCGCAAATCCGCGACTCGCTGCGCTACGGGTCGTTCGTGCTGAAAGAAGTCGGCGAAATCAACAAGCTGCACAAGGGGTCGGTGGAACAAGCGGGGTTCGCCGTGCTCAAGGCGCCCGATATTCCGTCGATCCTCGTCGAAACCGCGTTCATCAGCAATCCCGAGGAAGAAACCCGGTTGAACGACAACGGCTATCGCAGCGAAATGGCCAACGCGATCCTGAAGGGCATCAAACGCTATTTTGCGGCGAACCCGCCGCTCGCGAAGAACCGGATGGCCTGAGCGCGCCGGCGGCTGCGTCCAGCCTTGGTCTAGATACTATGGGAAGGGCTGCCGGAAGGGCTGCCGGCCGCGGCCAGGCGCGGACCATCGGTGCGCAGGCTCCGGCGCCCGATCGCCCCGGCGACGTACAATGGGCGTCCGCGATCGCCAAGGGAGCGCGCCGTGCCGCCGTCCGTCAAAGCCATTCTCAAGCCGTCGCTGCGCGACATCGGAAGCCTCACCGTGCGTCGCGTGCTGCCGGCGCTCGCCGCACGCCTCGTCGGCCCGTTCATTTTCTTCGATCACATGGGTCCGGCCACTTACGCACCGGGCACGGGCGTCGACGTGCGGCCGCACCCGCACATCGGGCTCGCAACGGTCACGTATCTATTCGAAGGCGTCATGCTGCACCGGGACAGCCTCGGCTCCGTGCAGAAAATTACACCCGGCGACGTCAATTGGATGACGGCCGGACGCGGCATCGTTCACTCGGAACGTACTCCCGACGACGAGCGGCGCCGCGGCCAGGTGATGCACGGCATTCAAACATGGGTGGCGCTGCCGCTCGCGCATGAAGACACCGAACCCGCATTCGAGCACCACGCGGCCGCCACGCTGCCGCAAGTCGAGCGCAACGGCGTCGCGCTGACCGTCATCGCCGGCAGCGCCTTCGGTGCGCAAGCGCCCACGCGCACGTTTTCGCCGACGCTTTACGTGGCGGCGAACTTCGCGCCCGACAGCGCGCTCGCGGTCGAGCCCGAACACGAGGAGCGCGGCGTCTATCTCGTCGACGGCGATCTCGCGATCGACGGCGAGCCGCTCGCGAGCGCCCATATGGCCGTGCTCGCCCCCGGCGAGACCGTGACGCTGTCGAGCCGCGCCGGCGCGACCGTCATGCTGCTCGGCGGCGCGAAACTCGACGGCGAGCGCTTCATCGAATGGAATTTCGTCGCCAGTTCGCGCGAAAAGATCGCACAGGCGAAGCAGGCTTGGGCCGCCCAAACGATGGGCAAGGTGCCGGGCGAGACGGAATGGATCCCGTTGCCCGAACGTCCCACGCATTGAGCACAGCCGCGCCGTCGTGCGGTTGAAATGGCGCGCGGCGTCCCCCATCTGCTGCGTATCTCTGTCTTCTGAGGAAGTGAGGAAGCGATGAACACGACTCTGGCCACGTTCGAACAAGACGTGATCGCCGCCTCGGCGCACGCCCCCGTTCTCGTCGATTTCTGGGCGCCATGGTGCGGCCCTTGCAAGTCGCTCGGTCCGCTGCTCGAAAAACTCGAACACGAATACGCCGGCCGCTGGCGGCTCGTGAAGGTCAACGTCGACGAGAATCCGCAGTTGGCCGCGCACTTTCAGGTGCGCAGCATTCCGCATGTGGTCGCGTTCTTGGAAGGGCGCCCTGTCGATCAATTTACCGGCGTGCTGCCCGAGAGCCAGTTGCGCGCGTTCCTCGAACGGCTGGTGCCGAACCCGGCGCAGGCCGAACGGCGCGCCGCGCTCCATGCGCTCGAGGAAGGCCAGCGCGGCGTCGCCCGCGACCACCTGCAAGCGGCGCTCGCGCTCGATCCGGGTTTCGACGAAGCCCGGCTCGATCTGATCGAACTGCTGCTCGACGAAGAACAGATCGACGACGCGCGCCGCGAGGCCGAGCTGCTTTCGCCCAAGACGACGCAGGGCATCGACGTGCGCTACAACACGCTCAAGACGCGTCTCGATGCGCTCGACGCGGCCGCCGAGCTACCCCCGACCGACGCGCTCGAAGCCGCCGTCGCCGCCGATCCGGGCAATCTCGAGGCCCGTTTCGATCTGGCCAACGCGCTCATCGCTCGACGCGCCTATGAGCCGGCGCTGGAGCACCTGCTCGAGATCGTGAAGCGCGATCGGACGTTCCGTGACGACGTGGGCCGCAAAACGATGCTGTCGGTGTTCGATCTGGCGTCGCACCGGCCCGAGCTCGTGGCTGCGTGGCGCCGCAAGCTCAGCACGACGCTGCATTGAACGTTTGACGCGGCGCCCGCGCCAGGGGCGGGCGCGGCAGCCGCGCGTTCCTCGCCGTCACGCCGTCACGCCGCAACACCGCAAGGCCGCGTACCGGCAAGGCGGTCGTGGCCCGCGCGTCAACCGGCCGCCTGCTTCGCCAACGAGCGCAACACGTGCGCGGCGGCGGCGAACCCGAAACTCGCCGTCACGCAGACGCTCGACCCGAACCCCGCGCAATTGAGCCCGACGGGCCCGGCGTGCCCCGGCGCAGTGTCCACGTGCTGCGCGACGTCGTCCATGTCGCACACGGCCGCTTCCGGGTAAATGAGCGGCTCGTCGGAATACACGGCGCTCACCTTGAACTTCGCCTTGGGCCCACGTGGAAAGCCGTGCTGCTTGCGCAACTGCGCGCGCACTTTCGACAGCAGCGGGTCTTGAATCGTCTGAGCGAGATCTTCGATGCGAATGCGCGTGGGATCGAGCTGCCCGCCTGCACCTCCGACCACGACCAGCGGCTGCTCGCGCGCCACGCACCAGGCGATGAGCGCCGTTTTCGTCCGCACGCTGTCGATCGCGTCCACCACGTAATCGAAGCCGGCGCCGAGCAATGCGTCGAAATTGTCCTGATCGACGAAATCCTCGACGCGGCGCACGTCGCACCGGCGGTCGATCAACGCGATCCGCTCGGCCATCGCATCGACTTTCGGCTTGCCGTAATTTCCGTCCAGCGCATGAATTTGCCGGTTGGTATTGCTTTCAGCAACATTATCGAGATCGATCAGCGTCAGCGTGCCGATGGCGCTGCGCGCAAGCGCCTCGGCGGCCCATGAGCCGACGCCGCCGATGCCGATCACGGCCACGTGCGCGCGCTCGAAGGCCGCCAGCGCCGGCGGGCCGTATAGCCGGGCGATGCCGCCGAACCTGCGTGCGCGGTCCGCCAGTTCGGCGTGCTCCTGGGCTGGCGGGGGAGTAAGATCGGGGCGTGTCGCGGTGGCGCCGAGGCTGGACATGATGCGAGTCAATCGTACGAGCAAGGCCTGTATTGTGCCTCAACGGCCCGTGCGCAGTTGCCCATGCGCCGGCGAACGGTTCGGGCGCCCCGCCCGCCGCGGGATGTCCGCCGGGATTGCGGCTGACCGACACACGGCACGTTTTTTCGCGGTTGGCTATACTGACTCGGCCTGTAGCGGTCGCATAAGAACGAACATGACTACCCTCGCCGAACTCCGAAAAGACTATGCGCGCGACTCGCTCGATGAAACGAGCGTCGACGCCGATCCGATCCGCCAATTCGAGGCTTGGTTCAAGCAAGCGCTGGACGCGCGGCTGCCGGAGCCCAATACGATGACGCTCGCCACGGTCGACGCACGCGGCTACCCCTCGGCCCGAATCGTGCTGATCAAGGGCGTCGACGAACGCGGCTTCGTGTTCTTTACGAACTATGAAAGCCGCAAAGGGCTGGATTTGGCCGCCAATCCGCACGCAAGCCTGCTGTTCTATTGGATCGAGCTCGAACGCCAGGTGCGTGTCGAAGGCACGGTCGTGAAAACGAGCGCCGAGGAAAGCGACCTGTATTTCCACTCGCGCCCGCTGGGCTCTCGCATCGGCGCATGGGCGTCCGAGCAGAGCAGGCCGCTCGAGAGCCGCGCGCTGCTCGAGGCGCGCGAGAAGGCGTTCTCGGAGCGCTTCGGCGAAACGCCGCCGCGGCCGCCGCACTGGGGCGGCTATCGTCTCGTGCCGGAAACCATCGAATTTTGGCAAGGGCGCCCGTCGCGCTTGCACGATCGCATTCTGTACACGCGTGAGAGCGGCGCCGGCTGGCGCATCTCGCGGCTTTCGCCTTGACGCCAGGCTGACGCGCCATAGGCGTTTTCCCCGGGTCTCCCGGGGCCCGGCCGCCTCACCGCCCGCGCCGGGGCCGCGTCGCTCGAACGTCTTTGCAAGACCACGCCGCCCGCGTTTGCACGAGAAACGCGGGCGGCTGCTTTCCTCTGCTTTGCATTTTCAACGTACACGGAGAAAACGCATGTTCTGGGAGAAAAAGCTGGCTCATTGGGTGGACGACGTGCGCAGCAAGACGAATCTGCCGGCGCGTCTCGTGTTATGGAACGGGCAGCAACTGGACTTCGGCAGCTTCGCGGCGCCGCAAGTCACGCTGAAGGTGAAGTCGGCCTCGGCGTTGCCGCTGCTGCTGGCGCCGAGCCTCGATAACCTCGGCGAGGCTTACGTGAAGGGCAAGATCGACATCGAGGGCAAGCTCTCGGACATCATCTCGATCGGCTATTCGTTGGCGAAGAGCACCGTGGCGAGTGCGGGGAACCTCGCTCGCGTGCGGCGCTACTTCAATCATACGAAAGCGTCGGACAAGAAAGCCATCCAGTATCACTACGACGTTTCGAACGAGTTCTATCGCTACTGGCTCGACGAGAACATGGTGTACTCGTGCGCCTACTTCGAAAACGGCGATGAAGACTTGGGCACGGCGCAGCTCAAGAAGATCGACCACATCCTCACCAAAATCCAGCTCCAGCCGGGCCAACGGCTCCTCGATATCGGCTGCGGCTGGGGCGCGCTCGTGCTGCGCGCCGCGAGCAAGTTCGGCGCGACCTGCCTTGGCGTGACGCTTTCGCAAAACCAATTCGATCTGGCCACCGAGCGAGTGAAGGCGGCGGGCCTCGTCGACAAAATCGAGATCCGGCTGCAAGACTATCGCGACATCGAGGGCCAATTCGACCGGATCACGAGCGTCGGGATGTTCGAGCACGTGGGCCGGAAGAATCTGCCGACGTATTTCACGAAAATGCGCGAACTGCTGGCCGACGACGGGGTCGCCATGAACCACGGCATCACGTCGAGCGATTACGACAGCGGCGAAACGGCGCTCGGCGGCGGCGAGTTCATCGATCGATACGTCTTCCCCGACGGCGAACTGCCGCATATCAGCCTCGCGCTCGAAGCGATGCAGCGCGGCGGCCTCGAGGCGATCGACATCGAGAGCTTGCGGCGCCATTACGCGCATACGCTCGAGATCTGGACAGAGAACTTCGAAGCGCACGCCGAGAAGCTGAAAACGCTCGTCGAAGACGAAAAATTCCGCATCTGGCGCGTCTACCTGGCCGGTTGCGCCTATGCGTTCGAACATGACGACGTATCGATCTACCAAGTGGTCTGCCGCAAAGCCGGCCGCAGCGCGCAGACATTGCCTTGGTCGCGCCGCTACATGTACGATCGGCCGCTCAGCGCGTAGCGCGCACGAGGGCCCGATCCACGGGCTCGGCAATCGATGGCAGCCAGTAAAGAAGACACGCAATTCGATCTGTTCGGCAACTCCGGCGCCGGCTCCCCCGAGCCGGTGTCGTCGTCCGATTCAAGTCTCGAGGAAACCGCCGGGCCTTGCGCGGGCACCGGCAACCCGGCCGAGGCGCCCCCTGGACGCGGCCGCCGCGCGCGCGCCGTCCTTCCCGCGACGCCGTCCGCCGAGGTGATCGACGCCGCTCGGGCACTGCCTGAGCGCGTGCATCTCGGCACCTCGTCGTGGTCGTTTCCGGGCTGGGAGGGCATCGTCTACGGACAGGCCTACAGCGATTCGAAGCTCGCGCGCGACGGGCTCGGCGCCTACGGGGCGCATCCGCTATTGCGCACGGTCAGCATCGACCGCTCGTTTTACGCACCGCTGTCGGTCGCCGACTATCTGCGCTACGCCCAGCAAGTGCCGGATGATTTCCGGTTCATCGTTAAAGCCCCGGCATCCGTGACGGACGCGACGCTACGCGCCGAGCGCGGCGAGCCGATCGCCGAGAACCCCTGCTTTCTCGATGCGCCATTGGCCGCCAACGAGTTCGTGACGCCTTGCCTAGAGGGGCTCGGCGCCAAGGCAGGCGCGCTCGTTTTCCAGTTTCCGCCGCTGCCCGATCGGATCTTGGCGGACCCGGCTGCTTTCGTCGAAAAGCTCGGGGCGTTTTTCGACGCGCTGCCGACGCTGCCCTCGTTCGGCGAGGGCGAGGGCGACGGCGCTGCCGACGCCGACGCGCCTCGGCCGTGCTATGCGTTGGAGATCCGCGATGCCTGCTTGCTGACGCCGCGCCTGATCCGTATGCTGCGCGAGCGAGGGGTGCGGTACTGCGTCGGACTTCACGCGCGCATGCCGGACCCGTTGCGACAGGCGGCCGCCCTGGCCTTGCTCGACGGCGAAGCGCCTTGCGGGCCGCTGATCGTGCGCTGGAGCCTGCACGGCGGGTTCAAGTACGAGCAGGCGAAGGCGAAGTACGAACCGTTCAATCGCCTCGTCGACGAGGATCCGGCCACGCGCTCGGCGCTCGCCGAGTTGGCCGCCCGCTATGCGATTGCCGGTCAGCCGGTGCTGATCGTGACGAACAACAAGGCCGAGGGATCGGCGCCGCTCACGTGCATCGCGCTCGCTCGGGAAATCGCCGCGGCCTGCGAGCGGCTGCGCGACGACGCGCCGCCGGCCGGCGCCCCGGAGCCGGCGGCTTAGGCCGTCTAGGCGCGGGCTCGTCCCGTTCGGGCCGGAACGAAGTTCAACGTCGGGCCCGGTTCGAAGCACGAAAACGGCCGCCGGCCGCCAACCGCCAACCGTCGCGGCGCCCCTTCCACTCAGGCGCCTGGCCGCATCCAACTGGCGAACTTCGCACGAAACTTGGCGACCTTCGGCGCAACGACGAACGTGCAATAGCCTTGTTCGGGATGTTGGGCGAAGTAGCGTTGATGATAGGCCTCGGCGGGCCAGTAGTTGTCCTCGAGCGGGACGACCTGCGTGACGATCGGCGTGTCGTAGACGTTGTCTCGCTCGAGCTCGCGGATCGCCTCGAGGGCGATGTCGCGCTGGCGGTCGTCATGCGTAAAGATGACCGACCGGTACTGCTCGCCCACGTCGTTGCCCTGACGATTGAGCTGCGTCGGATCGTGGATAGAGAAAAAGATCTGCAGAATTTCGTGGTAGCTGATCTTGGTCGGGTCGAATTGGACCTTGACGACTTCGGCGTGACCGGTCCCGCCGTCACACACTTGCTCGTACGTCGGGCGCTGGAGCGTGCCGCCCGCATAGCCCGACTCGACGCCGGTCACGCCTTCCACGTCGATATACACGGCTTCGAGGCACCAGAAACAGCCGCCGCCCAGCGTGGCGGTTTCGCTCGTCTGACTCATGGCTTTCGCTCTCCTGTTTCATGCAAGACACCCTGCAGCGCACTCGGTACGCGCGCTGCGCTCAGAAAGGTTAGCTTAGTGCGTTTTGGACCAACGTGTGAGTCGCGAGCGCGGTCGATTCCGTCGCATGGGCAGGCGGCAAGGTCGGCCGATTCCATTAAAATCGAGGTTTACTCGCCGATTCACGCAACGATATTTTCCACTTTGAACCCGTTCTTTTCGCCCGCCCTCCCGCATGCGGCGCTCGCGGACGCCGAACCGCAGGCCGGAGCCTCGGCACCATGAAGCGCGCGAGCCCTCCCAATTTCGACGCCGCCGCGTTTCGGCGGGCACTTGGCCAATTCGCCACCGGCGTCACCGTCATCACGACACGTGCGCCGTCAGGGCAGCTCATCGGGATCACTGCCAGCTCGTTCAACTCGGTGTCGCTCGACCCGCCGCTCGTGCTTTGGAGCTTGGCGACGAAGTCGGCGTCGATGCCCGTCTTCCAGATGAACAGCCACTATGTCGTGAATGTGCTGGCCGCGTCGCAGCTCGACCTGTGCAAGCGCTTCGCGACGGTCAAGGGTGACCGGTTCGCGGGCGTTTCGCACGCGGCCGGCGATACGGGCATGCCCGTGCTCGAAGGGGCGCTGGCGTGGTTCGAATGCCATAACCGCAGCCGCTACGAAGAAGGCGACCACGTCATTTTCGTCGGTGAGGTCGAGCGCTGCGGCCTGCATCCGAACGCCGACGACATCGCGCCGCTTATCTTTCATGGCGGCGCATTCCACGGGGTCAAGCCTCTCTAGGCAGGTTCGCGCTCGATCCCTTGCGGCGGTACGGCATTTGATTGCTTGGCTGCCGGCTGCGCTCAGACCTCGGTTTCGAGAAATGCCGTATACCGCCTGGACGGCCCACCGGGCGGCAAGACGAAACGATTGCCTCGAACGATTTTGACTCGCCTGTCGTCGGGCAGCTTGCGCCTGCCGTTCGTCGCCTCGCGCAGCAGCCTGTCGAAGAACCCTGTCGCCTCATAAGGCTGCGTCTGCGGCGCCGGCCGGCGTCGGCCCCGCAGGGGGTGCCCGCAACCCGGGGGCGATTCGGTCAGAATCGTTTCGGCGGCGTTGGTGGACGCCATTAGCCAGCTTGGATCGATCCGCACCGAGTAGGCCTCACGCTTGTAACCGATGAGCCAGCCCACCCCGATACCCCAGGTCGAGAGAGACATGACGAGGTCGTCCAGGAAAGTGCGCTTGCCGATCAGACAGTTTCGAAATGCCAGCAGGCCGGCCTCCTTCAGCCCCCAAACAGCAAGCTGCGCCGCGAACGCCGCGGCGTCTTGAGCCGTCCTCCCATTTCCTACCTCATAAGGATTCCCATGGCTGACGATGATGAGCTTGGTCTCGAGGCCGCTAAACGACAGCGAATTGCGTCCCAACTCGGTGAAGCCTGGCGGCAACGGCTCACCATGGACCTGTCTGCGCGAGAAGCGAAGCGAAAAGCACCGTTCGGCCGGAACGGCATAACGCTTGCGCCACGCATAGGCGCATTCGCGGATCGTTTGATCGTCGGGTTGAAGGAGCAGTATGGCCGCTTCTTTCCATTTCATCGGTTGCCTCCGGTGGAGTTGGGACGGGCAACCAGGCTAGTCCTAGCCTTAATGCGGGCGCGCCGATGCCGCGCCGCCTAGGACCAAATAACCCCCAGTGCGGCGCTTTCTCCGATTCTTCTGAAGGAGTCGCCGAACGAGCGCCCGCCGTCACCGCGCGGCGCGAAAGGCGCGCTAGCCGCAGCGGGTGGTGGCGCGTGGCGGCGCGCGCCGCCGGCGCGCCGGCCGCCGAGCGCGATGCATGCGTCCGCTAGCGCTGTCCTTCCGGCATCGACACGGGCACGCCCGAGTCCTCCTTCAGCGTCTGAAGCACGATGTTCGAGCGAATGTCCATGACGCCGGGTGCCTTGTAGAGCTTGCTGAGCACGAACTCGGAGTAATGCTTCAGATTGTGCGCCAGCACGTGCAGCAAGTAATGGCTCTCCCCGGTGATGACGAACGCGCCGACCACTTCCGGCCATGTCCGCACGGCCTGCGCGAACCGTTCATGCCAATTTTCCTGATCGTTGCGCATCGAAACCTGGACGAACGCTTCCAGTTCGAAGCCCAGCGCCTCACGGTTCAGGCATGCCCGATACCGTTCGATGACGCCTTGTTCCTCCAGCAGCCGCAACCGGCGCAGGCACGCCGACGGCGACAGCGAAATGCGGTCGGCGAGATCCAGGTTGCTGATTCGCCCCTCATTCTGCAGGACGCTGAGGATGCGGCAATCGGTTGCGTCGAGCGAGATCGCATTCATTTTTGGCCCCCTTTTTCGGTTTATCTCGAATTATGTTCTAGTCGGGCCGGTTCGTGGAGAGCATTTTGCAAGCACTTTGCGCCCGAAGTTGCCTATCATCGACTCAGCTTTTGAAACAAGTGAGGAGACATGCAAGAGACGATCTGGGATATTTCGCCGCCCGTCGATGAGCAAACGCCGGTGTGGCCAGGCGATACGCCCGTCGGTATCGAACGCGTCTGGCAGATGGAAGCCGGTTCGCCCGTCAACGTCGCCCGGCTGACGTGCTCGCCCCACACCGGCGCGCACGCCGATGCGCCGTTGCATTACGACGCGCACGGCCTTCCGATCGGCGCCGTGCCCCTTGCACCCTATCTGGGCCCTTGCCGCGTCGTGCATTGCATCGGCGCCGCGCCGCTCGTTCTACCCGAACACGTCCGGGGGCACGTCGAGGGCCTTCCGCCGCGCGTGCTGCTGCGCACTTACGAGCGCGCGCCCGTCACCCGGTGGGATAGCGCCTTTTGCGCCGTCGCGCCCGAAACCATCGACTTTCTCGCCGCGCGCGGCGTCGTGCTGATCGGTATCGATACGCCGTCGCTCGATCCGCAGGCGTCCAAAACGATGGATGCGCACGCTCGCGTGCGCGCGCATCGAATGTCGATTTTGGAAGGCCTCGTGCTCGACGCGGTCGCGCCCGGCGATTACGAACTCATCGCACTGCCGCTCAAGCTCATGACGCTCGATGCGAGCCCCGTGCGGGCCGTGCTGCGGCAACGCCGTGCGGATGCCGAACCGCGTTGACGACGCGCCGAGCACGCCGCACGAGCGACGCGTAGCCCCTTGAACGCCGCAGATTTCACCGCTTTCACTTTCGAACCGACTTCATGAAAACCCGTGACGATGCAATCGCGCTCGACCGCGACGATCCCCTTGCCCCGCTGCGCGACCGATTCGCGCTCGCACCCGGCCTCATCTATCTGGACGGCAACTCGCTCGGCGTACCGCCCGTCGCGGCAGCCTCGCGCGCGCAAGCCGTCATCGGTCACGAGTGGGCCGAGGGGCTGATCCGCAGCTGGAACGCGGCCGGCTGGTTCGCTCTGCCGCGCCGCCTGGGCGACAAGCTCGCCCCGCTCGTCGGCGCGGCGCCCGATGAGCTCGTCGTGACCGATACGATTTCGGTCAATCTTTTCAAACTACTTTCGGCGGCGCTCAGAATGGCTGAGGACCGGGATCCGAAGCGGCGGGTGATCGTCTCCGAGCGCGCGAATTTTCCGACCGACCTCTACATCGCGCAGGGCCTCATCGAACAACTCGATCGCGGCTATACGCTGCGGCTCGTCGACGATCCCGCCGAACTGCCCGATGCGATCCGCGACGACACGGCGGTCGCGATGATTACGCACGTGAATTATCGAACGGGCTACATGCACGACATGGCGGCGCTCACGCAAGTCATTCACCGTGCAGGCGCGCTCGCGCTGTGGGATCTCGCGCATTCGGCCGGCGCCGTGCCCGTCGATTTGAACGGCGTGCAAGCCGATTTCGCGGTCGGCTGCACGTACAAGTATTTGAACGGCGGACCGGGTTCGCCCGCATTCGCGTGGGTGGCGAAGCGCCATCAGGACACGCTCGCGCAGCCGCTGTCGGGATGGTGGGGGCACCGCGCGCCGTTCGAAATGAACCCGCGCTACACGCCGGGCGACGGCATCGGCCGCTTTCTGTGCGGCACACAGCCGATCGTCTCGATGTCGCTCGTCGAAGCGGGGCTCGACGTTTTCCTCGAAACCGACATGCAGGCGATTCGACGCAAGTCGCTCGCGCTCACCGACGCGTTCATCGACCTCGTGCAAACGCGCTGCGGCGAGCAGCCGCTGACGCTCGTCACGCCGCGCGCGCACGCTCAGCGCGGCTCGCATGTGAGCATCGAGCATCCGCACGGCTATGAAGTCATGCAGGCGTTGATCGCGCGCGGCGTCATCGGCGACTATCGCGAGCCGCGCGTGCTGCGCTTCGGCTTCACGCCGCTTTATACGCGGTTCGTCGACGTTTGGGACGCCGTCGAGACGCTGCGCGACGTACTCGCCGCCGACGCTTGGCGCGCGCCCGAATTCGCCGCCCGTCATTCCGTCACCTGAGAAGATAGGGAGTCCTAAATGACCGAACATATGCGTCTACCGGATATGCTCGATGCGGCCGAGACCGGTTCGAACGCCGCGCGCGGCTGCCCGTTCGGGCATGGCGAATCGCAGGGCGAGGGCGACACCGCGGCCAAGGCCGCGCCGCATGTGCCGAAGGCGGACCCCGGCTGGCACGACGCCCAGCTCGATTTCTCGAAATCGATGAGCTATGGCGACTATCTTTCGCTCGATTCGATCTTGCATGCGCAGCATCCGCATTCGCCCGATCACAATGAGATGCTGTTCATCATTCAGCATCAGACGAGCGAGCTGTGGATGAAGCTCGCGCTGTACGAGCTGCGCGCGGCGCTCGGCCGTGTGCAGTGCGACGACCTGCCGCCCGCTTTCAAGATGCTCGCGCGCGTATCGCGCATCATGGAACAGCTCGTGCAAGCCTGGAGCGTGCTCGCCACGATGACGCCGTCGGAATACACGGCGATGCGCCCGTACCTAGGCACTTCCTCGGGCTTTCAGTCCTATCAGTATCGGCAGATCGAATTCGTGCTCGGCAACAAGAATGCCCAGATGCTCAAGCCCCATGCGCATCGTCCGGACATTCATGCGCAGGTCAAAGCGACGCTCGAAGCGCCTTCCTTCTACGACGAAGTCGTACGGCTGCTGGCGCGGCGCGGCTTTGCCATCGCGCCCGAGCGACTCGAACGCGACTTTACGCAGCCGACCGCGTACGACGCATCGGTGGAAGCGGCCTGGCTCGAGGTTTACCGCAACCCGTCGGCGCATTGGGATCTCTACGAGATGGCGGAAGAACTCGTCGATCTCGAAGACGCGTTCCGCCAATGGCGCTTCAGGCATGTGACCACGGTCGAGCGGATCATCGGCTACAAACAAGGCACGGGTGGCACGAGCGGAGCGCCGTATCTGCGCAAGATGCTCGACGTCGTATTGTTTCCCGAGCTGTGGCACGTGAGAACCGTGCTGTAGCTCGATCGATCGCCGGCTGCGGCTTCGGCCGCCCGGCAAGATTCGCATTCGCCGCGGACTGTTCGCCGGTCGCTCCTCAACGATCGCCGGGGTCGCGCCCCGCCTCCTTCCGCGCTCGGCCGGCCGGCGTACGCCCGGCCTGGGCCAGCAGCCACGCACGAAACGCGGCGACGTCGGAGCGCTGCGCATTGGCGGGCGGATACACGAGCCAATAGCTGTAATCGTTGGGCACGGCGATGTCGAACGGCTGCACCAAGCGGCCCTCTCGCAAGTCGCGCTCCGCCAGCGTCAAGCGGCCGAGCGCCACCCCCTGCCCTTGCATGGCGGCCTGCAATGCGAGCGAGGCGTCGTCGAAGGCCATGCCGCTTCGAACGTCGATGTTCCCCGCACCCGCGTGTTCGCACCAGATCCGCCAACTGTCGCGCGGCGTGTCGTGCAGCAAGCGCACGTGCCGCAAATCGGCCGGCTCGCGCAACGTCGGCGGCCCCGTGGCCACGGACGGCGCGCAGACGGGACTCAACGATTCGCGCGCGATCAACTCCGCATGCAAGTGCGGCCATCGACCTAGCCCCGACCGAATGCCGACGTCGAAACGATCGTCGATGCCGTCCCACCGCCGTGCCGATACCGTCATTTTGAGTTCGATGTCCGGGTGCTGCGCCTGGAAGGCTTCGAGGCGTGGGAGCAGCCAGCAGGTCGCGAACGAAGGCAGGACCGTCACGCGCAGCGGCCCGTCGAAGCCGTCCTTCACGCGCGCCGTCGCCTGCGCGATTCCCTCCAGCGCGACGGTGATGTCGACCAAATAGGCGCGCCCCTTGTCGGTCAGCGTCAGCGCATGCCCTCGCCGCTCGAACAAGCGCAGTCCCAACCATTGCTCGAGTTGACGGACCTGATGGCTGATCGCCGCCTGCGTGACGAAGAGCTCGGCAGCGGCCACGGTGAAGTTCAGATGGCGCGCGGCGGCCTCGAAGGCTCTCAGCGCACCCAAGGGAGGCAAGCGGCGCATGCGCTCGATAATCTCACGTTATCGAC
>DASVLS010000037.1:0-40341 GCA_036384755.1 Trinickia sp. | reverse complement strand
CGCGCTTGTCCCTGAACGACGAGCAATTCGTCCTCTTTGAACAGCGCCTTGTTCGCCTCGTATTGCTCATTGAACACGGTCACTTCGCATTGGCCCGTACCGTCGTCGATGAGCGCGATCAACATCTTGCCGCGCTGGGTCATCTGCGTGCGCAGCGACGCGATGATGCCGGCCACGAGCTTGTCGCGGCCTTCTTTCAGATCGGCGAGCTTCATGCGCACGAAGCGCCGCACCTCGTCCTTATAGGCGTCGAACAAATGCCCGGATAAATAAAACCCCAGCGCCGTCTTCTCTTCCTGCAGCTTGCGCTTCTCGTTCCACGCCGGCTCGTCGACAAGCTCGTGCCCTCGCGACGGCGCATCGCCCATGTCGAACAGGCCGGCTTGCATCGCATTCGCGCTCGCCTGGTCCGCCGCTTCCATCGCGAGCGGCACCGAAGCGATCAATTGCGCACGGTTCGGGTGGATCGAATCGAACGCACCCGCGCGGATCAACGCCTCGACGGTGCGGCGATTGACGACGCGCCGGTCGATTCGCGCGCAGAAATCGAACAAATCGGTAAAAGGCCCGTCCTCGCGCGCGCGCAGAATTTCCTCGATCGCGTTTTGACCGCTGCCCTTCACCGCGCCGAGCCCATAGCGAATCGTGCGCGAACGCTTGCCATCGGCCTCCGCCACCGGCTCGAACCGGTATGCCGACCGGTTGATGTCCGGCGGCAGGACGGCGATGCCGTTGTGCTTCGCGAGGCAATCGTCGTAAAGGATCTTGACCTTGTCGGTGTCGTCCATGGCCAAGCTCATGTTGGCCGCCATGAATTCCGCCGGATGATGCACCTTCAGCCAGGCCGTGTAATACGCGAGCAGCGCATATGCGGCGGCGTGCGACTTGTTGAAGCCGTAGCCCGCGAACTTCTCCATCAAGTCGAAGATCTCGTCGGACTTCTCGCGCGTCAGCCCGTTCTTCGCCGCACCCTCCGCGAAGATCTCGCGGTGCTTGGCCATCTCCTCGGGCTTCTTCTTACCCATCGCGCGGCGCAGCAAATCGGCGCCGCCGAGCGAGTAGCCGCCGATGATCTGCGCCATCTGCATCACCTGCTCCTGATAGACCATGATGCCGTAGGTCTCTTTCAGAACAGGTTCGACACGCGGATCGGGATACTCCACGACCTCGCGTCCGTGCTTACGCGCGCAGAAGCTCGGGATCAGATCCATCGGACCCGGCCGATAGAGCGCAACGAGCGCGATGATGTCCTCGAAGCGGTCGGGCTGGGCATCCTTGAGCATGCCTTGCATGCCGCGGCTTTCCAGCTGGAACACGGCGACCGTATTCGCTTTCTTGAGGATCGAAAACGACGCGGGATCGTCGAGCGGCACCTGAGCGAGCGACCAGTCCGCCTTCGACGGATCGAGCCGGCGAATGTACCGCTCGGCCCAATCGAGGATCGTCAGCGTGGTCAGACCCAAGAAGTCGAACTTGACCAGGCCGACCGCCTCGACGTCGTCCTTGTCGTACTGGCTCACGACGCCGCCTTCGTCGCCCTGCGTGTACAACGGACAGAAATCGGTGAGCTTGCCCGGCGCGATCAACACCCCGCCCGCATGCATGCCGACGTTACGCGTCAAGCCCTCGACGCGCTGCGCGAGCTCGAGCAATTGCCGGACTTCGTCTTCGTTGTCGTTGCGCTCTTGAAGCAGCGGCTCTTCCTTCATCGCATCGGCAATCGTGACGTGCTTGCCCGGCTTGAACGGGATCAGCTTCGCCACGCCATCGGTGAAGTTGTAGCCGAGATCGAGCACACGGCCGATGTCGCGCACCGCGGCCTTCGCCGCCATCGTGCCGAACGTCGCGATCTGCGAGACCGCATCGGCCCCGTATTTGCCCTTCACGTACTGAATGACGCGATCGCGTCCTTCCTGGCAGAAGTCGATGTCGAAGTCGGGCATCGACACGCGTTCGGGGTTCAAGAAGCGCTCGAACAGCAGGTTGTAGCGAAGCGGATCGAGATCGGTAATGCCAAGCGCGTAGGCCACGAGCGAACCGGCGCCCGAGCCCCGCCCCGGCCCCACGGGCACGCCGTTGTTCTTCGCCCAGTTGATGAAGTCCGCCACGATCAAGAAGTACCCTGGGAACCCCATCTTGACGATCGTGCCGCACTCGAAATCGAGCCGCTGATAGTACGTGTCGCGCTCGCGGGTACGCTCGGCTTCGTCAGGGTAGAGTTCGACGAGGCGCTTCTCCAAGCCCTCTTTCGACAACTGCACGAGGTAGTCGTCGAGCGACATGCCGTCGGGCGTGGGGAACAGCGGCAGCTTCGGCTTGCCGAGTTCGAGCGTCAGGTTGCAGCGCTTCGCGATCTCGACCGTGTTCGCGAGCGCCGACGGGATATCGGCGAATCGCTCCGCCATTTCGTCTTGCGTGCAAAAACACTGCTCGATCGTGAAACGCTTTGGGCGCCGCGGGTTCGCGAGGATGTCGCCTTCGGATATACAGACGCGCGCTTCATGCGCCGTGTAGTCGTCGGCACTCATGAATTGAATCGGATGCGTGGCGACCACGGGCAGCTTCAGCGCGGACGCGAGCGCCACCGCCTGCTGAACGTACGCTTCGCCTCCCGGCTGGCCGTAGCGCTGCAACTCGATATAGAACGCATTCGGAAAACGTGCGGCCCAGCGCTCGGCATGACGTTTGGCCGCCTGTTCGTTGCCCGCTGCCAACGCGAGCCCGATGTCGCCCTGCTGCGCGCCCGACAATGCGATCAGGCCCTCGCTGAGCGGCGAATCGAGCCATGCGGCGTCGATTTCCGCCCGGCCGCGATACTGATTCGTGAGCCACGCCTGCGTGAGCAGTTCGCAAAGGTTCAGGTAGCCGCGCCGATCCTTGACGAGCAGCAGCAACCGCGACGGCTTGTCGCGATCGTCGGGATTCATGACCCAGACGTCGCAGCCCGCGATCGGCTTCACGCCTGCGCCGCGCGCTTCCTTGTAGAACCGGACGAGGCCGAACGCGTTGGCGAGATCGGTCATGGCGAGCGCGCCCTGACCGTCTTCGGCCGCCGCCTTGACGATGTCGTCGAGGCGCACGATGCCGTCGGCAATCGAGAACTCGGAGTGGACGCGGAGATGGACGAAGCGGGGATCTGACATGGGCCGTATTGTACATCCGGCCTTGCCGTCGGCAGCTAAGCCGAACGGCCGATGACGGGCCGTCCGCCGTTTGCGGGATAATAGCGGTTTCGCCGCCGCGCGCGTCGCCGGAGCTCCGGCCGCGCAGGCTCGCGCCGGCCGCCATCAGGCCGCCCCGGCCGCGCCGTCGCGGCGGCTCGAGTCATCACTGCACCACCATCATGCGCATCGTCAATCTCGCCGCCTACCGCTTCGTCACGATCGACGCCATCGACAACTGGCGTCAACAGCTCGCCCAAAAGTGCGAAGCGCTCGGCCTGCGCGGCACCATCCTGCTCGCACCCGAGGGCATCAACCTGTTCATCGCCGGCACGCCCGAGAGCGCCCGCGAATTCATCGATTATCTGCGGGGCGACCCGCTTTTCGAAGGCAAGTTCGCCGATCTCCAATTCAAGGAGAGCTTTTCCGAAACGCAGCCGTTCCGCCGCATGCTCGTCAAACGCAAGCGCGAAATCATCACGATGAAGAAGCCCGCGATCAAGCCCGAACTCGGCCGCGCGCCTTCCGTCGATGCGCCCACGCTCAAGCGCTGGCTCGACCGCGGACAAGACGACGACGGCCGGCCCGTCGTCATGCTCGACACGCGCAATGCGTTCGAAGTCGACGTCGGCACGTTCGACAAGGCGCTCGATTACCGAATCGCGAAGTTCAGCGAATTCCCCGGCATCGTCGAATCGCATCGCGACGAATTCGAAGGCAAGACCATCGTCTCTTTCTGCACGGGCGGCATCCGCTGCGAAAAGGCCGCCATCCACATGAAGGAAGTGGGGATCGACCACGTCTATCAACTCGAAGGCGGCATTCTCAAGTACTTCGAGGAAGTCGGCGGCGCGCATTACCACGGCGAGTGTTTCGTGTTCGACTACCGCACGGCGCTCAACCCCAGTCTGGAGCCGACAGAAACGGTGCAGTGCTTCGGCTGCCGCGCCGTCGTCACGCCCGAAGCCCAACGTTCGCCGCTCTACACGCCCGGCAAGACGTGTCCCGCATGCCACCCGGACAAGGACGCCGCGCGCGCAGCGTGAGCGAGGCAACGACGGCGGCCGAGCAACGCTTGCCGTCGCTGCAACGCCCCTATCGGGGCCGCTTCGCGCCTTCGCCAACGGGCCCGCTTCATGCGGGCTCGCTGGTCGGCGCCCTCGCGAGCTACCTCGACGCCCGCGCGAACGGCGGTAGCTGGATCGTGCGCATCGAGGACATCGACGGACCACGTACCGTGCCCGGCGCCGACCAAGCCATTCTTCGCACGCTCGCGCGCTTCGGGATGGAAAGCGACGAGCCGCCCGTATGGCAAAGCGCGCGCACGGCTCGCTACGCGCGCGCGCTGGAAACATTGGAAACTTCGGGGCTCGTCTACCCTTGCGGCTGCACGCGCAAGGAGATCGCCGATTCCCTCGCCCACGTGCACGCACGTCACACGACGCTCGCGTATCCGGGCACGTGCCGGCGGGGCTTGAATGGGAAGGTCGCGCGCGCCTGGCGCCTGCGCGTGCCCGACGGCGCCGCCGCGATCGTCACGTTCGAGGATCGCTGGCAAGGCCCGCAAACTCAAAACCTGGCCGCGGAAGTCGGCGATTTCGTGCTCAAACGCGCCGACGGCCAATGGGCCTATCAACTCGCCGTCGTCGTCGACGACGCCGAACAAGGCATTACGCATGTCGTGCGCGGCGCGGATCTGCTCGATTCGACGGCGCGCCAGATCTATCTGCAACGCTGTCTCGGTCTGCCGACGCCCGCTTACCTGCACGTGCCCGTCGTCGCGAACGCGCAAGGGGAAAAGCTCAGCAAGCAGACGGGGGCAAACGCGCTCGGCGAGGACGATCCGCTGCCGGCGCTTGTCGCGGCGGCCCGGCACTTGGGGCTTCGGCTCGCGGCCGAAACCGATCGGCACGCCACGGCCGGAGGGTCGCCGATACAGCCGTATTCATCGCTCGATGCGTTTTACGCCGATGCCGTCGCGGCGTGGGCCCGACGATTGGCGGGTCTGCCCATGCGGCCGCAAACCTAACCGCCGCACGGGCACTGAAGCGGCGCTGCCCGACCAAGCCACCGCCGATCGCGTCCGCCCGCGCCAACTTCATTGGCCCAATCGGCAGCCGGCACCGGCAGCCATCGACCGCTAGCCGTCACGGAAGATGAAGCTATAGGCGCTCAACGCCGGTGCGCCGCCCAAATGCGCATAAAGCACGCGCGAGCCCGGCTCGAATTCGCCGCGGCGCACTTTGTCGATCATCCCGTGCATCGACTTTCCCTCGTAGACGGGATCGGTCAACATCCCCTCGGTTCGCGCGCACAGCCGAATCGCTTCGAGCGTGCCCTCGTTGGGAAGACCGTACTCGGGGCCGCCATAGCGCGTATCGAGAACGACATCGCTCGGTACGATGGGGCGCCCGAGGCCGACGAGCTCGGCCGTGTGCTCGGCGATGCGCGTGATCTGCGCGCGCGTGGCGTCAGGCTTGGCCGACGCATCGATGCCGATGACGCGTTCGCTGCGCCCATCCGCCGCGAAACCGACCACCATTCCCGCTTGCGTGCTGCCCGTCACCGAACAGACGACGATGTAGTCGAAGCGAAATCCGAGCTGGGCCTCCTGCTGCCGCACTTCCTCGGCAAATCCGACGAACCCGAGCCCGCCGAGCGGATGCTCCGAGCAGCCAGCGGGAATCGCATAGGGCTTGCCGCCGGCCGCGCGCACGCTCTCTAGCGCGTCCTCCCAGCTCTTGCGGATGCCGATGTCGAAGCCGTCGGGCACGAGGCGCACGTCGGCCCCGAGGATGCGCGAAAGTTCGATGTTCCCCACGCGGTCGTAGACGGCGTCGTAATAGTTGACCCAGTTTTCTTGCACGAGCACGCACTTCATGCCCAGATGAGCCGCCACGGCAGCGACTTGGCGAGTCTGATTCGATTGAATGCCGCCGATGGAGACGAGCGTGTCGCAACCTTGCGCGATCGCCTCGGGTACGAGGTATTCGAGCTTGCGCGTCTTGTTGCCGCCAAACGCAAGGCCGCTATTGCAGTCCTCGCGCTTCGCATAAAGGTCGACCTTGCCGCCCAGATGTTGGCTCAGGCGCTTGAGCGGCTGAATGGGCGTCGGGCCGAATGTCAACGGATAACGCGGGAATCGCTGCAGATTCATGAAGGCCTCCGGTCGAATGACGTGAGCGCCGATAAGCGCCGGTGGACGCTGATGGGCATGGGAAGCGCGGCTTGTGCCGGCAAGAGCGAGCGCGCCGCGCATCGCCAAATGATAGGCAAGCGACGGCGAAATGAGCTTGCGAAATCGGCCGCTTGGACTTACTTTATTCCGATGCTGTGGCTGTCGCAGCTAATGAACATTCATGGAATCAAGTATGTGCGCAACGAAATTGCGCAACGAGCGGCGCACCGATACGCGCGGCAAGCGTGCGCGCGCCCATCCAGTCGCGGCCGGCTCGGCGCGCGCCACCGAACCGGCCGCCACCGCGCAACTCGACCGGATCGATCGGGCAATCCTGAAACAGCTGCAACGCGATGCGTCGATCTCGAACGTTGCGCTAGCAGAGAGAATCAAGCTCAGTGCGCCGGCCTGTTTGCGGCGCGTCGAACGGCTCAGGGAGATGGGTTGGATTCGGGGCATCGTCGCACTGCTCGACCCGAAAGCCGTGGGCGCGGGAATGCTCGTCGTGATCGGCATCGTGCTCGATCGTTCGACGCCCGATGCGTTCGCCGCGTTCGAACACGCGGCGCGCAACGTCTCGGGGTGTATGGAATGCCATGTCGTGACGGGCGAATTCGACTACTTCATGCTCGTCCGCACGCGCGACAGCGAGAGCTTCAACCGGCTGCACGCCGAGCAGTTGCTTTATCTGCCCGGCGTCCGGCAGATTCGCTCGTTCATGGTGCTCAAGGAGATTTTGTCGACGACGGAGTTTCCGATTTGATGCCGGAAACGATCCGCCGATCGACGTCGGGCCGTTTATCGTTCATTACCGGCCCGAAATTCGTCAGGACGACGAACTATTGCGCCGCGGCATGCCGAACCCGCCGAGCAACGCGGCCAGCGGCTGCTTGGGCGTTTTCGCCGCGGCCGCGTCGGGCTTCTTCGCTTCGTCTTCCTTGCGCGACGACGGCGACGGCTCGTACGGCTTCAAGAAGAAGTCGTCGATCGGCGCGTGATTCACCCGATAGCCGGTGCGCTCGTGTCCGCCGCCTGCGCGTCGCCGGCCCGAACGATCGTCGCGCTCGCGGCGGCCATGGTCTTCGCGACCCCGGCGCACAGGCGCGTCCACGGCAAGCTGCTGTACTTGCAGCGGCTTTTTGATCAGCTTCTCGATCTCGCCGAGCTGCTTGCGTTCGTTGGGACTGCAAAGCGAAAGCGCATCGCCTGACGCACCCGCGCGGCCCGTGCGGCCGATGCGGTGCACATAATCTTCGGCGTTGAACGGCAAATCGAAGTTGATGACGGCCGGCAGCTCTGCAATGTCGAGCCCGCGTGCGGCCACGTCGGTGGCCACGAGCGCCTCGATTTCGCCGCGCTTGAACGCGTCGAGCGCCTGCATACGCTCGTTTTGCGTCTTGTCGCCGTGGATCGCAGAAGCAACGACGCCGTCATGTTCGAGTTGCCGCGCAAGACGGCTCGCGCCGATCTTGCTGTTGCAGAACACGATCACTTGCTTGAGCGCGCGCTCGCGGATCAGTTGCACGACGGCGCCCTGCTTGTCCCCCTCGGCCACTTCGTAGACGATCTGCGTCACGTTCGTCGCCGTCGAGTTGCTGCGCGCGACTTCGATCGTTTGCGGGTTACGCAGATAGGTCGAGGCGAGCTTCTTGATTTCACCGGAGAACGTGGCCGAGAACAGCAGCGTTTGGCGCTCCTTCGGCAGCAAATTCAAGATGCGCTGCAGATCGGGCAAAAAGCCCATGTCCAGCATGCGGTCCGCCTCGTCCAGCACGAGGATCTGCACTTGGCCGAGGTTGGCCGTCTTCTGCTGCACATGGTCGAGCAGCCGCCCCGGCGTCGCGATCAGAATCTCGACGCCGCGGCGCAGTTCCGCCGATTGCGGATTCATATCGACGCCGCCAAACACCACCGCGCTGCGCAGCGGGGTATGTTTCCCATACGACTGCACGTTGGCGGCGACCTGGTCCGCCAGCTCGCGCGTGGGCGTGAGGATCAGCGCGCGCACGGGGTGGCGGGCAGGCGACGCGCTCGTATTGGCGGCGGGCAGCAAGCGCTGGATGATCGGCAGCGAAAAACTCGCGGTCTTGCCGGTGCCGGTCTGCGCGGCGCCCATGACGTCGCGGCCCGACAGGACGACCGGAATCGCCTCAGCCTGGATCGGCGTGGGTGTGGAGTAGCCTTGCTCGGCGACGGCCCGTAGAATCTCGGGGGCAAGACCGAACTGGTCGAAAGTCGCGGTAGTAGGCGTGACAGCGGGATCGGACATGGTGGCGTTCGCTAAAAATGCGCCGCAAGGCGCTGCGTCGTTCAAGCGCGCGGCGGCGGCCGCACAGCCGCTCGATGAAGATCGACGTGAAGGCGGAGCCACGGCACGTTTCGCGCGCTCGCGCTGAGGACGCCCGCTAGGCCGCGCTTCACGCGTGGCCGGCTCCTGCCGGCGGACGCTCCGCCGGGAAGGCCGGTATTGTAGCACCGCGAGGTTGCACGAGCCGTGCCCGAGCAAATCCCGGCGCGCAAGGCGGCGCCGTTCAACCGAATGGAACCCTGCGCATCCCGCCCGATCGAGCCCTGTCGAACACCGCCGTGCGCCCCGCACCGACCGTTCGGGCCGATGCTTCGGCGTTTCAGCGCGCCGACACCGGCCGCACCGCGCCCGCGGCCGCGAGCGCCCGCTCGCGTGCTTCGTCCACGGTGGCGCCCGTGGCTACGGCTACGCCCATGCGCCGCCTTTTGAAACTCTCGGGCTTGCCGAACAAGCGCAGATCGGCGCCGGGCACGGCAAGCGCCTCGCGCACGCCCTCGAATGCAATGCCGGCTTCGTCCAGACCGCCGTAGACAACGGCCGAGGCGCCCGGCGCAAGCAGCGACGTATCGACGGGCAGCCCGAGAATCGCGCGCGCATGCAATTCGAATTCGGACAATCGTTGCGAGCGCAGCGTGACGAGCCCCGTATCGTGCGGGCGCGGGCTGACCTCGGAGAACCAGACTTCGTCGCCGCGCACGAACAATTCGACGCCGAAAACCCCTCGCCCGCCCAACGCCTCCGTGACGCGCCCGGCGATGTCCTTGGCGCGCGCGAGCGCGGCTGCGGACATCGGCTGCGGCTGCCACGACTGAACGTAATCGCCGTCGACCTGCAAGTGCCCGATCGGATCGCAGAAGGCGGTTTGCACCGCGCCGCTCGCCGGATCCACCGCACGCACGGTGAGCAAGGTGATTTCGTAGTCGAACGTAATGAACCCTTCGACGATGACGCGGCCCACGTTGACGCGCGCGCCCGCCGTCGCGTACTGCCAAGCGTGCTCGACATCGGCCTCGCCGCGGACGACGGACTGCCCTTTGCCCGAGGACGACATCACGGGTTTGACGACGCACGGGTAGCCGATGCGCGCAACGGCCTCCTTGAACGCGTCCAGCGAATCGGCGAACGCATAGGGCGAAGTGGGCAAGCCAAGCGTCTCGGCCGCCAGGCGGCGAATGCCCTCGCGATTCATCGTGAGCTGCGTCGCGCGCGCGGTGGGGATGACTTCGGCAAGGCCCTCGGCCTCGATGTCGGCCAGTGCGTCGGTTGCGATCGCCTCGATTTCGGGCACGATCAGGTGCGGCCGCTCGGCTTGCACGAGCGCCTTGATCGCTTGCGCGTCGGTCATGTCGATCGTATGGGCGCGATGCGCCACTTGATGCCCAGGCGCGTTCGGATAACGGTCGACGGCGATGACTTCCACGCCGAGGCGCTGCAGCGCGATGATGACTTCCTTGCCGAGCTCTCCCGCGCCGAGCAGCATCACGCGGGTGGCTGAGGGCGAGAGCGGCGTGCCGATCCGTTGACCGATCTGCATGGCAAATCCCGTATGCGATTGAAGAAGGAAAGACGGCGATCCTAACATGCACGCGTGCCCTATTCGGCACGCAAGCGAGCCGCGCCGCCGACGTTGGCCGATCGGCCAGCGCCGCGCTACGCGTCGGCCCCCGCGCGCGGTGCAACGGGAGTGCGTTACCCTTACGCCTTCGCCAGTTCAACAAGAAGGTTCGGGGCCATGTCGAATTCATTCACTGCATCGCTGCGCGGCGCGGCGCGGGGACGCTTGCCGTCGCTTGCCGGCGTGCTGGCTGCCGCGCTCGCCGTCGCGGCCTGCTCGATGCCGACGCATCCCGATTCCGCCGCGGGGCCCAGCAATCCGCTCAATCCGGCAGCCGTTCAATTGCTCGACGACACGAGCTGGGTGCTGCAAAGCGCGCAGACGAGCGACGGGCACCCCGCGTTCGACGTGCCCGCCGACAAGGGCGCCGCCCCCACCTTGATGCTCGACACGCGTTCGGGCCAACGCCGCGCGAGCGGCTTCGCGGGCTGCAACCGGTTCTCCGGCACGTATGCGCTGACGAGCGGTAAGCTGACGTTCGGCACGCTCGCGACGACGCGCAAAGCGTGCGGCTCCGAGGCCGACGGCCTGGAGCGCGCTTACCTCGGCGCGCTCGCGCAAGCGAGCACGACGCTCGTGCAAATGCGTCCTCCGCAGCAGATGCGGATCATCGCGGCGACCGGCGTCACCTTGACCTTCGTGCGCGAAGATCGATGATGCGCGCCCTTGTCCAACGTTTTGCCCCTTAGTGCCCTGTCCCGCAAGTTCCTTTGATATGAAATCGCCCATTTGGCCGCCATGCGGCGTCGCTCGTCGTTGCCATCGTTGCGGGTATGGCGCCTCCTCGCTCCTTGCCTGACAGCCAAATGGATAATTTCATCGATCAAAGAACTTACGGGACGGGACGCTAGCATGCACACGGTAGTTTTCGGCTGGTTCGGCGTCTCGGTCATCTGGTTCGTGCCCTTGGCCGCGCGTCTTGCAATCGCGGCGTTCGCGCGCGATGCTCGAACGCGCGCCCGCGGCACGATCCGGCTTTGGCTCGGCTTTTTCGGCGTCTTCGTCGCCAGCGCCGCACTGGAAGCGGCGGTCGCCCCCCAAACGGGCAACGCGCTCGGCCACGCACTGCTCGGTATTGCGACGCGCGTGCTAGGCCGCGGCGCATTCGTCGCGCTTCCCGCGCTCGTGCTCGCCTGCCTGCCTTGGCTCGTCGGCTTTCGCTGGCGCGCCGTGCTGCAATGGGCCGACCGCGCCTTCGGCCTAGGCTTGAACCTGCGGCCGACCGCGCCCGAATCCCACGCCGCGGCGCCCTCGCGCGACGATGAGCCGCGTACGGTCCGCGGGCTCGGCTCATCGATCGTGCGTACGAGCACGACCAACACGATGGCCCCGAGATCCACGGGACGCTATGCGCGGCCGACCGTCTGGCAGCCGTCACCGGCCGCCCCCGCCGGCACGAAAACGCGCACTGGCGCATCGAGCGCGCCGAGCGCTGGGCGCGATGCGCGCGCAGCGGGCGCCAAGCCGTTCGAACCGTTCGATGCGGCCACACAGGGGCGCTCGAGCCAGCGCAACGCGACGAAGTGGGCCGGTCATGGCGCACGTGCCACGCGCCTCGGGCCGAATGGGCCGGGCGTGGCGAACGCGCCGGGCGTGGCAAACGCGCCAACCGTGGCGAATCTATCGAGTCTTTCGAACACGTCGAACACGTCGAACACGTCGAACATGTCGAACACATCGAACATGTCGACCGCGAGGCAACGTTCGACTTCGCCAGCGAACGTCGCCCCTCGCCCAGTTGCCTCGCCCGTCCAGCCGAGCCCCGTCAGTGGCGCAGCGGCGAGCGCAGGCGGTTATGCCGGGCCGCGTGCGGGACAGGTGCCAGCGGCGGCGGGCTCTACCGCCCCAAGCGCCTCGTCCGGCCGAGCGCCGTTAGGCGGCCCTCCCGCTTCGACGGGCGCAGCGGAGCCGCGGGCCGCTACACGCCAGCCGGTCACGCACCTTCCGCCCCTCCCGCAGGCGGCGCCCGGCGACGCCGCTCGCGGCGCGTCGCCCGGGGCGACGCCACCGGCAGGCGTACTCGAAACATTGCGCGCGATCGAAGCGAATGCGGCCCAGTGGACGGCCCTCGCGGGTTCCAGCCTCGCGCGCCGAGGCGTCTCGGCCGCGCCGAGACCGTCGGCCGAGCCTGCGGCGGATGCGGCGGGCGGCTCGCCCGCGCCGGCCGATACCGTTCGACCGCCCGTCGCAACGCAGTCGTCGGCGCCGGACCCGGCGATGGATGCATTCGAGCCCCCTCAGCGCGCGCCGGAGGTTACATCGCCCGTCGCAGAAACGCAGGCGGCCGACCCGACGTCCGAATCCGGCGTCTACCCAACGGCAACGGAACAATCGCCGCGTGAGACGGCCCATGCATCCGCCGAACCGGTGCCCAACGATGCATTCGGTCACGCGGCAGACGAATCGGATGCCGCGCCGCACGTCGGCGCCGGCACCTCGCCGCGAGCGGGCGGTGAAGAACCGTCCGCCTGGTCGGCAAACGTTGCGTCGTCGCCCGCCGAGCCCGGCGCCGACGCGCTTTCGCCGCCTTGGGCGGCCCCGGCGACCGTCGCGCCCGCCGCGCAGGAAGCGGCCCATGCGAACGCGGCGGCGGCGGCGCCGGCGGCTCCGGTACTGCTCGAACTCGCGTCGACGCCGTCGCCGTCGGTGGTCCCCTCCCCGGCCGCTCAGCTCGCTCCAATCGCTCTGACGCCGCCGGCTGAAACGACCGCGGCAGGCGCGCCGATCGCGGCGCCCTCCGCGCAACCGCCGGTATCGGCTTCGTCGCAGCAGCCTGCGGCCCGTGCCGCCGACGCGAACCCAGCCATCCAAGCTGCCGCCCCTGCCGAACCCGACGCAATCGACGCCGCGACATCCGCCGCGCGCGCCGCAGTTACCCCCGCACCGGACGTCGAATCGGAGCCGGCCGAACCGGCGCTCCGCGCTCCCGTGCGCGGACACACCGGCGCCGAATTCACCTTCCACGCGCCCGCCGCTTCGTCGGTCGAACTGCCGGCCCTCGATTTGCTCGAGCCCGCCTCCACGGAAACCGAGGACATCCCGGCCGAGCACCTCGCGCAAACGGGGCAACTGATCGAGCAGCGCTTGCAGGAATTCAAGGTGCCCGTGACCGTAGTCGGCGCATCGGCGGGCCCCGTCATCACGCGTTTCGAGATCGAGCCGGCGCTCGGCGTGCGCGGCAGTCAGATCGTCGGCCTCATGAAGGACTTGTCGCGGGGCCTGGGCCTCACCTCCATCCGGGTGGTCGAGACGATTCCCGGCAAGACGTGCATGGGCCTCGAGCTACCTAACGCGAAACGGCAGACCATCCGGCTCTCCGAAATCCTCGCGGCCGATCCTTACCGCCATTCGGCGTCGAAGCTCACGCTCGCGATGGGCAAGGACATCACAGGCCATCCGATCGTCACCGATCTTGCCAAGGCGCCGCACATGCTCGTGGCCGGAACGACGGGCTCGGGCAAATCCGTCGCGATCAACGCGATGATCGTTTCGCTGTTGTTCAAGGCGACACCCGAGGAAGTCCGGCTGATCATGATCGATCCGAAGATGCTCGAGCTATCGGTCTACGAAGGCATTCCGCACCTGCTCGCACCCGTCGTCACCGATATGAAGCTGGCGGCGAACGCTTTGAACTGGTGTGTCGGCGAGATGGAGAAGCGCTATCGGCTGATGTCGGCGGTGGGTGTGCGCAACCTGGCGGGCTTCAATCAGAAGCTGCGCGACGCGCAGGCCGCCGGCAAGAAGATCGGCAATCCCTTTTCGCTGACGCCCGAGGCGCCCGAGCCGCTCTCGCCGTTGCCGCTGATCGTCGTCGTCATCGACGAGCTCGCCGATTTGATGATGGTCGCCGGCAAGAAGATCGAAGAGTTGATCGCGCGGCTCGCGCAAAAGGCGCGGGCAGCCGGCATCCACTTGATTCTCGCGACCCAGAGGCCGTCCGTCGACGTCATTACGGGCCTCATCAAGGCGAACATTCCGACGCGCGTGGCGTTCCAAGTCTCCTCCAAGATCGATTCGCGCACGATTCTCGATCAGATGGGCGCCGAATCCCTACTGGGCCAAGGCGACATGCTGTTCCTGCCGCCCGGCACCGGCTACCCGCAGCGGGTGCACGGTGCGTTCGTCGCCGACGAGGAAGTTCATCGCGTCGTCGAGCATCTGAAGCAGTTCGGCGAGCCCGAGTACGAGGAGGGGATCCTCGACGGCCCCGCCGGCGAGGGCGCCGCGCAGGATCTGTTCGGCGACGCGCCCGACGCGGAGGCCGACCCGCTCTACGACGAAGCCGTGGCGTTCGTCGTGCGCACGCGGCGCGCATCGATCTCGGCCGTGCAGCGGCAGTTGCGGATCGGCTACAACCGTGCGGCGCGGCTCGTCGAGCAAATGGAGACGGCGGGGCTCGTCTCGTCGATGGGCGTGAACGGCAGCCGCGAAGTGCTCGCACCGCCCAGTTCGGAGGCCTAATGCGATGCGGCGAGCAGGCGCGCGCCGTCAGAATTCGTATCGCGCCCAAAAGAACGCGACATCCCCTTTATTGAGGCCGCCCAGACGCGGGATGAACGTGCCCATCGCCGACAGCCTGCGATAGCGTACCGACGCGACCGGCAGCGCGAGCGGCAACGGCAGATAGCTTGCGACGTCGTCGCGCGCGGTCAGTCCGAGGAAATACCCGCCCCCGAGCGACAAGCCGCCGAGCACGGGCTCCGTGTACCACTGCCGCGCATAGCCTCCGATCGGCTCGGGATGATCATGCGAGTCGAGGAAAACGAAAGCGAAGAGGATGTCTTCGTTGCCGTTCGCATCGGTCCAGTGCTTGCCCGCGCCGCCGCCCCACGAGCGCGCATTCAGCGACGCCCGATGGCTGTCCGTGTACCCGTCGATGTGCCAGCCGTAGCCGGTCAGATAAAGATCCCAGGAGCCGTCGTTAGCGACGCGCATGACGCGCCGGCAGCCCGTTGCGTACCACCCGTCGCCCGCGCCGCATTCTGCCGCCGCCGCGTGCGGCACGATGAAGGCGCCCATTCGCGCGCCCCACGGCGTCGCGAGCGCCGCTGCGAGCAGGGCGGCACCACATACGATGCGCGCGACTGCGAACGCTCGCACGGCGGCGGGCGTTCGACCGGCACGCACGCAGCCAAGGCTCATCGACAGACTCTCCCGTTGCTGGCACACACGTAAAAATACGCGCATGCATTGCAAGAACTAGCCGGTCCTCGCCCGGCGAGCTTCCATCATAGGCGTTCGAACGCAGATCGAACGAGCAGCCAAACGTCGGCGGCGCCCTTCTGCGGGCACGGGCAGCAGGCCCGGCACGATCATTGCGTCGAGGCACGAATCGAATTGCATGGAACGAACGACGCGAAGAGGACATGAGGCGTCGACGCACGCCGTTTGGCGGCGAACGCGCCCGCCACGATCATCCCCTGCCGCCGCGCCCCCCCGTGAGGCGGTAGCTTTGGGCCTGCGTGCTTGCTCTGACGCGTAGGCTCGCTTTGTTTTCGGAGGCCGCAACGCCGCGCCGGTCAAGACGCCGGCGTGAACACGAAATCGACCGGCGAGCCGATGTCGAGGCGCGCGGGCTGGGCCAGCAGGCCCGTGGCCGGGTCGCGCCGGAAAACGTAGGCCGTATCGCTGTCTTGGTTTCCGACGATAAGCCAGCGGCCCGTCGGATCGATCGCAAACTCGCGCGGCGTGCGCCCTAGCGTCGATTGCCTGCCGACGAGTCGCAGCAGCCCATCGTGCGGATCGACGGAGAAAATCACGATCTCGTTGGCGTCGCCGCGATTCGTCGCATAAAGGAATTTGCCGTCCGGCGACAAGTGCAAGGCGCCGGCCCCGATCTTGCCCTTGAATCCGGGCGCGGTGAGTTGGAACGTCTCGAGCGGCGACAGTCGTCCATTCGCATACCGCAAGACGGTGACCGTGCCCGCCAATTCGCTCGTCAAGTAGGCGTAGCGCCCGCTCGCGTCGAACACGAGATGGCGCGGGCCCGATCCGGCGGGCATCGGCACGTAGCCTTCGGGCGTGGGGCTGACGAGCCCGCGGCTGCCATCGTTGGTGTACCGGTACGTATAGAGCTTGTCGACCCCGAGATCTTGGACGAACAGGAAACGGCCATCGAGCGCAAACACCGTCGAATGCACGTGAGCGCTGTCCTGGCGGCCTTTGACGGGCCCGCCGCCTTCGTGGTGCACGACGAGAGCGGCTGCGCCGACGCGGCCGTCGTCCGTCAGCGGAAAGACCGCGAAACTGCCGCCCGGATCGGCAGCAACGGAATAATTTGCCGTCAGCAGGTAGCGACCGTCGGGCGAAAGGCTCGAATAGCAGGGATCGTTGCCTTCGGACGAGACGCGGTTCACGAACGTCAGCCGGCCCGCGCGAGGATCGAACGCGAAGGCGCTGATCCCGCCGCGCTCGGTCGCGGGGCCGTTATCGCCGGGCAGTTCGTTGACAGCATAGACGTGGCGTCGATTACGCGAGACGACGAGGTACGACGGATTGACGGTCTCGACGGACGAAACGGGGCTCGCTTGCCCTGTGGCCGAGTCGAAGCGGTAGACGTAAATCCCATGACTTTTGCCGCCTACCGTATAGGTGCCGACGAGCAAATCGTATACGGGGGCGCCGGTGGCCGCTGTGCCGCTTTGCGCAAATGCGGGCGCCGCACCGACAGCGCACGCGAATAGGAAACCTTTGAGCCAATCGCACGCTCTTACCGAACACGCATGCCACCGCGCTGCATCGACGATGCGGGTCATGAAAAGGGAGTCGCTATGAATATTTCCGTGAGTTTGGGGCCGCTAGCCGCGCTGATCGCGGGCATTCTGATCCTGGTCGCGCCGCGATTGCTGAATTACATCGTCGCGCTTTACCTGATCATCATCGGACTGATCGGATTACTCGGGCCGGGCACGCACTCGCTGCATCTGTGAGCGCGCACACCGGCCGCGCAGAATCGCTCAACCGCTGACGAACTGATCGAGGCGGAGTTTGCCCTGCAGCGACAAACCACCGACCGCATAATGACCGTCGTCGTCGCTGTGACGCTTGAAGCATCCCCGCTCGATCAGAAACGCGGCGGCCGTTTCCATGCCGTTGCGCGTCAGACCGAGTGTGCGGGGATCGAGGTGGAGCAAGGCGTCGTCGCCCAACTCGCGTGCTGCGGAAAGAATCGTGATGCAATCGCCCTTCGACGGATTCAGCATGGCGTCAATTCTCGCTAAGAGTGTTGATGACAGGCGTATCGATAGCCGAGTGCGCGACACGTTAGTGCATGGCTCGTTGTATGGGACGCGCGCGGCCGGAATCCCCGAACTCCGATTGTAGCCAGCGAATTCGTGCCGTGGCAAAGCAAAATCGTTTCCGCCCGGAACAGCCGTTCGCGGTCCGGTCCTTGCGCCGGCTTTCGCGCGAAACGTGTACATTGACGCCCATTCGCGGTCGTTTTCGTATCGGCATTCGCACTGAGAGGAGAAATCCCGACACCATGCCTGCGCACATCGAAGATTACGCAATCGTCGGCGACGGCCACACGGCCGCACTCATTTCGCGCGAAGGATCGGTCGACTGGCTCTGCTGGCCGCGCTTCGATTCCGGCGCCTGCTTCGCCGCGCTGCTCGGCACCGATCAGAACGGCGCCTGGCGCATCGCGCCCGCGGGCGATGCCCCCGTCGAGCGCACGCGACGCTACCGCGACGGCACGCTCATCCTCGAAACGGATCATGAAACGCCCGACGGCACCGTCACCGTCATCGACTTCATGCCGCCCGGCAACGGCCACTCGGCCCTCGTGCGCATCGTCGAAGGCAAGCGCGGCGTCGTGCCGATGTCGATGCAGCTCACGCTGCGGTTCGATTACGGCTTGTCGGTGCCTTGGGTCACGCGCCTCCCGCACGGGGGCGGCATCAAAGCGGTGGTAGGCCCCGACACCGTAGTCTTGCGCACGCCGGTTCAATTGCGCGGCGAGAACATGCATACCGTCGCCCACTTCACGATATCCGAGGGCGAGCGCATTCCGTTCGTGCTGACGCACTCGGCCTCGCACCTGCGCGTGCCCCCCGCGCGCGATCCGTTCGCCGCACTCGACAGCGCCGAACAGCATTGGCGAAACTGGATCGCGAAATTCGACGTGAAGGGCCGCTATGCAGATCCGATCCGCCGCTCGCTGATCACGCTCAAAGCGCTGGCTTACGAACCCACGGGCGGCATCGTCGCTTCCCCTACAACGTCGCTGCCCGAACGGCTGGGCGGCTCGCGCAACTGGGATTACCGCTTCTGCTGGCTGCGCGATGCGACGATTACGCTGCTCGCGTTGATGCGTTGCGGCTTCTACGAGGAAGCCCGCGCTTGGCGCGTCTGGCTCGAGCGCGCGCTCGCCGGCTCGCCCGCGCAGGCTCAGATCCTCTATGGCGTGGCCGGCGAACGGCGCGTACCGGAAATGGAAATCGACTGGCTTGCCGGCTATGAAGGCGCGCGGCCCGTGCGCATCGGCAACGGGGCCGTCGGCCAACTCCAGCTCGACGTCTACGGCGAAGTCATGAACGCGCTGCATTTGGCCCGCGTAGGCGGCTTGCATGCCGACGAAGCCGTCTGGGCGATCCAATGCGTGATGCTCGAACATCTCGAAACGATCTGGCAGGAGCCCGACGAAGGGCTCTGGGAAGTACGCAGCGGCCCCCGCCAGTTCACGTTTTCGAAGGTCATGGCATGGGTGGCGTTCGACCGCGCGATACGCTCGGCCGAAAAATTCAAGCTCAAAGGGCCGATCGATCGCTGGCGCACGATACGCGAGCGGATTCACGCCGATGTCTGCGAGAAGGGATGGAACAAGGAGCGCGAAACGTTCACCCAGGTGTACGGCGGGGACGAGGTAGACGCGAGCCTGTTGTTGATGCCGCTGGTCGGCTTCCTGCCCCCCGGCGACCCGCGCGTCGCCTCGACGATGTCGGCAATCGAGCACGATCTCACCTTCGAGGGGTTCGTGCTCCGCTATCGCACACACAAGGTCGACGACGGGATGCCGCCGGGCGAAGGAACGTTCCTCGCGTGCAGTTTTTGGATGGTGGACAATCTCGCGCTTCAGGGCCGCATGGATGAAGCGCACGCGATGTATGAGCGCTTGGTCGCGCTCGTCAACGACGTGGGCTTGTTATCCGAAGAGTACGATCCGCAGACCAAGCGCTTCACCGGCAATTTCCCGCAGGCTTTCTCGCACGTCGCCCTGGTTCATACCGGCTTGAATCTGATGCGACACGAGGAAGCGTTCGCCCACGCGACGGGTCACCCGCCATCCAATCCGTCGGAAGCGCAACCCGATCTCGGCACGGAAGCCATCTGAAAGCTCGGCGCATCCGATCGACCTACTGATGGCACCCCATTTTCTAACTGCAGGCCGCGAATGCGCAAACGCCCTTCGCAGCATGGTCGTTCGGCCGCACGGCGCCCCTTATCGGCATGCAGGCGACAAGGCTATATGGGGGAAAATACCGGTCGCGCGGACAAATTGCTGCGTTGCACCAACAGCGTTTCTCCTTTATCATCAATTGGCAAGACCGCCACGAGCATCCGTTCGGACATCCAGCCGCGACGCCGAGCGCCGCACTTTTATTGCCCCGTCCCTACCCCGCGGGAGCCTTACATCATGCTTTACCAGTTTTACGAGTTTCAGCGCGCGCTCTTGAGCCCTTTGACGGCGTGGGCGCAGGCTGCCTCGAAGTCGTTCGCCAATCCGGCGAGTCCGCTCGCCTACGTGCCCGGTGCGACGCGCCTTTCCGCGGGCTATGAGCTGCTTTACCGGCTGGGCAAAGATTACGAAAAACCCGAATTCAATATTCATCAAATCGTCAAAGACGGCCATAACATCCCGATCGTCGAACAGACGATCATGGAAAAACCGTTTTGCCGTTTGCTGCGCTTCAAGCGATTCGCCGACGACAGCGATGCCGTCGCGCAATTGAAAGACGAGCCGATCGTCCTCGTTTGCGCGCCGCTGTCGGGACACCACTCGACGCTGCTGCGCGACACGGTGCGCACGTTGCTGCAGGACCACAAGGTCTACATCACCGATTGGATAGACGCGCGCATGGTCCCGCTCGAGGACGGCCCGTTCCACCTCGACGACTACGTCGCCTACATTCAGGAATTCATTCGCCATATCGGCGCGAAGAACCTGCACGTGCTGTCCGTTTGCCAGCCGACGGTGCCCGTGCTGGCCGCCATTTCATTGATGGCGAGCCGCGGCGAAGACACGCCGCGCACGATGACGATGATGGGTGGCCCGATCGACGCGCGGCGCAGCCCCACGTCGGTCAATTCGCTGGCTATGCAGCGCTCGCACTCGTGGTTCGAGAACAACGTAATTCACACGGTCCCGGCGAACTATCCGGGCTTCGGCCGTCACGTCTATCCGGGCTTCTTGCAGCATTCGGGCTTCGTCGCAATGAACCCCGAGCGCCATGCGGCCTCGCACTGGGATTTCTATCAAAGCCTGCTGCGCGGCGACGAAGAAGACGCCGAAGCGCATCGCCGCTTCTACGACGAGTACAACGCGGTGCTCGACATGGCCGCCGAGTACTACCTCGACACGATCCGCGTCGTGTTTCAGGAGTTCCGGCTGGCCGAGGGCACTTGGGAAATCGACGGTGAGCTCGTGCGGCCGCAGGACATCAAGAAGACGGCGCTGTTCACCATCGAAGGCGAGCTCGACGACATCTCGGGGTGCGGACAGACGCGGGCGGCGCACGACCTGTGCTCGAGCATTCCCGCCAAGCATAAGCATCACTTCACCGCGGAAAAGTGCGGGCATTACGGCATCTTCTCGGGCCGCCGCTGGCGCACGATCATCTACCCGCAGTTGCGCGATTTCATCCTCGAGCACAACCAGGAAACGAAACGCACGCGCGAGCCGGTCGAAGCGTAATGGCGAGCGAGCATCGGCGCGCCGCCGCGCGGCGGCGTGCGCTCGCCGCCTATTTGCGCATCAAGTAGGCGAGCAGCAACTCGGTATTCATGTTCATGAGCTCGGCGCGCTCGGCCGGCGCACTGAAGTCGCGGCCTAGCGTGGCCTCGAGCGTGAATCGATTCGACACGCTGTAGTAACCGAGCCCCGAGAGCGCAACGTAGAATCGCAGCGGATCGACATGGGCGCGGAACAGTCCCGCACGTTGCCCCCGCTCCAAGATCGAGGCGAGTGTCGCCACCATCGGCGAAATCATTTCGCGGATGCGCGTCGATTTCTGCAAATAGCGCGCTTCATGCAAGTTTTCGTTATTGATGAGGCGCAGCAAATCCGGATGATCGCGGTAGTAGTCCCACACGAAATGAGCGAGCCGCGTAATCGCTTCAATGGGCGCGACGCCGTTCAAATCAAGCGTTTTTTCCGCTTCGGTCAATGCGGCGAAGGCGTGTTCGAGTACCGCCGTAAAGAGCTGTTCTTTGCTACCGAAGTAGTAGTACAGCATTCGCTCGTTCGTCTCCGCCCGCCGGGCGATTTGATCGACGCGCGCGCCGAACAAACCACCATTTGCGAACTCTTCGGCGGCCGCGAGCAGAATTCGGCGCCGGGTTCCCTCTGGATCTCTTTTGATTTTCAATTGATTCATGGTGGCCTTTTTGCTTCGTGAGCCGCGTTGCCCCGCTACGCTGCCGGCCCTCCTCGGTCCCATGCCGGCAATGTGAACGAGCGCGCCGTTTTTTGCGAACACCCTGCGCCTCGTGCGAAAAAGCGCTTCGATTATGGCACATGGTTGCCCGATGGCAATCGGGGAAATCGGCGATAATGCGCTCTTTTCCCGCACGCGAAGCGCATCCGCGGCCGCCCTCGTCGCACCCGCGCAGCAAGGCGCTCCCTGCGGCGCCACTCGCCTGCTCAAGACGTTCCAACCGTGACCGATCGTGTAACTCTGGCAGACCGCATCGAGGATCTGCTCCCCCAAACGCAATGCACGAAGTGCGGCTATCCCGGCTGTCGGCCCTATGCGGAAGCCGTCGCCCGAGGCGATGCCGGCTATAACCAGTGTCCCCCGGGCGGCGCGCAGGGTATCGCCCGTCTGGCCGCCCTGCTGAGCAAGCCGGTCGTGCCGCTCAATCCCGAGAACGGCGAGGAACGCGCGCGTCCGCTTGCCGTCATCGATGAAACGCTATGCATCGGCTGCACGCTCTGCATGCAGGCGTGCCCCGTCGATGCGATCGTCGGCGCACCGAAGCTCATGCATACGGTCGTCGCCGAACTTTGCACCGGCTGCGACCTGTGCGTGCCGCCCTGCCCCGTCGACTGTATCGCCATGACGCCCGTCACGGGCGAGCGCACGGGCTGGGACGCATGGAGCCAAGCGCAGGCCGATTCCGCACGGGAGCGCCACGAACGGCGCACGAAGCGCCTCGAACGGGAGCGCGAAGCGGCCCAGGCGCGCGCGGCGGCACGCCGCGCCGAGGCCGCGGCCAGTGCCGCACCGGAACTTACCGGTCAACGCGCGGACGACGAAGCGGCAAAAAAACGCGCGATCATCCAAGCCGCGCTCGAACGCGCGCGCCAGAAGAAGGAAGCGTTGGCGGCCCAGGGGCTCGGCCCCAAAAACGTCACGAACGTCAGCGAGGAAGTCCAAGCGCAGATCGACAGCGTCGAAGCGCGCCGCCGCGCGCTCGCTCGCATGCAGGAACCGAGCGCCGGGTCGGCCCCCACCGCGGGCCCGAGCCAGTCGGAGTCGGCCGGTGCAGCCGGTGCGCCTTCTTCGCCGAATCCCGACGATCGCCCCCGCAGCGACGCGCAGGCAAAGCCCGACGACGATCGCTGAGTCCTTCACACTCTCCCTGCGCCGCATGAACGCACAAAAACGACGCGCCATCTACGAGACGCTGCAAAGCCTCAATCCACATCCGACGACGGAGCTCGAATACACGACGCCGTTCGAGCTGCTCATCGCCGTCATGCTGTCGGCGCAGGCAACGGACGTATCGGTGAACAAGGCCACGCGCAAAATGTATCCCGTGGCCAACACGCCGCAAGCCATGCTGGCGCTCGGCGAAGCGGGCGTGGCCGAGTACATCAAGACGATCGGCCTTTACCGGACCAAAGCCAAGAACGTGATTGCGGCGAGCCGCATCTTGCTCGAGCAGTATGGCGGCGAAGTGCCGGCCGATCGCGAAGCGCTGGAAAGCCTGCCCGGCGTGGGCCGCAAGACCGCGAACGTCGTGCTCAATACCGCGTTCGGACAACCGACGATCGCCGTGGATACGCATATCTTCCGCGTCTCCAACCGAACGGGGCTTGCCCCGGGCAAGGATGTGCGGGCCGTCGAAGCGGCGCTCGAAAAATTCACGCCGCCGGAGTTCCGCCACGACGCCCATCATTGGCTGATTCTCCACGGGCGCTACGTCTGCAAGGCGCGCCGGCCGGAATGCTGGCACTGCGCGATCGAGCCGCTGTGCGAGTTCAAGCCTAAAACGCCACCGCCGGAGCTTTGACGCGCGCGCCCGCCGACGCGCCGATGCCCTGCGCGTTGGCGGCCGGTGGCCTTCGCCTGCCGGCGCCGCTCAATTCATCAATTGGCTTCGAGCGAAACGACTTCTTCCGGCGCACCGCCGCCGGCGCCTACGAGCCACAGCACCGCCCCGAGCACCGCGGCGCCCCCGATCCATTGCAGGACCGTCAACCGCTCGCCGAGCAACACCGCCGCGAGCAAGACCGTGACGACGGGCTCGAGCGTCGAAAGCATCGAGGTGCGGGCCGCCCCGAGCCGCGTGAGTCCGGCGAAGAATGCCAGCATCGCCGTGACGGTCGACACGATCGCGATCGCGACGAGCGCGGCCCACGCGAGCGGTGTCCCCGGCAGATGGGGCGGCGCACCCGAGAGCGTCCGCGTGATCGCCACCGTGCAAAATACGGCGGCGGCGGCGAGGCAGACGACCGCCGTCGTCGCGAGCGGATCGACACCACGCGTCAAACGTGCGCCGGCGACGATATAGAGCGAATAGACGATCGCCGCCGTCATCCCCAATACGATGCCGAGCGGCTCGCCCTTCCCCCCGCCTACCATCAATGCGGACCCGGCCAGACATAGCACGAGCGCGGCGCCTTTCATGAGCGTCAACCGCTCGCCGAGCCAAAGCGCCGCCAGCAGCGTGACGAACGCCGGATAAAGGTAAAGCAGTAGCGCGACGAGACTGGCCTGTGCATGCTGCAGCGCGATGAAATAGCAAAGCGACTGGCCCACATAGCCGAGCGCGCCCATGGCGGCGATGCCCCAAAGCGTACGCCCGCGCGGCCATGCGACCCCGCGCCTGCATGCAACCGCGGCGAGAATGCCTCCGCCGATCAGAAATCGCAGCGTCAACAGGCCGAGCACGTCGGCGCCGCCCGCGTAGGCGTAGCGGCCGAAGATCGGCATCGCGCCGAACGCGCTGGCGGACAATGCGACGAACAGAGCGCCGCGCAGCGTATCGGCGCGCGCAACAAGAGTGGTGGAAGATTGCATCGCGCGTGGGGGGAGCAGTCGTGGTTCGTCCGCGGTTCGTTTTCGGTGTCGCCTTGCACGGGCTCGAAGCGCCGGCGGCATCGGTTCGGGCGCCGCGCAGAAAACGCCGGCCCCGCGCGATACCGCGCTTGGGAATTCTAACCGCGCGCGCGGAAACGCCCCGGCCGACGCCCCGAAGCCGACGGCGTAAAATGCCGGATTGGCCGAGAGCGGCGCGCGCACTTCGCGACCGCCGTACGGCGCTCCTTCAAGGTCGATCCGCACGATGTTCAACCCGAGCCGCGACGAAGTCCGACGCTTTTTCATCGACACCTGGCGCAAACAGCGCGCGGGCGAAATTCTCACGCCACTCGAAGCGATAGCGGCCGATTGGATCGTCGAGCACCCCGAATACCACGCCGAACTTGCCGACGAAGCCACGGCGGCGGCCGATTACGCGCCCGAAGCGGGCCGCACGAACCCCTTCCTGCATCTGTCGATGCACTTGGCCATCAGCGAACAGCTTTCGATCGATCAGCCGCCCGGCATACGCGCGGCGCACGAGCGGCTAGCAGCCAAGCTGGGTTCGACGCACGAGGCGCAGCACGAGATCATGGAGTGCCTCGGCGAAACCCTCTGGGAAGCGCAGCGCAACCATACCCCGCCCGACACCGACGCCTATTTGGCCCGGATCGAGCGGCGCGCATCGAGGGATTGAGCGAACTGCGACACGTTGTCGCACCGGTGCCCAATCTCCCATCCGCTGCAAAAAAACGACAAAAAAATACCCCGCCGGAGCGAGGCATTCGTGTCCTGACCGGTGAAAACCGGTGCGTCGCCGGCGCCGGCAGACGGCCCGCGCGCCGGTCTTGCCTTACTTCTTGTCGACGAGCACGCCCGGAAGCGATTCGAGGTAGGCGGCGATATCCTTCATGTCGCTCAGCGACAAGCTCTGCACTTGCGCCTGCATGATGGGATTGTTGCGGCCGAAATTCGGATTGGCGGTGCCGGCCTGATAGGCGCGCAGCGCCCAATACAAGTAATCGGCATGCTGGCCGGCCAGCTTCGGATAATCGTTGCTGACGGGCTTGTTGAACGTAGCCCCGTGGCAAGCCGCGCAGTTGTGGGATTCGACGAGCGCCTTGCCGTTGTCGATGCTCGCCGCGTGGGCCGGGCCGATCGCGCCGATCGCCGCGACGAGCGCTGCCCCTGCAGCCTTGACGACGATGCGCAATGCCTGATCAGGCTTGTTCATGAATTCTCCTATCCCGCGAAATGAGGTAGCTGAAAGCGGCCGCATGCACGGTCACTTATCGGGATTGTTCGTCGACGCCGAAGTCTGCGAGGCGTAGTAGGCCGCGAGATCGGCGATGTCCTGATCCGACAACGACGCGGCGATCGCGTGCATCGTCTGGAAGTGACGGTCGTCCTTCTTGTAGGCGTGCAGCGCGTTTTCGAGGTACTGCTGGTTCTGGCCGCCCAGTTTGGGCACGCGGTAAACCTCGGGGAACGCCGTACGGTAGTCGGGGATGCCGTGGCAGCCGATGCACATCGCAACCTTGCCCTGGCCCGCCTTCGCGTTGCCGACCACATCGGCTGCGTGCGCGCTCACCGCAAACCCCGCCAGCGCGGCGAGCGCTGCGGTCACGACATGTTTGCCGACGAAAGAGTTCATAGGTTCTAACCTGGCTTGAGGGGAAACAAGCGCCCGCTAAAAGCATGCGGACAATGGCGCTGCGCCGTTCTTGTTGTCGAAATCGCAACGAGCGGCCAAAAAAATCGCGGCAATTGTACCGCGCCGCTCGGCCAGGCGTCCACCCGGCCGAGCCCGGCCGTCGCCCGCGCGCAAACCGGGCGACACGCTAAGGTAAGGCCATCGGGCCAAGGCCGCCAGCCCTTCTGACTTATACTTGAATTTTTTCGAGAAGAGCTCACCGTCATGCGCTTCGAAGGCTCGTCGCAGTACGTCGCCACCGACGATCTCAAACTCGCCGTCAACGCCGCCATCACGCTGAAGCGGCCGCTTTTGATCAAGGGCGAGCCGGGCACGGGCAAGACGATGCTCGCGGAAGAGGTCGCGGCCTCGCTCGGCATGCCGCTCTTCCAGTGGCACATCAAGTCGACGACGAAAGCGCAGCAGGGCTTGTACGAGTACGACGCCGTCTCGCGCCTGCGCGATTCGCAACTCGGCGATGCGCGCGTGCAAGACATCGCGAACTACATCGTGAAGGGCGTGCTCTGGCAAGCGTTCGAATCCGATGTGCCCGCGGTATTGCTGATCGACGAAATCGACAAGGCGGACATCGAGTTCCCGAACGACCTGCTGCGCGAGCTCGATCGCATGGAGTTTCACGTCTACGAAACGCGCGAGGTGGTTCGCGCCAAGCATCGGCCGCTCGTCGTCATCACGTCCAACAACGAGAAAGAGCTGCCCGACGCGTTCCTGCGCCGCTGCTTCTTCCACTACATTCAGTTTCCGGACCCCGCCACGATGCAGCGCATCGTCGACGTGCATTACCCGGGCATCCGCGAGGACTTGCTGCGCGCGGCCTTGACGAGCTTTTTCGAGCTGCGCGGCGTTTCGGGCCTCAAAAAGAGGCCGTCGACGTCGGAGCTGCTCGACTGGCTGAAGCTGCTGCTCGCCGAGGACATCCCGCCCGAAGCGCTGCGCTCGGCCGATCAGAAGCAGGTCGTGCCGCCGCTTGCGGGCGCGCTGCTCAAGAACGAGCAGGATCTCTCCCTGTTCGAGCGCCTCGTCTACATGAATCGTCACAACCGCTAGCGCGACCCGGTTCGCGCCTGCTCAGAGGCATCGGCATGTTGATCGACTTCTTCTATACGCTGCGCGAGGCCAAGCTGCCGGTGTCGGTCAAAGAGTACCTGACGCTCGTCGAGGCGCTGCGCGAACGCGTGATCGCGCCATCGCTCGACGAGTTCTACTATCTCGCACGCCTCACGCTGGTCAAAGACGAACGCTACTTCGACAAGTTCGATCAAGCGTTCGGCGCTTATTTTCGCGGCGTGCAGCAGTTGACCGACGCGGCGTTCGAGCTGCCGCTCGACTGGCTCGAAAAGCGTCTGCGCCGCGAGCTCACCGCCGAGGAAAAGGCGCAGATCGAAGCGATGGGCGGCCTCGACAAGCTCATGGAGCGGCTCAAGCAGCTGTTCGACGAGCAGAAGGCGCGTCACGAGGGCGGCAACAAATGGATCGGCACGGGCGGCACGTCGCCGTTCGGCAACGGGGGGTACAACCCGGAAGGCATTCGCATCGGCGGCGAATCGGCCGGCAACCGAACGGCCGTCAAAGTCTGGGAGGCGCGCGGCTATCGCGATTACGACGACCAAGTCGAGATCGGCACGCGCAACATCAAGGTCGCCTTGCGCAGGCTGCGCCGCTTTGCACGCGAAGGCGCAGCCGAAGAATTGGACCTGCCCGACACGATTCGCAGCACGGCTGCGAACGCGGGTTGGCTCGATCTGAAGATGGTGCCCGAGCGGCACAATTCGGTGAAGGTGCTGATGCTGCTCGACGTCGGCGGCTCGATGGACGATCACATTTTGCGCACCGAGGAGCTATTTTCGGCCGCCAAAGCCGAATTCAAGCATCTCGAGTTCTATTACTTCCACAATTGCGTCTACGACCACTTGTGGAAGAACAATCGGCGCCGGCATGTCGAGCGCATGCCGACTTGGGACGTGCTGCACAAATTCACGCCCGACTACAAGCTCATCTTCGTGGGTGACGCCACGATGAGTCCTTACGAAGTGCTGCAGGCGGGCGGCTCCGTCGAATACAACAACCCGGAGGCCGGCGCCGTCTGGCTGCGCCGCCTCGCCGATCACTTTCCGCATCATGCGTGGCTCAATCCCGAGCCCGAAGGGCTCTGGGAATATCGGCAGTCCGTTTCGATCATCCGCCAGTTGCTAGGCGAGCGCATGTATCCGCTCACGCTCGCGGGTCTGGAGGCCGCCATGCGCAAACTGAGCAAATAGCCGCGTCGTACCGGTTACCGGTCGCCGCCTGCCAACGGCTTTCGTTTTCGTGGCCTGCCGTTTTTTCGTTGCTTCGCCGTTCAGTCGTCAGCAGCCCCTAAACAAACCCATGACTTCCCCTTCCGCCCCCAACCTGTCCGGCCCGCCAGCGGCGCGCCGTTCCCTGCTGCAGCCGCTCGCCGATACGTCGCTGCACGCGATCGTCGCGGGCTTCGTCGCCATGATGACGGGCTACACGAGTTCGCTCGTGCTCGTGTTCCAAGCCGGCCGCGCGGCGCATTTGTCGGATGCGCAAGTCTCCTCTTGGATCTGGGCGCTATCGATCGGCATGGCGTTTTCGACGATCTCGCTCTCCTTGCGATTTCGCACGCCTGTCGTCATCGCCTACTCGACGCCGGGCGCGGCGCTGTTGATCGCCGCGCTGCCGCACGTGCCGTACGCCGACGCGATCGGCGCGTTTATCGTCTGTGCGCTGCTGATCGCGGCCGTCGGCCTCACGGGCTGGTTCGACGCGCTGATGAGCCGCGTGCCGGCAGGGATTGCGAGCGCATTGCTCGCGGGCATTCTGTTCGAGATCGGCATCGAGATCTTCCACGCGGCCCAATACCAAACCGCGCTCGTGCTGACGATGTTCTTCGTCTATTTGTTCGTGAAGCGGCTCGCGCCGCGCTATGCGATCGTGACGACGCTGATCGCCGGAACCGCCGTATCGGCCGCGCTCGGGCTCATCGATTTCAGCCGCTTTCACGTTGCGATCGCCCACCCGGTCTTCACGATGCCGCATTTCTCGCTGTCGGCCGCCGTCAGCCTAGGCGTGCCGCTGTTCGTCGTGGCGATGGCGTCGCAGAACATGCCGGGCCTCGCGGTGCTGCGCGCCGACGGGTACACCACGCCGTCGGCGCCGCTGATCTCGACCACCGGCATCGCCTCCGTGCTGTTGGCGCCGTTCGGCTCGCACGGCATCACGCTAGCGGCCATCACCGCCGCGATCTGCACGGGCCCCGAAGCACACGAAGATCGCAACAAACGCTACACCGCCGCGCTCTGGTGCGGTTTGTTCTATCTCGTAGCCGGCATCTTCGGCGCGACGATCGCCGCGCTGTTCGCCGCCCTGCCCAAGGCGCTCGTCGTTTCCGTGGCCGCGTTGGCGCTGTTCGGCTCCATCATGAGCGGTCTCACGAACGCGATGAGCAACGTGCGCGAGCGGGAAGCCGCCCTCGTCACCTTCATGGTGACGGCGTCGGGGCTGACGCTGCTCTCGATCGGGTCCGCGTTTTGGGGCCTCGTTGCGGGCGTGGCGACGCAAATCATCCTGAGCGCCCGGCGCAGCTAGCTCGCGCGCGGCATCGTGCCGCCTCCCCGGCGCATGCCCGTGCGGGTTACCCCGGGGAACGCGACGGGCATAAAATAGTCTCTTTCGTAGACGGTCGCGCCGGTTTGAGGTGCGACCCCATCCCACTGACTCTCCAACGGGAGGCGCTTCGCGCCGCTGATCTGCCATGACCAACGCTCTGGACCAACTGAAGCAGTACACGATCGTCGTCGCGGACACCGGCGACTTCCAACAGCTCGCCCAATACAAGCCTCGCGACGCCACGACGAACCCGTCGCTGATCCTGAAGGCGGTTCAAAAGGACGCCTACAAGCCCTTGCTCGAAAAAACGGTTCGCGACCATGCGAGCAAGCCCGCCCGAGCCATCATCGATCAACTGCTCATCGCTTTCGGCTGCGAAATTCTCAAGATCATCCCGGGCCGCGTGTCGACCGAAGTCGACGCGCGCCTGTCGTTCGACGCCAAACGCTCCGTCGAGAAGGCGCACGAAATCATCAAGCTGTACGAGGCGGCCGGCATCGGGCGCGAGCGCGTCCTCATCAAGCTGGCGTCGACGTGGGAAGGCGTGCGCGCGGCTGAAGTGCTGCAAAAGGAAGGCGTGAACTGCAACATGACGCTGCTGTTCTCGCCCGTGCAAGCCGCGGCCTGCGCCGAGGCCGGCGCGAAGCTGATCTCGCCGTTCGTCGGCCGCATCTACGATTGGTACAAGAAGCAGGCCGGCAGCGACTGGGACGAGGCGAAGATGGGCGGCGCCAACGATCCGGGCGTGCAATCGGTGCGGCGCATCTACGCGTATTACAAGCATTTCGGCTACAACACCGAAGTCATGGGCGCGAGCTTCCGCACCACGAACCAGATCGTCGAGTTAGCCGGCTGCGACTTGCTGACGATCAGCCCCGATCTGCTGCAAAAGCTGCACGACAGCGACGACAAGGTCGAGCGCAAGCTCTCGCCGGAAGCGGCGACGGGCGAGCCGATCGAGCGCATCGCGATCGACGAATCGTCGTTCCGCTTTCAACTCAACGACGATGCGATGGCGACCGACAAGCTGGCCGAAGGCATTCGCGCTTTCGCAGCCGATGCCGTCAAGCTCGAAAAGCTGATCGACGCGCTGCGCTAAACCGCCCACCCTCACATTTGCGGAGGCGAAGATGGTAGTCCAACCGTATCTGTACTTCTACGGCCGATGCGACGAAGCGCTCGCGTTCTACGAGCAAGCGCTCGGCGCGCAGGTCACGTTCAAGATGCGCAACAAGGATGCGCCGGCCGAGTACGCCGCACAAGGCGATGCAGGCGAGCGCATCATGCACGCATCGTTCAAAGTCGGGCAGACGACGCTGATGGCCACCGACGGCATGCCGGGCGACGCGCCCACGCCTGCGTACTCAGGATTCAGCATTTCGGTGTCGCTCGACAGCGTGGCCAAGGGGGAAAGGATTTTCAACGCGCTCGCGCAAGGCGGCGAAGTGCGCTTCCCGTGGCAGCCGACGTTCTGGGCGAAGGGCTTCGGTATGGTCACCGATCAGTTCGGCGTGCCTTGGATGGTCAACGTCGAAAAGGAGTCTTGAGCAGCGGGGCGGCATCGCCCTCGATGTGCCACTGCAGTTCGGTATCGGCGAGCAGCGCGCGCAGCGCATCGACCTGCTCTTCGAACCATATAGCCACCCAGCGCGGCCCCGGCAGCGCGTCGTCCGGCGTGCCGCGCGCCTTGACGGCGCCTTCGCCCGGCCGTGCGTCCGTCTCGGCCTGCGCAGCCGCCAAGCGTGCTCCCGCGCGCGCCGCCGAGCCGAATCGCAATGCGCGCGCCATGCGCAGCAACGCGGCGCGGACGATTCGCGCGTCTTCTCCCTCTCCGATCGGCACCGACGGATGAACGGCAGCACTCGTCGACATCATTTCGAGCGCGCTCAGCATCGAACGATGCATGCGCTGGATCGCCTCGAGCCGCTTGAGCGGAATATCGACCTCCTTGGCCACCGAGGGCATCAGCGAGCGCAACTTCACGAGCCGGCCGTTCATGGAGGCGAACGCGGCGACATGCGCCTCGACGTCGAGCGGTTCGCCGCGCGCGATGCGCTCGCGGATACGCGCGCAATCGCGTAGGTTGCGCGCGAGGAGGTAGCGCCACGAGTAGGTCGCATGCAGCGGCAATGCAAACGAAAATGCCAACGCCACGACGATGCCGATCATCACGTTGAGCGTGCGCCACAAGCCCGTCGCGATCGTGCTGTCGCCATGCCCCGCCACGATGCAAATCGTGATCGCGGTCAGAAGCGCAATGTAGCCGGCGCTGCTGATGGCGTAGTAGCCGCAAACGCCCGCCGCGATCGACATCAGCAGATGCGTGAGCGGCGCGGAGCCGATGACGTGCGATTGCGCGATCAGCAAGAGGCCGACGAACGCGCCGAGCATCGTTCCTAGGGCGCGGTCGGCCGCCTTTTTACGGATGTTGCCGTGATGCTGCAAGCCGCCGATGACGACGAGCACGGTCACCGAAGCCCAGATGCCGTTCGGGACGTCGATGCCCGTCGTCACCAGGATCGAGGCGAGCATGGCAAGGCCGACGCGCACGGCATGCAGCACGCGCGCATGGCGATAACGATAGTAGGGCGAGACGACGACGCGAACGAGCGGCGTCGCGAGCCGGCGAAAAGGACGAAGATAGTCGGTCACGGCACGATTGTCGGCGAAAGGCGGCGCTGCGTCGATATGGCGTGGCGTCGACGATCGACGGATCCGGGTGTTAGAGGCAGCGCGCACATCGCCGATGAGCAACGCCCTCCCGCATGCAAAAGGGCGGCACTCGGCCGCCCTTTTCGTTCTCGAGGCTTACGCGCCCGAAATCAACTTTCGACCGGGTCGAGATAGTCTTCGGGGCTCGTACGGTCCTCGGCTTGGCTCGCGCCCATTGCACGCAGGGCGAAGCTCACGACGATCGCCACGACGAGATTGACGATCAGCGACCACATGGCTGCATAGCCCGGGATCGAATAGCCGCCCAGATGAATTGCGTAGATCGAGCCCTTCAGATGCAGCGAGGCGGCCATCCACGTGCCGACGGCGATACCGACGGCCCAGCCGGCCAACAGGCCGCGCGAATCGAGCTTACGCGTGTACAGCCCGAGCACGATCGCAGGCAGCGTCTGGATGATCCAGATCCCGCCGAGCAACTGCAATTGAATCGCGTAGGTGAGCGGCAGGCCGAGAATGAACGCGACAGCGCCGACCTTGACGATGAGGGACACGAGCTTCGCGACGTTCGTCTCCTGTTCGTGCGACATGTTGCGGTTCACGAACTCGCGGTGGATGTTGCGCGTGTACAGGTTCGCGGCGGCAATCGACATGATCGCAGCGGGAACCAACGCGCCGATCGCGATAGCCGCGAACGCGACACCGACGAACCACGACGGGAAGAAGTGCAGGAACAGCGCCGGCACGGCGAAGTTCGGCCCGAACGCCTTGAAGTACGGTGCGAACTCGGGCATGTCCTTCACACCCGAAGCGAGCGCCATGTAGCCGAGCAGCGCGAGCAGGCCGAGCACCAGCGAGTAAGCGGGCAGCATGGCCATGTTGCGGCGAATCGTGTTGCCCGAGGACGAGGACAAGATCGCCGTCACCGAGTGCGGATACAAGAACAGCGCAAGCGCCGAACCGACCGCCAGCGTCGCATAGGCGCTATACCCGTTCATGCCGGAGACGTCGGGAGCCTTGAGCAGCAGCTTGGCGGGCGGCACCGTGCTGAAGATGTGCCCGAAGCCGCCCAGTTGCGCGGGAATGACGATGATCGCGGCGATGATCGTGATGTAGATCAGCAGGTCCTTGACGACGGCGATCATGGCCGGCGCGCGCAAGCCCGACGTGTACGTGTAGGCGGCGAGGATCGCAAACGCAATGATGAGCGGCAAATCGCCGATGAAGCCCGACGTGTCGAAGCCGAGACCGCCGATCACCACTTCGATACCGACGAGCTGCAGTGCGATGTACGGCATCGTCGCGACGATGCCCGTCACCGCCACGGCCAGCGCGAGCATGCGGCTGCCGTAACGGGCGCCGACGAAGTCGGCCGAGGTGACGTAGCCGTGCCGCTTCGCCACGGCCCACAGCTTCGGGAACACGACGAACGCAAACGGGTAGATCAGAATCGTGTACGGCAGAGCGAAGAAGCCCATCGCACCGGCGCCGAACACGAGCGCCGGGACGGCCACGAAGGTGTAGGCGGTGTACAGGTCGCCGCCGAGCAGGAACCACGTGACGACCGTGCCGAAGCGGCGGCCGCCGAGGCCCCACTCTTCGAGGTGCGCCAAGTCGCCGCGGCGCCAATTCGCGGCCACGAAGCCGAGAATCGTGACGCCGATGAAAAACAGAACGAAAACGAATGTTGCAGTTGCGTTCATCGAGCGTCTCCGGCTGAGGCGCCCGGCTTCGAACGCGATTTAGTCTTGAAGTAGACGACAGCCGTGATGACGGCGCTCACGAGCACCCAGAACAGCTGATACCAATAGAAGAACGGGAATCCGCCCAATTGCGGTTCGACCTTGTTGTACGACGGCACCCAGATCATGGCGATCCAGGGTATGACCAGCAGCCAGAGCCAGCGGTTGGCGGCTCGATTGGCGTCGGCGTTGTGAGCCATGACGTCTCCTCTTTTACTCTTTCTCGCCCCGCAGGTATTTCCCTTGGAGCACACCCCGAAGGAAGTCCCTTTGGAGGACGTTCCCACCAGAACCCCATCGAAGGCGCCCGTGAGGAAGCCCCTTTGGGAGACAATCCTTATCTCGACCGGCCTAAAACCCGCATGGAGAGCGGCTGGCCGGCATCCGTCAGCTTATTAAGCCTCGCAAGAGTATAAGAGCGCCGCGCGAACGGTCAAGCGGGAGAGACCCGGGGCCATAACGGCCCGCGCGCGCCTCCGGGCTCGGCAAGGGATCGCGGCACGTGCGAGGCGGCGCGTGCGAGGCGCCACCTGGGGATCAGATCGCGAACGTGTCGGCCGCGCTGGCCGGCGCACGCGCCGTTCGCGCCGCGTCGGATTCGCGCAGCGCCTTGACCCAGCGACGCGCCGGCAAGCCGAGCTCGTCCTCGATCAGCTTCGCGCGCGCTTTGAGCGCCGCGTACGGGATCTCGAGCGCCGGCCCCGAGAACGCGATCGCAATGCGATTGCCCTCGTGCACTTCGGGCAGCGCAATCACGCGGCCGTCGAACGCCGCATTCAATTGCTTCATGTTGCGCAAGAAGCTCGGGTGATCGCCGAAGAGGTTGATCGTGGCGATGCCCGCCTCGGTCAGGCACGCGCGAACGGCGCGGTAGAACGCCAGGCTGTCATGCACGGGGCCGCGCGCCGTCGCATCGTACAAGTCGATTTGCAGCGCGCCGATCGCGCCATGGTTTGCACGATCGTGCACGAAATCCCATGCATCGGCTTCGCGCACCGTCAACCGCGCGTCGTCCGGAGGCAACGCGAACATCGTGCGCGCCGCCACGACGACGGCCGGGTTCAGTTCGACGGCTTCCACCCGCGCGCGCGGCAAGAAACGATAGGCGAACTTCGTCAGCGCCGCCGCGCCGAGCCCCAACTGAACGACACGCTTCGGCGTTTCGAGAAAGAGCAGCCATGCCATCATCTGTTGCGCGTACTCGAGCTCGATCCGATCAGGCTTGTTGATGCGCATTGCGCCTTGAATCCATTCGGTGCCGAAATGCAGGTAACGCACGCCGCGCTCTTCGGAGAATGTCACCGGGGCGAAGCGCGGCTTGCGCGGCAACTCGATGCGCGGCGCCGTTGCCGCCGCTGCCGCCGTTTCGTCGTCGAGGGCGTCGACTCGTGCGAGGCGTCGGGAGGATTTCGATTGGGCTTGCGCGCGACGGGTGTGGGTGCGCTCGGCGCGCTCGCCGCGTGCGAAAGCGCGCGCCTCGGCCGAAGCGCGCTTGATGAGATCGGTCATAGAAAGGTGTTTTGCGTCCGGGGACCAGGTTGAATCGGACGAGAGGATAGCACTGCTGCCTACGTTCGCCGAAGCGACGGACTCGCTCGAGCCTGCCGCATCGCGACGCCTCGATTCGGCGCCCCCCGTGCATGACGCGCTCACGCTCAGCGGAGCTCAGTCAGGCGCATCGGGCGCCTCGGCCAACCGCTTCAGCGCCTTCAAGACATCGCCGAAATCGCCGGTCACGAGCGGGCCGAATGCGCTCGCGTTCGGGCCGGTGATTTCCGTGCCGTAGACCACCCGCGTCTGTCCTGACGGCAGCGCATGCAGTTCGTGCCGATACGGCTTGGCCCTGCGCGAAGCGGAGGATAGCCCAGGCGCGGAGCAAAGTGCGTATACACACAGAACACACAGAATATGTTGTACGTTGTCATATCTCATACCAATATGCTTATTATGACGAGTAGCGACACAATCGGCTCCCCCGCTCCGCGCCCGTTCGATGCCGGTCGACCGCGGACCGAGTCGCCTATTTTCCTCAGATGACGCGCGCCCCCGCGCCATGAAAGCCACCGCATCGCTACAAGGGTATCCCCCGAGTGAGCTTCCTGGAAGATATCCGTAAAGTTTCGCCTTGTTATATGACGTACGACCTCTGCGATGAGTTGTAGAACTAGGAAACCAACGATGAAAAGGACATTCACACGCTCCCGCGCCGCCTTGGCGGTGGCGCTGCTCGCCGGCTTCGCGATGTCCGCGCAGGCGCGCGTGTTTCGCTCGGCGGACGTGCACGGGGACAACTTTCCGACCAACATGGCCGTGAAGTACATGAGCGACGAGCTCTCGAAGGCCACGGGCGGCAAGGATTCGATCAAGGTGTTCGGCAACAGCGCGCTGGGATCGGAGAAAGATACGATCGATCAGGTGCGCATCGGCGCAATCGACATGGTTCGCGCAAACGGCGCGGCCTTCAACGAGATCGTGCCCGAATCGCTGATTCCGTCGCTTCCGTTCCTGTTCCGAGACATCGACCACTTCCGCAAGGTGATGTACGGCCCCGAGGGCCAAAAGATTCTCGACGCCTTCCAAGCCAAGGGGATGGTCGCGCTGACGTTCTACGAGAGCGGCGCGCGCTCGATCTATGCGAAGCGGCCGGTGCGCACGCCCGCCGACATGAAGGGGCTGAAAGTGCGCGTCCAGCCGTCCGACCTCATGGTGGACGAGATCAAGGCGATGGGCGGCACGCCGACGCCGATGCCGTTCGCCGAGGTCTACACGGGCCTGAAGACCGGCCTCGTCGACGCAGCGGAGAACAACCTGCCGTCTTATGAAGAGACGAAGCACTACGAAGTGGCTCAGGACTATTCGGAAACGCAGCACGCGATGACGCCTGAAGTACTCGTGTTCTCGAAGAAGGCGTGGGACAAGCTCTCGCCGCAGGAGCAAGCCGCGATCAAGAAGGCGGCTGCCGATTCCGTGCCCTACTACCAGAAACTGTGGACTGCCCGCGAAGCCGAGGCGCAGAACATAGTGACCAAAGGCGGCGCGACGGTGATTCCCGCGGCGCAGGTCGACCGCGCGGCTTTCGTGAAGGCGATGCAGCCCCTGTGGACGAAATACGAAAAGACGCCGCAGATGAAGCAAATCGTCGACGAAATTCAAGCAATCAAGTAACGGCGCGCGTCGGCGCGTCCGCCAGGCAACGCCCGCACGTCCTCCGGCCGATGGCCGGCGGCGAGGCGGGCGATATTCGTTGAAGGACCGAAGTCATGATGCTTCTCAAGCGCTCGAACGACGCGCTCTTTCGGGCACTCGCCGTCACGGCGTCCCTTTGTCTCGTTGCGTTGACCGGACTCGTGTTCTACGGCGTGGTGATGCGTTATCTCTTTGACAACGCGCCCGACTTCGTCGAACCGATCGCCCTCTTGCTCGTCGTCACCATCGCGATGTTCGGCGCCGCGATGAAAGTGCGCGACGGCGGCCATATCGGGCTCGATTCGTTCGTGCGCCGCCTATCGCCGAAAGGGCGCACCGTCGCGCTCGCATTCCAACACCTGTGCCTGATCGCCTTCGCGATCGCGATCATCGTCGGATGCAGCAGCATGGCGAACACGACGATGGAGGACCGCATCCCGATTCTCGGGCTGCCCGAGGCGCTGCGCTATGTGATCGCGTTGCCGGCAAGCATCGCGATGATTCTTTTCTCGCTCGAGCACTTGCTTGCGCTTCGCAGTCACGCACATCGATAAAAGTCATGGAACTCGCAATTCTGTCCGGCAGCTTCCTGCTGCTTCTCGTACTTGGGGTACCGGTCTCGTTCGCACTGGGGCTGTCGTGCGTGGCGGCCTATTTCGTCGAAGGGCTGCCGATCGCCACGGCCATGCAATCGATGATCTCGGGGATGAACGCATTTTCGTTTCTCGCCGTGCCGTTCTTCATCTTCTCCGGCGAATTGATGCTGCACGGGGGTATCGCCGATCGCATTCTGCGCTTCGCGCAAGCCGCCGTCGGTCACTTCCGCGGCGGCCTGGGCATGGCGAACGTCGTGGCCTGCACGTTGTTCGGCGGCGTATCCGGTTCGCCGACGGCCGACACGTCCGCGATGGGTGGCGTCGTCATTCCGCTGATGAAGCGCGAAGGCTACAGCGCGGCCTATGCCGTCAACGTCACGACGCACGCGTCGCTCGCCGGCGCGCTGATGCCCACGTCGACCAACATGATCATCTACGCGTTCGCCGCGCAAGGGATCACGGGCGTGCTCAACGGGCATCAAGTGAGCGGCGTGTCGATCGGCGACCTGCTGTTCTCCGGCCTGTTGCCGGTTCTGTGGGTGATGGGATTCGTGCTTGCCGCCGCTTACTGGCAAGCCGTGCGCCATGGCTATCCGCGCCGGCCCGACGGATCGACCGAGCTGCCCAAGTTTCCGGGCTGGTACGCCGTCGCGCGCAGCTTCGCAGGTGCGGTGCCGGGGCTCATGGTGATCGCCATCATCCTCGTCTGCGTGGCGAAGGGAATCGCCACGGCAACCGAAGCGGCCGCGATCGCGGTGGTGTATTCGCTCGTGCTCACGACTGTCGTCTACCGAACGCTGAACCGCGCGAAGCTCTGGCGCGCCCTCTCGCATGCGGCGCGCACCACGGGCGTCGTGCTGCTGCTGATCGCCGTGTCGAACATGCTGCGCTTTCAGATGTCGTATCTGGAAATCCCCGACGCGATCGAGCACGTGCTCAAGCAATCGACGGCCGCGCCTTGGTTGATGCTGCTTTACATCAACGTGCTTCAGGTGTTCCTGGGCACGTTCGTCGATATGGCGGCGCATATCCTGATCACGACGCCGCTGTTCTTGCCCATCGCCATGGCGTGCGGCGTCGGCCCCGTGCAATTCGGCATCATGCTGCTGCTCAACTGTTCGCTCGGACTCGTGCACCCGCCGATCGGATCGGTGCAGTTCGTCGGATGCGCGATCGGCAACGTGTCGATCGGGGAAACGACGAAGGTGGCATGGCCGTATTACCTCGCCATCTTCAGCGCGATCAACATCGTCACTTATCTGCCGTTCTTTTCGACCTGGCTGCCTAGCCTGATCAGCGGGCATCCGGTGTATTGAGCCTGACCTGACGCGTTGGAGCGAAGCGACCGACGATCCGCCTACGCCACGCGGTGCGAGGCGAGATCGTCGAGCAGATGTTGCAGAGATGTCATCGGAGACGCGCGCCTAGGAAGGACGGCGAAATTCGTTCTCCACCCAGTTCGCGGCGCTGGCCTTGCTCAGCTTGAAATTCACCCCCACCTGCACCTGCGCGAGTTGCTCGCCGAAGGCGTCCAAGGCTGTCAGCAACGCATACGGCTCATCTTCGTCCGGAACGATGTCGAGCGTGATGTCCAATGACTCGTCTCCCGCTGCCGCCGCGACCGTCACGCGCTTATGCAATTGCGCGCGCAGTTGCTGCTCGTGCCGGCGCAGCACCTCCGAAGCCGTTTTCACGAGCGTATTGAACGCCGAGACATCGAGCGGCTTGGGATCCTTCTTGTTGCGCCCCATCGTCCACGGACCGACGAGCGCGGGCTCGGGCTCGCCGTCCTTGATCATCTCGACGGCCCACCCGTCGTCGTCTTCGTTCTTGATGATGCGGGCGGTCCAACCGCCATCGCGCCAGAGTCCGGCCTCGTGGATCGTTTCGGGGATGTCGACGGCGGCCGTGTCGCCGGCGAGATCGGCGGTGGAATCGGGCGATGGGAGGGACGTATCGGTCATAACGAATTCAGTGATTTCATGCGGTGCCTTCGGCACGGTCACAGGATTTTACTCGTGCGGGAAGCGAAGAACACCGCGGTGTGCCGAACGGACGAGGAGCAGGCCGGCCGCAGGACTCGCGGGCAGC
>DASVLS010000036.1:0-4924 GCA_036384755.1 Trinickia sp. | reverse complement strand
CTGCGGCGTCTGCCGCACCGGCGCCGAGTGCGCCTGCCGCGCCCGCCGCGCCCGAGGCCAAGCCCGAACCGGCCATGGCAGCGGCGCCGAGCGCTCCGGCTGCCGCATCGGCAGGCGACGACAAGAAGGCGCGTCCGGCCGCCGCGGCCGCATCGGGCGAAGGCAGCTCGATTCGCGTCGGCGTGGAGAAGGTCGATCAGCTGATCAACTTGGTCGGCGAACTCGTCATCACGCAAGCGATGCTCGCGGAGACGACGAGCACGTTCGACCCGGCGTTGCACGATCGGCTCTACAACGGGATGGCGCAGCTCGAGCGCAACGCGCGCGATCTGCAGGAAGCCGTGATGTCGATCCGCATGATGCCGATGGATTACGTCTTCAGCCGCTTCCCGCGTCTCGTGCGCGATCTCGCGGCGAAGCTCGGCAAGGAAGTGGAACTTGTCACCTTCGGTCAAGCGACGGAGCTCGACAAGAGCCTGATCGAGCGAATCATCGATCCGCTGACGCACCTCGTGCGCAACAGCCTGGATCACGGGATCGAAACGGTCGAGGCGCGGCGCGCCGCGGGCAAGGACGGCACCGGCCAACTCGTGCTGTCGGCGGCCCACCATGGCGGCAACATCGTCATCGAAGTGTCCGACGACGGCGCGGGGCTGCGTCGCGACAAGATTCTCGCCAAGGCCGTGAAGCAAGGCATGCAGGTGAGCGAATCGATGAGCGACGAGGAAGTCTGGAACCTCATCTTCATGCCGGGCTTTTCGACGGCGGAGCAGGTCACGGACGTGTCGGGCCGCGGTGTGGGCATGGATGTGGTCAAGCGCAACATCCAATCGATGGGCGGGCACGTCGAGATCACCTCGCATGCGGGCAAGGGCACGACGACGCGCATCATTTTGCCGCTCACGCTGGCCATTTTGGACGGCATGTCGGTGAAGGTCGGCAGCGAAATCTTCATCCTGCCGCTGAACTTCGTCATGGAGTCGCTGCAGCCTGTTGCCGAGGACATCTACACGGTGGCCAACGGCGAACGCGTGGTGCGCGTGCGCGGGGAATACTTGCCGCTCGTCGCGCTGCACGAAGTGTTCTCGGTCGAAGGCGCGCGCACGGAGCCGACGCAAGGCATCGTGACGATCATGCAGACCGAGGGCAGGCGCTTCGCGATGCTGATCGACGAGCTCGTCGGACAGCAGCAAGTGGTCGTGAAGAATCTCGAAACGAACTACCGCAAGGTGCGCGGTATTTCGGCGGCAACGATCCTCGGCGACGGCAGCGTCGCCCTGATCGTGGACGTCGCGGCACTGAACCGTGAAAGCCGTGCGTCGCACGGCGTCATGAATTTTTCGTAATTCCCAACCGTTTGGGGGCTAACGTGGCAGAAGTCCAAACCAACAATGCGAATGCGCTCGTTGCCGGCGGGCGCCGTGACGCGCAGCAAGCCGATGCAGCCGGTCAGGAATTCCTGATCTTCACGCTCGGCGCCGAAGAATACGGCATCGACATCCTCAAGGTGCAGGAGATCCGCGGCTACGACAGCGTCACGCGCATCGCCAACGCACCCGATTTCATCAAGGGTGTCATCAACCTGCGCGGCATCATCGTGCCGATCGTCGACATGCGGATCAAGTTCCACTTGGGTCGCGTCGAGTACGACCACCAAACGGTCGTGATCATCCTGAACGTCGCGCACCGCGTGGTCGGCATGGTCGTCGACGGCGTGTCGGACGTGCTGACGTTGACGCCGGACCAGATCATGCCCGCGCCGGAATTCGGCGCGACGTTGACGGCCGAATATCTGACGGGCCTCGGCACCGTCGAAGGCCGCATGCTGATTCTCATGGACATCGAGAAATTGATGGTCAGCAAGGAAATGGCGCTCATCGAAACGTTCGCCCAATAAGGCGCAACGCTCGAGCGCTCGCAAACGGAGGTTGACGATGCTGCAGAACTGGTCGATCCGCACGACGTTGACGGCCATCGGCGCCGTGTTCGTGTCGCTGACGATCGCGGTCGGCGTGCTCGGATTCACCGCGCTTTCGAGCGCGAACGGTTCGCTCGATACGATCGCGCATGGCGATCTGCCGACCATTCACGCGCTGGACGAAGCGAGCAGCTACCTGCTGCGCTCGCGTATCGCGCTCGATCGCTTCCGCGCCCTATCGGAAGCGGGCAATGCCGACGAGGCCAAGAAGGTGGTCGCCCGCGCGCAGGTACTGCTCGCGAGATCGAACGAAGCCTGGCAGGCCTTCTCGGGAGCCAAGGACGGCCTCGATCCGGCGATCGCCGACGAGATCAATGCGCGTCACGCGACGCTGCTGCACGACGGCGTCGAGCCCGAATTCGCGGCGGCGCAAGCAGGCGATCTGGCCGCCTATCACGCGATCGCCGACACGAAGATCAGCCCGATGTTCGTCGCGTTCGACCACGCGGCGAACAAGGCGCTCAAGGCGCGGCAGGACCACGTCGAATCGCAGTTCGCCGATTCGGCGGCGCACATCACGACGATGCGCTCGCTCATCATCGCCGTCACGGCGCTTGCTGTCGTGCTGGTCGTCCTCGTTCGCTTCGCGTTGCGCGGGCTTATCGTCCAGCCGATCAACGACGCCATCTCGCACTTCGAGCACATCGCCGACGGCGACTTGACGCGTTCGGTACGCGGCTACGGCACGAATGAAGTCGGCCGCCTCTACGCCGCCATCGTCCGCATGCAAGGCGCGATGACGACGATGGTCAAGGCCGTGCATGCCGGGGCCGAATCGATCGACGTCGGCGCGCGCGAAATCTCGATCGGCAACACCGACCTGTCGCAACGCACCGAGGAGCAGGCCGCCTCGCTGCAGCAAACGGCGACGAGCATGGGCCAACTCACGGGCACCGTGCGCCAGAACACCGAGAACGCGCGGCAAGCCAGCCAATTGGCCGTGAACGCGTCCGACATCGCCACGCGCGGCGGGGAGGTCGTGAGCCAAGTGGTCACGACGATGCAGGACATCGCCACCAGCTCGAACAAGGTCGTCGACATCATCGGCGTGATCGAAGGCATCGCCTTCCAGACCAACATCCTCGCGTTGAACGCGGCCGTGGAAGCGGCGCGCGCGGGCGAGCAAGGCCGCGGCTTCGCCGTGGTGGCGGGCGAAGTGCGCAGCCTCGCGCAACGCAGCGCCGCGGCGGCCAAGGAAATCAAAGGGTTGATCGGCGATTCGGCCGACAAAGTGGCGAGCGGCTCGGAACTCGTCGGCCGTGCGGGTACAACGATGGACGAAATCGTTCAAGCCGTACGCCGCGTGACCGACATCATGGGTGAGATCAGCGCCGCCTCGGAAGAGCAGTCGACGGGGATCGAAGGCGTGAACCGCGCGCTGACGCAAATGGACGACGTGACGCAGCAGAACGCGGCGCTCGTCGAGCAAGCCGCGGCGGCCGCCGCCTCGCTCGAGGAGCAGACGCGGCAGTTGAAGAGCGTGGTCGCCCAGTGGCGCATCGATGCTGCGGCGGTATCGAGCGTTTCGGCGCGCAGCGGCGCGAAACCGGGTTCGCAGCCCGTTTCTCGGCCGACGTCTCAGCCGATCTCGCAGCCCGTGCGCAAACCCGCCGCGAAGCCGTCGCCGGCAGCGCCGTCGAGCGCCGCGCCGGCACCGCGCGCGACGAAAAGCAACGCGCCGCAACCGCCTGCCGAACAGCCGGCCAAGGTAGCGAGCGATGCGCCGAGCGCAGCGGCGCCCAAGGCGGCTGCCCCGGTCGCAGCTGCGGCGAAGGCAGTCCCGAGCGCGAAGCCCGCTTCCGTCGCGGCCAAGCCTGCGGCCAAGCCCGCGGTGAAGGCGGCGAGCTCGGGCTCGATGCCTGTCGCCGCGGCGTCGAGCAGCAAATCGGACGACGACTGGGAAACGTTTTAACACCGCGGCGCGCGGGCATGCGCGCCGAGAGCAGGAAAGGCAGACGAGCATGTGGCGTTTCGGCACCCCGCCCGCGACCGGGCGATACATTGCGCCGCGCGGTCCCCGCGCGAGCGGGGCGGCCGCCGACGCATCGATGCGGCTCGGCATCTACGAAGCGAGAGAAGCATCATGACGACAGCGCGCGCGTTTTCCCGGTCTGAACAGGCCGACCCCGGCGGCCTTGGCGAGCGCACGGACGAACGTGCAGGCTTCGCCGATCGCGACTTCGAGTTCACGGCGGCCGATTTCGGCCGTATCCGCGATCTCATCCATCGGCGCGCCGGCATTTCGCTGTCCGAGCACAAGCGCGACATGGCTTACAGCCGGCTCGCGCGGCGCTTGCGCGCACGCGGGCTCGACAGCTTCCGCCGCTATCTGGACTTGCTCGAATCGGAGAACAGCCCCGAGGAGTGGGAAGCGTTCACGAACGCGCTCACGACCAATCTCACGGCATTCTTCCGCGAGTCGCACCACTTTCCTATCCTCGCCGACCTCGTGAAGCGCCGGCCGCAGCCCGTCTCGATCTGGTGCTCGGCCGCCTCGACAGGCGAAGAGCCGTACTCGATCGCGATGACGCTGATCGAGGCGCTCGGCGAATCGCAAGCGCGCCAAGCGACCGTGCTCGCCACCGACCTCGATACGCAAGTGCTCGCCAAGGGCGAGGCGGGCGTCTACTCGCTCGATCAGGTCAAGCAACTGAGCCCCGAGCGCTTGAAGCGATTTTTCCTGAAAGGAACCGGTCCGCACGCGGGCCTCGTGAAAGTGCGGCCGGAACTGCGCGCGATGATTCGCTTTGCGCAGTTGAACTTGACCGATGCGGACTACGGGTTGCGTCAGCCGTTCGACGCCATCTTCTGCCGCAACGTGATGATCTACTTCGACAAGCCGACGCAGTCGCAAGTGCTCTCGCGTTTCGAGCCGCTCGTGAAGCCGGGCGGGTTGCTGTTCGCCGGGCACTCGGAGAACTTCACGTACGTGACGCAGGGGTTCCG
>DASVLS010000035.1:0-15519 GCA_036384755.1 Trinickia sp. | reverse complement strand
TGTGGGGCTGGCCACCAGAAGGGCCGATCGCTGCGTCATGCTCCTCACGAATACGTCGAGTATTCGCTTCGTCGCATTCCTTGCGCTCGGCCCTTCTGGTGGCCAGCGCAAGCCTGGAATTAGCGTGAACAGGCCCTAGGCGAAATACCGAACGACTGACACTGGCCCGCCTCCCGGAAGCGGCAAAAATTGAGCGACGCTGCCGCTCTCGAGATCCACGATGCTCATCCACACCTTCGTCTCAGCAAACCTCCTGCTCGCCTACACGGCCTATTTCGTCCGCACGGCGAGTCCGGGGCCGAGTAATCTCGCGATCATGTCGATCGCAGCCAACAGCGGCCGAAAGGCCGCGCTGGCTTTCGCGGCGGGCGTCATCTGCGGGTCGATGTTTTGGGCGACCGTCGCCACCGTGGGCATCTCGGCCGCTTTGATCGCCTATTCTCGCTTCATCGTCGCGATCAAGGTTTTCGGTGGCGTTTACTTGCTGTGGCTCGCGTACAAGTCCGGTCGCACTGCGCTCGCGAGATCCGTTGCAAACGCATTGCATGCGGACCGCCCGGTCTCGTTCAAAGCGCTCTACGTGAAAGGCGCGCTGCTGCATCTGACCAATCCGAAGGCCGTCCTCGTCTGGGTCTCCATCGTTGCATTGTCCTCGAGCGGTTCGGGAGCGGCGAGCGGCGCCGTCATCCCGGGTTGCGCGCTCATCGGGTGTGCCGTCTTCTGCGGATATGCGTTCCTCTTCTCGATGGACTCGGCCCGCCGTTTCTATGCACGCACCCGACGAGCGCTGGAAGGCTGTCTCGCCGTCGTCTTCGGGATCGCAGGAATCAGACTGCTCGCGTGGTCTTCGAAATAAACACTGCGGCGAACGTGCGAACAGCGAGATTTCCGCGCGCATCTGTACCATACGTTACCCTTGTTCCACATCATTCGATATGTACGCTTCCACCTTTATCTTTCGGGCCGGCCAGTACGACGACGAGTTTCATCGGCTCGACCGAAGCATCGCGGAAACGGCGCGCGCCCTTCCCGGCTATCTCGGCGAAGAAACTTGGGAGAATACGGGGGCGGGACTGATCCAAAACGTCTATTACTGGGAATCGGAAGAAGCGCTGCTGCAGTTGATCCGGCATCCGGCGCACCTCGAAGCGAAGTCGAAGCAAGCGCGCTGGTTGGACGGATACCGCGTCGTGATTTCGAAGGTGATGCGGCAGTATGGCGACGGGAAGCTGCTCGGCTTCGGGTCGCCCTAAAGAACAACCGAACAACCGGGGGACAGCCGACCGAGGCAGCGGCCCCAAAGAAAAAACCCTGACGAGCCGAAGCGGGTCAGGGTTTTTATCTTGGAGGCGCGAGCCGGAGTCGAACCGGCCTACACGGCTTTGCAGGCCGCTGCATAACCGCTTTGCTATCGCGCCAAAAGCGGATTTGCCCGAGCATTGGCAACCGCGCGGCTGCGCAACATCCGGGTTTTCAGTTCAGCTGGCCTGAGCCGCTAAACAAAAAGGGAAGCCTAGCTTCCCCTATACCTGGAGCGGGAGACGAGTCTCGAACTCGCGACCTCAACCTTGGCAAGGTTGCGCTCTACCAACTGAGCTACTCCCGCTTATTCCTACCTACTGCGCCGGGACACCGCCGAACCGAATCATGCGATGCACCCGTATCGAAACTGGAGCGGGAGACGAGTCTCGAACTCGCGACCTCAACCTTGGCAAGGTTGCGCTCTACCAACTGAGCTACTCCCGCAGTTTGCTTCCCGGCTCACTCGCTAACCCGTGTACGCCGGAGAAGCGAGATTATGTATAAACCGCTGAATCGTGTCAACACCTTTTGCGTCGACCGCATCGACCGCATCGACGCCAGGCACGGACCCGCGTTCGCGCCTAGAACCGGGTCTCGCGCGACGCACGCAGGAACGTATCGAGCAACGGCGTGCAATCGAGCAATTCGGCGCCGCCCGCGCGGTGAAATTCGGGGTGCCATTGCACGCCTACGACGAACGGCGCACGCCGGTACCGAACCGCCTCGATCAAGCCATCGCCCGACGACACTGCCTCGACGTTCAGATCGCGCCCCAGCGTCTTCACGGCTTGATGGTGGATCGAATTGACCACGGCTTCGCGCTGTCCGGGGAACATGCTCGCCAACGTCGAACCGTCCGGAAAGCGAACCGAATGGCGGTGCTGATCGTAGAACTCGTTGACGTGAATGCCCGCGGTAGGCACTTCCGTAGCGATGTCCTGATAGAGCGTGCCCCCGAATGCGACGTTGATGAGTTGACAGCCCCGGCAGATGCCGAGCACGGGCTTGCCCGATTCGATGAATTCATAGAGCAACTCGAGCTCGTACATATCGCGCACGCGATCGCCGGGCCACTCGGCCCGCATATCGCTGGCCGCATAGGTTTGCGGCGAAACGTCCGCGCCCCCCTGCAGGAGCAGGCCATCGAGATGCTTCGCGTAGTCTCGCAGCCGGATGTTGCTCGGATGGAGCATGCCTTGATGACCCACCGTCGGGATCATGAAGACCATCACGTCGCGCGACATGACCCAGTGCGCGACCGATTCCTCGAGGTACTGCAGCGTTTTCCCGCGCAGGCCGCGCGCGCCGGGCTCGGGATGGAAGATGCGCGCCGATACGCCGATACGCAGCGTGCGCTGGGTGATGCGCTGCCCCGCTCGATCGAACAGCTGCCGCGCCCGCGCCGCAATCGTGCGGCCCAGCACCGTCCACGCCGAATCGGACTGCCGCAGGTAGGCAGGCTGCGTTTGCGACACGGCGGCCGCGGGCGGCGGCCTCGGCGTATCGAAATCGGGCGGCGCGCCAAAGCCGGGCGGCGGCGCGCCCGGCTTTGGCGCGCCGATACCGACAGCGACCTGCGCCGCGCGCGCTTGGGCGGCCGTTTCCTTCTCGGCCGACACACGCGCCTCGGCAGCTTCGGCCTCGTGAGCGGACGGGCTCGCCTGCGCCGGCTCGACGGTCGAAGCCGATTCGAGCGCATCGCTCGAAGCCAGCGATGCGGCGCTCGGATGATCGGGCGGATCCGCCGGCACAGCCGGAGACGAAGGCATGGAAGAAGAATCTGAGCCGGGGCGACCGGCGTTCGGCGGCGTGTTTTCGCTCATGACGATGGGCAAGCGCGTGTCGCACGCGAAGCGATGAAAGGACTTCATTATCCTTCAGCGTGCCGATCGGCCGCAAATCGCGGCCACGTCCGCAGAAAAGGGGCCAAACGCTACAATGCCCCGAAAGACGATAACCTGCGGCCATACTCCGCCGCTGTCGCGCCACCCCGCGCCCGCGGCGCATTTCGTCGCGCTCGCGCGAGCCCGGGTTCTGCTCCGTTTCGTCACGTTTCGTTTCGACACCTCATGGCTACCGATTTCGCTCCGTTCCCGCCGCTCGCCCAGCTTGCGGCCGATCTGGCCGCCGGCCGCACGACGAGCCGCGCGCTCGTCGACATCGCGCTCGAGCGCATCGCCGATCCGGCCGGGCAAGGCTCGACGGTCTTTCTCGCGGTCGACGCTAAGCGCGCCCGCGCGAGCGCGCAGGCTTACGATCGCCTGCGCGCCGCGGGCACCGTGCCGTCTCCGCTTGCTGGCATTCCCGTCTCGGTGAAAGACCTCTTCGACGTGCAAGGCCAAGTGACGCGAGCCGGCTCGCGCGTGCTCGCCGATGCGCCCCCCGCCGTCGCGGACGCACCCGCCGTGGCGCGGTTGCGGCGCGCCGGCGCCGTCCTCATCGGGCGCACGAACATGACGGAGTTCGCCTACTCGGGACTCGGCCTCAATCCGCATTACGGAACGCCGCTCTCGCCCTACCGGCGCGGCGAGCCAGGCGAAGCACGCGTCGCGGGCGGGTCGTCGTCGGGCGCCGCCGCGTCGGTGGCCGACGGCATGGCCGCCGCCGCATTGGGCAGCGACACGGGCGGCTCGCTGCGCATCCCGGCCGCCATGTGCGGGCTGACGGGCTTCAAACCGACTGCGAGCCGCATTCCCCGGCAAGGCGCGGTGCCGCTGTCGACGACGCTCGATTCGTTCGGCCCCATCGGCGTTTCGGTGTCGTGCTGCGCCATCGTCGACCGCATCCTTGCCGGCCTGGAGCCGCGCGTCCCCGAGGCGCGGCCGCTCGAGGGCCTGCGCCTCGGCGTGCTCACGCACTATGTCACCGACGACGTCGAGCCCGAAGTCGCCGCCGCCGTCGAGGCGGCCACGAAGCATCTCGAAGCAGCGGGCGCCATCTTGGCCGACGTTCGCTTCGCACCGCTCGATCGGTTCGAGCAGATCAACCGGTTCGGCTTTTCCGGGATGGAGGCCTACGCGTGGCACCGTCGCCTGATCGGCACGCATGCAGACCGCTACGACCCGCGCGTGCTCGTTCGCGTCAAGAAGGGCGAAGCGGCGCTCGCGGCCGATTACCTCGATTTGCTGGCCGAGCGCGCTGCGCTGATGGAGGACGCGCAGCGCACGCTATGGCATCGTTTCGACGCCATCGTTGCGCCGACCGTGCCGATCGCGCCGCCGCGCGTCGCCGATTGCGATGCGGACGATGCCGCTTACGCCCGCATCAACGCGCTCGTGCTGCGCAATCCGAGCGTCTTCAATTTGCTCGATGCGTGCGCCATTTCGTTGCCGTGCCATCCGCGCGGGCAAGCCCCTGTCGGACTCATGTTGGCGGGTGCGCCGCATGCCGACGATGCGCTGCTCGCGACGGCGCTCGCAGTCGAGCGCGTGCTCGAATCGATCCGCTAAGAACGACGCGACCACGCGCCGTCGTACGCCGATGCACCGACCTTCGGCGACGCGCACGGCCCGTTCGTCGAAACCACACTAGAATTCAACGCATTCAACGATTTCAACGACTCACTCACCGGAACACACGCTTCTCATGAACGATACGTCTTCGCTGCGCCGCGAGCGCAATCTCCTCGTGCTGCTGGGGTTCGTTTGCCTAGGCCTCGTCGGCGGGGCGCTCTACCTGCAATACGCCAAGCACGAAGACCCCTGCCCGCTTTGCATCATCCAGCGCTACCTGTTCCTGCTCGTCGCGCTCTTCGCGTTCGTCGGGGCCGCCCGCAAAGGCTGGCGCGGCATCGCCGTTTTCGAGCTGCTGATCGCGATCACGGCAGCGGCCGGCATCGCCGGGGCCGCGCGGCATCTGTACATTCAATTGAACCCCGGCTTCAGTTGCGGCTTCGACGCGCTGCAACCGGTCGTCGACAGCCTGCCGCCCGCGCACTGGCTGCCGAGCGTCTTCAAAGTCGCCGGGTTGTGCGAGACCGTGTACCCGCCGATCCTTGGAATCTTGCTGCCCGGTTGGGCGCTCATCGCGTTCGTTTCGATTTTTATCCCGGTTGTCGCAAGCCTGCGGCGCCGGCGCCAGCGCCGGCGGTTCCACGCGGCTTGAAACCTGCCGCGCGGCCGGGATCGGCGCGGCGGGCAGTCATCGCCCGAATTCGGGTAAACCCAACATTCGGGCTCGCGGCCGCCCTTCCGCCTTCCCACCCGCCTTCCTGGCTTGCTGCGCCGCGGCCGTCAAGGGAATCGTCCGAACGTCATGACGGCCCGCTGATAGCGCGCATCAGCCCTAGGCGATGTCTTCGCCCCGCGTCGGTGCTATCTTCGGTCATGGATGGCGATCCACGTGCGCGAGGCCTTCGGGCAATCATCGCGTAACGCGCGCCTGATCCCCCCATTCAGGATTCGGCTATGACGACGCATCCCATCCGCTTCTACTATCGCGGCGCAATCCGCGAGGTTTCGGGTCTACCCGTCACGCGCACGGTGCTGCAGCACCTGCGTGAAGATTTGCGCTGCATGGGCACGAAGGAAGGCTGCGCGGAAGGCGACTGCGGTGCGTGCACCGTCGTCGTCGGCGAGCTCGACGCTAACGGCGCGCTCGGCCTGAAGGCCGTCAACGCCTGCATCCGCTTTCTGCCGACGCTCGACGGCTGCGCGCTTTTCACCGTCGAAGATCTGCGCTCGGCGAACGGCGCGCTGCATCCGGTTCAACAAGCGCTCGTCGACTGCCACGGCTCGCAATGCGGCTTTTGCACGCCCGGCTTCGCCATGTCGATGTGGGCGCTCTACGAAAACCATCCGGCCGGCGCGGGGCTCCCGACGCGCGACGAGATCGCCGCCGCGCTGTCGGGCAACTTGTGCCGCTGCACCGGGTATCGGCCGATCATCGACGCCGCCCAGCAGATGCTCGACGGCGAGCGATATGCACGCGTCGGGCTCGAGCGCGCGCCCGTCGTGCATGCGCTGCGGCAGTTGCAGCGTACGGCAGGAGAAACGTTCACTTACGCGGGCCCCGACGTCCGCGGCGTCGAATTCGGCGAACCGCGCTTTTGGGCGCCCACGTCGATCGAAGCGTTTGCCCAACTGCGCGTCGAACATCCGGACGCGTGCGTGCTCGCGGGCAGCACCGATATCGGGCTTTGGACGACCAAACAGCTGCGCGACCTGGGAGACCTGCTCTACGTGGGCCGCGTGCCCGAACTCGCGACGGTCGAGCGCGGCGCCGCGGTGCTGACGATCGGCGCGGCCGCGACGCTCGAAGACGCGTATGCGGCGCTCGTCGTCGACTATCCGGAACTCGCGGAACTCGGCAAGCGCTTCGCGTCGCTGCCCGTGCGCAACGCGGGCACGCTCGGCGGCAACGTCGCCAACGGCTCGCCGATCGGCGATTCGATGCCGGCGCTCATCGCCCTCGACACCCGCATCGAGCTGCGTCGCGGACGCGAGACGCGCGAGTTGCCGCTCGACGCCTTCTATCTCGGCTATCAAAAAACGGCGCTTCGAGAAGGCGAGTTCGTCGTCGCGCTGCATGTGCCGCGTCCGGGGCCGGCCTTGCGGTTTCGCACGTACAAGGTGTCCAAGCGCTACGACCAGGACATCTCCGCCGTCTGCGCCGCGTTTGCGCTCGAGATCGCGGACGGCGGCATCGCCCGTGCGCGGCTCGCGTTCGGCGGCATGGCCGCCACGCCCAAACGCGCCACGCAGGCGGAAGCGGCGCTTGGCGGATCGCAATGGAACGAAGAGACGGTACGGCGCGCCATGGATGCGCTCGCCCTCGACTACCAGCCGCTGACGGACCTGCGCGCGTCGAGCGGCTATCGCATGACCGTCGCACGCAATCTGCTATGGCGCTTCTGGCTCGAAACGCGCGACGATGCGCCGCTCGCCCTGGCCGAAGTCGACGCATTCGCGTTCGACAATGCCTGCGCGCCGTCGAAGGAGGCGCCATGAACCTTCATACGGATCTGCCGGCCGATCGCGCGCCGTCGGAGATCGGGACACCCCCCGTCGACGCCGATGCCGCCATCGGCGTTCCGCTCCCGCACGAATCGGCGCAATTGCACGTGAGCGGCGAGGCCCGCTATACGGACGATCTGCCCGAGCTCGCAGGCACGCTCCATGTCGCGCTCGGGCTCTCGCGCCACGCGCATGCCCGGATTGCATCGCTCGACCTGGCCGCGGTGCGCGAAGCGCCGGGTGTCGTCGCCGTGCTGAGCGCGGCCGACATCCCCGGCGAAAACAACTACGGCCCCGTCGTACACGACGATCCGATTTTTGCCGATGACCTCGTGCAGTATCTCGGTCAGCCCGTGTTCGCTGTCGTCGCCACGTCGTACGAGCTCGCGCGCCGCGCCGCCGCGCTCGCCAAGCGCGACGACGTGGTGCGCTACGAGCCGCTCGAGCCCGTGCTGACCGTGGCGGATGCCCGGGCTCGGCAGTACTACGTGCTGCCGCCGCTGCGCTTGACGCGAGGCTCGCCCGCGGCGCGCATCGCAGCGGCGCCGCACCGTATTGCGGGCGAATTCGAAGTGGGCGGCCAGGAACAGTTCTATCTAGAAGGGCAAGTCGCCTACGCGATTCCGACCGAACGCGACGGCGTCCATCTGTACAGCTCCACTCAGCACCCGAGCGAAATGCAGGCGGTGGTCGCCCATATGTTGGGGCGCCCCGCGCACGACGTCGTTTGCGAATGCCGTCGCATGGGCGGCGGGTTCGGCGGCAAGGAATCGCAATCGGCGCTGTTCGCTTGCGTCGCCGCGCTCGCCTGCGCGCGACTGCGCCGCCCCGTCAAGCTGCGCGCCGATCGCGACGACGACTTCCTCGTCACGGGCAAGCGCCACGATGCGCTTTACCGCTACGAAGCCGGCTACGACGACGATGGGCGCATCCTAGGAGCACGCGTCGAAATCGCGCTGCGAGCCGGCTATTCGGCCGATCTGTCGGGCGCCGTCGCCACGCGCGCCGTGTGTCACGTCGATAATGCGTACTTCCTATCGGACGTCGAAATCGTCGCGCTGTCGTGCAAAACCCATACGCAATCGAACACCGCCTTTCGCGGCTTCGGCGGGCCGCAAGGCGCACTCGTGACCGAAGTCGTGCTCGACGGCATTGCGCGCGCACTCGGACGCGACCCCTTGGACGTTCGGCTCGCCAACTATTATGGCGTCGGCGAGCGCGATGAGACGCCTTACGGCCAACGCGTCGAAGACAACGTTCTCTCGCCGCTGACGGCTCGCTTGCTCGAAACGAGCGACTATCGCGCGCGCCGCGAAGCCATCGCCGCGTTCAATGCGAGGAGCCCGGTGCTCAAGCGCGGCATCGCGTTCTCGCCGGTCAAGTTCGGCATTTCGTTCAACGTGCAGTTTCTCAACCAAGCCGGCGCGCTCGTGCATGTCTATCGAGACGGCTCGGTGCTCGTCAATCATGGCGGCACGGAGATGGGGCAAGGCGTCAACACGAAGGTCGCGCAAGTCGTTGCGCACGTGTTCGGCTTGCCGCTCGCGCAGGTGCGCGTCACCGCCGCCGATACGTCGAAGGTGGCGAACACGTCGGCCACGGCAGCGTCGACAGGCAGCGACCTGAACGGCAAGGCGGCGGAAGCCGCCGCGTCGACGATACGCGCGCGACTAGCCGAAGTCGCGGCGCGCACACTCGGCGGCCAAGCCTCGGACGTGCGGTTCGAACACGGCAGCGTCGTCGGCGAAGCGGGCGCCACGACGTTTGCGCAGCTCGTCAACGCCGCCTATCTCGAACGCGTGCAGCTGTGGTCGGACGGCTTCTATGCGACGCCCAAGATCCATTGGGACGCGACTACGATGACGGGCCACCCCTTCTACTACTTCGCCTACGGCGCGGCGGTGTCCGAGGTCGTCGTCGACACGCTCACCGGCGAATACAAGCTATTGCGCGCGGATCTGCTGCACGATGTCGGCCGATCGATCAACCCGGCCATCGACATCGGCCAGATCGAAGGCGGCTTCGTCCAAGGGATGGGCTGGCTCACGACCGAGACACTCTGGTGGAACCGCGACGGACGCCTGATGACGCATGCCCCGTCCACCTACAAAATCCCGGCGGTCAGCGACACGCCGGCCGCCTTCGATGTGCGTCTTTACGCCAACGAGAACGCCGAGCCGACAATCTTCCGATCGAAAGCCGTCGGCGAGCCGCCGCTGTTGCTCGCGTTCTCGGTTTTTCTCGCGCTGCGCGACGCGATCGCCGCCACCGCGCCGGACGTACGGCACGCGCCGCCGCTTCAGGCACCGGCGACGCCCGAAGCGATCCTTGCAACCCTCGCAAGGTTCGGCGCGCGTAACGCCGATGGCAATGCCAATGGCGATGGCGATGGCACGAACCATGCAGCGCCCCCCGACATACACGCCGCCCCGGAACACTCGCCCAGCGCGGCGAAGGTTTCCGGCGGGGCTTGAACGGAGCACGACGAACGCATGCAACCCTGGCTGACCGAATTGCAGCAATTGCTCACGCACGGCGATGCCGTCGTGCTCGTGACCGTCGCACGCGTCGAAGGATCGACGCCGCGCGAGGCCGGCGCCAAGATGATCGTCACGCGCGAAAGCGCGCGGCATACGATCGGCGGCGGGCATCTCGAATGGCGCGCGATCGAAATCGCCCGAGAGGTGCTGCGCGAAGGCATGCGCGCGCCGCACATGCGCCGCTTGGAGCGGCTATCGCTAGGCCCGAGCCTCGGGCAATGCTGCGGCGGCGCCGTCGTGCTTGCATTCGAGCGGTTAGACGTCGGCGATCTCGACTGGGTCGCGGCGCTCGCCAAACGCCTGCATGCGGGCAAAGCCACGCAACGCACCGTGTCTTTCGGGCCCTCGCGCGAAGCGGTCCGACTGGCCGACGCCGACGCGCTCGGGCAAGCACCCGACTGTCTGCTTTGGGACGGCGCCGGTTTCGACGAAGGCAACGTGCAGCTCACGGAAACGATCGTCTCGCGCGAGTTTCCGGTGGTGCTGTTCGGCGCCGGGCACGTCGGCACGGCGCTCGCCCGCGTGCTCACGACGCTGCCATGCCGTGTGCGCTGGGTGGATGAACGCGACGCGCAGTTCCCGTCCGAGTTCGCCGGCAGCGCCTTCGCCAACGTGACGATCGACGCGAACGATGCGCCCGACGAAGCCGTCGACGAAGCGGCGCCGCGCACGGCGTTCATCGTCATGACGCACAACCATGCGCGCGACCTCGCCCTGGCCGAGCGCATCTTGCGGCGCGACGATTTTCTTTTCTTCGGCATGATCGGCTCGCGCACGAAACGCAGGCAATTCGAGCACCGCCTCGCCGCATACGGCATCGATCCGGTGCGTATCGAGCGCATGGTCTGCCCGATCGGCGTTGCGGGCATCGTCGACAAATCGCCCGAAGTCATCGCGATCTCCGCCGCCGCGCAATTGCTGCAGGCCGTCGAAGCGGCCCGAACGCTTCGTCCGTCGTCCGCGGCCGATCCATCGTTTTCCATGCTGCAACCGCTGACCGACCATGACTCCCACACTCGCTGAAAAAATCGCTGGCGCACCGAAAGCCGAGCTCCATATCCACATCGAAGGCTCGCTCGAGCCCGAGGTGATTTTCGAGCTCGCGAAGCGTAACGGCGTGAAGCTCCCCTACGAATCGATCGAAGCCTTGAGGAAGGCGTACGAGTTCACCGATTTGCAGTCGTTTCTCGACATCTATTACGCCGGCGCCAGCGTCCTGCTCACGGAAGAGGACTTCTATACGATGACGGCCGCGTACGTCGAGCGCGCCCTCGCCGACAACGTCGTTCACGCCGAAATCTTCTTCGATCCGCAAACGCATACCGAACGCGGCGTCGCGATCAGCACGGCCGTGGCCGGCATCGAGCGCGCCCTGGCCGAAGGCGAGCAACGCGGGCTCACGAGCAAGCTCATTCTCTGCTTCCTGCGGCATCTGTCCGAAGAGGATGCGCTCGCGACCTTCGAAGCGGCGTTGCCGCTGTTCGACACGTACGCGCACCGCCTCATCGGCGTCGGGCTCGATTCGTCCGAGCGCGGCCATCCGCCCTCGAAATTCGAGCGCGTCTTCGCGAAAGCGCGCGAACGCGGCTTGAAGCTCGTCGCGCACGCCGGCGAAGAAGGCCCGCCCTCGTACATCCATGAGGCGCTCGACTTGCTCAAGGTCGATCGCGTCGACCATGGCGTGCGCAGCATCGAAGACCCGTCGCTCGTCGCGCGGCTGGCCGATTCGCGCGTCGCGCTGACCGTCTGTCCGCTCTCGAACATCAAGCTCAAGGTCTTCGACGACATGAAGCAGCACACGCTCAAGCAGCTGCTTGCAAAAGGCGTCGCCGTCACCGTGAACTCCGACGATCCGGCCTACTTCGGCGGATACGTCAACGCCAATTATTTCGCCACGGCGGAAGCGCTGGAGCTGAGCGACGAGGAGGTCTACACGATCATCCGCAACGGCTTCGAGGCGTCGTTCGTCACGCCGGCCGAGCGGCAAGCGCTCATCGGTCAGCTCGACGCTTACTGGGGGCGACCGAAGCCGACGCCTCGTTGATTCTTCGACGCGGAGCGCGTCGAGCGGCCGCCTTCGCTGTCCCAGCGCGTTTCGTTGCGCATGCAACGAAGGCTTCGCTCGGCCGGACGTTGAGCGGTTCGCTATTTTCATCGCAAAGAGAGACGTTCGATCATGACCCAAAACGATAGGCGCACCGCCTTCCGCGCCAAATTGCTGACCTTCGTCGGCGATCCGGCCACCACTGCAGGCGGCACGTGTTTCGAAGAAGACGGACTGCTTATCGTCGAAGGCGAGCGCGTCGTCGCCGCGGGCGCCTATCGCGCCCTGCGCGAGCAGATCACACCCGACACGACGCTCGTCGAATGGCCGGGCAAGCTGATCGCCCCCGGGTTCGTCGACACGCACGTGCATTATCCGCAGACGGAAATGATCGCGTCGCCCGCGGCCGGCCTGTTGCCGTGGCTCGACACCTACACGTTCCCGACAGAGCGTGGCTTCGCCGATGCGGCGCATGCGTCGAACGTAGCCGAGTTCTTTCTCGATCAACTGCTCGCCTGCGGGACGACGACCGCGCTCGTCTACTGCACGGTGCACAAAGGCTCGGCCGACGCGCTATTTCAGGCGAGTGAAGCGCGTCGCCTGCGAATGGTGGCCGGCAAGGTGTTGATGGACCGCAACTGTCCCGAGTTCCTGCGCGATACCGCGCAATCGGGCTACGACGACAGCGCCGCGCTGATCGAGCGGTGGCATAAGCGCGGGCGTCAACTCTACGCGCTCACGCCCCGTTTCGCACCGACGTCGACGCCGGCGCAACTGGAAGCGTGCGGCACGCTCGCACGGCTGCACCCGGACGTCTTCATCCAAAGCCATGTGTCGGAGAACACCGACGAAGTGAAATGGGTAGCCGAGCTCTTTCCGGGTCATCGCAGCTACCTCGATGTCTACGAGCACTATGGCTTGCTGCGCCGACGCGCCGTCTACGGGCACTGCATCTATCTGGACGACGAGGATCGCGCGCGCATGGCGCAAACGGGCGCAGTGGCTTCGCACTGCCCGACCTCGAATTTATTCCTCGGCAGCGGTCTGTTCGATTTCGACAAGGCGGGAGAATCGGGCATGTCGGTCGCGCTCGGCACCGATGTCGGCGGCGGCACCTCGTTCTCGATGTTGCAGACGATGAACGAGGCGCACAAGGTCGCCCGCATGACGGGCCATCACTTGAGCGCCGCACGCATGTTCTGGCTGGCCACGGCAGGCGCCGCCGAGTCCCTCGGGCTGGCGGATACGATCGGCACGCTGCGTTCCGGCTCGGAAGCCGACTTCATCGTGCTCGATCCCGAAGCGACGCCGTTGCTCGCTCGACGCACGGCGCAGGCGCAATCGCCCGAGGAGTGGCTGTTCGCGTTCGCGATGCTCGGCGACGATCGCGCCGTGCTGGAAACCTATGCCGCCGGGCAATGCGTACACCGGCGGACATAAGACGGCAGCCGTACGATCGGGTTTCGCGTCCCGCGATTCAAGCCGGCGTTGCAGCGCACACTTCACGCAATGCGTTCAGCCGCCGCACGGGATCGGCGACATAGGGATTCGTCTCGTCCCATGCGTACCCGGCGAGGATCGCGCTGATCATCCGTCGAATCTTCGGCGTCTGGTTCGCGTAGAAGATGATGTCCTGCAACTCGCCGGTGTACCAACGGTCCACGAACGCTCGGAACGTATCGATCCCTCTACGCAGCGGCGCGTCATAGTCGGCGGCCCAATCGACGCACTCGCCGTCCAGTTGCCGAAGCAGCGTCTGCGCCGCCAAGTGGGCGGAGCGCAGCGCGATCGTCACACCCGACGAAAACACCGGATCGAGGAATTCCCCCGCATTGCCGAGCAAGGCGAAGCCGGGCCCGTGCAGACGCTCCACGTTCGCCGAGTAGCCGGCGATGCGGTTGACGGGCATCAAGAACGGCGCATCGCCCAGCAGGCGTCCGATGGTCGGTTCGGCCCGGATCAGCTCGCGCAGCTTCGCTTCGCGCTGCGCTTCGGGGATATCGAGAAACTCGGCGTCGGCGACGCAACCGACCGAGGTGCGGCCGCCCGCGAGCGGGATCATCCAGTACCACACGTCGCGCCGCTCGGGATGCACGGCCACGCAAATCTTGTCGCGATCGGTGCTGCCCGCGGGCAGCGCATCGCGCACATGCGAGAACAGCGCCGCACGGGTGGGCATGCGCGACGGCGTTTCGAGCCCGAGCAAGCGCGGCAGCACGCGGCCGAACCCGCTCGCATCGAGCACGAAGCGGGCGGCGACGCGATACCCGCGGCCCGCTTCGTCCGTCACGTCGAGCGTCGGCGCCTCTCCCGGCTGCATCGTGCTCACCGTATGGCCGAACCGCACTTGCACGCCTTGATCGGCAGCGCGCCGGATCAACAACTGATCGAACACGGCGCGCTCGACCTGATAGGTCGTGCCCCACCCGTCCGAGTGCTTGTCGCGAAAGTCGAACGACGACATCTTCTCGCCGTGAACGAACGAAGCGCCGTTCTTGTATTGGAAGCCGGCTTCGACGACGGCCTGAAGCATGCCGGCCTCTTCCAAATACGCCATGCTTTGCGGCAGCAGGCTTTCGCCGATCGAAAAGCGCGGGAAGTGTTGACGCTCGAGCACGAGCACCGATTTGCCCGCGCGCGCCAGCAGCGCGGCGGCGACGGCGCCGGCCGGCCCGGCTCCGATGACGGCCACGTCAGTCTGCTCGACTTCCCCGAATTCTGTACTCATCGCTGTGTAATCCCTTGTTATCGTCCATCATCTGCATCAACCACGGATGGCCAAGCGGCGATTTCCCTGCACGCCGCTCTGCGCTGCCATTACAATCCGCGACATCACAACGAAAAATCCGCCGCGGGGGAAAGCCAACGTGCCATCCGATTCCTTACCTACCTTGCACCCCACTCCGACGTTCGTTCCCGAAACCTCGTTCGGCGTGTGGTTCTTGCGCACCCACACGTGGGAGCACCATGTGCTGCGCGTCGCCATGGACGACCTGAAGCGGCTCATCGATACGCCGGTTCCGAAAGCGCCCGTCATCGCCGATGTCGGCTGCGGCCAGGGCATTTCCTTCAAGTTGCTCGCGCGGGCTTTCGAGCCTAGCCGGATCATCGGCATCGATTGCCACGAACCGTCGCTCGCGCTTGCGCGGCAAGCCGCGCGGCGCGTGCCCGTCGAAATCGATGTGCTGCATGGCGACTGCGCGGCGCCGCCGCTTCCGGACGCGTGCGCCGACATCGTCTTTTGCCATCAGACGTTCCATCATCTCGTCGAACAAGAGCGTGCGCTCGCAGCGTTCCGCCGCGCCCTGAAGCCGGGCGGCGTGCTCTTGTTCGCCGAATCGACGGATGCCTACATCAAGTCTTGGGTCATTCGCCTACTGTTCCGCCATCCGATGCACGTGCAAAAAAGCGCGGACGGCTACCTCGAAATGCTACGCGCGGGCGGGTTCGACTTCACCGACCGCAATGTTTCGCTGCCCTATCTGTGGTGGAGCCGCGCGAAAGACTTCGGTCTGTTCGAGCGCCTGGGCCTGCATCATCCGAAGCCGGGCAAGCGGCGCGAGACGCTCGTCAACGTCGCCGCTCGCAAGCCGTTTACTTCTTCAACTTGACGACTTCGCCCTTGAGCGCGACGCCGGCGATCAACGCGCCCGAGCCGCACGTGAACTCCGTCGCGCTC
>DASVLS010000034.1:0-55929 GCA_036384755.1 Trinickia sp. | reverse complement strand
CGCGGGCATTCGCTTCCAGTCCCCTCGAAGTGGCCCGCTATCGTAAGATCAGATCGTCCTGGCGGGCGCCGGAGCGACGGGAGTTCGATGCGATTCACCGAAGCCGGGGGCGGCCATGCGTATCCGAGACAATGCGGGGGATTTTTATCGGCGAGATCGCAACAACCGCAACATCGCCCACACTCCGCGCCGCAAGCCGCTATTCGTGCTCCTATCGCTGTGTGCATCCATCCCCGCATGGACGCTCGCACACGCCGCAGGCCCATTACCCAGCGGCGGCCATTTCACCGCTGGCACCGGTTCGATCGCCGGCACAGCGACGTCTCTAACGATCAATCAAACGACGTCGCGCGGCGTAATCGACTGGTCGCATTTCTCGATCGGCAGCGGCAATAGCGTGACCTTCGACAACGGCACGGGCGCAACGCTGAACCGAGTCACGGGTGGCGATCCTTCTGCGATATACGGAACGTTGTCCGCCACGGGCAGTGTTTACCTAATCAACCCTCAAGGCATCGTCGTCGGCCCGACCGGTGTTGTGAGCACGGGCGGGCGCTTCGTCGCCTCGACGCTCGATACCTGCGGTTGCGGATTTATGAAGGGCGGCCAGCTCGCGTTCAATGGTAATTCGAACGCACCTGTCGTCAACCTAGGCACGATCGGTTCGACGGGCGGCGACGTGATGCTGATTGCGGCCAACGAGATCGTCAACATCGGACATCTGAACGCGCCCAACGGCACCGTCGAACTAGCCGTAGGGCGAAGCGTGCTGTTGCAAGATTCGTCTACAGGCCGGCAGCTCTTCGTGCAAACGGGCAGCGCCGGCACGATCGACAACGAAGGACCCATCAACGCCGCACAAGTCAGCTTGCAAGCGGCCGACGGCAACGTGTATGCACTAGCGGGCCGACACACGACGATCCGCGCAACGGGAACGGCCTTGCGCGACGGCCACGTTTGGCTGGTCGCCGATACGGGCCATGTCGCCCAACTGGGTACCGTACAAGCATCGAATGCCGACGGCTCGGGCGGAACGGTCGATGCGGCGGCGAAGACGATCGCGCTCGGCGATAGCGCCGGCGATCGCCCCTTGATCGAAGCGGCGCAGTGGAATCTGTCCGCACCGGTTTTCGCCGTTGGGCCGATTACGGCCGATGCGCTCGAACGCAGTTTGAACGCAGGAACGTCGATCGATGTACGAACGACGGGCGCAAACGGAGCGAGCGGGGATCTGGCCGTCACGTCCGGCGTGCGCTGGAACGGCTCCGCTTCATTGACGCTAGCCGCCTACCGCTCCGTCGCGCTGCAGCCGCAAGCGACCATCGCGAATACCGGAAGCGGAAATCTCACCTTACGTGCGGATGCAACGGCCATCGACAACGGCGGCAGCGTGAGCAGACCCGACACGCTCGATTGGTCGGCAAGCACGGGTGCGATCAGCGTGCTTTACGACATGAACGGCAGCTACAACGCCGGCACGACATCGACGAATCAAGCCTGGACGCCCGCGCCCTTCAGCGGGCTGCTGACTCAGTTCACGGTGTATAGGCTCATCAATTCCGCCGCGGACTTCGATACTGCGAATCAAAACACGCTCGGCAACTACGCGCTCGGAAAAGACGTCACGCTGCCTGGCGGCGGATTCGGCGAGTTCTCGGGGCAGTTCGACGGCATGGGGCACACGGTCACGACGACGTCGAATCTGTTCGGCGTCATCTGGCAGCAAGCTGTCGTTCGTAACGTCGGCGTCGAGAGCATCGACGTCGGCGACGCACGAGGCACGCTCGGCTTGCTGGCGCTTGCGAACCACGGTTCTATCGTCAATTCGCACGCCTCAGGGTTGATCAGCGGAACAGGATCGAGCGATTGGCTCGGCGGTTTGGTCGGATTCAACGACGGCCGCATCGAACGCTCGTGGAGCAACGCACAAGTGAAAGGCGCGGGTGGAAACTTGGGCGGCCTCGTCGCGTTCAACGACGGCACGATTAACCAGTCCTTCGCGACGGGCAGCGTATCGGGCGCCGATGCAGTGGCGGGCGGATTGGTCGGCATGGACTACGGCCTCGTCGCCCAGTCGTATGCGACAGGCGCAGTATCGGCAGGGCTGGGCGGCGCCGCGGGCGGATTGATCGGCAACAACTCGAGTGGAATCGGCGGCATTCACGAGTCGTTCGCAACCGGCGCAGTACACGGCGAAGTCTCTTCTTCCCCGAGTCAGAGCACGATAGTCGGCGGCATTGCGGGTTTGAGTCCCGCCGATTCGATCGCGTCGGATGTCTATTGGAACAAGGACACGACCGGGCAGACGCAAGGGACAGGAGCCGGTCAGCCTCCCGTGCCGAGCGCAAACGGGCTGACGAGCGAGCAAATGACGCAGACAGCATCCTTCCCCACCTACGACTTCAGCCCCGACGGTGTATGGGTAATGCCGCTTGACGCGACGCACCCCATGCTGCGTTGGCAACTGAATCCGTAACCCGTTTGTCAGCGAACCGGCCACCATCCGGCGAGCAGGGACGATTGCGGTTGTGAGTGCGCGTCAATCCTCGCGGGTGCGGGCCGAATCGATGGCCGGCCGCCGAGCTTGCCGCCGCGCTCGATGCTTACGCTGCGCGGAAGTCGTCGGACGTGATCCCAAGCCGGCGCATCTTGTCGTACAGCGTCTTCTTCGGCAGTCCCAGGCGTTCGCAAGCGAGCGACGCGCGTCCTTGGCACGCTCGCAGCGCCTCTTCGATCAAGTGCCGTTCGAAACGATTGACTTGCTCCTCCAGCGTGCGCGGGGCCGAGCCGATCGAATCTTCGGCATCGCCGACATCGGCCAGCAAGCCGAGCGTGAATCGTTCGGCGACGTTTCTGAGCTCGCGGACATTGCCCGGCCAACTGCGCGACATCAGCGCTTGCATTTGCTGCGGGCTCAACGCATCGGGCACAGGGCGGCCATAACGCGCAGAGGCCTGCAGCACGAAATGCTCGAACAGCAGCGGTATATCCTCGCGCCGCTCGCGCAGCGGCGGCACTTCGAGCATCACGACGCCGAGCCGGTAGTAGAGATCGTCGCGGAATCGCTGCTCGCGCGCGAGCGCCAGCAGGTCGGCCTTCGTGCCTGCGACGATGCGGCAATTCATCGGCAAGAGCTCGTTCGACCCGACACGCTCGAAGGCACGCTCCTGAAGCACGCGCAGGAATTTGGCCTGCAGCGACATCTGCATCGTCTCGATCTCGTCGAGAAACAGCGTGCCCCCATCGGCGAATTCGACCTTGCCGATACGGCGTTTGAGCGCCCCGGTGAAGGATCCGGCCTCGTGCCCGAACACCTCGCTTTCGAAAAGCATCTCGGGGATGCCGGCACAGTTGATGGCGGCAAAATTCGCATTTCGGCGGCGCCCCGCGTCATGCAGACACCGCGCGACGACTTCCTTGCCTGCGCCAGTTTCGCCCAGCACCAATACGTTGGTGTCGGTATCGGCCAGATCGACGATCACGCGACGCAACCGGTCGATCGCAGGCGATTGCCCCAGGATCTTCGCTTCGATGCGGTCGCGGCCCGATACTTGGCGCCGCAGCGTATCGAGCTCGAGCGTGAGGTGGCGCTTGTCGAGTGCGCGTTGAGCGACGTCGGCGAGATGTTCCGAGGAGAAGGGTTTCTCGATGAAGTCGTATGCGCCGCACTTCATGGCTTCGACGGCCATGGCGATGTCGCCGTGGCCCGTGACCAGGATGACGGGCAAGTCCGCGTCGATCGCGCGGACCTGCTCGAGCAGCGCGAATCCATCGACGCCCGGCAGTCTCACATCGGTGATCACGATCCCCGGAAAGCCGAGCCGTATTTGGCGCAGCGCCGGCTCGGCGCGTTCGAAGGCTTGCACTTCGATGCCGCGCAGTTGCAGCGCTTGCACGCCGCCCAGCCGCACGGCCGGCTCGTCTTCGACGAGCAAGACTTTCAGCCCGTTGTGCGCGTGGTTGTGTTCGTGCTCCATCCGGTCTTGCGTCATGATGCGTTCCCCCGCGATGCGTCGGCATCGGCATGCACTTTTGCTTTGAGTTCGTCGATGGCGTCTTGCGCGCGTGCGCGGCGCAGGCGCAGTGTGAACGATGCGCCGCCTGCTTCCTCGGTATCGCCGGCTTTCAACGTGCCGCCGAGTTCGCGCACGATCCCCGCTGAAATCGCGAGCCCCAGCCCGAGGCCGGCTCCCGGCGGCTTCGTCGTGAAGAACGGCTCGAACAGCCGGGCGCGCGCGGATTCGGGAATGCCGGGTCCCGTATCCGCGACGACGATTTCGGCGAAGGCATCGTCGGCCGCGTCGGCGCGCACCGTGATCGAAAGCCGTCGTACGTCGCAGCCCTGCATCGCATCGAGCGCATTGGCGAAAAGGTTGACGAGCACTTGTTCGAGCCTATTGGCATCGGCCAGAACGACGAGTTCGCCCTGCGATTTCGCATCCGGCGCGAGCCGAATGACTTCGACGTCTTCCTTGCGCAATCGCAATTCCACGAGAAAGAGGGCATTGGCCAGCGCGCGCTCGACCGGCACGGGCGCGAGCTCCGCGGGCGCCTTGCGCGAAAAGCGGCGCAATTGCGCAGTGATTGCCCCCATGCGTTCGATCAGTCCGGCGATCACGCGCAAATTGTTCTCGGCTTCCTCGCGTCGTCCGCGCTGTAAAAAAAGCAGTGCGTTGTCGGAAAGCGTGCGCAGCGCCGCGAGCGGTTGATTCAGTTCGTGCGTGACACCCGCCGACATCTGGCCGATCAATGCCATCTTGCCCGCTTGCACGAGCTCTTCGAGCGTGGATTTGAGCGTGGCCTCGGTGCGCTTGTGTTCGGTGATCTCGCTGCGCAGGCTCTTGTTGGCACGGGCTAGCGCGCCGGTGCGCCTCGCGACTTTGCGTTCGAGTTCGTCGTTCATGCGCTCGAGCGTTTCGCGCATGGCGAGGCGTTGCGCGATCACCTTTCTGCGTTGAAAGACATAGAGCGTGCCGATCGTAGCCAGCGCTAAGCCCAATGCCGTGACGAGCGCGGCGTAGCGTGCGCTCTTACGGGCCGGTGCAATGTCGGTCAGCGACATGATGCGCCATGCGGTGCCCGACACCGTGCGGCTCACGACGACGAATTCGGTGCCGCGCTTTCCTGTCGGGCTCGCCGCGACCGAGTTGGCGGGCGATACGGCGTAGATCTCGGCATGGGGCGCGAGCTGCCGACGCCGAGTCAGGCCGATGGCTTCGAGCGCGCCCGGGCCGCCGTATTGGCGTTTGGCGTCGATACGCGCGCGAGCGGCGGCGGACAGCGGATGCAGGGTGCGGTACTTCCAGCCGGGGAACGAGGTGAGAAAGACGACGCCGTTCGCATCGGCCACGAAAACCGTTTCGTCGCTCCGTTTCCAAAGGCCTTCGATGGGCTCGAGACTGATCTTCGTGGTGACGACGCCGAGCTGCCGGCCGTTTGCTCCGATGCGCGCGGCGTAGAAGTAGCCGGGCAGGCCGCTCGTCGATCCAAGCCCGTAGAAGTGGCCGGCGCCGTTGTTCAACGCATTGATGAAGTACGGCCTGTACGAGAAATTCTGCCCGACGAAGCTGACCGGTTGATTCCAGTTGCTGGCGGCGAGCGTCGTGCCGCTCAAATCGAGCACATAGATCGCCGCGGCTTGCGAGTCGGCTGTGACGTCCGCCAGGTAGCGGTTCACTCGCGAAATGAGCGCGGCGTTCCGAGGGTGGCGCAGCAAATCGGCGATGTCGGGATTCAGGCTCAACAACGCCGGCAGGTAGTCGTAGCGCGTCAGTTCGCCTTTGAGCGTGCTTTCGTCGATGTCGAGGCGGTGCGTGGCCCGTTCGATCATCGCGCTCGTCTCCGCGCGTTCGACGTAGCGATAGGCGGTCCACGCCCCGGCTGCGACGAGCGCGGCGAACGCGAGCGTCTTCGCCATTTGCGAGGCGCTCGGAAGGCGCGAAGCGATGCGCGCGGAAAAACGCAGCGGCTGCGACGCAGACGCGGGCTGCCGAAGGGGACTCATCAGATCACAGAAGAAGCAACGCAAGGCGGCTGGCCGCCGGAAGCGCGCAGTTTAGCGAAAAGCGCCGCGACCCGCGATTCGGGTAAATCGGGGCGCGCGAGGCCGTGTTGTCGTGGTGATAACATTTGTTGTCGACAAAATCCGCCAAATCACCGCCATGCTTGAGACGTTCGACCAGTTGGCTGCATCGATCCGCGCGCGCTTCGCCGAATTGAGTCCGCAATTTCAAGCGGGGGCCGCTTTCCTGCTCGATCACCCCGACGAGGTGGCCGTGCTATCGATGCGCAAGGTGGCCGGGCGCGCCCAGGTCCAACCGGCTTCGCTGGTTCGGTTGTCGCAACTCTTGGGTTTTCCGGGGTGGAACGAGTTGCGCGATTTGTTTGTCGCGCGCGTTCGCACGCGCCCCGAGCCGCTGACGACGCGTGCGCGATCGCTTGTAGCCGGGACGAAGAAGGACACGTTCGCACACGATCTGCTCGCTGCGCAGCAACACAATCTCGAGACGACGGCCGCCAACAACGAACGCAGCGTCATGCAAGCGGCGCGCGTATTGCGCAAGGCGCGTCATGTGTATGTGGCGGGGTTCCGGTCTTGTTATGGGGTGGCCTTCGGATTCGTGTATGGCTACGGGCTGTTTCGGCCATCTGTTTCGTTGCTGACCGGAGAAGCAGGAACGCTCGAAATGCAATTGCGCAGCATTTCTCGCGACAGCGCGACGGTCGTCATGAGTTTTGCGCCGTATTCGGTCGAAGCGGCGCGCGTAGCGGAAGTCGCGCTTGAAAAAGGCAGCCGCCTCGTGGCGATTACCGATAGCGCCGTCTCGCCAATCGCCTTGAACGCCGACAGCGCATTGATCTTTTCTCACGAAAGCCCGTCGTTCTTTCCGTCGCTGGTTGCGGCGACGGCTATTGCCGAATCGCTGGTGGCGCACCTGCTCTCGCTGGAAGGGACTGAAGCCGTCGAGCAATTGGAGATGGCGGAGCGGTCGCTGCATGCCAAGGGCGCATACGTTCCGTAATGGCCGACGTGCTTGCCGATTCGTCGGCGAAAGCGCCATCGACCCTACCCGTTCTGCTAGCTTTACCAGCCCTGGCGACACGTCTGTGCATCGCTAGGGTTTTCCCTTCCTGGAATCGCCTCGTTTCGTCCCGCTCGTCTGTCCTTCGGCCTGTTGCGGCATTTTTCGCGGCATCGCGTCGCCTCTTCTCTCCCCGCATTTCGCTCCCCCATTGACGATCTTTATCGGTGCGCGAGCATTCGCGGTGACAACATATGTTGTGATAAAGTTATAGAAGAAACCGAGTGTTGCAAGCAATAGATATGCGCACCGCTTCCGGGAAGCCTTCACTTCGTAGGGGCGCATTGCGCTTGCGCGGATCGCGGCGCCAACGGCCGCTTCATCTTTCGATCTCGAGGTACTGCATGTCCTACGTTTTCCATCGGATGCCTAAGCGGTCGCTGCCCGTAGCCGTAGCGGGCGACGGCATCGAAATCATCGATTCCACCGGCAAGCGCTACATCGACGCGAGCGGCGGGGCGGCCGTGTCGTGCCTGGGTCACAGTCACCGGCGGGTGATCGATGCAATCGAACGGCAGGCGCGCCAACTGGCTTACGCGCACACGTCGTTCTTTACGACCGAGGCCGCGGAGGCGCTCGCCGAGCACCTCGTGAAAGCGGCGCCGGAGGGTATCGGTCACGCCTACTTCGTCTCGGGTGGCTCCGAGGCGATGGAAGCCGCGCTAAAACTTGCTCGCCAATACTTCGTCGAAATTGGCGAGCCTGAACGAAAGCATTTCATTGCCCGCCGGCAGAGCTATCACGGGAACACGCTCGGTGCGCTTGCGATTGGCGGCAACGCTTGGCGGCGCGAGCCCTTCTTACCGTTGCTGATCGAGGCGCACCACGTCAGTCCGTGCTACGCCTATCGCGACCGGCTCGCGGGCGAAACGGACGAGGCTTACGCGCAGCGTCTCGCCGACGAACTCGAAAACAAGATCGTCGAATTGGGCCCGAAGACGGTCGCAGCGTTCGTCGCGGAAACGGTCGTCGGCGCGACGGCGGGGGCGGTGCCGCCCGTGGCCGGCTACTTCCGCAAGATCCGCGCGGTCTGCGATAAGTACGGCGTCCTATTGATCCTCGACGAAGTGATGTGCGGGATGGGACGCACGGGCCACCTCTATGCGTGCGAGGAAGAGGGCGTGACGCCGGATCTCATGGCCATCGCCAAGGGACTCGGCGCAGGGTATCAACCGATTGGTGCGGCGCTTGCCAGCAGCCGCATTTACGATGCGATCGTCGACGGCTCGGGGTTCTTTCAGCACGGCCATACGTACATGGGGCACGCCACGGCCTGCGCGGCCGCACTCGAAGTTCAGCGCGTGATCGAGGACGAGAACCTGCTCGAGAACGTCATCGCGCGCGGCGAGCAGTTGCGCGCGGCGCTGCGCTCGAGGCTCGGCGACGATCCGCATGTCGGCGACATCCGCGGGCGCGGGCTCTTCGTCGGGGTGGAGCTCGTGCGCGATCGCGCGAGCAAGACGCCATTCGAGCCGCAATGCAGGCTCAACGCGGCGATCAAGCAGGAAGCGATGTCGCGCGGGTTGATGGTGTACCCGATGGGCGGTACGATCGACGGCCGACGCGGCGATCATGTGCTGCTCGCGCCCCCGTTTATCTGCACGTCTAACGAAATCGATCGTATCGTCGAGCGCTTGGGCGATGCGATTGAAGCGGCGCTCGCTGTCACGGGAGCCATGACGGCAAGCACTCGATGAATTGCATCGCGGTTCAGCCGCACGACGAAGGATCGAACGCCATGACGACAGAACGAAGCGCGGCACGCCTACCTGCATTCGATCGGGCCGCTGCTACCCCCGCGCAAGAAGCCGTGTTGGATGAAATCTTGTCGGGGCCGCGCGGCAATCTCGACGGTCCGTTCCTCGCGTGGATCGCGAGCCCCGAGCTTGCGGAGCACGCGCAACGTCTCGGCGCGTTCTGCCGGTATCGGACCGGCCTGCCGTTGCGGCTCTCCGAGCTGGCGATCCTCGTCACCGCCGTGCAGTGGCGCGCACAAGCCGAGTGGCAGATCCACTATCCGATCGCCTTGCAGGCTGGCGTGTCGACCGAGATCGCCGAGGCGTTGCTCGAAGGAAAGCGTCCCGTCTTCGCCGATCCCGACGAAGCGCTGATCTACGATTTCGCTACCGAGTTGTACGACGCGAAGCGCGTCTCCGATCCGACCTTCGAAAAAGCCGTGAAACGTTTCGGTCATGAAACGACCGTCAATCTGGTCGGTCTGCTCGGCTACTACGCGCTTGTTGCGATGACGCTCAATGTGTTCGCGATGCGAGCGAGCGAGGATGCGCCGCTGCCTTTCGAAGAGTAGCCCGCGGCGTTGCCCTGAAGTGACAACGGCCATCGTCGATCGATGGCCGTTGCGTGTTGCTGCGAGAGGTCGAACTGCTTACTGCGCGGCGATGTTCGGCTGTGCCGCGCGGCTCTTGGCCGTTACCGCAGAGACGACGACCGTCACGGCCACGTTGACCACGAACGCGATCAAGCCGATGTACGTCGGATACGTCGCACCGCCGATATGCAGCGCGTAGACCGGCTTCAGGCCCTGCATGGCGGCGAGCACCGTGCCCAGCGAAATCCCCGCGAGCCAGCCGAGGAACAAGCCCTGCGTCGTCAGCCGGCGCGTGTACAGCGAGAACACGACGGCCGGGAAGATTTGCAGAATCCACACGCCGCCGAGCAGCTGCATATCGATCGCGTATTGCGTGGGCAGCGCGATGATGAACAGCAGTGCGCCGAACTTCACGACGAGCGATATCAGCTTGGCGTTCGACGCTTCTTTTTCAGGCGTGGCGTTCGGCGCGATCAAAGGCTTGTACAGATTGCGCGTGAACAAGTTGGCTGCACCGATCGACATGATCGCCGCCGGCACCAGCGCGCTGATCGCGATAGCCGCGGCGGCGAAGCCCACGAACCACGACGGGAACAGCGTAAGGAACAGCGTCGGGACGACGTCGGACGGCGACTTCACATGCACGCCCGCGGCAATCGCCATGTAGCCGAGCAGCGCGATGAGGCCGAGCAGCACCGTATAGGCCGGCAGGAAGATCGCGTTCTTCTTGACCGTGGCCGCCGAGCTCGACGAGAGCACGCCCGTCATCGTGTGCGGATACATGAATGCCGCCAGCGCCGAGCCGAGTGCGAGCGTCGCATAGGCCGTGAACTGCGAAGGCTTCAGCAGAATGCCGGTGGCGCCGCCTTTGGCTGCGAAGTACTTGTCGGCGGTATCGAACAGCGCGCCATAACCGCCGAGCTTGGTCGGAATCCAGCAGACCGCGACGATCACGACGATATAAATCATGATGTCCTTCACGAACGCGATCATGGCCGGCGCGCGAAGACCGCTGGCATACGTGTAGAGCGCGAGGATCACGAACGCGACGATAAGCGGCAACTCGCCCGTGACGCCGAGGCTCTTGATGACCACTTGCATGCCGACGAGCTGAAGCGCGATGTAGGGCATCGTCGCGACGATGCCGGTCAGCGCGATCGCGGCCGGGAACCACTTCCCGCCGAACACGCCTTGCACGTAATCGGCCGCCGTAATGTGGTTGCCTCGGTGGCATGCCTGCCAGAGCTTGGGCATGACCGCGAACACGAACGGATAGACGATGATCGTATAGGGCAGTGCGAAAAAGCCATACGCACCGACCGAATACACGAGCGCGGGTACGGCGATGACGGTATAGGCGGTGTAGAAATCGCCGCCTACGAGGAACCACGAAATGACGGTGCCGAATTGGCGTCCGCCGAGGCCCCATTCATGCAATTGCGTGAGATCGCCGCGTTTCCAGCGTGCGGCGACGAAACCGAGCACGGTGATGAGCGCGAAAAACGCAACGAAGATGGTGAGGGCGGTGGTGTTGATCGCAGTCGGCTCGGTCATTTGGCGCTCCGGTAAATGGCGTACATCAGCAATGACGTGATGGGCACCCAGAGGAACTGGTACCAGTAGAAGAACGGAAAGCCGAGCAGGGAAGGATGCGCGCCGTTGTAGAACGGCAGCCACAGCAGTGCGAAATAAGGCAACAGCAAAATCAAAGGCAACCACGCGCGGCGTGGCGGGTTGGAGGTCTCCATCATTGCTCCTTAGGGCTGACGATGAATCGAGAGACGTTCCGCGAATACGGATCGCCGCTCATGTCTTTATTTGAACTATCTATCGTTGGAAGAATCGAGCCAAACGCAATGCTTGCTTGGAGGCGATGAGGTCGCGCTCATGCAAATCGGCTGCGATTGACGGGCGTAGTATTCGCGCTCGGTATGTTGGCCGCAAGCGCATAACTACTTAAGGGTGCTACGTAGGAATACGTAAGGGGTCGGGAGGCGCATTCGTGCTCGGCACCCGCGTGCCGGCTCGCGGCTCGATACCTTACACCGCAAATCGCTGCGCGGCCACTCCGATCATGGCAATGCCGGCAAGGACGGTACCGGTTCCAATGACTTTCAACGTGAGTCCCCGTGCAGGGGCGAGCTGTTCGACGTTCATGGCCATCGTCACGGCCGTCATTGCAAGCGGATCCATGATGCCGATCGAGAAAAGAATGGCCATCAGATTGGCGCAGCAGCCGACGCTTTCCACGGATAGCCGAAAGCCCGTTCTGCATGCGGCGAATGTGTCGAAGCGACCGGCTATGCCCAACGTACCGAACGTGCCCAACGTGTCGACCGTATCGAATTCGCCGAACGCACAGCCGGAGAACCGATGCGGACGCAACGTTCGGCAGCAGCCGAGACGATGCGCTTTCCAATCCGTGAACTGCACGATCCCGCACGTCGATGTGACGATGCCCGAAAGCACGGGCATGGAGCGGGCGAGCAACGTGGACCGGAGCATGCCTGCCGTCATCGTCGTGCCGGCGGCGAACGCGATCGCGCCAACGAGCGACCAAAAAAGGAAATAGCTGACGCAAACGCATAGCGTCGATAAGGCGGCGCGCTCATGACCGGACGCGCGAGCGCTTTGCCAATGCGCCCACAGCGCCGGGGCCAACGACGGCAGCATCATCGGAACCATCATCGCCGTCCACATGCCGACGAACGCTGCCGCGGCTCCGAGCCATGTTTGTCCGCAGTTCGACGCCGGTATCCACATCGACGAGATCGACCAACCGCCGGGCATGGGGATGTCGACCATCGCAGGCATCGCGGCCATCGACCGGCATATCGCGATCGTAGCAATCGTAGCGATCGTAGCAATCGTAGCAATCGTAGCAATCGTAGCAATCGTGCCGGCGACGAACGCGCGCCCGATCGCGCCGAAGCGCGCACGCTGCGCAGCGCGCCTGGCGCGCCGGCATGCGCGGTCGCCTCGTTCGATGCGGGCTTGCCCGCGCAGATCGACGCACTTCACTGCAACCTCACGCCTGCGCGTACTCGTCGTGCCGCTTCCACCAGATGCCTGTCTCGTTGCGCCCGAGCGGCGCGCGGTCGAGCCATTGGTACATCCCCCACACGGCGTCGACGCCGCGCGCATAGCTCGAATACGTGTGATAAACGATGCCGTCTTGAAGGACGAATGCACTGATGCCGGGCCGGTCTCGCGCATACGTACGCGCATCGGTTCCGCACGTATCGGCGAATGCCTTCACGGGCGCCGGCGCGGGCTCCATATCCATCGCATGGCGGCCGCGCGCATAGTTGTACTCGATCTCGCCGTCGCGCTGCTGCATTTCCGTGAACGACACGTTGAAATCGAAATTGAAGTCGCTGCTCGATGACGACGCCCACGGAAACGACCAACCCATGCGCCGCTTATAGGCTTGCAGCTTGTCGATCGACGCGCGCGAAACGGCGGTCAGCGTGACATCGTGGTGGGCCAGATGCACGTGGACGCCATTGAACGAATCGGCGATCGACGAGCACGACGGGCAGCCCGCTTTATAGTCCGGCCCAAACATGAAGTGATAGACGAGCAGCTGCGAGCGCCCATCGAATAGGTCGACGAGCGATGCGCCGCCTTTCTCGGTCTCGAATCGATAGTCCTTGTCGACGCGCACCCAGGGCAGGGCTTGTCGCTGCCGTGCGAGTTCATCGCCTTGGCGCGTCAGTGCTTTCTCCGCTTCCAGCAGCTTCATGCGTGCGGCCAGCCATTCTTCGCGCGTTCCTGTTGCGTGTGTCGTCATGATTTACTCCGTTGAATCGATGAAGTTCGTCGTTCGACTCCGCGCGCGTGCGAGCGGCGCGGCGTCGAACGGCCACATGTCTTGACATGTCACGTGCTAGATTAGTGACCGGCATCCAACGGTGGGAGTGACAAGTGTGGCGGGATTCGAATGGACGCACTGATCTCGGCCGCGGCGCGCGCATTAGCGGCGGGTGATCCGCTAGGCGCGCTGAACTGCGTCTCGCTGCGTGAAGATGCGTCCGCGTTGGCGCTACGCGGCATCGCGATGGCGCAACTGGGCGATCTCGTCCGCGCGAAGATGTTGCTGCGCAGCGCGGCGCGCGCCTTCGGCCCCAAGCAAGCGCTTTCTCGTGCACGGTGCGTCGTCGCCGAAGCCGAGGTCGCACTGGCGGCGCGCGATCTTCGCTGGCCGGAGAAGTCGCTCGATGCCGCGCGCGCGGCGCTAGAAACGCATGGCGATCGGCTCAACGCCGCGCATGCACGGTATCTGTCGGCAAAGCGCTTCTTGCTGCTCGGCCGTCTCGACGAAGCCGAACGGGCGCTCGCCGAGCGCATGCCCGATGGTCTTCCCGCGTCACTGCGCGCCTGTTTGGATCTGATCGCCGCAGGCATCGCCATCAGGCGATTGCAACCGAACGCTGCGCGTAAGGCGCTCGAACGGGCCGCACGAGCGGCGCGCGCATCGGGTATCGCCTCGTTGAATGCCGAAGTCGAAAACGCCGCTGCGACGTTGGCCGCTCCGGCGGCGCGTTTGATCGCGCGTGGCGAGACGAGATCGGTGACGCTCGACGAAGCCCAAGCGCTGTCGTCGCCGCGGCGCATCGTCATCGACGCGTGCCGCTTTGCGGTCCGCGATGCCCGCACGACGGTGTCGCTCTCGACCCGCCCCGTGTTGTTCACGCTGGCACGCATGTTGGGGGAAGCGTGGCCCGAGGACGTGACGAGAGAAACGCTGATCGCTTGCGCGTTTCGCGCCAAGCACATCGACGAGACGCACCGCGCGCGGCTGCGCGTCGAGATCGGTCGCTTGCGTGCGTTGCTCAAGCCTTTTGCCGATGTGACGGCGACCAAGCGGGGGTTCGCGTTGATGCCGGCCGGCGCCCGCGAAATCGTCGTGCTGGCGCGCCCGTTCGAGGAAAAACACGCGTCGGTGCTGGCATTGCTGGCCGACGGCGAATCGTGGTCCAGCTCCGCGCTGGCGTTGGCGTTGGGCGCGAGCCAACGATCGGTGCAGCGGGCGCTCGATGCGCTGGCGTCCGCCGGCAAGATTCAATCGGTGGGCGAAGGAAGGGCGCGCAAGTGGATGACGCCCCCCGTCGTTGGATTCGCGACCGCTTTGTTACTCCCTTCGCCGTTGCCGAGCGACTAGGATGATCGAACGATGAAACGATCCAACGCCGAAATCATTCAGGAATACGGACCCCTGCCGGGGATCGCCGCCGTGGGCGGCGTCACGTTCGACGGCCAGAACATATGGCTTGCCGCAGGCGACACACTGTGTGCGCTCGACCCCGCAAGCGGGGAGCTGCTGCGGGCGATCGACGTGCCGGCGCCGGCCGGGACAGCTTTTGACGGTAAGCACCTCTTTCAACTCGCAGGTGAAGTGATTCGAAAGATCGACGTCGCAACGGGCGATGTGCTCGCCACCATCGCCGCACCGCCTGGCGGCGTCAACTCGGGGCTCGCATGGGCCGAGGGCTCGCTGTGGCTCGGCCGGTACTCGGAGCGCAAGATCTTTCAGATCGATCCGGAGTCGGGCGCCGTCATGAGAACGATCGAGTCGAATCGATTCGTGACGGGCATCGCATGGGTCGACGGCGAGCTGTGGCACGGCACGTGGGAAGCCGAGGAAAGCGAAATCAGGCATATCGACGCGCAGACGGGCGAAGTCATCGAAGCGCTCGTCATGCCGCAGGGCGCCGGCGTGGCGGGGCTCGAATCGGACGGCAAAGACCGCTTTTTCTGCGGGGGCGGGAGCAGCGGGAAGGTGCGAGTGGTGCGCCGCCCTTCCCGCGGCGCCTCTGTCGCCGGCGTGCAAGTGCAAGGGGGCGCCGATACGCCGAGCCGTTGAGCGCATCCGCGCCGCGTGGCGCGCATGATGCGCGGGCACGCGGCGTATTGCGCTCGGAACGAGCCGTGGCTGCCGATCAACCGCCGCGGCGCGCGCTCAAGATCCGCTCGACGAGCGCTTGACGCGCCGCGCTCGAATCGTGGCTTGTGCGCGTGCGCGTATCGATCACCTGCCGCGCGAGGCCTTCTCGCGCTTCATGGACGGCCGGCCATTGCGGCAATCGTTCGCTTTGCGCACGCTCATGCATCGGCGCATAGACCCGGGTGTCCTTCGTGCCGTTCGGGTCGCCCGTCTTGACGAACTGCGCGACATACCCGGAGAAAATTCGCGCGACAGCCCGGTCTTCGTTCGTCCATTGAGCCCGCCGATCCTGATCGAGGTTGCCGAACACGTAGACGATTTCCGACCGATGCGGCGCGCCGGTGTCCGGCGAGCGACGCGCGGCGTCCCGGGCGTCATCTGCCGGCGCCGCGACGGCCGGGCGGCGATGTGCGAACTCATAGAAATACACAGGCGCGCGACCGGTTCGCCGATGCAGGTCCATCCAGCGCCAAGTGCTGTGACTGAACGTTAAATCGTTGGCGAGCGTCGACGCCGACCGTACGACTTGCCCGGCGTCGTTCCCGGGATAGAACGGACGTGCTTCGGCCAGGTCCTTTCCGAATACCGCTTCGAGGATGACGGCCCAGTTCTCGGGGGTTGGCTCGAAGGGCCCCGAGACATTCCGAAAGTGACTTTCCTGAGCGTTCGATCCCACGAGCAAAGGCACCGGTGCTTGGGCGCCGGCCTCGAAGGTCGCTGCGGGCGTATCGGTCAAAAAGCGGCCGTCGATCGTCGGCCAGAAGAACGGCTGCGGCTGGCGGTAGGTGCCCATGGCTTGCTGCACCCGCTCCGCGGGTATCGCCCGCATGGCTTCGAGCGAAGGCGCCTCGAGGCGCCCCGCGAGGGACTGGGCGACGCGCTCCGCTTTGTCCCGCCGCCAGAAGCCGTTAGGGGTGAAGGCGCCGCCGCTTTCCCCGATTGCGCGCGCGAATAGGCCACGTGACGACGGCGCCGCCATATGCGCGCTCACGGCCATCGCGCCCGCCGTTTCGCCGCCGATCGTCACTTGCTGCGCGTCGCCGCCGAAGCTCGCGATGTTCTCGCGCACCCAGCGCAGCGCCGCTTGCTGATCGAGCAGGCCATAATTGCCGACGGCCCCGGTCGTGCTCTCGCGCGATGCGTCCGGGTGCATCATGAAGCCGAATGCGCCGAGCCGATAGTTGACCGTCACGACGATCATCCCGCGTGCGGCGAGATGCGAGCCATCGTAGCGCGGCTCCGATCCATCGCCGACCGCAAAGCCCCCGCCATGAAAATACACGAGCACCGGGAGCTTGCCGCCGGTCGCGCGCGCAGCCGGCGCCCACACGTTCAGATAGAGGCAGTCTTCGCTCATGCTCTGCGAGCGAAACGTCATGCCGGGCGCTTCCATTTGCATGCAGCGCGGCGCGAATCGCTTGGCCTCGCGTTTGCCTGCCCAAGGCGCGACCGGTTGCGGCTCGCGCCAGCGGTGGCTGCCGGTGGGCGCCGCCGCGTAGGGGACGCCGCGGAATACCTCGAGCGAGCGCGTGCCGGCCATCGTGCGATCGCCGACGATGACACCCTGCACGACCTTCGCTTCCGGCGAGGGCATGACCGGCAACGCGTACGCGCCCGCCGGCAATGCGCTGCAGAAGGAGAGCGTCGATGCGGCGATTGCGGTGCGTGAAGATGATCGAAGAGAAAGCGGTAGCTTCATTGTTGCCTCCACGATTGCGATGATCGATGCGGATTGGGGTTCGCCCGCCGAGACCTGCGAGCATGTCGATGTCGATGTCGGCAGGCCAGGGCGGGTGTATCGATCTTCCCGATTTGAGGAGACAGCGGTGCAGATTGCGCTAAAACAAGACCTATTGACCGTCAAATTGCAAACGCGACGACCGCCGGGATGCGTACCGGCGAGCGAGCGCTCGAGCACCGGCGCGCACTCGCGCACTCGCGCACGTGCCCCGCGCCCTTCTCATGAGGTCTTTTGCCGCTTCGGCAGCGATTGCAATTGCGCGTCATGCGTTTCGGCCCAGAGCCACACGCCGCAGAACGCAGCGCACAGGCTTCGTCCGAGTTCCGTCAATGGGTATTCCACGCGCGGCGGCACTTCGGGATAAACCGTACGTGTGACGAATCCGTCTTCTTCCATTTGACCAGATGCGCGGCAAGCCTCGGCCTTCAGGCGCCGGGGAAGGATAGGGCGGACGCCGTAGGCGTCCTTTGGGCGGTCAGTGTGGTGTCTGCTGCTTTCCGTCGGCCGACGTATCGAGCCAACGTAGCGGGCCGACTCTGCCGACGGGGCTAGGCGTTCGCCGCCACCTGCCATTGCGGTGCGTACTGAACCTCCGACCAGCGAAACGGCAGCGCGGCGGGACTGCGCCGCACTTGCTCCACCTCGAAACGGACGAGCCGCTGGGCATCGGGGAATGTCTCGAGCTCGGGGCCGTCCCACACGATGCGCGCCCGCGCTGCGACAAAAAGCAGATCGCCCCGCTCGAAATCGATGAAGAGAAGGCCCGCCCGATCGTCTTGCGCGAGGTTGCCCAGCGTGTTGAAAAAGAGGTTGCCTCGGTAATCCGGCGTGAGAAGCGTGTGCGCGTCCTCGACTCGGACGAAGCCAGGCAACCCGCCGCGATGCGAGACGTCGACGCCTTGCGACGGGCCGTCGTCGTGCAGCGTGCTGCGGGTGGCGATGAAGTAAGTGTCGCTTCGCCCGATCGACGCGCGATCGCGCGCGTCCAGTTGCGTTGCGCGCTCGGGCGCCCGTGCCGCTGCCTTCGCCGAGCCGTCGTCGTCGATACGCGAAGGCGTGCGGCTTTGGATGTACTTGGCGCAATTGCCGAAGCTCTGACGAACGTGCACGGTCAGCGCACCGCCGGCATCGTCGGTCACGAGCCCGTTGACGCGATTGCGCCGGCGCGTGGACGGCTCGATGCCAAGGCCGCCGAACGCCGCGCCGATATGCCACGCGCCCGCCAGCGGGTCGCCGCGCAACGTTTCACCGGCAATGCGCAGCGTCGTGGCGTCGGGCGTCGACATGAAGCCCGGCTCGCCGATTCGCAGCGTCGCCCAGGGTTGCCCGCTTTCGTCGATACCGCCTAGCACCATGAACGGCAACTGGGCAAAGAACTGGCGATGTTGTTCGGGCATATAGCGGCGAATCCCGCGACGCCCGCCGATCTCGGCTTTCTCGCGCACGCCGGCGCGCGTCTGCACGGCAATCTCGCCGTCGTGAAACGGGGCAGCTTCGAGATCCCATCCGCTAGGCGCGGCGATCGGGCTGGGGTGGCGGATTTCGGTGGTCATGACGAACTCGTTGCGAGGAACGATAAGAGCGGTGAATACGGTGAATACAGTGAATGCGGTGAACAGGGCGAATGCGACGGAAGGATGGAAACGATCCGAGTCACCGAAGCGGACGCCGCGTTACACCGCCGCGCGTTCGAACGCGGGCATGGCGACGAAGCCCGGCAGCGCTTCGATGCGAGCAAGCCACGCGCGGATGTTCGGGTAAGGCTCGAGCGAAATGCCGCCCTCCGGTGCATGGGCGATGTACGTGTACGCCGCAATATCGGCAATCGTCGGGTGCGAGCCGGCGGCGAATGGGCGCCTGCCGAACTCGGGTTCGATGACGTCGAACAGCGTCAATGCGATGCGCACGGCGGCGTCGTAGTCGAACGGGCGTCCGAACAGTTTGACGAGGCGGGCGGCGCATGGCCCATACATGATTTGCCCGGCGGCGATCGATAGCCACTGCGTCACCCGCGCGGCGCCGACGGGGTCGTCGGGCAGCCACGACGGATCGCCATAGCGCTTGGCGAGGTAGACGAGAATGGCGTTCGAATCGGACAACACGGTCTCGCCGTCTTCGATGACCGGCACCTGTCCGAACGGATTCATCGCGAGAAACGCCGGGCGCTTTTGCTCGCCGCCGCCCAGATCCACCTCGATCAGTTCGAACGGCAGCCCCAGCAGGCTCAAGAACAGCCTTGCACGATGGGCATGGCCGGAATAGCGCATGGAGTAAAGGCGAATCGGGCGGTCGGGGCGAGCGAGAGGCATGAATCAACTCCTGGTTGTGGTGAGCGGGCGAAGGCGGGATCGCGCCATCGCGTTTCTTCCTGATGCAAAGCCTATCGCGCTACGATTGAACGCATAAGATGGATAATCGCTCAATCACAATCCATTGAAGATGGACAATCGCGCATGCCCGATCTACGCGACATCAACTTGAATCGGCTCGTCGTCTTTGCCGCAGTCGTCGAAGCGGGCTCGCTGAGCGGCGCCGCCGAGCGTCTGGGCATGGCCAAGACCATGGTCAGCACGCACATGCAGCGGCTCGAAGCGGAGGTGGGCGCGACGCTGGTCGTGCGTACGACGCGCCGCTCGAATCTCACCGAGGACGGACGGACGCTCTACGAAGCGAGCCGCGCATGCTTGCGCGCCGCAAGCGAAGGTCTTGCCGCCATTTCCCCCGCCTCGGGGCCGTTGCGCGGTGCAGTGCGCGTGGCGTCGCCCGTCGATTACGGCGCCCTCGTCGTGGCGCCCGCGCTCGCCGCGCTGCAGCGCACGCACCCTGACCTCGAGATCGAGCTCGTGTGCGGCGATGGGTACGCCGATCTCGTCGCCGAGCGGATCGACGTCGCCATTCGTTTAGGAAACCTGAAGGATTCGAGCTATCGCGCCGCGCGGCTGGGGCAATATCTACAATGGCTCGTAGCCAGCCCCGAGTTCTTGGCGAACCGGCGGCTGCCCAAATCGCCGAGCGGATTGAGCGAACTGCCGTTCGTGGCCTTGTCGACGTTGCGGCGGCCATCCACGCTCTCGCTGAGGGACGCGAGCGGGCGGCGCATGCAACTGCGTTGCAGGCGCGCGTTCATGGCCAACACGGCCAATGCCTGCCGCGCGGCCACGTTGGCGGGCGCAGGCTTCGGGTTGCTGACCGATTTTTCGATCGAAGACGATCTCGCGGCCGGTCGGCTCGTGCGGCTCTTCCCTGCCTGGGCGGGAGAGCCGGCGGCGATTCAGGCCGTCTTTCCGTCGGCGCGTCAGCCTTCGCCGAAGGTGGCCGCCGTCGTCGAGGCGCTACGCCACTACCTCATTGCGCGGCGGTAAGCGACCGGCGAGGTTCCCACCGCCGCCCGAAACCGGTGGCCGAAATGGCTCGCATCGGCATAGCCCGTGCGCGCGGCGATTTCGTCGACCGGCAGCGCGGTCGTACGAAGCAGGTGCCGCGCCGCGTCGGCCCGTCGCAAGGCGATCCAGGCATGGGGCGGCATCCCGAACGAGGTGCGGAACATGCGAGAAAGGTGATATTCCGATAGACACGCCACGTCCGATAGGTCGCCAAGCGTCAGCGGACCGGCGAGTCGCGCGTCGATGTAATCGCGCAGCCGCCGCCGTACGGCAGGTGCGAGGCCGCCTTTGACGGGCGCGTCTTCGCGCCGCACGCCTTGGCTACGCAGCAGCAAGCTCAGGATGTCGTGAGCCGTTTCGTTCGCGCGCAGGCGATCGTCGGGCGCGTCCCACGGCTGCGCCGCGAGCGAGTGGCACAGCGCGGCCATCCGGGCATCTTCGAAGTAGGTCCGATCGGCCAGCGTCAGTTCGCGAGGCTCGCGATCGAGCTCATGCACCGCTCGCCGCGTGAAATGCTCGGGCAGGAAGTACAGATGCATGAAGTGCATATGGCCGCGCACCCACCAGCGCGATTCGTGATCGCCGGGCAGCGCGCACAGCCGTTGCGGCGCGCCGTATTGCCCCGGCAGCTTCTGTCGCTCCGTACGATAGCCGCCGTTGAGATAGCAGGACAGCGTGTGATGCCCGGGGCGCTCGTAAGCCGTCTCGTCCTCGATGATGTCGCGCCGCCAGATGGCCGCGGCGAGATTGTCGCCCAGCCAAGCGAAGCGCTCGAGCGTTGCATTCGCGTTGGCAAGCGTGACGCCGACCGAATGCATGCCGAACGGCGGCGCTTCGGTGCATGACGCATCGGCGGGGGCGGGGGCGAAGGGGCTCGCGTTCACGGCGGCTGAGGGGGAGACGGATGACGACGGTATGAGTATAGAGAAACCGGCGCGCTCGCGCCGCGGCGTGCCGAATAAAACCGCAAGGATAGACAACGCGAAACGCGCGGTGCCGTCGCATAGTAAAAGCCCTGCGGGCCATCTCGGCCCGATTCGAATCGCCCGAGAGTGCCTCGATGAACTTGCTGCTCTACCTGACTACCGTGCTCATTTGGGGCACGACCTGGATCGCCATCAAATGGCAGACGGGCGTCGTCGCGCCGCCCGTCTCGATCGCGTTCCGTTTCATCCTCGCATCGATCGTCATGCTGGCGATCGTGCGCCTGATGCGTCGCCCGATGCGCCCGCCGCGTGCGGCTTGGCCGTTGCTGCTGGCCCAAGGGCTTGCGCTGTTTTGTTGCAACTTCCTTTGCTTCTACTACGCCGAGCAGATCGTGCCGAGCGGGCTCGTGGCCGTCGTTTTCTCGACTGCGCCGCTGTTCAACGCCATCAATGGGCGCGTGTTCATGGGGCGCGCGCTGCAGCCCAGCGCCATCGTAGGCGCGGCCCTCGGGCTGTTCGGCATCGTGTGCCTGTTCGCGCCCGAGATCGCCGGTCACGCGGGAGACCGGACGATGTGGCTCGGCCTCGCGATCACGCTCGTCGGCACCATGTGCTTTTCCGCGGGCAACCTGCTGTCCAGCCGCATGCAGGCGATGGGCTTGCACCCGAGCGTGACGAACGGCTGGGCGATGCTGATCGGCGCATGCATCCTGACGGCCGGCAGCTTCGCGGCCGGGTTTTCGTTCGAGCCCGAATGGACGCCGCGCTATTTCGGCGCGCTGCTCTACTTGGCCGTGCCGGGCTCGGTGATCGGTTTTACGACGTACCTGACGCTCGTGGGCCGGATCGGCCCCGAGCGCGCCGCCTACTGCACAGTGCTGTTTCCGTTCGTGGCGCTTGCCGTATCGACCGTTTTCGAAGGCTATCAGTGGTCGGTTGCGGCTGCGGTCGGGCTCGCGCTCGTCGTCTTCGGCAATCTCGTCGCCTTCAACCTGTTCCGCCATTGGCGCGTGTTGCGGCGGGCCGTCGCGCGCTGACGCAGGTTGCCGGTTTTTTGCGGTCGATAGGTTTCGGTCCGACCTGCGGGCTCGGCGCCGCCCTCGTGCGGCGGCCGGCCCGAGGTCCTTTTTTCGGGCGGCCCCCGTCGGCGATCGGGCGTGCGGGCATGTGGGCACTAGGATTGCTCGCTCCATCTGACGTCCTAAAGCGGTCGACCGCACACCGGCGGCTGGCGCATGCGCGCCGTGCCGCGCACACTAAGGCGACCGCCGCGCGCACGACTTCCTTCCCGCTTCTTGCGCGCGAAGTTTTTGCCCAAGGAGCCGACGATGCAAACGGACAGCGAACTGCAATCCACCATCGACGCCATCACGCAAGACGGCAAGGGCCTGCTCGCCGCCGACGAAAGCGGCCCCACCATCGCGAAGCGGTTCAAGACGATCGACGTCGAATCGACCGAAGAAAACCGCCGCGCGTGGCGGGCGCTGCTGTTATCGGCGCCCGGCCTAGGTCAATACGTGAGCGGGGTCATTCTTTATGAAGAAACGTTAGGGCAGTGCGCCGACAACGGCGAGCCGCTGCCGAGCTTGGCCGCGCGCCAGAAAATCGTGCCGGGCATCAAGGTCGACGCGGGCAAGATCGCGCTCGCTCATGCCGACGGCGACGAAATCACGCAAGGGCTCGATGGGCTTGCCGGGCGGCTCGAGAAATACAAAGCGCAAGGGGCGCGCTTCGCGAAATGGCGAGCGGTCTACAACGTATCGGATCTGCTGCCGAGCCGGCTCGCAATACAAGCGAACGCCGAATCGCTCGCCCGCTATGCGGCCATCTGTCAGGAAGCCGGCATTGTGCCGATCGTCGAGCCGGAAGTGCTGATGGACGGCAGCCATTCGATCGAACGCTGCGCGCAGGTGACCGAGGCCGTGTTGCATGAGGTCTTTCACGCGTTGCATCGCCATGCGGTCGTGCTCGAGCACATGCTGCTCAAGCCGAGCATGGTGGTGCCGGGCAAGGCGCACGCACAGCAAGCGAGCGTGGGTGAAGTCGCCGCACGCACCGTCTCGATCCTCGGCCGGACGGTGCCGCCCGCGGTGGCCGGCATCTATTTCTTGTCGGGCGGACAAACGCCGGAGGAGGCGAGCGCCCACTTGGACGCGATCAATCGGACGGGGCGGCGTCCGTGGCCGCTGAGTTTCTCCTACGGCCGCGCCTTGCAGGAGCCGCCGCTCCAAGCCTGGCGCGGCAAGCCCGAGAACGTCCAGGCGGCCCAGCAAGCGCTGCTCAAACGCGCGCGGCTCAACAGCGCCGCTGCGCGCGGGCGTTATGACGCGAAGGACGAAGCGTCGGCGTGAACAAGTGCACAAGAGCACAAGAGCGGCCGAAGGCGATAAAAAAGCGAAGCGTAGGCGCACCGCTTCGCTTCGTTGACCCGATGCACGGCAAGCCTCGGCCTTCAGGCCCTCGCTCAATGCATCGCCAACTGAACGACCTTCACGATGACGAGGCCCACGGCGACGACGAGATAGCCGCGCAGCGCCCCCATCCACAAGCGCGTGGCGAAGGTCAGCCGCGGCGGCGGCAGCTCGTCGAGCGGCGGCATCCGCCAGTTGCCGCGCAGCACGAGCTCGTCGGCGCCGACGAGCTCGCGCATCCGTGCGCCGCCGGAAGCACGCCCGGCGCGCCGCATGAACTCGGTTCCCGCATAACCCGCGGCGAACAGAGCGATGCCGCCGACGAGCATCGCCATGATGGCCTTCGCCGAGATATCGGGAAAGACCGTGGCCGCCGTGAGAATGATCGAGAGCACCACGAGCACGGCGATCACGGCGCCCGTGAACAGGTTCAGGCGCTTCGAATTGACCCAGGGGCCGAGCACGGCCTTGTCGTTGCAAAGCAGCAGCAAGAACACGGTGGCGCTTGGCAGCAAGACGCCGGCGAGCGTTTGCACCGCTTCGGTCAACAAGCCGAGCGGGCTGCCGGGCATCAACACGAGCGCCGCCGCCAGCGCGACGATGCCGAAGTAGACGAGATAAAAGCCCTTGGCATCGAATACGCTGCGGTGCAGCGAGTGACGGATGCCGAACGTGTCGCCGATCGCGTAGGCCGTCGATAAGGACACGGCCGCCGCTCCGATGATCGAAGCGTCGAGCAACGCGATCGCGAAGATCGTTGCCGACGTATGGCCCACATAGCGGCCCAGCCCCGCGATGACCCCGCCCGCGTCGGTGAACTGGCCGAATTCGCGATGCCCGTGGAACAACGCGGCCGTGAACGCCATCATCGCGACGGCGCCGACGACCACGAAGCCGATGCCGATCCAGAGGTCGATCTTCTCGTACTTCATGAAGCGCGGCGTGATGCGCTTATCGATGATGTAGCTTTGCTGGAAGAACAACTGCCAGGGCGCGACGGTGGTGCCGACGATGCCGATCACGAGCAGCATGACGTCGGAGAGCTTCGATTGCGTCGGCCAGCTCGGCACGAGGAAATCGCGCGCGATCGTGCCGACGCTAGGGTGAACGGAAACGAGCACGGGCACGAGCAATAGGCTCAACAGGCAAAGGACGATCGCAAAGCGCTCGAAGCGGCGGAAGTCGCCCGTGCTGACGGCGGCCATCGTCAAGGCTGCCGCGATGCACACGCCGGCGATCTTCGATACGCCGAGAAAATCGAGCGCGAACGTAATGCCGATGAACTCCGTGACGATCGTCAGCGCATTGAGCAGGAACAGATCGACGACGCTGAACGCGCCCCAGAATTTTCCGAATCGCTGGAAAATCAGGCGTGCATGGCCGACACCCGTGACGGCGCCCAGGCGCAGCACCATCTCCTGGTTCACGTAGATCACGGGGATCAACAGCGCGAGCGTCCACAGCAGCGTCGTGCCGTAGTTTTGGCCGGCTTGCGTATAGGTGCCGAACGCGCCGGCGTCGTTGTCGCCCACCATGACGATAAGCCCGGGCCCCAGAATCGCGAGCAACGTGCGCAGGCGCGCAGCCCAGCCGCGGCGCGGCGCCGTGTCGTGATGGGCGATCGTGCCGAACGCGCCTTTGATGTCCCCGACGTGGGCGTCGTCGAGCACGGTGCGGCGCGGCGGCGAGACGTTGATGGGTGTGGACATGGTCTGTTTCTCGATAAGTCCTGCGCGATGCGCTTACGAACGTGTTCATCGGCACGGCGGCGACGGCGCTTAAGGCGCGCGGCCGGCGTGTGCGAGCGTGGGCGCGAGCGAACGATCGCTCGCCGCGCCGAACGCACGGACGCTGCGGCTCGATGCACGCAAAACGGCGTCCGAACGGCGCGTGGGCCATTCGAATTCGATGCGCGGGAAAACTAGGGAGAAACTGCGGCGCGCACCGTCTGCCTATGGGCTAGACGGCGGCTAGAGAAGCATTAGCGGACGTCGTGCCGATCAGGCAGAAATACTGTTCGAAGGTCGACTACTGCAACTGTCCAAGGCCAATGCCCCATTTGTGGAATTGGTTGAATTCTAGTAGTTGCATCGAAGATGCGTCAATAAGCGAGTTTGGTGCCACCTCAATTTTTTCGCGCGCGTGTGTGCGATCGGGCGCATGCAATGCTTCGGTCTCCTGACGATTGAAGGGGGAGGCGGATCGGGGCGCGGCGGCGCGAGAGTGTGGGATGCTTGCAACACATTGGGCGGTGCCGGGTACCTACCCAACAGGTGCGTGGGGATGAAGCACGGGGCGTAGAGCCCTGCGCCGAAGCACGCATCGCCCTCGCTCGGCGCTACTTCGCGGAATCGCCTTGCTCGGACGGCGCCGGCCCATCGGGCTGGCCGGCCACGAGCGAGTCGATGAGCGAGCGCATGCGCTTCCAATGCGAGCCTTCCCAGAACACGCGCCGGCAGACGTCGCACGTCACGAATTGCGTGTGCCGCTCGAGCACGCCTTCGGGCGCGCGGCCGACCGCCTGGGCCTTGTCGATGCGCCGCAGCGGCGCGTTGCACGACAGGCAAAGCCGAAACGCCCGCACGCTCGAAGCCAGGTCGAGCCGATCCATGATTTCGCGCAGTTGCGCTTGCGGCTTGAGCGCCCGCACATAGCAGCCGTGCGTGATCGTACGGCGCTTGAGCAGTTCCCGATCCCGCGTGAGCACGATGCGCGCTTGCGAGTTCGCGAGCGCTTCGATTTGCGCGTCGGCGAAATGGTTGTCGTAGAGCGTGTCGAATCCTGCCAGCCGAAGCAGTTGCGCGAGCCCGCCCAAGTGCGCGTCGGCGACGAAGCGCACCGTGCGCAGCGGCCGCTCGCGCACCCGCAGGAGCGGACTGATGTCGAGCGCTTCGAACTTGGGATAGACGGCGACGCGATCGCCGTCCTCAAGCACGCGGTCGAAGCCCACCGATTCCCCGTTGACGATGATGAGTTCCACTTCCGTGTGCGGCACGCCGAGCGCTTCGATCATGTGCTTGGTCGTCGCGTCGCGCGCGCAGCGGCAACTGAACGCGCGCCGGCGCAGCGGCCGGGCGAGGAAGTCGTTCAGCTCTTCATAAAACCGGAACGTGGCGGTAACGGACGGCATCGCAGCAGTATCGCACCGGCGGCGCGCCTTTGCGCGGCTCCTTTCGAGGCTCGCGGCGCGTTCGCGGCAATCGTGGTCTACTCCCTGTTTTTCGGCGAAGGAGCAAACGATGGATATCGGCTTTATGGGCCTTGGCAACATGGGCCATGCCATGGTCGAGAACATATTGAAAGCAGGCCACCAGGTGCGTGTCTGGAACCGCACGCGCGAACGGGCGGAGCCGCTTGCGGCGCTCGGCGCGCAAGTCGTGGGCGACCCGGCGGCCGCATTCATGGGCGACGCCGTGTTTTCGATGCTTGCGGATGATGCCGCCGTGCGCGAAGTCATCGACGCGAAGCTGCTCGAAGCGGCGCCGCGCGACCTCGTGCACGTCAATATGGCGACGGTATCGGTCGCGCTGGCTGAAGCGATGGCACGCGATCATGCGGCGCGCGGCATCCACTATGTGGCCGCGCCCGTGATGGGACGGCCCGATGTGGCCGCCGCCGCCAAGCTGACGATCATGGCGGCAGGCCCGGCCGAGGCGATCGACCGCGTGCAGCCGGTGTTCGACGCGATCGGTCAAAAGACCTGGCGGATCGGATCGTTGCCGCAGCACGCGAACGTCATGAAACTCGCGGCCAACTTCACGATCGCCTCGGCGATCGAGACGCTCGGCGAAGCCGCTTCGCTGTTGACCGCGCACGGCGTGACGGTAACGGACTACCTCGATGTCATTACGTCGAGCGTTTTCCCTGGGCCCGTGTACTCGGGCTACGGCAAGCTCATCGCGGAGCGGCGCTACGAGCCGGCCATGTTCAAGGCTCGGCTCGGCTTGAAGGACGTCCGGCTCGCGCTTGCCGCGGCGGAAGCCACGTCCACGCCGATGCCGATCGGCAGCCTCGTGCGCGACAACCTGCTCGAAGTCATGGCGCGAGGCGAAGGGGAGAAGGACTTCGCCGTGCTCGGCGAAGTCGCGGCTAGGCGGGCGGGGCGTTGAGCCGTCTTTAGCTCGAACCGGCTTGCGTCGACGACGGAGCGCTCGCGCGTGTCTTGTCTAAGTTTGCGGAAATGTCGAGCCTGCAGCCGCTGACGCAGGCGCGTGCCGGCGGCCAGGCGCATAATCGCGATTCGATTTGAATCGGTCGGCTTCGATTCGCGCCATTACCGGAGGCTTCGCGTCATGAATCTGCATACTTGGTGGCTGTACGTTGTGACCGTTTTCGTCGTTTCCGCGATTCCGGGGCCGAATATGCTCGTCGTCATGACGCATAGCGCGCAGCACTCGATCCGACGCGCGACCGCAACGATGGCCGGCTGCCTGTCGGCGCTCGTCCTCATGCTGTCGATCTCGGCTGCCGGTCTCGGCGTGTTTCTAAAGGCGTGGCCGGCGATGTTCGACGCGCTGCGCCTGGTCGGGGCCGCCTATCTCATCTACCTCGGCGTGAAGTCGTGGCGCGCCAACGTCGCCGCGGAGCCGCCCGCCGATGCAGCGCCGGCGCCGGATGCGGCGAGCAAGCCGGCGCGTTCGCTCGGCGCGCTCTATCGCAACGGCTTTCTCGTCGCGAGCAGCAATCCCAAGGCGATTCTGTTCGCCGCCGCCCTACTCCCGCAGTTCATCGATGCTTCGAAGGCGACGCTGCCGCAATTCGGCATTCTCGTTAGCACCTTCGCCGTGATCGAGGTCAGTTGGTACCTGGTCTATGCGGCGTGCGGGGCCCGCATCGGCTCCACGCTCAAAAGCGAGCGCGTCGCACGTGCGTTCAATCGGTTGACGGGCGGCGTGTTCGTCGGCTTCGGCGCGATGATGGCGCTTGTGCGGCATTGATCGAGTCGCGCGCCTTTGTCTTATCGCGCCTCGTCCGCACCGGGTAGCAAACCCAGCGAAAATGCGGCGCCCGCGAACGCCAGCCCGACGGCGCATACGCCGCTCCATCCTGTCGAGGCCCATGCGGTGCCGGCTGCCGCCGCGCCCGCGGCTCCGCCCACGAAGAACACGCCCACGAACAAGCCGTTCATCCGACCGCGCGCCGACGGGTTCAACAAGTTGATCGCACGGGGCGGCCAAGCGTTTGATCGGTGACGACCCCGGCATCGAGCGTCGCCGCTCCCGCTCGTCGAACTCGCCCGCTATCCGTGGTGCGTGTGGCTCGTGCACGGCACGTTGCCGGGGCGGCTCGTGCGCCCGCTCTCGGTGCTGCGGGAGGCGCTTGCCGATGCGTTGGCGCCGCCGGACGCGCGCAACGGCGCCGCTCCCCGGCCCCCGAATGCACCGGCTCAGTAAGCGAAGTACGGCCCGGTGCCGGCCGGCGTCGATTCCTGCTCGATCGCGGAATAGACGTTGCGCCCGTAGAAGAACGGCAGGCCCCAGTCGAACGTCTGCGAGCCGACGAACGCAGGCCCGGCGAACAGCGGCATCGCAGCGGCGCCGCCGGAGGCTTGCCAGATCTGGGCCGCATTGCCGACGTCGAAGGTCACCGCGCTCGTGGCGCCGTTCGCGCCCACGTTGGTGGCGCTGAACTGCTGCGTAGTGCTCGGGCAGTAATAGCTTTGATTCGGGCTGGCGCAAGGGGGAATCTGATTCGTCGCGAAGAAGAGCCCCGTCGACCCGCTATCGATGATGCTGCCCGAGTAGGTCGTGCCGTTTTGCGAAGTCGTGAAGACGCCTCTCGACGCGTCGACGGTGATCACTTGCGCAGCGCCGAGCCCGTTATTGCTTTGCGTGCCGATGCCGAAGACGAGCTGGCCGGCGACGCTTGCGGCGCTGCCCCCGGGCACCGCGGGCAGGCTCACGACGACGCCGTTGCCGTCCGCGCCGAAATACGGCACCGGATTGGCCACCTGCCGTGCCTCGGCTAAGGCCGTCGGTGCGCAAGACGCACCCGCGCAGACGTAGTACGTGCCGGCGATCGCTTGATTGGCGCATGCCGCGCCGCAATCGTGCTTGAACACGCCGATCCCGAGAATGCCGTTGGCTGCCAGCGTGGCCGGCGTATTGCGCGCGGCGCCGGTGCTAGAGCAACTCGAGGGTACGGTCGCGTAGTCGGGATCGATGACTTGAATCGGCAACGATGCGGCGCGCTCGCCGGCAATTTGCAGGTCGGCGAGTCTGACCGAACCCCACGTATAGCCGTCGAAAAACTGCATGCATTCGGCAAGCGCACCGCCGTTCGCGTTCGTTTGCTGCGGCAGCGCCACGGAGGCAGGCAACTGCGACGCGAACACGCGCAAGCCCCACGATCCGGTGTCGACGAGCACGTGATCGATCGTTTGGCAGTTCGCACTGCCCGGCGCGCAGACGGTGACGCTGACGAACGGCATGTTCGGCACGCCCGCCACGCCGCGATCGACGGTGATCGCCGCGACGTTGGCGGCGAGCGACGAAGACGATTGCGGGGACGCCGACGTATTGCTGACGGAAGACGAGCCGCCCGTGCCGCCGCCACCGCCACCGCCACCGCACGCAGCGGTCAAGAACGCGACGAGCCATGCCGTCGCCCAAAGCGCGGCTTTCGAGCCGAAGAGTCGAGCCATCGTTCGTACCCCTTTAGCGAACGACGCCGGCGTCGACGCCGGCCGGCAGCGAACGCGGCAGATACGCATGGCCGGAGAAGGCGCGCAGATGTCCGCTCGAGTACACGACGAGATCGCTGGCCGACACGGCGAGCGGCCCGCCGCCGCGCGTGGGCGCGGCATTGGCGAAGCGGTCGAATGCGGCGCCGAGCGTGGTTTTCAGATCGGGCAGCGTTGGCCCCTCCCACGCGACGCCGAAGACGATGCCGTCTGCGCCGGCGTATTCGCGCACGACGGTGCCGGAAGGCAAGGTGATCGTATGAACCGAGTAGGCGGCGTGCACGTTACTTGCGTGCATGACAGCTGCGAGGCGGGTGGCGTCGGCGTCGACGCTGTCGATACGCTGGCCGAGCGTGGCTCGAGCGTCCGATGCGGCGATGAGGCTTGCCGCGGCGAGCGCGACTGCGATTGCGCCCGGATAAACATGCGATCTCACGACGATTCCTTGCTGACTGTGCGCCGGTAAACCGGCAAAAGCGCCGACATCGCATATACCTGGCCGAGGGCCGATGACGGCGCGTGACCGCAATGACGTAGTCGATGTCGCAACAAGTGCGGTGAACGGACGCGCGCCGCCGAACTTTAGGGAAAAGAGTCGGAAATCGCGGGTTGCCCGGACTGCGGAGCGAGAAGCGCATCCGGTAGACGCGAGCAAGCCGGCATTCGGCTGATGAATGCCGAAACCGTACGGGCAGGCGCTAGCGGAGCGTTTTAGGGGCTCGTTTCGTTTGAATTGCCCCTCCGCAGGCGACGTGTTGCCGCGCAATTGAAAAAAATTTTGCCTATGTGAGCAGAAACCCTTATTTTTAACCGAGCGCTGAACTTTTTTCTCTAAACGCTCGTTTGACTGAGCGGAATGCCATCCGTGACAACGCGAATCATCATAGGGATCTTCGCTGGGCAAGCCCGCGAAGTCGCAATAAGCACTGTGCAACGAGGATGACGCAATGAAATCCGATTGGTACGGCGCGCAAGGAACGGTCGCGAACGGAACGGACCACCCGGGTGAGGTGCATGAGCCCCGGCATCGCAGGCGCGTGCTCATCGCCGATCGTGACGACGCGGCGCGCAACATGCTCGTCAACCTGGTGGAAAGCCTCGGTTATGAGGCGGTTTCGGCGCGAACGACCGAGGATGCCCTCGAACTCGCTCGGCTCGCGCCGCCCGATGCGGCGCTGATCGACATCGGCGCGCCGTTGCTGGAGGGACTGCCCGCGGCAAGGCGCATGCGAGCGCTCTTGGGAGATTCGCCCTTGCTGCTGATCGCATTGACCGGTTGGGGCCAGCCGCAGTACCGCGATATGGCGCTGGCAGCCGGTTTCGACGTGCACCTCGTCAAGCCGGTCGGCGTCGACCAGCTAGGTTTCTTGCTATCGATGACGCTGATATGACAATTACAGCGTGAGAATTCACATGTTGCGCTCCGGCAACGCGTGTCGCAGCGATTGAAATGTGGTGTGTTGCAATGCATCAAACGGTTTGCTAGAGTGAAGTTGTCTCCTCCATGTCTCCTCTGATATGGATTCAGCCCGCCGCTTGGCGGGCTTTTTTTTATGGTGCGCGTCATCCGTCACCCGTCACTCGGCCGCGCTAGTGGCTCGGAAGCGGCGAAGCGACCCACCGTGCGCTAGGCACGACAGCGTCCCGCTCGATTCGAGGCGATGCAATGCGATTCGTCGATCGGCGTGACCGCTACCGGCTACTGGACGAACGCGTTGATCGTGAAGTACGGCGACGAATTCTCGTCGTAGAGGTAGCCGAACACGCCGCCGGTGAAGATGAGCTTGCCCGTGGCGGCGGCCTTGACTCTGAAAGCCTGGCGACCCGAGACCGGGAGCCGAGATTGATGCTGAGCCCCGATGCGTTCTCAAATAGTGTCCCGCGGGAGACCGTCGTGCGAGGTGCGATGCCGACGTCGCTGGGTATGCCCTATCCTCCTTGGAGGAGGACTTTGCGTCTTGACGCAAGTAGCCGGTGCTCGTGCCTATTCGTCGATCGAGGCCGCCACGAGCTTATCGAGGGGCATTAAAGATGAGGCAACGGCATATCAATGCATCAGCCGATTCATATCAAGAGCAAGGCAAATAAGCAGAGAAGGCCAACGTCAAAGCACAAGCCCTCCGACTTGGCGGACTGGAGCAAGGCAATCGCGCGTCATGCCGACGTCACGAGCACACAGTCGTATGGGCGCGGGAAGACCCGCGCGGGTGCGCCAAGCGAGCCTCGGCACAGGCGGCAGTATGCGCACGCCGGCAACGAGTGGTTCCAGCCGGCGCAGATGCGTGAGGATACGACAGGGGCGGCGCTTGGGCAGAACAGAGCGCAAGCGCGAGGCCCGCTGATCATCCGAATTCCTATTTATTTCCTGTTGTTTGGGGGAATCGCATCGTTAGCAAAACCCGTATCCGCAGACAACGGAAGCGCGCATTCGTTGGAGCTTCCCGTATGTGGCACGAATGGTCTGGGCTCAATCCTCCACGAACAAATTGCAACCGCGCCGCGAAGACCGAAGATCGGCGCGCGCCTGCTGAGGGAGGCGAACATCGATCCCAAAGGCAACTGCACGGCCACGCTTTTTCCGGCCCACAGGCTCGGCAAGCATGGGCAACGCCAAACCGCGCCAAGAACCGGGCAGATGAATTGCCTGGAAGCATTGCTTCAAAGAGACGCGTCCGGCTGGCTAGTCCAGCGTCAAGCTGTTCCCGAATTGGAAGATATACCGTCCGCGAAGAAAGTCTTCGATAGCGAGTTCGAACGCCACGTCAAGGAGTCGCATAGCGAGATGGCCGAGAGTTTAAAGGATGCCTATGAACAAGCCGGATTCGATGTCGACTCCAAAGAATACAAAGTCGCGTATTATCGGATTTGCGTGAGATTCAAGGGGGTGGTGCTTCCTGGCGGCAGCGCCATATGCGGTACGCTGGGTGGGCTGCATCGATTAACGAAGGGTGGTAGCGTTCAATATAAATCATATACGCCTAATCAATGCAACGAGTTGCAGTCTTTGCCCCATGATCACCGGGAGCGAGCGGCGTGGGTTCGTCGAAACCTGCACTTATTCTATAATGCGCCGTTCACCGATATGGAGAGTGTCGACGAGATCGACGCAAAAATCATACACCGCGATCTCTCTCTTTCCGAAGTCATTGAGAAGGACACGAAAAAGGTGGTTGACGAGGTATTTTCTCCGTTGAAAGATTATCTGCACGCCTCGACTTCCTTCGAGAAGATCACCGAGATTGGTAACGATATTGCGTTCCCGCTCCATGGCGCAGTGAAAGCCTATCGGAAGGGGAATTACTTCGAGGCTGTGTTTTCCGCAGCGCTAGACGTGACGACAGTCGGGCTCGGCGCCGCCATGGCCGGCGTAAAGGGCGTTGGCGTAGGCTGGAAGGCGGCAAGGGTAGGCACGAGACATACGTTGGGCAGGTTCCGGAGCCTCGCTACGAGAGTGGTTCAGCACAATACCTCGAAATTGGCGACGAAGCTGGCGCGGGGCGGTGTGTGCTGGGATGCCGTCATCAATCTTCAAAGAAATGCGCGAATGATATCGGCCAGCACGGCACGAACGATGCATGTCGCAACACGTGCCAAGAGTTTCTCCGCATTTCTAAAAAATCCACGCCGAGTGATTTCTGCTAGCTCGTTTAAGAGCGTATCCGCCGGGCATCGCATTGGCTTTGTCGGGGTCGATGACAATGCGTTGAAGCATGCGATGCTATCGACTGGCAACGGCAAGGCGATAGGCGTGAACAACGGCTTCCTCGACCCGAAATTCAGCCCGGGATGGACCGAGATCGATTTAACCCAAGACTTGCGATGGGATGGCCGCCATGTTTATTCTTCTGACGGCCGCGTTCCCATGCGCTTGATCGTGGATGATGCGGTTTGATGCATGACCTCATGCTTTTCACCGACATCGTCTATGGCTAGCGTCGGCTGATCGGCAATCTCATCGCATCGTAGCGAAAACCTGCGGTTGCCTCATAGCGTTGCTTTTCAGGCGGCATCAACGCTGCAGCCCGGTTTCCTCGTCGGCGCCGATGGCGAGATTCATACATTGAATCGCCGCACCCGATGCGCCTTTGCCGAGATTGTCGAGTCGCGCCACCGTGACGAAGCGCTCTTCGTTGCCGAAGACGAACAGGTCGACGCGATTCGTTTCGTTGTTCGCTTGAACATCGAAGAAGCCCGCATCGAGGTTCTCGTCGGCATCGAAAGGCGCCACGCGAACGAATGCTTCGTCCGCATAATATTCGGAGAACAGCGCCAGCACGTCGCGCGGGCCCACGCGCTTGGCGAGTTGATTCGGCGAGAAGTAGGTCGTGACGGCGAGGCCCTTGTAGAACGGTCCGACGATCGGTGTGAAGATCGGCGCCGCCTTCAGGCCCGTGTGGGCCGCCATCTCGGGCAGATGCTTGTGGCCGAGCGCGAGCGCGTATGGACGCGGGCTCAGCAGTTTCGTGTTCGGCTCGCCTTCATAGTCCGCGATCATTTTCTTGCCGCCGCCGCTGTAGCCCGTGATCGAGTGGCAGTGCGCCGCGAAATCGGGGGCAACGACGCCCGCTTCGACGAGCGGGCGCATGGCGAGCACGAAGGCCGACGCATGGCAGCCGGGCACGGCGATGCGCTTGGCGGTGCGCAGGCGCTCGCGCTGCGCGCGTGCGAGTTCGGGCAAGCCGTAGGCCCAGTCGGCATGCGTGCGGAAGGCCGTGCTTGCGTCGACGAGAACCGTCTTTTCGTTTTCGACGAGTCCGGCCGATTCGCGCGAGGCGACATCGGGCAGGCAGAGGAACGTGACGTCGGACGCGTTGATCAGGCGGCGGCGCTCGTCGAGGTCCTTGCGCTTGGCTTCTTCGATCCTGAGCACTTCGACGTCGGTCCGGCGCGACAGGTACTCGAAAATCTTCAGGCCTGTCGTGCCTTCCTGTCCGTCGACAAAAACTTTGGTGCTCATTTCGATCTCGCTATGTGGGTGGGCCGGTTGTCGGGCGCCGTGGCTACGGCGCGCAAAGCATGATTTTACGGGTTAACGGCAGTTGCTGCGAAATTTCGCCGCGACGCCGCATGTTGCCGCCAGATGCGGGGCGAACGCGCGAGTGGGCAAGCCACGTTCAACGCCCGTAGGTGACTGTTAGCTCGGCTTTGGCGATGACGGACGTGTTGATCTCGTGATCGAACATGAGCGCGTGGCGCGCCGGCCCGAGCCGCAAATCGGTCGTGTTCAGCGCGAAGACCGTGACGACGTAGCGGTGCGCTTTGCCGGGCGGCGGGCATGGCCCGCCGTAGCCGACGTCGCCGTAGTCGTTGCGCGCTTCGATCGCACCGATTCGCTTCAGATAACCCGAAGCGCTCGCATTCGAAGGCAACGACGTGACGTTGGCGGGGATGTCGGCGACGGCCCAATGCCACCAGCCGGGGCCCGGCGCATCGCGGTCGAAGATCGTGACCGCGAAGCTCTTCGCGCCGGGCGGCGCGTTGCGCCAAGACAGCTGCGGCGACACGTTGGCGCCTTTGCAATCGTCTTCGTTATAGACCTGCGCGTTGCCGACGGTGGCGCCGTCGCGCAAATCGTGGCTCGTGAGCGCGAATACGGTTTGCGCCGAGGCAGGGGCGGGCGCGCAAGCGAGCCCGCCGGCGCTGAAGGAAGCGATGGCGACGGCGGCCGCGCGGCGACGGCATGCGAGGCTGGCGAAAACCGATGCAACGACTTCGCGGTACTTGCGCATAGCCGATTCTCCGGTCGACGGCCATCGAGGGTGGGGCGCAGTGCCTTGCGGCCGCTTGGGCCGCCTGCGCCGCCTAAGCGGCTCAAACAGCCCAAGCGGCTTATGCTGCTGCGTGCGCGAAGCGTCGGCCCCGCGCGCGCTGGATGCTGCTTACTGCGGTGCGGCGGTCGCGCCGCCGTGCGCGGCCGACCATTCGGCCGGCGCGTTCAGGAACTTCTCGACTTCGTCGAGCGTTTTCGTATCGAAGTAGCCCGACGCCTTCGCGACGCGCAGCACGTCCCACCAGGTCGCCAGCGCGTGCAGGTCGACGTCGATGTCCTTCAGGACCGAAACGCTTTCCTTGAAGATGTTGTAGTGAAACAGCACGAAGCAGTGGTTCACGCTTGCGCCCGCCGTACGCAGCGCGTTGATGAAGTTGATCTTGCTGCGGCTGTCGGTCGTCAGATCTTCGACGAGGAGCACGCGCGAGCCTTCTTCGAGATGGCCTTCGATCTGCGCATTGCGCCCGAAGCCCTTCGGCTTCTTCCGCACGTACTGCATCGGCAGCATCATGCGATCGGCGATCCATGCCGCGAAAGGGATGCCGGCCGTTTCGCCGCCGGCCACGGCGTCGACCTGCTCGTAGCCGACATCGCGCAGGATCGTCGTTTCGGCCATCTCCATCAGGGCGCGGCGCACGCGCGGGTAGGAGATCAGCTTGCGGCAGTCGATATAGACCGGGCTTGCCCAGCCGGATGTGAAGATGAACGGCTTCTCGGCGTTGAAGTGCACCGCCTGCACTTCGAGCAGAATCTTGGCGGTCGTATCGGAGATCGTTTGGCGATCGAAGCCTGTCATGGGCAAATCCTTGGATGATAAGCGTGAGGCGGGCGGGCTCGCCCGTTGGCGCAGGCGTGTTTCCTGCGCGCGTAGGCGGGTATTTTACCCGACTTCCGAATCGCGCCCCCTGGAAACCGAGATTAGGGGGTGTACACTAGGCGCCCCGCGAAACGCTCCCGCGCCGTCCGCGCTACCCGCGCGAGACCCGGCGCCGCGCCCACACGGCGCAAGCATCGACCGCCGCAGTCGTTCACCTGCCGACTTGCCCGGCGCGGCCCCGGCGCGAGCGTACCGGCCCAATTTCAATAACGTCTCCCAGGCTCAATCATGGACGAACAACTGAAGCAAAGCGCCCTCGCGTATCACCAAAATCCCAAGCCCGGCAAGATCTCGGTCACGCCCACGAAGCCGCTGTCGAATCAGCTCGACCTGTCGCTCGCGTACTCGCCGGGCGTCGCGGCGGCTTGCGAGGCCATTCATGCCGATCCGCTCGACGCGCAAAAGTACACGTCGCGCGGCAATCTCGTCGGCGTCGTGACGAACGGCACCGCGGTGCTCGGCCTCGGCAACATCGGGCCGCTCGCCGCCAAGCCTGTCATGGAAGGCAAGGGGTGCCTGTTCAAGAAGTTCGCCGGCATCGATGTGTTCGACATCGAACTGTCGGAATCGGACCCCGATAAGCTCGTCGAAGCCATCGCGATGCTCGAGCCCACGCTCGGCGGCATCAACCTCGAAGACATCAAGGCGCCCGAGTGCTTCTACATCGAACAGAAGCTGCGCGAGCGCATGAAGATCCCCGTCTTCCACGACGACCAGCACGGTACCGCGATCATCGCATCGGCTGCGATCCTCAACGGCTTGAAGGTGGTCGGCAAGGATCTGTCCAAGGTCAAGCTCGTCTGCTCGGGCGCCGGCGCGGCCGCCATCGCTTGCCTCGACTTGCTCGTCAAGCTCGGCCTGTCGAAGGAGAACGTGCTCGTCGCCGATTCGAAGGGCGTCATCTATGAAGGCCGCGGCAACCTCGATCCGTCGAAGGCCCGCTATGCCGCGTCCACCGAAGCGCGCACGCTCGCCGACGCGATCGTATCGGCCGACGTTTTCCTCGGGTGCTCGAGCGCCGGCGTGCTCAAGCCCGAGATGGTCAAAACCATGGCCGACAGGCCGTTGATCCTGGCGCTCGCCAACCCGGAGCCCGAGATCCGTCCCGAGGACGCTAAGGCCGCACGCCCCGACGTCATTATCGCGACGGGCCGCTCCGACTATCCGAACCAGGTCAACAACGTCCTGTGTTTCCCGTTCATCTTCCGCGGCGCGCTGGACGTCGGTGCGACGACGATTACCGAGGAGATGAAGCTCGCCTGCGTGCGCGCGATCGCCGAGCTTGCCGAGGAAACGGATCAGGGCGACGAGGTGGCGAAGGCCTATGAAGGCCACTCGCTCGAATTCGGTCCGGAATACCTGATTCCGAAGCCGTTCGATCCGCGCCTCATCATCAAGATCGCGCCGGCCGTCGCGCAAGCGGCGATGGATTCGGGCGTCGCGACGCGTCCCATCCAAGACATGGACGCTTATCGCGAGCAACTGGGCGCGACCGTCTATCGCTCGGGCATGGTCATGCGTCCCGTGTTCGCCACGGCCAAGAAGAACGCCGCGCGCATCGTCTTCGCCGAAGGCGAGGACGAGCGCGTGCTGCGCGCCGCGCAGTTCGTGCTGATGGAGAAGATCGCCAAGCCGATCATCGTCGGGCGGCCCAGCGTCGTCGAGATGCGTCTGAAGAAGATCGGCTCGAAGCTCAAGGTCGGCGACGATTTCGAAATCGTGAACCCCGAAGACGATCCGCGCTTCACGCAAAGCTGGCAGCTCTATCATGAGATTGGAGCGCGCGATGGCGTGACGCCCGAGATCGCGAAGGCGGCGATGCGCAAATTCAACACGCTGATCGGCGCGATCCTGATCCGCCTGGGCCATGCCGACGGCATGATCTGCGGCATGATCGACACGTATCACAGCCACTTGAAGTACATCGAGCAAGTGCTCGGCCGTGCACCGCAAGCCGAACACTACGCGGCGATGAATCTGCTGATGCTGCCCGGCCGCAACCTCTTCATCTGCGATACGTACGTGAACGAAGTGCCGAGCGCCGAACAATTGGCCGACATGGCGATTCTGGCCTCGCGCGAAATCGAGCGCTTCGGCATCGTGCCGAAGATCGCGCTGTTGTCGAACTCCAATTTCGGCAGCGCGCCGTCGGCCTCGTCGCAGCGCATGGCGGCCGCCCGCAAGATGATCGCCGAGCGTGCGCCGAACCTTGAAGTCGACGGTGAAATGCACGGCGACGCGGCGCTGTCCGAAGTCGTCCGGAAACAGGCGTTCCCCGGCACGACGCTCACCGGCGAAGCGAACTTGCTGCTCATGCCGAACGTCGAAGCGGCGAACATCACCTACAACCTGCTGAAGATGGTCAGCGGCGAAGGCGTGACGGTCGGGCCGTTCCTGCTCGGCGCGGCCAAGCCCGTGCACATCCTTACGCCGGCGGCGACGGTGCGGCGCATCATCAACATGACGGCGGTGGCCGCGGCGAACGTGCGGGCAGAGTAAGCGCCGGAACGCTTTTAGCGCGCGGCGCGACAGCACGTCGACCTGCTGTCTACATCCGATAGAAATGGCGGCCACCTTTGCGGGCGGCCGCCTCTTTTTTTGGGATTTGCCCACGTGGCGCCAGCGGCGTCCCGCTGAACACCCGTCGCCAGTGCTTCTGCCGCGTGTCGCGCCGCACCGTCCGGCCCGCGGTATAGTTCATGCGCTCGAATCTCAGTAGACTGATTCCGATCGGTCCAGGGACGCTATCTGCGCGAACTGCCTCGCTACGTCGGTTAATGATCGTTAGACGTGGGCCGTCTGCGGGCCTCCAGTGGCGCACGTGCGGATCGCCCTGCGATTAGGATCGTCGACCAACGCGATGACGATGAATACGGACTTCCTAGATGCGCGGATGTCGCGCGCGTCGATCCACACAGGCAAGCCGCGGACTTTGTGAATCAACTCATAATCAAGGCCATGATAGAAGGTCTGCTATGACCACGTTCGACCAAACGCTGCCCCTCGCTCAACAGGTATTTGCCGCTCGATGCCACGAAGTGGCCGCCATTGGAGAGATCGTCGTCAATCGCGATCTCAACGGCAATCGCGGTTTCGCGGCGCTATATTCGCTGCATACGCGCTTCTCAACAATTGACGCGCAAGAGGTTACGGCGGTTTTCGGGCCGTTGGTCGAGGGAATGCACATGGTGATCGCGGAGGGGCGGAATAATGACTGAGGTAACTTCCCTCCGTGAAGCCATTGTCGCAGCGCTGCCTGGTCAGACCTCGTATTTCGGCGACACTCCAAACCTGCGGCATTTGTACGTACCGCCGGCGCATGTCAGAGCCCTACGGACGGAATGTCATTTAGTAGTCGGAACCCGGGGGGTAGGAAAGTCTGTATGGACGGCCGCGCTCGCGAATGCCGAGTTGCGAAAGGCCCTCGGTTCGTCCGTTCCAGAGTTGGATCGATCCGAGGTATCCATCGGCTTTGCCGAAACGGAGCGTATCGATAGCTATCCTAGCGCGGGTACGTTTGGCCAACTCCTGGAGTCAGGCGTTACTGCATTCGATGTGTGGCAAGCGGTTGTGGCCCGCTGGTTGGCCATTGATAAGGTGCCTCATGAGAACTGGGCCGCTTCCGTGGATTGGGTGCGAACAAACCCGGAAATGCTCGCGCGGCTGATGCAGGCTGCGAACCAGCGGCTTATCGAGCAACAATCCAATGGGCTTATCGTCTTCGATGCTTTGGATCGCTTAAGCCAAGATTGGCATACGATGGATCAGATCGTACGGGACTTACTGCGTACAGCCCTATGGTTAAAGTCATACTCCAGACTGTCTGCCAAGGTATTTTTGCGGGAAGACCAATTCGAGCGCACTGTCACGGACTTCCCAGACGCGTCGAAGTTGCTGGCGACTCGAGAGGAGCTAACCTGGGCGCCGCATGACCTGCACGGTTTGCTATGGCAGACGCTGATCAACGGGGGCAATGGTAGCGGAGAGCGCCTGCGCGGCGTTTACCGCGCCGAATTGGGCGTTGATCCGCCGGAAGTCGGCAACCGTTGGCTCCTTGGCGAAGATGCAAAGCGGGACACTCCGGCGCAGCGAACCTTGTTTAAGGCTTTGGCTGGCCCTTGGATGGGGCGCGATAAGCGGCGGGGGAATCCATACGTATGGGCGGTGGGGCATCTGGCAGACGGGCGTGGACGTACGTCTCCGCGATCTTTCCTGGCGGCTATTCGGCAAGCGGCAGAGGATTCGATAGAGCGCTACCGAGATCATCAATTGGCGCTCCATTACGAGAGTATCAAGCGTGGTATCCAGAAGGCTTCGGAAATTCGTGTCAACGAGATCGCTGAGGACTATCCGTGGGTGCGGACGTTCATGGAACCTATGGCCGGGTTGAACGTCCCTTCCGAGGACGCGGCGATTGTCCATCGTTGGGAACAGAGATATCCGAACGGGCCGGACTCCGCTCACATCGAACGCTTGCCCCCCCAGCATGCCAAGCGAGGCTGGGACGGTATCAAGGAGGACCTCATTCGGCTCGGTGTATTGGAGTTGAAAAAAGACGGTCGCGTCGACATGCCTGACCTTTACCGTGTTGGTTTCGGGCTAGGACGTAAGGGCGGCGTAAAGCCTCGCTAAAAGAACCCCCACCTGGAAAAGTGGGGGTGTCGAGACTAAAGGCGGTGGCCTCAAGGCGCTGTCGTGCGCTCTTCGCCTGCTGGATGATCCGCTTACGCCGCGTGCCGCGTCGCTCCCCCCGGCGCGCGCCAACGCGCGAGCAACTCGTTCCACTTCACACGCACGGCCTTCAAGTTGTTTTCCTTCACGTGGCCGAAGCCGCGGATGCCGTCGGGCAGATTCGCGAGTTCGATCGCGAGCGGCAGATTCTCCGCCTTCAATCCGGCGAGCAATTCACGCACGAGGCCTTCGTACTCGCCGATCAACGCGCGTTCGGTACGACGTTCCTCCGTCTTGCCGAACACATCGAAGGCCGAGCCGCGCAGGAACTTCATCTTCGAGAGCAGCTTGAACGCCGAAGCCATCCACGGGCCGTACTGCTTCTTCACGAGATGCCCCTTCGCATCCTTCTTGGCGAGAAGCGGCGGCGCGAGATGGAAGTTCAGCTTCCAATCGCCTTCGAACTGCGCCTGCAGCTTCGCCAAAAAGGCCGGATCCGTCTGCAGGCGCGCGACTTCGTATTCGTCCTTGTAGGCCATCAATTTGTACAAGTTGCGCGCGACGGCTTCGGTAAGCGGTTCGCTCACGGCATTGCCGTCGGCGAGCCCACGCTCGGCCGCCCGCGCTTGCGCGACGAGCGTTTCGTAGCGCTTTGCGTAGGCCGCATCTTGATAGGCCGTCAACTGCTCGACCCGCTTCGCGATGAGCGCATCGACGGACTTCTTCGTATGCAGCGAGACCACCGTGGCGCCGCTTTCTTGCGCGCTGGCCGCGGGCTTGGCCGCACGCTCGACGCTGGCATGGTCGAACGCGGCGCGCCGGCCCCATTCGAACGCGGCGAGATTCTTTTCGACCTGAACGGCGTTCAGTTCGATTGCGCGCACGAGCGAACGATGCGAGAGCGGCAACCAGCCGCGCTGCCATGCATAGCCGAGGACGAACGGGTTCGTGTAGATCGCGTCGCCGAGCAGCGCCACGGCGAAGCGGTTGGCATCGACGAGATCGACATGCTCGCCGGCTGCCGCGCGCACGTCTTGCTCGGTGCTCGTGCCCGGGAACGTCCAGTTCGGATTCTTGATGAACTCGGCGGTCGGCGTCTTCGAGCTGTTGACGACCACGCGCGTGAGCCCGAACTTCATGCGCGAGGTGCATTCGTCGCCGGCGGTCACGATCGCGTCGCAGCCGATGACGAGGTTCGCTTCGCCCATCGCGATGCGCGTCGCGTGAATATCGGCGGGGGCATTGGCGATCTGGACGTGGCTCATCACGGCGCCGCCCTTCTGGGCCAAACCCGTCACGTCGAGCACGGTCACGCCCTTTTGCTCCAAGTGCGCGGCCATGCCGAGCAGCGCGCCGATCGTCACGACGCCGGTGCCGCCTACGCCCGTGACGAGCACGCCGTAGGGGCGAGCGATCTCGGGTAGCGCCGGCTCGGGAATATCGGGCAAGCCCTCGGCCGCCTTGGCGCCTAGCGCCTTGGGCTTACGCAGTTGGCCGCCTTCGACGGTGACGAAGCTCGGGCAGAAGCCTTTCAAGCACGAAAAATCCTTGTTGCAGCTCGACTGATTGATTTGCCGCTTCGTGCCGAACTCGGTTTCGAGCGGCTCGACCGACAAGCAGTTCGACTGGACCGAGCAATCGCCACAGCCTTCGCAAACGGCTTCGTTGATGACGACGCGCCGCGCCGGATCGGGAAATTCGCCCTTCTTGCGACGGCGGCGCTTCTCGGTCGCGCACGTCTGGTCGTAGATCAGGATCGTCGCGCCTTCGATTTCGCGCAGCTCGCGCTGCACCTCGTCGAGCTGGTCGCGATGGTGGATCGTCACGCCCGGCGCGAGCAGCGTCGTGCCGCTGTACTTCTGCGGCTCGTCGGTGACGATGACGATCTTCTTCGCGCCTTCCGCCGCGAGCTGATGCGTGATCTGCGGCACCGTCAGCACGCCGTCGACAGGCTGCCCGCCCGTCATGGCCACCGCGTCGTTGTAGAGGATCTTATAGGTGATGTTCGCTTTCGCCGCGATGGCCGCGCGGATCGCGAGCAAGCCCGAGTGAAAGTACGTGCCGTCGCCAAGATTGGCGAACACGTGCTTTTCGTTGGTAAACGGCGCTTGACCCGTCCAGGCGACGCCTTCGCCGCCCATCTGGCTGAACGTGCTCGTATTGCGGTCCATCCAGACCGTCATGTAATGGCAACCGATGCCCGCCATCGCGCGCGAGCCGTCCGGCACGTTCGTCGACGTATTGTGCGGGCAGCCCGAGCAAAACCACGGCTTGCGCTCGGCGGTGACGCGCGGCTTGGCGAGGGCTTTTTCCTTCGCATCGATGACGGCGATGCGCGCGGCGATCCGTTCGCGCACGTCGGACGGCAGCTCGAACTTCTCGAGCCGCGTGGCGATCGCCTTGGCGATCAGCGCGGGCGACAGTTCGTAGTGCGCCGGCAACAGCCAGTTGCCCATCGGGACCGACCATTCGCCGCCGGCGCCGTCCTTCTCGTCGAACTTGCCGAACACGCGCGGACGCTGGCCGTCGGGCCAGTTGTACAGCTCTTCCTTGATTGCGTATTCGAGAATCTGACGCTTTTCTTCGACGACGAGAATTTCGTCGAGCCCGCGCGCGAACGCTTGGGCGCCTTGCGCTTCGAGCGGCCAGACGCAGCCCACCTTATAGAGCCGAATGCCGATGCGCGCGCAGGTTTCGTCGTCGAGCCCGAGATCGACGAGCGCCTGACGCACGTCGAGATAAGCCTTGCCGCCCGTGATGATGCCGAAGCGCGCTTGCGGCGAATCGATCTCGATGCGATCGAGCTTGTTCGCACGCACGTAGGCGAGCGCTGCATACCATTTGTAGTCGAGCAGCCGCGCTTCCTGAACGAGCGGCGGATCGGGCCAGCGAATGTTCAGGCCGCCCTCGGGCATGACGAAGTCGGTCGGCAGCACGATTTGCGTGCGATGCGGGTCGATGTCGACCGAGGCCGACGATTCGACCACATCGGTCACGCACTTCATGGCGACCCATAGGCCCGAATAGCGGCTCATCGCCCAGCCGTGCAGCCCGAAGTCCAGGTATTCCTGCACGTTCGACGGGAACAGCACGGGCAAGCCGCAGGCCTTGAAGATGTGCTCGGACTGATGGGCGAGCGTCGACGATTTACACGCGTGATCGTCGCCCGCGAGCACGAGCACGCCGCCGTGCTTCGACGAACCGGCCGAGTTGCCGTGCTTGAGCACGTCGCCCGAACGGTCGACGCCCGGCCCCTTGCCGTACCACATCGAGAACACCCCGTCGTATTTGGCGCCGGGGTAGAGATTGACTTGTTGCGTGCCCCATACGGCCGTCGCCGCGAGATCTTCGTTGATCCCGGGTTGGAAGACGACGTGGTTCGAGGCCAGGTGCTTCTTGGCTTTCCAAAGGGCGAGGTCGAGACCGCCGAGCGGGGAGCCGCGATAACCGGAAATAAAGCCGCCCGTATTGAGGCCGGCAGCTTGGTCGCGTGCGTGTTGCAGCATCGGCAGGCGCACGAGCGCCTGAATGCCGCTCATGTACGCTCGGCCGCGTTCAAGCGTGTATTTGTCGTCGAGCGTGACGGAAGATAGCGCAGCTTCGAGCGAGGCTCGCTGACCTGCGTCCAGCGGGGCATTCATTATGTTGACTCCTCAACCCTGTTTGGGATCACCAAAACGTCTCAGCGTCGGCATCTTGTGGATGCTCCCGCCGGGGCCGCCATATTGGCGGATTTTTTGCGATGGTAGCACTGGTGGAAACCCGCCGCATCGGTCAAAAATAGTGCCATCGCTTATCTGGTAAGAGTTTGGCGGTGGCGCGTTATCTCAGAAAAACTGCCGGGGAGGGCTTGCCGAGCCCTCGTATCGTTCTGTAACGGCCGTAACGTCATGTTTTAAGGGTGGAACGGGTCGAGTCGACCTGGTCTAATTTCCCCACTCGCCGGCTGTTAGGCGGGCACGCGGTCCCGCGCCACGCCGGTGCGGCCCATCGCGTGAGGCGTCGGCGCCGACAGTGCGCCAACGACGCGTCAACATAAGGAGTGCAGATGGAAAAGCGACACGTTCAAACCTTTTTGATGGTTTCGGCCGCATTTTTCGCGATGAACCTGCCCGTGCGCCAAGCGCAGGCCGGTGTGGTCGCGGCGGCGATTTCCCGCACGATCGCCGAAGCCGGCCTTGGCGCCAGTCCCGCCGAGACATGGGCGGCTTCCCTCGGACGCGGCCGCACGGCGCGTACGCCGTTCGCCGCCCGCCCGATTGCTCACGCCAGCCACACGCACGCCGCGACGGTCGAAGCGGCTTCGGGCAAGGGCGCGGAGGCGCGCAACGATGCGGACGCGCCGCCGTTCGCGTTGATGTAACGTATCGCGGCCACAGATTCGGCCATATTCGGCCGTGCGTGGACATCGACGGCCGCCCCCCGCATGCGCATAGACCGGCGCGCATGTCGTCGACCCGAATTCCGCGCCGGCCCGAGCGGGCCGCGCGACGAATCGAATCGATCGAGCCGATTGCTTCGTTCAGGCCTTGTCTTGCACGACACCGCGTCGAATCTGATCGAGCTCGATCGATTCGAACAGCGCCTTGAAGTTGCCCTCCCCGAAACCTTGATTGCCCTTGCGCTGGATGATTTCGAAGAAGATCGGCCCGATCTGGTTTTCGGTGAAGATCTGCAAGAGGAGGTCGTCCTTCTCGCCGTCGATGAGGATCTTGCGCTTCCTCAGTTCGCCTAGCGGTTCGGTATGACCCGGAATGCGGCGATCGACGAGCTCGTAATAGGTGTCGATCGTATCGAGCAGTTTGATGCCCGAGCCGCGCAGCCCATCGACCGTGCTGTAGATATCGGCCGAGCCGAGCGCAATGTGTTGAATGCCTTCGCCGTGATAAGCGTCGAGATATTCCTGAATCTGGCCGGCCGTTTCCGAACCCTCTTCGTTGATCGGAATGCGGATCTTGCCGCACGGCGAAGTCATCGCTTTCGACTTCACGCCCGTCACCTTGCCTTCGATGTCGAAGTAGCGGATTTCGCGGAAGTTGAATAGACGCTCGTAAAATGCCGCCCATTCCTGCATGCGGCCGCGATGGACGTTGTGCGTCAGATGATCGATGTAGGTGAGGCCATGGCCGATCGGGCGCGGATCGGCGCCCGCGATCGGCTCGAAATCGACGTCGTAGATATCGATGTCGCCCACGCTGCCCGGCTGTGCGCCGTTCTTGCCGCGCCAACGATCGACGAAATAGATCAGCGAATCGCCGATGCCCTTGATTGCCGGAATGTTCAATTCCATCGGGCCCGTCTTGTTGTCGAAGCCCCAGGCCCCCAGCTCGAGCGCGTGCTTGTAAGCCTTCGCGGCGTCTTGTACACGAAATGCGATCGCGCAGATCGACGGACCGTGCAGCCGCGCGAACCGCTGTGCGAAGGAATCGGGCTCGGCGTTGATGATGAAGTTGATGTCGCCCTGACGGTACAGCGTGACGTCCTTGTGGCGGTGACGGGCGATCGCGGTGAAGCCCATCTGCTCGAACAGCTTGCCTAGCGCTTTAGGATCGGGCGCCGTGTATTCGATGAATTCGAAGCCGTCCGTGCCGACGGGGTTGTCCCAGGTTTGAACCTGCATGCTCGTCTCCGTATCTACTACTGTCTGCGACCCTGCGCCGCAGGCGATCAATAGACGCAAGTGTATAGCGGGCGTGTGGACGAGAACTTGCGAAATTCGGCGTCGTCTACTACGATTGCGCAATTTTCCGTCTATAACAAATCAAAGGGAGTGGAAAAATGGCCGAGATAGAACTCGACGCCGTCGACAGGCGCATCCTCGCATTCCTGCAGGAAAATGGCCGCGCATCCAATCAGGACATCGCCGAACGTGTGAATCTTTCGCCGAGCCCCTGCCTGCGGCGCATTCGGCGGTTGGAGGAAGCCGGCGTCATTCGCGGTTACGTGGCGCTGCTCGATCCGCAAAAGCTCGGCCTCGGCCTGCTCGCCTACGTCAACGTGCGCCTCGAAAAGCGAGGCGGGGCGACCGGGCACGCCGGCACGACGCATGCCGAGCTGTTTCGCGCGGCCGTGCAGTCATGGCCGGAGGTCGTCGCCTGCCATGCGATGACGGGCGAGATGGATTACCTGCTTCGCGTGCAGGTGAAAGACATGGTGCATTTCTCGCGCTTCGTGCAGGATCAACTGCTTCATCACCAATCGGTCGTCGACGTGAAGACGAGCTTCGCGCTCGAGTCGTTCAAGGAAACGACGGCGTTGCCGATTCTCTGATCGCCGCGCATCGGAAAACGGTCCGCACAAAAGACGACGAGGCGACCGAAGTCGCCTCGTCGTGCGCGCCGCACAGGGGAGAACGGCGCGCGAGGGGGAAATCGAGGCTTACGCGAGCGCTTCGTCCGGCATCATCGCTTCGATGATGCGCGCAGTGTTGCGCGCTTGGCGCTTGATGGCGTAGTCGAACACGGCGGCTTGCTCCTGCAGCATTTCGGTGATGATGCTCGCTTGGTCGGCCGGGGGGAGCGTGAGGTACGCATCGGCGCTGCCGTACGCGTACTCGATCTTCATGCCCGCCTTCTTGGCGATGTGCATCATCGTCGTATTGCGCGAGAGGCAGTACATATAGAGGGTCGTGACACGCGTGTTGCGGCTGTGGATCGCGGCGCGTTCGAAGAGCTTGGAGCCCACGCCGATGCCGCGCGAGCTTTCGAGGACCGACACGCCGAACTCGGCCGTCCGCTGCTCGCCGTCGGCTGGCAGATAGGCGAGGTGGCCCACGCCGACGAGTTCCAGCCGGTCGTCATAGACGCCGAACACCTTGTCGCGCGCGAAATCGATCGCGCGCACGTAGTTTTCGATCACGTGGTCGGGGGCGGCTTGACCGAAACGCAGGAGACGATCGTCCGCGTCGAGCGCGAGAAAGTGCGCGAGCAGCGGATCGAGATCGGCCGCCGTCAGTTCGCGCACGAGAACGGAACCGCGATGAGCCGCCTGCGAACGGCGGTCGTGCTGCTCGATCGACGCGACGGCGCGAGTAGTGGGGTGCGGATTCATCATGGGTTCTCCTATTCGTCATGCGTGCCTGTGCTGCAACGCAATGCGAATTCTACCCGAGATGCATCGACCTAACTAGGGAAAACCCGGATTCATACCTGAGAACAGGTTCTATTTCGGTGCCGAATTGGGCTTAACTCCCTGATTTTTAGGTAAAAATAGTACTGTTGCTTTGACGCATCGCGTCATTTTGACCGACGAATGAGGTGCGATCTTTTGTTGCGTTGCGTCAATGCGAGTTCAGCGCGTGGTTAGGAGTCCCTGCTCGAGCACGTCGACGACCTGTTCGGCGAACTCCCGGTAGCCTAGGCGGCCTCCCGGCTTGAGCCAGGTGAACGTCCAGTTGATCATGCCGAAGACCATCATCGTGAGCGCCGTTTGATTGTCCTTCGCGACGCGCTCCGGGTAGGCGCGCGCGAGCTGGCGTGCGAAAGCGGCGACGATATCGCGCTGGCGGTCGAGGATCACTTCGCGCTGCGTATCGACGAGGTACTTCACGTCGTTGAGCAGCGCCACGTGCCGGCTATGCGACGTTTCGTATTCGATGAGGAATGCGCGCACGAGTTCGGCGAACGTTTCGCGTTCCGTCAGCCCGCGCCGCTGGCTCGATCCTTCGACTTCGGCAATGATCAGCATGAGCCGCTTCGTATAGCGGTCGAGCAGATCGAATAGGATCGCTTCCTTACTCTCGTAGTAGTGATACAAACGCGCTTTGGACGTGCCGCTCGCGGCGGCGAGTTCCGCCATCGACGTGCTCGGATAACTCGTTTGCGCGAAGGCGGCGGCGGCGAGCTCCAAAATTTGCTCGCGTTGGGTTTCGTGGTCGGGTGCTCGGGTGCGGGCCATGATGTTGTCGTCGTTTCGGGCCGGCCGAGGCGCGAGGCAAGCGAGGGGATCGCCACGATCGTCGCTTAGGGAGACCGCGCGGCGAATCGGCCGCGCGGGTCGCGTCGCTTCAGGCCGCCGCGACGCTAGTGTAAGCGAAACGAGCGGCGGATCCTTGGATTACCGTTCGTCGAAGCTCACGACGACGCGGTCGCTGACGGGATGGCACTGACACGTGAGCACGAAGCCGTCGCGGATTTCCTGCGCTTCGAGCGTGTAGTTCTTGTCCATTTTCACTTCGCCTTCGAGCACTTTCGCGCGGCAGGTGCAGCACACGCCGCCCTTGCAAGCGTACGGCAGCGCCAAGCCGGCATGCAAGCCCACATCGAGCAGGCTCGCGCCTTCGTACGGCAGTCGCAGCTTGCGCCGATTGCCGTCGATGACGATCTCGAGGTCGGCGGCCGGTGTTTCGTCGGTGATGTCGACGACGGGGGCGCCTGCTTGCGGCAGCGGCGAGCCGAATCGCTCGACATGAATTTTCGGCTCGTCCACGCCTGCGGCCTTGAGCGCTGCCTCGGCCGCGTCCATCATCGGCGCCGGTCCGCAGATGAACGCCTCGTCGATCGACGAAGCGGGGACGAGCGTATCGAGGAACGCGGCGCACTTCGCTTCGTCGAGCACACCGTTGAACAGATCGACGTCCTGCATGTCGTCCGACAATACGTTGTAGAGCGCGAAGCGGTTCATGTAGCGGTTTTTCAGATCCTCGAGCTCTTCGGCGAACATGATCGCATCGACGCTGCGGTTGCCGTAGATCAGCGTGAACGAACTGCGCGGCTCGACGTCGAGCGTCGTTTTGACGATCGCAAGCACGGGCGTGATGCCCGAGCCGCCGGCGAACGCCACGTATTGCTTGCCTTGGTCCGCGTTCAGATGCGTGAAGAAGCGGCCGTCCGGCGTCATGACGTCGATCGAGTGACCGGCCTGCAGCGTATCGAACGCGAAGTTCGAAAAGCGGCCGCCGCGCACGCGCTTGATGCCGATGCGCAGTTCGCCGTCGCGGTCGTAATCGGTCACCCCCACGCAGATCGAATAGGAGCGCCGGGTTTCCTCGCCGTCGACGTGCGCCTTCAGCGTAACGAATTGCCCTTGCGTGAAGCGATATTGATCGCGCAGTTCGGGCGGCACCTCGAACGAGACGGATACCGCGTCGGCTGTCTCGGGCCGCACCTCGCGGATGCGCAGCGAATGAAATTGCGGAGTCGCCATTTTCAGTAAGGTTTGAAGTAGTCGAAGGGTTCTCTGCAGTCGAGGCAGCGATAAAGGGCCTTGCACGCCGTCGAGCCGAACTGTGCCAGCCGTTCGGTGCGCGCCGAACCGCAACGCGGACAGGCAGGCGCTGCGGCCGCGTGCGGAACGAAGCGAATCGTTTGTTCGCTTGGGGCCGTGCTTGCACACTGCCCGCCGGGCGGCGCGATGCCGTAGACGCGCAACTTTTCGCGCGCCTCGTCGGTGATCCAGTCCGTCGTCCATGCCGGCGCCAGCACCGTCTTGATCCGATACGGCGTCAAGCCCGCCCGCTCGAGCGCCCGCCCGATGTCCTCGGCGATCTGCGCCATGGCCGGGCAACCCGAGTAGGTCGGCGTGATGACGACGTCGAGTGCGCCGTCTTGCCCGCGCTCGACGCCGCGCAGGATGCCGAGCTCTCTGATCGACACCACGGGAATCTCCGGGTCCGGCACGGATTCGAGGACGGACCATGCGCGTTCGAGCGCGTCGGCGGCGGCGCCTGCCGCAAGCGCGCCGGCATCCTCGGAAAAGCTAGAGGGCCGTGACATATCGATGCGCCGAAGCTAGGACGCCGAAGCCGGCGGTGAGGCACGCGCTTACCATGTCGCCCCCGGATGCTGACGCGCGAGGCTTTGCATCTCGGCGAGCAAGAAGCCCATATGCTCCGAGTGCTCGCCGTGTTTGCCGGTGCTCACGTGCTGGACAGGCGCGGGCGGCGTCAGCGTCGCCTCGTCTAGCGCGGCTTGCACGTCGCGCTGCCAGGCTGCTTCGAAATCCGCGGTGCGCACGCCGATGCCCGCGGCGCAGACTGCGTCTTCGAGCGCATCGGGCGCGAAGCACTCGCGCATGTAGGGCATCAAGTGATCGAGCGCCGCCTGCGCGCGCCGATGCGACTCGTCGGTACCGTCGCCGAAGCGGATCAGCCACTCGCGCGCATGTTGCAGTTGATAGCGCGTTTCCTTGATCGACTTCGAGGCGATCGCCGCGAGTTGCGCGTCGTTCGAGCCTTCCAGCGCAGCCCAAACGTGCGCCATCAATGCCGTATAGAGGTAGTTGCGCACGATCGTCACCGCATAATCGCGGTCGGCGTTGGCCGTACCGCTGAGCGGGCCGCGGTGCGGCAGCTCGACGAGCGTGTAGTTCGCGAATTCGCGCTCGGCGCGCCAATAGGCGTAGTCGTCTTCCGTCTTCTTCGCGCCCGTGAGCGTGTGTTCGAGGGTCGCCGCGTGCGAATACAGCATGCGAGCTTGCCCGATGAGATCGAGGCTCATGTTCGCGAGCGCAATGTCTTCTTCGAGCACCGGGCCGTGACCGCACCATTCTGCGTTGCGCTGACCCAGGATCAACGCGTTGTCCGCAAGACGCAGTACGTAGGAGAGATGTTCGGTCGTGATCGTCATGACTCTTTTACACATTTACATGTGATTGACTGCGTCGGGCAGCGTGTAGAACGTCGGGTGGCGATAGATCTTGTCGCCGGCCGGCTCGAACAGGTCCGCCTTTTCGTTCGGATCGGAAGCCGTGATCGCGCTGGCGGGCACGACCCAGATGCTGACGCCTTCTTGGCGTCGCGTGTAGACGTCGCGCGCCATGCGCAGCGCCATCGACGCATCGGCCGCGTGCAAGCTGCCGCAGTGCTTGTGATCGAGGCCTTGCTTGCTGCGCACGAACACTTCCCAAATCGGCCATTCCTTGTTCATCGACTCACTCCTGAATGCTTGATAAAACGTCGCGACACGCGCGAGAGACAGCGGATCAAGCCGCTTCTTGCTGCGCGCGGCGGCGCATTTTTTCCGCGTGGGCGAGGGCGGCTTCGCGCACCCAAGCGCCGTCTTCATGCGCCTTCACGCGCGTGGCGAGGCGCTCCTTGTTGCACGGGCCGTCGCCATTGACGACACGCCAGAACTCGTCCCAATCGATCGCGCCGTAGTCGTAGTGGCCGCGCGCTTCGTTCCACTTCAAGTTCGGGTCGGGCAAGGTGACGCCGAGCACCTTGGCTTGCTCGACCGTCGCATCGACGAACTTCTGGCGCAGATCGTCGTTGGAAATGCGCTTGATGCCCCATTTCGCCGATTGATTGCTGTGGACCGAATCTTTGTCGCTCGGGCCGAACATCATCAGCACCGGCCACCACCAGCGATCGACGGCCTGCTGCACGAGGTCGCGCTGTGCGCTCGTGCCTTTCATCATCGAGAGCAGGGCGTCGAAGCCCTGGCGCTGGTGGAACGATTCCTCCTTGCAGATCCGAATCATCGCGCGCGCATACGGGCCGTACGTGCAGCGGCAGAGCGGGATCTGGTTCATGATCGCGGCGCCGTCGACGAGCCAGCCGATCACGCCGACGTCGGCCCAGGTCGGCGTCGGGTAGTTGAAGATGCTCGAATATTTGGCGCGGCCGGTATGCAGGGCGTCGACGAGATCGTCGCGCGAGACGCCGAGCGTTTCGCAGGCGCTATAGAGGTAGAGCCCGTGGCCGCCTTCGTCCTGGACCTTCGCGAGCAAGATGGCCTTGCGTTTGAGGCTTGGCGCGCGCGAGATCCAGTTGCCCTCGGGCAGCATGCCGACGATCTCCGAGTGCGCGTGCTGGGAAATCTGACGCACGAGCGTCTTGCGGTACGTCTCGGGCATCCAATCTTGCGGCTCGATCTTGCCGTCGGCGGCGATCGTCGCGTCGAAGCGCGCTTGTTCGGGTGTCGCCGCGCCGGTATCGAGCGCCGGGACGTTGCCCGGAATGTCGAGGGATTGCGTATACATGGAGAACGGTCTCGTCCTTGAGTTGTACGTTCAACGGAGTATAAGCCAACCGACCGGTCGGTTAATAAATATTTATCGGGGTCGGATGGATGAGGGTGAACCGCGCGACGGCGGGCGGCTTCGTCGCTTTGTCGCTTCGTCGAAGAGGGCGGGCGGCAAACGGCTGGGCAACGGCATGGCGCTCCGGCTGCTAGACTGATTCCATCGTCCCTTGTTTGGCGACTTCGTATCTCGACCATGACGACCGTCTATCTCGTGAAGACTGGCGAGCAGTACCTTTGCCCTGGGGAGGACGGCGACATCGGCTTGACGCCGTCGCTCGAGGAGGCCGAGCGCTTCCTGTCCTATGAAGAAGCGGAGCGCGCGGCGCATGAGCACGCCGAGCCCGGCTACACGATCATCACGCAGCACCGGGGGTGATGCGAGGGGCGTTGGCGAGGTCTGCATTGGCATGCCCCACCCGACGACCGCGTCGTCGATGGCCCGCGCCTACCCGTCGCGCAGCGAGGGCGGTTCCTGGAGGAAAGGGCGCGATCAGCGCGGCGCAACGTCAGGCACAATCGGCGTTTCGTCCGTTCTTCGCGTCCATTCGTCTGATGTCTTCTCCTATTCATTCCGTTTCCGGCTCGCGGCGCGCCTCGTGGGCAGCGTGGCTCGCCGCGGCGTGTATCCCGTTTACCGTGCAAGCGGCGACGCCGGCTCAGCCCACCGGCGAATGGGTCACGGCATGGGCGAGCGCGATGCAGGCAATCCCCGATCTTCCCGCTCCCCCGCCGTTGTACCGGACGCCGGATGTGGCGGGACGCACGGTCAGGCAGATCGTCTATCCGACGGTGTCGGGGCGCGGCGTGCGCGTTCGCGTCAGCAACGCCTACGGGCGGGGTCCTCTAGTGCTCACCGAGGTCGCGCTGGGCCAGTCTGCGGGCGGCGCGGCGATCCGGCCGGGCACATCGACGAGCGTGACGTTCGGCGGCAAATCGTCGGTCGAGCTGAAGCCGGGCGCGGAAATCGACAGCGATCCGATCCGGATGACCGTGACGGCCGGCGAACCGTACGCTATCAGCCTAGTTGCGGGCCCGCGTCAGACGATGACTGCGTGGCACCGCGTCGCGAATCAAATCAACTATGTGTCGACGCCGGGCGACCACGCTGCCGACGCGTCGCCCGGCGCCTACACGCGAAAATTCACCGAATCGGCGTGGGTGAGTGCGCTCGACGTTCGGGCCCCGGGCGCCGTGGCGATTGCAGCGATCGGCGATTCGATCACCGACGGATTGCGCTCGAGCCTGAACCAGAATCACCGCTGGCCCGACGGGCTCGCGCGCCGGCTCGCCGAGCGCGGGGCCGCGCAAACGGCGGTTCTCAATCTGGGCATCAGCGGCAACCGTCTGCTGAGCGACTCCTCGTGCTATGGCCAAGCGCTGGAGCGGCGCTTCGAGCGCGATGCCCTCGGCCATGCGGGTGTCGGCACAGTGCTCGTGCTCATCGGCATCAACGACATCAACTTTGCGGCGATGCCGCCGCGCGCCGGCCTCGATTGCGACTTTCCGCATACGACGGTCACCGCGAGCGATCTGACCGAGGGGTACCGGCGCTTGATCGACCGAGCGCACCGTAGCGGCGTGCGCATCGTCGGCACGACGTTGACGCCCGCATCGCTGCCGCCGGCGCGCGAAGCCGTGCGCGTGGCCGTCAATCAGTGGATTCGCACGAGCCGTGCATTCGACGGCGTAGTCGACTTCGACGCCGCGTTGCGAGACCCGGAGCATCCGGACCGTTTGCAGCGCCGGTTCGACAGTGGCGACCACATCCACCCGAGCGACGAAGGCTATGCCGCAATGGCCGCTGCCGTCCCGCTCGACCTGACTGCGACGATGGCGCGCCGATAGCGCGAGACGGCCCGAAAAAAAAGATGCGTCATACCCTTGTCACAGGTCCCGTGTTTGACCTACTATTCGCTTCCTCGTTTGAGAGGCGGCGACGAAGCGGCGCCGGCGGCAACAAGTTTTAAGTGAAGTGCGAAAAAACTTGTTGACGAGATGCAAAAGGTTCTGCATAATCTCGCTTCTCTGCTGCTGACGCAGCAACGCAAGACGGGCGGTGCTAGAAGGAAGTTCTTCGGTGCGGTCGACGGTTGAGCGACGCGATCTTTAAAAATTTACAGCCGATAAGTGTGGGCGCTTGATGGCGA
>DASVLS010000033.1:0-6748 GCA_036384755.1 Trinickia sp. | reverse complement strand
GCGGGTCTCGCAGTTCGGCAAACGCGTCCATGATCCCTGGCATCTCTCGTCCCGGCAAAAATCGAGAGTAAACCTGACCTTTCGCTTGTTTACAACCGCTGCATCCCTTTTATTCACGCGGGTCTTCATGCGGAAGCCCTGTTGCTAGGGCACAGTTCGCTATTTAAGGTTTCGTATCGATGGAGAGCATAATGACGTACGGTGAACACAAATACCGCGTTTCGGTGCTATGGACGGGCAACAAAGGGAGCGGCACATCGGGATACCGCCTGTACAGTCGTGATCACATTATTCGCTCAGGTGCCAAGCAGGACATTTCGGGTTCGTCCGATGCCGCGTTTCATGGAGACCCGGCACGTTGGAACCCCGAGGACCTGCTCCTGGCTTCGGCATCGGCTTGCCATAAGCTCTGGTACCTGCATTTGTGTGCCGACGCGGGCATCTGCGTCCTTGACTACGTCGATAACGCTCAAGGAACGATGATTGACAACCACGAACAGGGACGATTCACGGAAATAGTTTTAAACCCCCGGGTCATCATTCGCGCCGGCGATGACCGTGAGTTGGCCGCCAGTTTGCACCACGAAGCTCACAAGAAGTGCTACGTGGCGAACTCTGTCAATTTCCCCATCCGCTGCGAGCCCACCATCGAGTCAGCCAACACCTGATCGGCGATCGAAGCGGCACTTCCGCGTTCGGATATCGAATGCTTATCGGCGGGTCGAGTACGGTAATAAGAGTTCCCCCTTCGAAAACTCCCAAAGCCATAAAAAAGGGCACCGTCTCCGGTGCCCCTTCGTTAGGTTAATAGTGGTAGCGGCATTGCATCACGTGAATCACGCCGGCCTGAACCAGGTACACCAAGCGGTCGCCTTTGGTGATCCGGCGAGACCAGAAGCCAGTGAGACTTCCTTTTAAGGGCTCGGGTTTGCCGGTCCCTCGAAACGGATCGCGCGAGATCTCTTCGAGCAAACCGTTGATCTCGCGGACGACCGCCATGTCGGCTTTTTGCCAGGACAGGTAGTCATCCCATGCATGGTCAGACCACGCAACCTTAACCGCGCTTACGGCCTCGGCTTTGTTCCGGGCCTTCTTTTTCTGCTGGTTCATTAATCAAACCTCGAATGGAGGTCTTGCCAGCATTGAATTGGGCGATGGACTCGCTGAGCCGTTTCGCATTGGCAGGAGATTCAAGCAGCCGCAAGGTCTCCTGCATGCTGTTGAAGTCGTCAAGCGACATCAGTACCACATGCTCTCCGCGCTGCCGGGTGATCACAGCAGGCTCGTGATCCCGGCAAACGTCGTCCATCGCCTGCTTCAGGCCGGCTCGCGCCTCGCTGAAAGTCAGGATGTTCATCAAGAGCTCCAAGGGATCCTGTCCGATCCCGGCAAATATGCGTCGGTTAGATAGAGAGGTAAATTAGCGCCAGAAGTATCAGTATCGAGGTCAGCAGTCGTTTAGCTTTGACAGTATCGGTTCAATTTTCAGTGAGCGGCGTCAGGATCAGTTTCAGGTATTAGATCATCGTCAGGCCGGAGGCTCGCTACAGCGGACACTCTCCGGACAGGGAGAGATGCTGTGTCTGCTGAACAGTACAACAGAGATCATTGTACCAAGTTTTGTACTTTTGTCAACGAACGAACGCGTGTCACAGGGACTGAGGCACGCGTGGTGGCTTCTAACACCCGGACGCCCTCCCCCGGCGTCCTGGTCGTCCCATGTTCCACCACAAACGGCTCCGGGGTAGCCGCGTGCGACGCATCCGGTCTGCGTGTCGAGGATCGGGCAGTACTCGCGACTGACAACGGTGTGCTTACCATCCTCGGTTTCCGTCACTCCATTGCGTGTGATGCCGAGCACGACATATCGGCCGTCGTGCGAACGAGCCGTGGCGCCCACAGTCGAGAAAATGACGCCGCCTTCGGCTGTGAGCGGTTCATCGGGGATGATCGGTAGCGTGCTGCCGTCCGGTCGAGTAATCGGGAGACGCGTCCAGCCAGGGCCGAACGTGCGGCTCAGTTCCGGCGAGACCGGGTCCGAGTAAATTAGTCGCGCATGGTTTGGAAAATCCATCTCAGGCCGATCCTGCGCAGACCACACCTGTTGGGAAGCCGGCAATGCGGCGATCAGCAAAGAGAGGATGCGCGGACGGTTCGATGCCGGTCAGACGGCATCAGCGACAGCAGAGCGGTCGACACACTCGTGAATGCCGGATTAAGCCATGGCGCGAACCGAGCCTGACACCCGTATGCTCGAGCCCATTTCCGGGGAGATTTCCACGTGGATGCGGCTTCGCATCCCCATGTCCTCTCCCTGGACGATGTCGACTGTGCCGTCCCGCAGCCACCCAGTATCTCGCAGATAGCCGGCCAAGGCCGCCGCTGCCGCTCCGGTCGCTGGGTCTTCGTACACGCCGCCCGCCGCGAAGGGATTGCGAGAGTGAAACAGCCGTTGATGCTCTGCGTGCACGAGCGCGATGGTGGTAAAGCCGTGAGCAAGCATCAGTTCGCGGCCGACATCAAGGTCATAGTGCATTTCAGACAGACGGGCACGCTCGGCGAGTGCAAGGACGAGGTGCTTTGCACCACCTTGCGCAATCGCAGGTGGCAGGCGCGGATCGAGGTCGCCTTGCGTATAGCCAAACAGTGCCAGTGCATCGCGTACCAGATCAGGTGGTGCCGGCTCACTGAGGGTTGACGGCGACTGTAAGGCCGCGATCAACGCTGTACCGTCACGACGCCCTTCGACCGTGATTTCAGCCTGGTTGAGGCGCAAGCGAAACAGCCCATCTCCTTCACGCCGAGCAAGTGCAGCTCCCAGTGCGATGGTTGCATGCCCACAGAAGGGAACCTCGATTTCGGGTGCGAAATAGCGTACCCGCCAGGCGCCGCTGAGCGGCGCCGCAAATGCCGTTTCGGAATAGCCAACCTTCGCCGCGATTGCCTGCATGGTGGGAACATCCGGCAGCACCTCGCAAATCACAACGCCAGCGGGATTGCCACCGGCATTGCCATCGGCGAACGCGGCCAATCGTTCGACAGGGAAAAGGCTGTACGGCGCAAGTTGGTGTTCTGTCGTGGTCATTGCTAGTTACCAAGTGGTGAATGAACGCGGGGCGGATCGAACGCGCCAATGTGAAATTGCGAAGATCAACCCATAGGCACAGTCTGTCCTCGAGCGCGGTTACCGGCCTGCGCTCAGTTCCTGCAGTCGCCGCACGCGCGCTTCTTCTTCAAGACGCGTCTCTTCGAGTTCCTGCAGCACGCCATCGAGGTCCACGGGTCGAGTGTCGACTTCGATGCGACCGGTCAGTTCGGCGTCGACATGCAGCCGCCCTTCTTCGTAGAGCGCCCAGATCTCCGGGCCATAACTCGCGGTCAGTATTTGCGGCGCAAACCGGCCAAAGTACGCGGCCAAGTTGTCGACGTCCCGCATGAGCATCGAGGCGGCCTCGTTGTTGCCAGCTGCGTCGACGGCCTGTGGCAGATCGATGATCACCGGCCCGTCCGTGGCCAGCAGGATGTTGTACTCCGACAGATCGCCGTGAATGATGCCCGCACACAGCATGCGGACAACCTGGTTCAGCAGCAGCGCGTGCAGTTCGAGGGCGCGGGCTTCGGTCAGATCGACGTCGTTGAGCCGAGGTGCGACGTCACCCGCCTCGTCGATCACTAACTCCATCAGCAACACGCCGTCGGTGCAAATATAGGGTTGCGGCACGCGCACACCTGCGCTGGCGAGCCGGAACAGCGCGTCCACTTCGGCGTTCTGCCATGACGCTTCCTGCATTTGACGGCCGTAGCGCGTTCCTTTTTCCATCGCCCGCGCTTGCCGGCTGTTCTTGACCTTGCGACCGTCCCGATACGACGCGGCTTGCCGAAAACTGCGCTGCTTCGCGTCCTTGTAGACCTTGGCGCAACGGGTCGATTCGCCGACGCGGACGACGTAGACGGTTGCCTCCTTTCCGCTCATCAACTGGCCAATCACTTCGTCGATCAGTCCTTCTTCGAGAAGCGGTGCAAGGCGTTTGGGTATCTTCATACGATCGTTGGCCGCAGCGGGTGGAACGTGCATTCCAAGCGCGTGGAGGGTGACTGACCTGCTGAGTGAACGGCTGAGGTGCGTGCGAACGACAAACGTGACAACAAACCGATGAATCGGGCAGCCTGAGCTGGCGACCGAAAACCTGCAGGGTGGGAAATGGATCGAGTCATGCCGGATTATAAGGGCGGCAGAGGGCGAGCCGACGCAAATCTCCCGGCCGCTGGTTAGATGCACGCCGCCGCTACAGGGCCATATACATGGAAAAGAGCGCTGAACGACGTTGACGAGGCCGGCATGCGCAGCACACTATCAAGTGTGCTCGCCAATGGTTCAGTCGGTGCGCGACTCGTTGGAGTGAGTGGGTCCGCTCTGGAATGGTTGGTCGAGCGCGTCATTACGTGATTGCAAGGGGGAACCATGACTGAGCGCGATAAGGTGTTTGCGGGCTCGATCCCGAAGTCCTACGACACGCTGATGGTCCCTCTGATCTTCGAGACCTATGCCGCTGACATGGCAGAACTTGTCGCGGCATCCTCGCCCGACTCGGTGCTTGAAACGGCCGCCGGCAGCGGCGTGGTCACGCGCTCGCTTGCGCCAAAACTCCGTGTTGGCGCGCGCTACGTGGTGACCGACCTCAACCAGCCCATGCTCGACTATGCCGCTACCCGACAAGGGGCCGATAACCGTATCGAATGGAGGCAGGCGGACGCACTCGATCTGCCGTTCGAAGACGCGTCGTTCGAGGTCGTCTGCTGCCAGTTCGGCGCGATGTTTTTTCCCGACCGGGTCGTCGGTTACGCTGAGGCGCGTCGCATGTTGAGACCGGGCGGGCGCTTTGTCTTCAGTGTCTGGGACCGCATCGAAGAGAATGCCTTCGCCGACGACGTCACCAATGCCGTCGCTACGGTGTTTCCGCACGATCCTCCGAGATTCCTCGCCCGCACGCCGCATGGCTATCACGATATCGCGCTGATTCGAGACGACTTGAGGCGCGCAGGGTTTGCAGACATCGAGATCGAGACACGTGAGAAAGTGAGCTGTGCGCCCTCGGCACGCGCCGCCGCCGCCGCTTATTGCTTGGGAACGCCGCTGCGCAACGAAATCGAGGCGCGCGACGCTGGATTGCTTCAGCTCGCGGTGGACCGTGCCACGGAGGCGATTGCCAGCCGCCATGGCGAAGGCGCGGTAACCGGCAAAATCCAGGCGCATGTGATCGTGGCGGCGCGGTAGTGGAGTCTCGGTGCGCGCCTGTTGAAAGCCTGATTAGCAATTGGCGCCGCGACAAGCGCAGGTATCCGACGCGCAGCAATCATGATCGAACATCGGAAGGGCGCCGACGGCCTCGACTGCTGCTCAGGGGAAGATCGGTGTCGTGGGCTCGGCGCCTTCGGGATGTGCCTTCGGAAAATGCTGCGCGACCATCTGCTCGATCTCTTGTTCTCGCGATGCAGCGACGTCGGCCATGATCAAGAGCTGGCCTTCACGTATGGCGTCACGAAAGCGCTCGAGTCGCGCGTTCGGTTCATCCACGCCGATCATCGCGGCCGTCCAGGCCCCGAAGCCCGCCCCTGCCAACGTCAATGCGACGACGGCCCCGCCCGCGATAGCGAGTTCCGCGGGAGGAAACACCAGCGCCACGAGGCCGAGCAGGGCTCCGGTCGCACCGCCAAGCGCCACGCCGCGTTCGAGTGAGTGCACAACGTCGCTGCTTTGCAGCAAGGATGCCTCAGGCAACTGTTCGAGTGCGACGCTGTGATTCGCGAGAACATGGATATGTCGCCATGTGATCCGCGCCCGGAGCAAGTCGTCTACGATCGCCCTCGCCGTCGTCGTGTCAGGCGCCAGGAAATAAAGTCGTCTCATCTCGACTCTCCCTCGATCAAGCCGTCCCTAACGGGACGATGCCATATATCCTACGCCTGCGGCAGGCGATCAGAGGGTGCGGGCCCACACTGGCGGAGGTGTCTGCGCGGCTTTGCGGGGAATGGTCAGACCCCCTGGGGCACAGCCGCCGCTCGCGCGCCCGCACGACAACTTCGGCTCAGTACAGCTTTCTCGGCGGCAACGACCGTTTGATCTGTTTTCGGAGTCGGGCCACAGCGGCAGCCTTCTTTCGTTTGCGTTTCGCAGTCGGTGTTTCATAAGCCGTTCTGGCCCGCAGTTCCTTGATCAAACCGGTGCTCTCGATCGAACGTCGGAAGCGGCGCAACGCGACTTCCAACGGTTCGTTCAGCTTGGGGGTTACAGTAGTCAATTTTCTTCCTGGTTGTGAGGTTGCGCTGTGAATCGTCCGGACGTCTGCGACGGGGTTCGCTGCCCTATTTCCCCTCAGCCAAAGCGCACGTCCAGCCACTCCTGCGCCCATTTTTTTGCATAGGCGATGGCGTCTTCGCGCATGTCGAAGCCCGCAAGATCACCACTGAGATGAATGTCGTGTCCGCTCCCGTCCGCACGGCTGGCGCTGATGCGGGCATGGGCCATGTATTCGCCGTCAGCCCTGCGTGGCGTCGGGTCGATGATGAATCGCGTCGAATTGAAGCGCACTGTCTTTCCTCGTTCGGTTGTGAACGCCGGTCTAAATCCGACACTAAACGACGGCGTCTTTGTAACAAGGCACGAAAATTGACGGGTCAAGGGCGGGCATCAGCCCGGCGTAGCGAACCCTTGACGCGACGCGGGTTTGCCACGCTGTCGCATGGTCGT
>DASVLS010000032.1:0-123448 GCA_036384755.1 Trinickia sp. | reverse complement strand
GATGTAGAACGGCACCATGATCTCGCCGTGCGTCGAGTACGACGTCGCGGCCGCGATCCAGTCGCACATGCCGCCGGCTTCGTTGATGCCTTCCTGCAGAATCTGGCCCGTCTCCGATTCCTTGTAGAACATCAGCTGATCGGAGTCTTCAGGCACATACTTTTGGCCGTCTTGATTCCAGATGCCGATCTGACGGAACAAGCCTTCCATCCCGAACGTGCGCGATTCGTCGGGCACGATCGGCACGACGCGCTTGCCGAGCGCCTTATCCTTGAGCAGGATATTCAGGATCCGCACGAACGCCATCGTCGTCGAGATCTCGCGGCCTTCGCCCGTGCCCTTGAGCAACGGCTCGAACGCGGCGAGCTCGGGCACCGGCAGCGATTCGGCCTTCTCGCGGCGCGCCGGCAAATAACCGCCCATGTCCTGGCGCCGCGCGCGCATGTACTCGAGCTCCTTCGAGCCTTCCTCGAACTTCAGGTACGGCACGTTGACGATGTCTTCGTCGGAGATCGGCAAGCGGAACTGATCGCGGAACACCTTGAGCTGATCCACCTGCATTTTCTTTTGCTGGTGGGTGATGTTCATCGCCTGGCCGGCCTCGCCCATGCCGTAGCCCTTGATCGTCTTCGCGAGAATGACGGTGGGCTGATCCTTGGCGTGCTGCGCTTCGTGGAACGCCGCGTAGATCTTGTGCGGATCGTGGCCGCCGCGGTTCAAGTTCCAGATGTCGTCGTCGGACCAGTCGGCGACGAGCGCCTTCAGTTCGGGCGTGTTGAAGAAATGCTCGCGCACGAATGCGCCCGATTCGGACTTGTACGTCTGGTATTCGCCGTCGACCACTTCCATCATGCGGCGCATCAGCGCGCCCGTCTTGTCCCGCGCGAACAACGCGTCCCAGCGGCTGCCCCAGATGACCTTGATGACGTTCCAGCCGGCGCCGCGGAACTCCGATTCCAGTTCTTGAATGATCTTGCCGTTGCCGCGCACAGGGCCGTCGAGACGCTGCAGGTTGCAATTGATCACGAACACGAGGTTGTCGAGCCGCTCGCGTCCGGCCATGCCGATCGCGCCGAGCGATTCCGGCTCGTCGGTTTCGCCGTCGCCGAGGAACGCCCAGACCTTGCGGCCTTCCGTCTTCGCAATGCCGCGCGCCTGCATGTACTTCATGAAGCGGGCTTGGTAGATCGCCATGATCGGGCCGAGGCCCATCGAGACGGTCGGAAACTGCCAGAAATCGGGCATCAGCCAGGGGTGCGGATACGACGAGATGCCCTCGCCGCCGACTTCTTGGCGGAAATTATCGAGCTGGCTTTCGCTGAGCCTGCCGAGCAGGAACGCCCGCGAGTAGATACCCGGCGACGAATGGCCCTGCACGAACACGAGGTCGCCGCCGTGGTTTTCCGACGGCGCATGCCAGAAATGGTTGAAACCGACGTCATACAGCGTAGCGGCCGACGCAAACGACGCGATATGACCGCCGACGTTGGTGTGCTTGCCGGCCCGCAGCACCATCGCGATCGCATTCCATCGCGTGTACGAGCGGATGCGGTGTTCGATGTCTTGATCCCCAGGGATCTTGGCCTGGCGCGAAACCGGGATCGTATTGATATAGGGCGTTTTCGCGGAGAACGGCAGATGCTCGCCGTGCACGCGCGCGAACTCGATCTGCTTTTCGATCAAGTAGTGCGCACGGTCCGGACCGACGGCTGAAATGACCCCTTCGAGCGCGTCGAGCCATTCGCCGGTTTCCTGAGGGTCGTCGTCTTTATCGGCAGCGACATATTTCATGACTTCGTCGGGCACAGCGGACATTCTCGTCTCCTGATTGGGGAATGCTCTACGAACGGACGACCCAGACCGGGTCAGACCGCGCGGGCTGACGGCGATTGTAATGAGGCTTACGGTGGCTTAGCAAACAATTTTTCGAATGACGAGATCATTTCTCATAATGCGGAATATTGCTGCGTTGCATCCAAAAATGCCGGCATTCATGCGGCAACGTGTCGCCAGTTGCGTCAAACGTCACCCGAATACCCTTGTTTTACGCCAATTGGCCGTGGCGTGCTGCGCTACAATTCGAGCCATGTTGACCGATCGGCTTTTCGCACGTTCGGCGCGGCCGTCCGGTCCACGGACGGATTCGACGCCGTCTCGCTGGCACCACGGACCGTGGTGGTCCAACTCGTATTTGCTGACGCCGCTGCTCTCGATCCTGGTGTTCCTCGTGGTGATGAGCCTCATCCTCTGGAGCCTGAACCGGCGCGAGCAGCAGCAGCAAGAAGACACGCTCTACCGAAACGTCGCCTGGGCGCAGCAACAAATCCGCCTGTCGATGACGGGGGCGCAGGAACAAGTGCAGGCGCTCGCGCGCGACATCGCGGCCGGCCATGCCGATCAGCACTCGTTCGAGCTGTCGACGGCCGACATCATGCAGGCCCACCCGGAAATCCTCTATCTGAACTGGTATACGGTGCAGAAGGTTCCGCGCTGGCCGAACACGCCGCTGCCGCTCGCGGGCCAGCGCTTCGCGCGGCTCACCGACGCCCAGATGGACGAAGCCGTCAAGGCCGCATTCGCCGACGCGCGCGGCACGCGGCGTCAAGTCTATTCGCCGCTCATCTACGACGACCTCGGCAACGGCTATCTGACCTTGCAAACGCCGATATACCGCGATCGCGAGTTTCTCGGCTCGATTGCGGCCGTCTTCTCGATCGAGGGGATTCTCAAGCACGACATCCCGCCCGAGCTGTCGGCCAAGTACAAGATCTCGATCACCGACGTGAACAATCGGGAGCTCGCGACGACTTCGACTCGGCCGCGCCTGCCGCGCGACGTCTTCTACGACCTGCCGCTCGACCCGCCGGGCCAGGGTGTGACCGTACGCGTCTATGCCTTCCCGCAAATCACGAACTTCACGAACAACACGCTCGTCTGGCTCGTGGCCGGCCTTTCGTGCTTCGTGCTCTGGAGTCTATGGAGCTTGTGGAAGCACACGCGCCAGCGTTTCGAAGCGCAGCAGGCGCTGTACGCCGAAGCGTTCTTCCGCCGCGCGATGGAAAATTCGGTGCTGATCGGCATGCGCGTGCTCGACATGCATGGCCGCATCACGCACGTAAACCCGGCGTTTTGCCGCATGACGGGCTGGGACGAAAGCGACCTCGTCGGCAAGACGGCGCCGTTCCCCTACTGGCCACGCGACGCCTACCCCGAAATGCAGCGCCAGCTCGACATGACGCTGCGCGGCAAGGCGCCCTCCTCGGGGTTCGAATTGCGCGTGCGGCGCAAGGACGGTTCGCTTTTCCACGCGCGGCTGTACGTCTCCCCGCTGATCGACAGCTCGGGCCGGCAGACAGGCTGGATGTCGTCGATGACCGACATCACCGAACCGAAGCGTGCGCGGGAAGAATTGGCGGCTGCGCACGAGCGCTTCACGACCGTGCTCGAAAGCCTCGACGCCGCCGTATCGGTGCTGGCGGCCGACGAGGCCGAGCTGCTGTTCGCGAACCGCTATTACCGGCACTTGTTCGGCATTCGCCCGGACGGCCACCTCGAACTCGCGGGCGGCGGATTCGACAGCGCGCAGGCGTCGTCCGATTCGATCGACATGGTGGACACCTATGCCGGGCTGCCGGCCGCCGCCCTGACGGAAAGCACGGCCGACGCGCAGGAAATCTACGTGCAGAGCATCCAGAAGTGGTTCGAGGTGCGGCGCCAGTACATCCAGTGGGTCGACGGCCACCTCGCGCAGATGCAGATCGCCACCGACATCACGACGCGCAAGCAGGCGCAGGAACTCGCGCGCCAGCAGGAAGAGAAGTTGCACTTCACGAGCCGCCTGATGACCATGGGCGAAATGGCCTCCTCGCTCGCACACGAGCTCAATCAGCCGCTGGCCGCGATCAACAACTACTGTTCAGGCACCGTCGCGCTCGTCAAGGCGGGCCGCACGACGCAGGAAACGCTCTTGCCCGTGCTGGAAAAAACGGCTCAGCAAGCCGTGCGCGCGGGCATGATCATCAAGCGCATCCGCGAATTCGTCAAGCGCAGCGAACCGAAGCGCCAAGCGGCGCGCGTGTCCGACATCGTCGCCGACGCCGTCGGGCTGGCCGAAATCGAGGCGCGCAAGCGCCGCATTCGCATCCTGACCGAGATCCGCTCGCGCCTTCCCGTCATTTACGTCGACCCGGTGCTGATCGAGCAGGTGCTCGTGAATCTGCTCAAGAACGCCGCGGAAGCGATGCACGAAGCGCGTCCGAACGCCGTGGACCCCGTCATCCGCGTGATCGTGCGGCTCGACGCCGGGTTCGTCTGCATCAGCGTCGTCGACCAGGGCCCCGGCGTCGACGAAGCGGCGATCGAACGGCTGTTCGAACCGTTTTACAGCACCAAGTCGGACGGCATGGGGATGGGGCTTAACATCTGCCGCTCGATTATCGAGTCGCATCGCGGGCGTCTGTGGGTTGTCAACAACGTCGACGAGCACGGCAAGATCACAGGCGCCACATTTCACTGTAGTCTGCCGATCGGCGCACCTAGCGATCCGGGCCAAGGCGGCACGGTCGAGACGCCGAGACCACAAACCGTTACAACGGGAGCGATATGAGCAGCCCAGTCACTAATCAAGAAACTGTCTTCGTGGTCGACGACGACGAAGCCGTGCGCGATTCGCTGCGCTGGCTTTTGGAAGCGAACGGCTATCGCGTGCAATGCTTCTCGAGCGCCGAGCAATTCCTCGAAGCCTACCAGCCCGCACAGCACGCGGGACAAATCGCTTGCCTCATTCTCGACGTGCGGATGTCGGGCATGAGCGGGCTCGAGCTGCAAGAGCGCCTTATCGCAGAAAACGCCTCGCTGCCGATCATCTTCGTCACGGGTCACGGCGACGTGCCGATGGCTGTCTCGACGATGAAAAAAGGCGCGATGGATTTCATCGAGAAGCCGTTCGACGAAGCCGAACTGCGCAAGCTCGTCGAGCGGATGCTCGATAAAGCGCGCAGCGAGAGCAGTACCGTGCAGCAGCAGCGCGCGGCGGCCGAGCGCCTGGGCAAGCTGACCGCCCGCGAACACCAGGTGCTCGAGCGGATCATCGCCGGCCGCTTGAACAAGCAGATCGCCGACGACCTCGGCATCAGCATCAAGACGGTCGAAGCGCACCGCGCGAACATCATGGAAAAGCTCAACGTCAACACGGTGGCCGATCTGCTGCGCCTCGCGTTGTCGAACAAGCCCGCCAACCAGTCCTAACGCCGAGCGCCGGCACACGCCGGCCCGCGCCTTCTCCGCCCCCGGCGCGCTTGCGCGCCCGGTCCGAGCGCGCCGCCGCCATCGCGGCCGACGCTATAATTACGCTTTTGTCGCGCGCCGCGAGGCGCCGCTCGCCTCTCTGGCCGCCGAGGCCTCGGTCGTCGCCTGGCCCACTCGCCGAGCCGCCTGCGCCTCGCCCGGCCGAGGCCACGCCGTTTGCGCGACCGCCGCTTTTCATCGTTTCAATCTCGACCGACCACCATGACAGCCAATCTGATCGACGGCATCGCCCTCTCCAAGACCCTTCGCGCCGATGTTGCGACGCGCGCCGAGCAGCTGACCGCGCGCGGCCACCAGCCGGGGCTCGCGGTGGTGCTCGTCGGCGACAATCCGGCCAGCGAAGTGTATGTGCGCAATAAGGTGAAAGCGTGCGAGGACAACGGCATGTACTCGTCCTACGATCGCTACCCCGCCACGCTTTCGGAAGCCGATCTGCTCGCTCGCATCGACGCGCTCAACCGCGATCGGCGCATCCACGGTATTTTGGTGCAATTGCCGCTGCCGCCGCACATCGACAGCCACAAGGTCATCGAAGCGATCGCGCCGGAGAAGGACGTCGACGGCTTTCATGTAGCGAACGCCGGCGCGTTGATGACGGGCAAGCCGCTCTTTCGGCCCTGCACGCCCTACGGCGTCATGAAGATGTTCGAGGCGTACGGCATCGAGTTGCAAGGCGCCGAAGCGGTGGTCATCGGACGCTCGAACATCGTCGGCAAGCCGATGGCGATGATGCTGCTCGAAGCCGGCGCAACCGTCACGATCTGCCACAGCAAGACGCGCGATCTTGCGGCTCACACGCGCGAAGCCGACATTGTCGTCGCGGCGACGGGCCGGCGTAATCTCGTCACGACGGATATGATCAAACCGGGCGCCACCGTGATCGACGTCGGCATGAACCGCGACGAAGCCGGCAAGCTGTGCGGCGACGTCGACTTCGCCGGCGTTTCGGCCGTGGCCGGCCATATCACGCCGGTGCCGGGCGGCGTGGGCCCGATGACGATCACGATGCTGCTGGTCAACACGATCGAAGCCGCCGAGCGTCAAGCAGCGCAAGGTTGATGCCGTACGTGCGCCGGTGCGCCGGTGCGCCGAACAGTCGCACGGGGCGCTGCGCTAAGCTCGAAGCCGGAAGCCGGAAGCCGAATGCCGAGCGCTGAAAGCCGAACGCGGACGACATGCCGAACAAAAGCGCGCGCTGCCGATTGGAATCGGCGCGACACGCCCCAATAATCACGGAATCGGGCGCCGCGTGCGCCCGCCCTCTCGACACTCGACAGACAGGAATAGCGCTATGGCCTCGAATACCTCCGATTCGTCCCCCGCAAACGCTCAGCGCATCCACGACGACAACCCGCTGCTCGATTTCTCCGGCTTGCCGCGCTTCGGCGAAATCGAGGCCGAGCACATCACGCCGGCGCTGGACGTGCTGCTCGCGAAAGCGCAAGCAGCGATCGACCATGCCACCGATCCGGCCACGCCGGCAACGTGGGCCGACGTGGTTGAAACGACGGAAGCCGCCACCGAGCCGCTTTCTCGCGCTTGGGGCATCGTCGGTCATCTGAACGCCGTCGCCGATACGCCGACGCTGCGCGCCGCTTACGGCGAAAATCTGCCGCGCGTGACGGAGTTTTGGTCGAGCGTCGGCCAGAATCTGGCCTTGTTCGAAAAGTACAAGGCGATCGTCGCGAGCCCCGCCTACGCGGCGCTCAACGACGAGCGCAAAAAAATTCTGAGCAATTCGCTGCGCGATTTTCGTCTTTCCGGCGCCGAGCTGCCCGAAGACGAGAAACCGCGCTTCTCCGAATTGCAAGAGCGCCAAGCGGCGCTCGCCAAGGCGTTCTCCGATCACGTGCTCGACGCGACGAACGCCTACGCCTACATCGCGAAAACCGAAGCCGAGCTCGCCGGCTTGCCGGCCGACGTCGTGCAAGCCGCTCGCGAGGCGGCGCAGGAAGCCGGCATCGAAGGCTGGAAATTCACGCTGCACTTCCCGTCGTACTTCCCCGTCATGCAGTACGCCGCCCACCGTCCGATGCGCGAGGCAATGTATCGCGCCTATGTGACGCGTGCATCGGAACTCGGCGCCGCTTACGGCGGCGGCAAGCCCGAGTGGGACAACACCGAAAACGTCGCCGAGCTCTTGAAGCTGCGCCAGGAAGAAGCGCAGATGCTCGGCTATCGAAATTTCGCTGAAGTCTCGCTCGTCCCGAAGATGGCCGATACGCCCGAGCAGGTCATCGCATTTCTCGAGGATCTGGCGGCTCGTGCGCGTGCCTATGGCGAAAAGGACTGGCAAGAACTGCGCGAGTTCGCCGCGAGCGAGCTCGGTCTTGCGCAGCTCGAACCGTGGGATGTCGCGTTCGCGGGCGAGCGGTTGCGCGAAAACCGCTATGCGTTCTCCGAGAACGAGGTCAAGCAATACTTCCCCGAAGAAGCCGTGATCGGCGGCCTGTTCAAAGTCGCGCAAACGCTGTTCGGCGTGAAGATCCGCAAAGACGAAGCGGCCGTCTGGCATCCCGACGTTCGATTCTTCCGCGTCGAAGACGAAGACGGCACGCTGCGCGCGCAGTTCTATCTCGACTTGTATGCGCGCGAGGGCAAGCGCGGGGGCGCCTGGATGGACGATGCGCGTTCGCGCCACAAACGCAACGACGGCGGGCTGCAAACGCCGGTCGCCTATCTCACGTGCAACTTCTCTGCACCCGTAGGCGGCAAGCCTGCTTGTTTCACGCACGATGAGGTCATCACGCTCTTCCACGAATTCGGGCACGGGCTGCATCACATGCTCACGCGCGTGGACGAGCTCGGTGTATCCGGCATCAACGGCGTCGAATGGGACGCCGTCGAGCTGCCTTCGCAGTTCCTGGAAAATTTCTGCTGGGAATGGGATGTGCTGTCGGACATGTCGTCGCATGTCGATACCGCCGCGAAGCTGCCGCGCGAGCTCTTCGACAAGATGATCGCCGCGAAGAATTTCCAGAGCGGCCTGGCGACGCTGCGCCAAATCGTTTTCTCGATGTACGACATGCTGCTGCACACGAGCTTCGATCCGCAAGGCGCGAAAAGTGCGAACGATCTCGCCCGCGAGATCAACGGGCGCTATCACGTCATCGCTCAAGCGAGCTTCTCGCGCTGGCCGAATACGTTCAGCCATATATTCGCGGGCGGCTATGCCGCGGGTTATTACAGCTATAAGTGGGCCGAAGTGCTGTCGGCCGACGCCTACGCCGCCTTCGAGGATGCCGCGAAGACCGCGAAAGGCAGCGTGCTCGACGTCGAAACGGGCACACGCTATCGCCGGGAAATTCTCGAAGTCGGCGGCAGCCGGCCCGCGATGGACTCGTTCAAGGCGTTCCGCGGCCGCGCGCCGACGATCGATGCCCTGTTGCGCCATAGCGGCATGGCCGAAGCGCCCGCGCAAGCAAACTGAAACGCCGCGGCGGGCGGCATCGCACCGCGTCAGCGGCGCAGCTTGAAGTCGATGTCGCCAGGCCGCCCTTCCAGCGAGAGCGTCGCGCGCGCCGCCGGCGTGCGGGCGACGACTTTGCCGCGCCGCACGACGACAAGGCGCGCCGCCCGCAGCCGAATGGCCTCGATCGGGTTGCGCGCATCGAGCACGACGCAATCGGCCCGGCATCCAGGCGCAATGCCATAGCCATCCAAACCGAGAATGCGCGCCGCGTTCCCCGTCACGGCGTCGAACGTCGCGCGCATCGCCTCGACACCCGTCATCTGCGCCACGTGCAGCCCCATGTGCGCGACTTCGAGCATGTCCCCCGACCCTAGGCTGTACCATGGGTCCATCACGCAATCGTGGCCGAATGCGACCGTAATGCCGGCCGCGAGCATTTCCGGCACGCGCGTCATGCCGCGCCGCTTCGGATAAGTATCGGCACGCCCTTGAAGCGTGATGTTGATGAGCGGATTGGCGATGGCGGCGACGCCCGACTCGCGCATGAGCGGCAGCAGTTTGCTGACGTAGTAGTTGTCCATCGAATGCATCGAGGTCAGATGCGATCCGGCCACGCGGCCTTCGAGGCCCAAGCGGTGCGTCTGCCCGCAGAGCGTTTCGATGTGGCGCGACAGCGGGTCGTCCGACTCGTCGCAGTGCATGTCGACGGGCAATCCTTTCTCGGCCGCGAATTCGCACAGCAACCGAATCGATTCGGCGCCGTCGGCCATCGTCCGCTCGAAGTGCGGGATGCCGCCGACCACATCGACACCCATCGCAATCGCCCGCTTGAGATTGTCGAACGCGCCGGCCGAACGCAGCAAACCGTCCTGCGGGAACGCGACGAGCTGCAAGTCCAGATACGGCGCGACCCGGCGCTTGACCTCCAGCAGCGCCTCGACCGCCAGCAAGCGCGGATCGCAAACGTCGACGTGCGAGCGAATCGCGAGTAGACCGCGCGCCACGGCCCAATCGCAGTACTGAAGGGCGCGCTCGATCAACGCCTCTTGCGTCAGTTGCGGCTTGAGCTCGCCCCATAGCGCGATGCCTTCGAGCAGCGTCCCCGAGGCGTTCACACGCGGCAAGCCGTACGACAGCGTCGCATCCATATGAAAATGCGCGTCCACGAACGGCGGAGCGACGAGCGCGCCCGCGGCGTCGATCTCTTGGCCGGCCGTGGCCGCCAGATGCGGCTCGACGGCCACGATGCGTCCGCTGTCGATGCCGATGTCCACGGGCGCGTCGCGTCCCTCGACGTGATGCGCCAACACGGCGCGGCGGATGATCAGCTCCATCGGGGGCTCCACGAGCAAAGTGCCGGCTGGCGCCGCCGGCTAGGTTGGGCGGATGAACGGCTTGCGCCTCGCGACGATTCTAGCGAGGTGCGCCGGTTTTCTCATCGTCTTCTTCGTCGCCGTCACGAAACAGCGGGAACTGTCCGTGAGCGGCCACGTCCTCGCCTTCTTCCAGCCGCACGCCGACGCCGAGCAAACGCACGGGCCGGTTGCGGCGCGCGAATCCCTTTTCGAGCAGAGCGAGGAACGTGGGCAGATCGGTTCGAGCGGCGACGCATTCGACAGTCGTGCGCTGAAAGTCCGCGAATCGGATCTTGACGTAGAGCTTGCGGATCGCGGCCGCCGCGCCCACGCGCTCGATCCGCGCATCGAGTTGCTCGGCGAGCTGCCGGATCTCGGCCGCGCAGGCGTCGAGCGTGCGAAGGTCAGTGACATAAGTCGTCTCGACGCTGATCGACTTGCGCTCCTGATCGGGCTCCACGGCGCGATGATCGATGCCGCGCGACAGGTCGTAAAGCCGACGGCCGAACGCACCGAAACGCCGATGCAGATCGACGAGCGCCCACGCGCGCAAATCGAGGCACGTGACGATCCCGAGCTTTTCGAGCTTCGCGGCTGTCACTTTCCCCACGCCGAAAATCTTGCGTACGGGTAAGGCGGCCACGAACGCATCGACTTCGTGCGGACGCACGACGAACAGCCCGTCGGGTTTGTTCCAGTCGGAGGCGATCTTCGCGACGAACTTATTGGGCGCGACGCCCGCCGAGACGGTGACGCCCACCGTTTCGCGCACGCGTTCGCGAATCTCGGCCGCCATCAACGTCGCGCTGCCTTTGCAGCGGGTAGCGTGCGTGACGTCGAGATAGGCCTCGTCGAGCGACAGCGGCTCGACGATCGGCGTGTAGTCGCGATAGATCGCCATGATCTGCCGCGAAGCGGCGCGGTACTTCTCCATGGCGGGCGGCAAGATCAGGAGCTCGGGGCACTTGCGCATCGCCTGCGCCGAGGACATGGCCGAATGCACGCCGAAGCGGCGCGCCTCGTAATTGCACGTTGCGATGACGCCCCGGTGCTCGGGGCGACCGCCGACCGCAAGCGGCCGGCCCCGCAGGCTCGGATCGTCTCGCATCTCGACCGAGGCGTAGAAGCAATCGCAATCGCAGTGGACGATCTTGCGCGCGAACGCAGCCGTGCCGCTCGGCGCCGGCAGGGAGGCGGAAGGAGGAAAAGGTTCGCGCGTGCTCAAAGTGAGCGTTACTGTACAAAAACACAGTGCTCATTTCAAGCGGCGCGCGTGGGCGCATCGCAACGATCGCGGAGTTCGGCATCGAGTCCCGGCACGGCCATTCCGGCACGTTCGTTTTCTTCTCGGATGCGAAGCGGTTTCTGCCGGAAGCGATTCGCCTTTTCCAAGACGACCAGCTTCAGATCGTCATCGATACCGTCTATGCGCCGAATGAAACGGTCGAGGCACGTCAAACGCTCGCGGCTGGGCATGCATGCGGGAAAATCGTCATTCGGACGATCAACGAGCCGTGAGTGCATTGCCGGGCGCAGGCAGGCACTCGGCATCGGCCGATTTCTCGAGTGCCGCGATATTCGCGCCGACGATATCGGCCAACTGCACGACCACGGCCCGCTGAGCCTGCACCAAACCGCCGAAGTCGCGTGCGTCGACCTTTTCCTCTAGGTGAGTCGCGCACCTGAGCACGCGATCCCGACGGCCCCGGAAGCCGACACGCCATCCCGCGGTGAGTTGCACTCGGCTTCCGGGCCAAACGTCCAATTGCCGAATCCGCACGCTCAGCGTTGCCACTGGTTTATCGGCGTTATCGGACGGCGCCGACGACGCTTCGACGTCGTCCGTATTCAGGCGAGCCGCGAGCCTCGAGGCCAACGCCGACCGAATCTCGTTGTCGAGCGGAGAAGCCCATCGCTCGTCGTCGACGAATTCGATCTCCGTCTGCCCACGCCTAATCGCGAGGTACGCCTGGTCCAAGCTGGGCGGCACGCTCACCGGCATCACCTCGATCGAGAAATCGGCGCGCTTTCGATCCGTACCTTCGAACGCTTCCGATGAAGCGAGCGTGTAGTAGTGAACCTGCGCCGCCGCGCATCCGGCGAATAGCATCGCACAGGCAAGGCACCAGAATACATTGCGCTTCACTTTATTCCGTCCAAAGAAGGCGGCCCGTTTTGGCCGTTGGAAACGGACGCATCGGGGCTCTGCTTCAGTCCCCGAATCAGTGCTTCGGGATGTCTGCCCAGCAGATCGGTCAACGTCCGCAGCGACCGCGCGGATTCACTCAATTGATCCAACGTCTGCATCAAGCGCTGCTGCAAAGGCCCGTCGCTGGACACGACGTTCTGCGTTTGCGCGAATGTCGATTGGGCCTGCTCGAGGGTCCTGGTTGCCTGCGGCAATAGTTCTCGATCGACTTGCTCGATCGTCCGATCGAGATTGACGAGCGTTGCGTCCAGATGCGATCCGATTCGCTCCAACGGCATCTTGTCGAGCTTGCCCAAAATCGACGCAACCTGATCTTCGATGTGATCGAAACCGCCCGAAACGGTCGGGACCCTCACCGGCCGCAGAGACGGATCGAAAGGCACAGGCGCCGCGTTCGGCACGAAGTCGAGCGAAACGTAGAGTTGGCCCGTCAACAGATTGCCGGTGCGAGCCTGAGCGCGCAGGCCGTTCTTCACGAGGACGCCGAGGAACTGCGCCGCCTGTTCGTCCACTGTTCCGCGCCGCTGCGGCAGCGCTTGCAACGCGCTGCCGATCGCCGACGGAAAGACGTCGGCCATGACGACCGTCGGAAAACGATGCGTGCGAGCGTCGTAGGCCAACGATACCGTGGCGACACGCCCCACCTCCACACCCGCGAAATAAACGGGCGCGCCCGCTACGAGCCCTCGCAGCGATTCCGTGAACCGCAATTCGAACCGCTGCGACGGGCCCTTCGGTGGCTCCATCGCGCTCTGCCGGTCCTTGGCGAGGACATATCGGACCGGCCCCGCCACCGCGGCCGCAGTTTCGTGCTCGGGATCGGCAAACGCGATTCCGCCAGCCACCACGGTCGCCAGCGATTGCGTATTGACCTTGAGACCTGCCGCACCGAGCGCGATGTCGATGCCGCTCGCGTTCCAAAACCGCGTACTGGGCGTGACGAACCGGTCGTAGGGCGCATCGACGAAGATTTGCAACGTCACACCTTTGCCATCGTCGTCCAACCCATAGGATGCGATTCGGCCGACCTGAACGCGTCGGAAGTACACCGGCGAATTGACATCCAACGAGCCGAGATCTTCCGCATGTACGACGAAGGTCCTGCCAGGCGTGCCATTGATCACCGTCGGGGGCGTCTCCAAGCCGATGAACGTCCGCTGTTCGATTCGGCTTGAACCGCGATCGGCCGCGATGTATGCGCCGGACAGCAGCGTATCGACACCTGAGAGCCCACCTAACCCCAAGCGCGGGCGGACGACCCAAAAGCGCGTGCCCGATGTCGCGAGGCTCTTCGCATTGCTCGAAAGCGTGACACCTGCCAGGACGCTCGAACCGTCCTCGGTGAGTTCGACCGACGAGACGGTACCGACGACGACGTCCTTGTATTTGACGAGCGTTTTCCCCGCGCTCAACCCGGCGGCCGTTCGAAAGCGGATCGCGATCTCGGGGCCCTTGGCCGACCATGCTTGAACGAGCATCCATAAGCCGACCGCAATCGCCATCGCAGGCACCAGCCATACGGCGGGTATGTTCCAGCGACGCTCGATGACCTTGGGCGCTTCAGTTTCCGATTCGGTCAGCTTCATGGCTGCCGTCCATCCCAGATCAAACGGGTGTCGAAGCTCTTGAATGCGAGCATCGTGAATACGACGACGAGGCCGAAAAAGACGATACCAATGCGCGGCGCGGCTTCACTGAACGAGCCGAAATTCGACAACGCGGCGACCCAGCCGACCACGAGCACGTCGAGCATCGACCATGCACCGATCGACTCCATGCATCGATACAGACGCACACACGCACGTTTGGATACCGGCAGATCGTATTGAGTCGCGATGAGCAAAAAGGACAGTGCCGTGAATTTCGCGCACGGAACGGCGATGCTGGCAGCGAAAACGATCGCTGCGATACCGTACTCACCGGCTCGCCAGAATTCGAGGACGCCGCCCATGATCGTGCTGTCCCCCGCCTTGTCGAGAACGCGGGTATGCATGACCGGGAGAAAATTGGCGGGCAGATAAAGCACGACGGCGGTCACGAGGAATGCCGACGTCCGCGCCACACTGGCGGGCTTGCGCCTCACCAACGTGCTGCCGCATCGATTGCAAACGGCATGCGGATCGACGTCGATCACATCGTCGCACACGGCTTTGCAACACAGGCAGGTCACCAGTCCAAGTTCAAGCGATCGGCTCATGCCTGTCATCCATTGCGCGATAGGGCCGCGCCGAAGCGGTCGAACGCCAAAGCAATTCGAACTCACGCCGCGAAACGAATACGAAGCACGGCACGAGCGCTAAAAGAATCCACGCCCCCGCGAGTGGAACGACGTGCAAATAGCGCGATAGCTTAACCATCGTCACCAGCGCGCCCGCGATCGATATTTCCACCATGCTCCAAGGACGAACCGCGGTCAGGATCCGTACACCGTGCACGAAGCCCGGTGCCCGGTACCCAAACCGTGCGAAAGCGAGCATCCAGAGCAAGAAGCCGATTTGAATCGCGGGAATGGCAACGACGATCGTTGCGGCGATCACCGCGGCCAAGAACGCCGGCCCCTGGTCGAGCGAGGCGATCGACTGCCAGAGGGTGCTTTCGCTACAAACGCCTTGCGTACAAACGCGTACCACCGGGCTCGCGCTCGCGGCCGCCCCGGCGACCGCAACGGCAACGGTGAGCGCCAGCCAAGCGTCGATGCCGAGCACCGCGCCTCTTTCCAGCACGCAGGAGCACTGAGTGCAAGCCGCTACTTCCCCGGCTTTCAACGTGCGACGCTTAAACACCGAATCGCAGCACTCACAAACGATCAGGTCAGCATGAAGGCTCACGCGAGAGGAACCCCAAGACGTTAGAGAATCGAAGGCCGCGGCGCGAAGTCCCGGCGACACGCGGCAAGCGAGTGCGAGCGAGTGCACCTAGCGCCACGTGCGCGCGCCGCCATCACTGGAGCCGAGCCAATAGGGCGTCTGCGCCCTTGTCGAGACCCGTTCGCGCGGCGCTCAAACCGCCGAAACTCGCGGTGAGGTTCATGGCGTTCGGATACTGCTTGCTCACATAGGCATTCAGCAGCCGTCCGTTCGAGCCGTCGTAAACCTCGACCGCGAAGCTGACCGATCCCCCGAAGGCACTCTTGCCGCCCCGAGCCGCCTCCACGCCGTTATAGACGTTCCCCCCAATATCGAAGTGAAGGAATTGCCCCAGAAACGGGGTGGTTCTCTCCGCGCCGGTCAGAATCAGCTTGATGCGCAGCGTTCCGGGACCCGCCCGGTCCACGACCGCGAATTTCTCGGCGAGCCGGTCGGCAAACGTCTTTTGCATGTAGTTCGCCAGATCCACCTTGTCTTCCCGCTTCATATCGCCGAATTGATTGTCGGCCCCGGCATAGATCTGTACCGGCTCGACGATGACCTTCGAATAGGCTCGCCAATCGGATTGAATCGAATAGGCGTACGGAATCCGGCCGCTCGGATCGTCGCGATTCGTCCGCAGGTAAGGCGCCGATGAAATGCCCGAGTAAGCCACGGGCTTTTCGCTCGCGCATCCCGACAGAGCCGCCAACGCCGCGCAGACGATGAAAAAACCCACCTTCCTGTTCAGGTGCATCTCACTCTCCTCGAAGTCGTCGATCCGGGTTCGAACGCGCTCGGACCCAGCAAGAGGCCGCAAGGTACCACGGCACAATGGCGATGTAAACCGTCCAGACGGTTTGTACGTTAATCCGAAAGTGACATAAAATGCGCCGTCGCATGCGCGCGCCAGCGACGTAGTGGCCTGCGCCACGACAGCATGCGGCAGGAATGCAAGCGTCCCCTATGCGATGATGCCGATCGTCGCAGAGATTACTTTCATCGCTAATGGACAACTACACCCGCTCGGAGATCACTCGCAACAAAGCAATCGAAGCCGCGCTCGTCATACTCGAGCGCGACGGCGTGAGCGGCCTGACATTCGACGCGCTGGCGCGCGAAAGCGGGATCAGTAAAGGTGGCTTATTGCACCAATTCCGCACCAAGAACGCGGTGCTCGAAGCCTTGGCAGAGTATCAAAGCCAGTATTTCCAGCGCGTCGCTCAGGGCTACCTGGCGAAAGAAGGCGCATTGAAGGTCGAGCCGACGGTCGCCTCCCAGATCGCGATCTATCGGGAGTCTTCCAACCAACCCCACTCCGTTGCCCGGGCCGTCCTTGCGACGCTGATCTCGAATCCGAGCCCCGAATTGCTCGAGCGTTTTCGAGCGCAGGACGCGCAAGCTCTGAAGAAAATTGCCGAGGAATCGCCCGATTCGGACTTGGCGCTGATTCGCCTGCTCGCTGCCAGCGGCCTCGCCTTCGCGACGTTGCTCGGCATGTCGTCGTTGTCGCGGCAAGATCGAGAGCGGCTATACGCCCGGTTGCTCGATGAACAGGCCTGGGCGGGTGCGACGAATAAATCGGCAAAGAAGAAAAAGCGCGCCTAAGCCACTGATGCCGTTCGGTTAATGTCTTTTCTAAGGTACCGAACGGTGTAACGGAAATGGCTTTGACGACCCGGTCACACGTGCGGCCGGGTCGTTTTCGATTGGGCAAAGCCTTCAGCCGCAAAGCCTTCAGCCGCTCACGCAGCCATTGAAGGGCGCACGGGCAATTTTGCATAGGCCTGGGTGACGGCGGCCCACGTCATCTCCTGCTGGCGGCGCGCCGTTTAGCACATTTTCCCGCATCAAAAACAAAAATGCCGCTCAGCGTTGAACTGAACGGCATTACGCCAACAGGGACGGTTTTCATTTGGTTGCGGGGGTAGGATTTGAACCTACGACCTTCGGGTTATGAGCCCGACGAGCTGCCAGACTGCTCCACCCCGCGTCAGAGAAAAGAATTATACGAGAGTTTGCGCGCTGCGTCAAACGATGCTGTCGACCACACCGCCATCGACGCGCAACGCCGCCCCGGTCGTGGCCGACGCTTGAGGCGAACAGACGTAGACGACGAGATTGGCGACCTCCTCTACCGTTGCCGGACGCTGCAATATGGAGCTTGCCCGGTGAGTGCGCACGAACTCCACGGCCACTTCATCGATACGCTTGCCCTCTTTTTCGGCGGAATCCTTCAGCATCGCCTTCACGCCTTCGGATAGCGTGGGGCCTGGCAGCACGGAATTGACGGTGACGTGGGTGCCCGCCGCCAGCTTCGCCAAGCCGCGTGCAACCGAGAGCTGCGCGGTCTTCGTCATGCCGTAGTGGATCATGTCTGCCGGAATGTTCAGCGCCGATTCCGACGAAATGAAAACCACGCGCCCCCAATTTCGGTCGAGCATACCCCGCATGTAGTGGCGCGCGAGGCGCACACCCGACATGACGTTCGTTTGGAAGAAGCGCTCCCATGTGTCGTCGGAGATGTCGAAGAAAGGCTCCGGGCCGTAGATGCCGGCATTGTTCACGAGAATGTCGGCCTGCGGCACGGCTTCGACGAGCTTGCCCGCACCGGCCGCCGTCGACAAGTCGGCCGCGACGCCGCGCACGTCGGCGCCAGGCACGGCTTCGCGCAGCGCATCCAGCGATTCGACGACCGACGCTTCGCTGCGGCCATTGATGACGGTGCGCGCGCCTGCACGCGCCAGGCCCGTCGCGATGGCAAAGCCGATGCCGGCCGTGGATGCGCTGACGAGTGCGGCCTTGCCCTTCAGATCGATTTGCATGGGGTCCTCCTTGTGGCGAGTTTCGATGAACGAGCTTGGCGCGAACCTAGCGACACGCCCTGCGATCGGACTATCGTAGTGTCGATCGGTCCGAAGCGTCGCCCAAGCGCGCGGCGCCATTTCCGTTCCGGCATCGCCCGTCCCGCGCTAAGATTCGGCTCGCGGCCTCACGTGCGCCTCGCGCGTCGGCCTACAAGCAAAGCGGCGCGGCAACGATAAGGAACACTATGAAAATCGCCACCTGGAACGTCAATTCGTTGAAGGTTCGTCAGCAGCACGTCATCGATTGGCTCGAGCTCAGCCATGTCGACGTGCTGTGTCTACAGGAATTGAAACTGCCCGACGAAAAGTTTCCGCGCGCGGAGCTCGCCGCGAAAGGCTATCGTAGTTGGTTCGCGGGCCAAAAGACCTACAACGGCGTGGCGATTCTCGTGCGCGACGGCATCGAGGTCGACGACAGCCAACTCGTGCGCAACATCCCCGGCTTCGACGACGAGCAGCAGCGCTTGATCGCCTTGACCGTAGGCGGCGCGCGCATCGTATCGGCGTACTTTCCGAACGGACAGGCGCCCGGCACCGATAAGTTCGCCTATAAGCTGCGCTGGCTCGAGGCGCTTGCGAAGTGGATCGGGGACGAGATGCACGATCACCCGAAATTCGCGTTGCTAGGCGATTACAACATCGCCCCCGAGGACCGCGACGTGCACGATCCCAAAGCATGGGAAGGCCAAAACCTCGTCTCTCCCGAAGAGCGGGCGGCCTTCGCGCAGCTCGTGGCGCTCGGCCTCGTCGATGCGTTCCGCAAGTTCGAGCAGCCGGAAAAGACATTCACATGGTGGGACTATCGGATGCTCGCGTTTCGCCGCAACGCCGGTCTGCGCATCGATCACATTTTGCTTTCGCCCGCGCTCGCGGAAGGCTGCGCGATGTGCGAGGTCGACAAAACGCCGCGCAAGTGGGATCAGCCTTCCGATCACGCGCCCGTCATCGCGCAATTGGCGTAACGGTGCGACATGGCCCGGTAAGCGTATCTCATCGGGCCTGCCAGCAAAACGCGCAGTCGAAACAGTGCAGGAACCGCGCGCAGAAGAGAAAGAAGCCGGCTCCCCTGACGAGTCGCCGGCCCGAACGTCGTTCGGATATGTCGCCGAATCACGGCTCCAGGTGCAGTTCCTGAATTTTGCGCGTGATCGTATTGCGGCCGATGCCCAAACGCTCCGCCGCTTCGACCTTGCGGCCTCGCGTGAAATCGAGCGCCTCGCGAATCACGGCCGCTTCGAACCGGCGCGCGAGCTCATCCATGACGTCGACGGTGTTCTCGCGCAGCATGCGCGCCACTTCGGCGCGCAAGCCGCTCTCCCAGACGCTGACCGGCACGCCCGTCGCCACGCCCGCAAGCGCGGCAGGCACGACCGCCACGCCATTGCGCTCCGAGTCGAGCGAACCGGCGCCCGCACCGAGTTCGGCGTTCAGGCCCGCGCTCGCCGAAGCGAGCGCACCCACGCTCGCCCCAGCCACGATGTCGCCGGCGCCCTCGACCGGCGATGCGGGTACGAGATCGGGCGGCAGATCCTTGATCTCGATCGTCTGCGCGGGCGCCATGACAGTCAACCAATTGGCCAAATTCTCCAACTGACGGACATTGCCGGGGAACGGCAGCGTCGTGAGGTAGGCCAGCGCGGCGTCCGATACGCGCTTGGGCTCGACGCCCAAATCGCGCGCGCTCTTTTGCAGGAAATGGCGCGTGAGCAGCGGAATGTCTTCGCGCCGCTCGCGCAACGGCGGCAAGCGCAAACGGATCACGTTGAGCCGGTGATACAAATCCTCGCGGAACAAGCCCTGCCGCACGCGCGCTTCGAGGTTCTGGTGCGTCGCGGCAATCACGCGCACGTTGGCCCGCAGCGGGCTATGCCCGCCGACGCGATAAAACTGCCCATCGGAGAGCACGCGCAGCAAACGCGTTTGCAGGTCGAACGGCATGTCGCCGATTTCATCGAGAAACAGCGTGCCGTTCTCGGCCTGCTCGAAGCGGCCCTGCCGCGTCGCCTGCGCGCCGGTGAACGCGCCCCGCTCGTGACCGAACAGTTCGGACTCCAAAAGATCTTTCGGGATCGCGGCCGTGTTGAGCGCGATGAACGGCCCGTTCGCGCGCGGGCTATGCCGGTGCAACGCACGCGCGACGAGCTCCTTGCCGCTGCCCGATTCGCCCGTGATCAGCACGGTGGCCGCCGAATGCGAAAGCCGTCCGATCGCACGGAACATGTCCTGCATCGCCGGCGCCTGACCGAGCATTTCGGGTGCATCGGCAAGCGCAACTTCGCTTGCGTGCGCCCCTCTCATGCTTTCGTCGACGGCGCGCCGAATCAGCTCGACCGCTTTGTCGACGTCGAACGGCTTGGCGAGATACTCGAATGCACCGCCTTGGAATGCGGCTACGGCGCTATCGAGATCGGAGTATGCCGTCATGATGATGACGGGCAACTCGGGCAGGCGTTCGCGGATGGCCTGCAGCAATTCGAGGCCCGATGCCCCCGGCATTCTGATGTCGGAGACAAGCACCTGCGGGCTCTCACGCTCGAGCGCGGCAAGCGCCTCGCGCACGTTGGCGAAACTGCGCGTCGGGAAATTCTCGCGCGCCAGCGCTTTCTCGAGCACCCAACGGATCGATTGGTCGTCGTCTACTATCCAGATCGGCTTCATGAAGTGGGTCTTATCAATTGACGAGCGGCAGCAAAATCTGAAACTCGGTGTGTCCGGGGCGGCTTTCGACTTCGATCAATCCGTCGTGCTGCTGCACGAACGTTTGGGCGAGCGTGAGACCGAGCCCACTGCCATCCTCGCGGCCGGACACGAGCGGATAAAAAATGCGATCGCGAATCTCTTCAGGGATTCCGGGACCGTTGTCGATCACACGCAAGTCCAATGCCAACTTGCAAAGGCGCTTGGCGATCGTCACTTTGCGCGCGATGCGCGTGCGCAACGCGATGCGTGCATCGCCCTGCCCGATGCGATCGCGCAGCGCCTGCGCCGCATTGCGCACGATGTTGAGCAAGGCTTGGATCAGTTGCTCTTTGTCGCCGCGCAGGTCGGGCACGCTCACGTCGTAGTCGCGCTCGATCGTGAGGCCGCGCGGAAACTCCGCGAGAATCACGGCGCGCACGCGTTCGCACACTTCGTGAATGTTGACGTCGCCGACGATGTGCGGGTGCCGGTGCGGCTCGAGCAAGCGATCGACGAGCGTTTGCAGGCGGTCCGACTCCTTCACGATCACCTGCGTGTATTCGCGCAGTTCCAGCCGTTCGCGCGCGCCGAGTTCGAATTCGAGCAACTGCGCGGCGCCGCGAATGCCGCCGAGCGGGTTCTTGATCTCGTGCGCGAGATTGCGGATGAGCTGCTTGTTCGCGATCGACAGATCGTGAATGCGCTCTTCGCGATCGGTGCGCAAGTGGCGCTCGTTCTCGAATAGCTCGAGCAACACGTAATCGGGCGCGCTCTCGAGGAAGCCCACGACCACGTGCACATGCAACGGCTCGCGCCCCGGCCTTTCGAGCACGGTATCGAGGTGCGTCGCATGGAAACGATGCTCGGCAATCGCCGCGATCGTCGCGTTGAGATTGTCGCTGTTCGCGAACAACTCGGACCACGACATCTGCATGAGTTGCCGGCGCGACAGGTCGAGCATCGATTCGGCCGAGGGGTTCGCGAACGCAACGCGCAGCGTGCGCTTCTCGAGCACGAGCGAGACGGTCGGCAGCGCTTCGAGCCCGGGCAGCAGACCCGATTGCGCCAACACCGCATCGTCCGAAAGCGGCTCGGATTGGCTTTTTTTCGCCTTGATCAAATTCTTGAGCACCATCGTCTGACCGCCGCGAAACGAACGCAACGAATGAACGAAAAAGGGACGGCGCCGCCGTCCCTCCGAGCCTCGCAAGCCTTCACGCGCGCTTCGCCGACGACAGGGGCGAAGCGCATCGCGCTGCTTACAGCGAGTAGTACATCTCGAACTCGATCGGGTGCGTCGTCATGCGGTAGCGTTGCAGCTCGCCTTCCTTCAAGTCCAGATAGGCGTCGATCATGGCGTCGGTGAACACGCCGCCGCGCGTCAGGAACTCGCGATCCTTGTCGAGCGCTTCGAGCGCCTGATCCAGGCCGGCACAGACGGTCGGGATCTTCGCATCTTCTTCCGGCGGCAGATCGTACAGATTCTTGTCCGCGGCTTCGCCCGGATGAATCTTGTTTTGCACGCCGTCGAGACCGGCCATCATCAGCGCCGAGAACGCGAGGTACGGGTTCGCCATCGGATCGGGGAAGCGCGTTTCGATGCGGCGGCCCTTCGGGTTGCTCACGTGCGGAATACGGATCGAAGCCGAGCGGTTGCGCGCCGAGTAAGCGAGCTTGACCGGTGCTTCGAAGTGCGGCACGAGACGCTTGTACGAGTTCGTCGTCGGGTTCGTGATCGCGTTCAGCGCGCGAGCGTGCTTGATGATGCCGCCGATGTAGAACAGCGCGAATTCCGACAGGCCGGCGTAGCCGTTGCCCGCGAACAGGTTCTGGCCATCCTTCCAGATCGACTGGTGCACGTGCATGCCCGAGCCGTTGTCGCCGACGACGGGCTTCGGCATGAACGTCGCCGTCTTGCCGTACGTATGCGCGACGTTTTGGACGATGTACTTCAGTTGCTGCGTCCAGTCGGCGCGCTGCACGAGCGTCGAGAACTTCGTGCCGATTTCGTTCTGGCCTTGGCCCGCCACTTCGTGGTGGTGAACCTCGACAGGAATGCCGATCTGCTCGAGCAACAGGCACATTTCCGAGCGCATGTCTTGGAACGAATCCACCGGCGCGACCGGGAAATAGCCGCCCTTCGTGCCCGGACGGTGACCCGTGTTGCCGTTTTCGAATTCCTTGCCCGACGACCAGGGCGCTTCTTCCGAGCCGATCTTGACGAAGCAGCCCGACATGTCCGTGTTCCACTGGACCGAGTCGAAAATGAAGAACTCGGGTTCCGGACCGAAGAAGGCGGTATCGCCCAAGCCGGTGCTCTTCAGGTACGCTTCGGCGCGCTTGGCGAGCGAGCGCGGGTCGCGTTCATAGCCCTTGCCGTCGGCCGGCTCGACCACGTCGCACGTCAGAACCAGCGTCGGCTCTTCGTAGAACGGGTCGATGAAAGCGGTGTTGGCATCCGGGACGAGCAACATGTCCGAAGCCTCGATGCCCTTCCAGCCGGCGATGGAGGAACCGTCGAACGCATGGCCGCTCTCGAACTTGTCTTCGTCGAACGCCGACAGCGGCACCGAAACGTGCTGCTCCTTGCCGCGCGTATCGGTGAAGCGAAAGTCGACAAACTTGACGTCCTCGTCCTTGACGAGCTGCATGACGTCGGCCACGGATTTACTCATATCCTCTTCTCCATTTAATAAGTTCGGCGGTTCTTCGCTTTGCCTGCTTCGACTCATTGCGCGTTCCGACGCCAAAGCCGGTCTTGTAAGCGATTGCCGCGGGTAAAAGCAGCTTCCGTGCCAGCCACCGAACCGTTTGCCTCGCGACTCGAGGCGCCTCGCCCCGAGCCGCATGCGGCGCGCCCCTCGCTGGAGCCGGCCATCGCAACGCAGCGGTGCGACGCGCGCTGCCATGACGGCAAAAAGCACCACTTCTGTGCGCCGAGACGGATGGCGGCGGCCGACAATCCCATTGTGGTGCATCGCAGCGTGTTTTGCACAGATTTAGCGCATCGAGGCGTGCGGCGGCGTGCACCGTCCGTGCGCCGAACTGGACGAACGCCTGGAAGCGCCGGTGGAGCAGCGCGCTAGAATGTCTCTTTACGACAAAGGAGACGACGGCTATGAGCTCGCTCGACCAGATCCTCGCGCAGGCCGACAAGCGCCGTGCCGAACACCAACTGTCCTACGCCGGCGCCGTGTCGCCCGCTGAAGCATTCGAACTGCTGCAACTCGATCCGAACGCTCGGCTCGTCGACGTGCGCACGCGCGCCGAGCTCGACTGGGTCGGCCGGCCGCTCGTGGGGGACGGGCAGTACGTTCATATCGAATGGACGCGCTATCCGGGCGGCGTGCCCAATCCCGAGTTCGCCGCTCAGCTGCGCCAAGCCGTGAGCTCGCCCGATACGCCGATGCTGTTCCTGTGCCGCAGCGCTGCGCGCTCGAAGCTGGCGGCCATCGCGGCCGCTCAGGAGGGCTACACGAAAGCCTTCGACCTGCTCGAAGGGTTCGAAGGCGACAAGGACGGCCACGGCCACCGCAAGACGGTGAGCGGCTGGTGCTTCCGCGGATTGCCTTGGATCGGGGCGTGACGCCCCGATTTGCCGGCTGAGGAGGCCTACCCGGCCTCCGGCTCGACGATATCGCCGCCGAGCAAGTGCACGCCTTCCCTGAGCTTGACGAACGCCGCGGCGACGGCTTCGGGCTCGCCTTTGACGCCCAGGTCGATATGCCGCCGCGCGAAAACGCCGCCGCGCTCCGCGTCGCCGACGCTCGGCAAGCTGAACACGCGCACGCCGGGGAAATCGGCTTCGATTTTCTCCATGAGCGGCGTCAGCGTCGACTCCATCAACTCGAATACATAGAGCGAGCGCTCGGCGTGCGCCACGGCGTGGTGCAGGTGCGCGTATTTCGTATCGAGCACCCATTCCATCATCGGCCAAGCCATGACGGGAAACCCCGGCACGAAATGGTGATCGCCGACCGAAAAACCCGGGATCTTGTTGTAGCCGTTCGGAATGATCGTCGCACCGCGCGGAAACACGCCCATGTTCAGCCGATGGCGGTTGTCCGGCGAATCGAGATCGAGCGGCGCCTGGGCCGCGCCGGCCGCCCCGCTCCCAGCGGCATGCATTTCGCGGATGCGCGCCCGAATGAGCTCGGCCGCCTCCGGATGCAGTTCGAGCGGCACGCCGAGGGCTTGCGCCGCGCATTGACGGGTATGGTCGTCCGGCGTCGCGCCGATGCCGCCCGTCGAAAATACGATGTCGCCGGAAGCGAAGGTGCGCTCGAGCGTGGCCGTTATGCGCTCGCGATCGTCGCCGACGTATTCGGCCCATGCGAGCGCAAGCCCGCGCGCGGTCAGCAATTCGATCACTTTCGGCAAATGTTTATCGGCACGCCGCCCCGAAAGGATTTCGTCTCCGATGATGATCACGCCAAATGCCATGGACTGCCCTCGCGTCTCACGTGGATGGAAGCGCCTCGTCGGCGCGCAGGCGCTGCAATGCGTCCAGGCAATAGTGGCCGAACCAGAGCGCCGAAAACACGAGGATAAACGCATAGATCCATATCGTGGCGGCGGCGATCACGGGAAACAGCACGACGAGCCAAATCGACCAGGCCCAAATCAGCGTCGGCACGGCGCCCATGAGGCCCGTGGCGATGCCGATGGCGAAGAGCGGCCCGCGATGGCGCCGGATCAGCGCACGGCGCTCGGCGCTGCTCGCATGCAGCGCCAGCGCGTCGTAGGTCATGACGCGGTAGGTCAGCCAACCCCAGAGCAGAGGCGGGATCACGGCGAACAGCGGAGGAAAGAGCCAGAGCGGCACCGTCAGCACGAACAGCACGACGCAGACGATCGTCGTCACGAGCGTATGCGCGAGGCTGCCGTACCAGGTGCCGCCGCGTCGCTGCTCGAGTTGTGCGAAACGCCGCATCGACAGATGGCGCACGACCATCGGCATCGAGATCGTCGCGATCAGCAGGAGCACCGTCGTCGCAATGAGCGGAATCGACAGCGCGACGACGATGAAAGGCGCAAGGGCGGCGTGAAGAGAAGACAGCCCGACCCAGTCGAACGCGCGATACAGCGAGGCCCCAAGCCACGACGCCCCGAGCCAGCCGCGCGCCTGCCCGACGAGCGGCTGCCACGTGAACCAAAAGAACAGCCCCCAGCCTGCCGCCGCCGCGACGAAGGGCATGAACGTGAGCCAAAGCATGCGCGGATGCAGCGCACTGGCCGCCGCTTTACCGAACGAGCGCAGGAAATCGCTCATCGGCGCGCTCCGTCAAGTTGCGGCAACGCCTCCGCCGCCGGCGCCTTTAGGCCCCATGCCGAGCCGGCGCGCGATGCGCACGAGCGCCAGCCAATGCTGCGAAACAAACCCTTCTCCATACGATTGCCCCTCCCGCTCTTGGCGGATGCCTGTCGGTTCGACCGCTCGATTCCACGATGCCGTCTTGAACAGGATATCCCACCACGGAAAGAGCACGCCGAAGTTGCACCCGTAGGCGGTGCCCTCGTGCCCATAGCCGACGGCGTGGTGCCGCCGGTGAAACGACGGCGACACGATCAGCCGTTCGAGCACGCGCCCGAAATCGAGCCGTGCGTTGACGTGCTGAACGCTCTGCATGAAGTTCGTGACGGCCGTGAGCACCACGAACTGCGTGGGCGCGACGCCGATCGCCAGCGCGATCGCGGCGAAGAAACCCGCTTGCAGGACGTCGTCGAGCAGATGGTTACGGTCGTCGCACCAGAGCGACATCTGCCGCTGACTGTGATGCACGGCGTGAAGCTCCCACCAGATGCCGATCCGATGCTGCCAGCGGTGCAACCAATAGCCGGCGAAATCGAGCACGACGAGGTAGATCGCGAACGCAACGAGCGGCTGGGACGTCACGCCGGGCCAGAGCGTATCGAGATTGACGTTGACGATGCCGTGGTAGCGCAGCCAAACCTGCGTGCTGTCGAACAGCGGCTGGAACGCGACGAAGAAAAACAGATTGAACAGGCCTAGCTTGCCGATCCACGTGTAGAGCACGTCGACCCGCACGGCCTTGCGGCTCTCCCACCGCTCGACGGGCCGCCATGCTTCGAGCGGACGCAAGAGCGCAAACATCGCAACGACCGTCATGAAACCGACGATGACGGGATACAGCGCGTCGTAGGCGTCTTCGTCGTAGTCCATCGCGCCGAACTTGAACAGCAGCGGCTGAACGACGTCGATGAACAGCCAGGTCTGCAACGACGAGACCAGCGAATCGAGCGACGTGATGATGACATGCAGCATGATTTCCACCGTGCGGGGCGCTCAGGCGCCGTCGGGCGCCATCACCGGCGCGCGGTCGAAGAAGAAAATGCCGTGCGGCGAGCGTCCCACGGGGATCGTCTTGACGAGCTTGCGCGTGGACAGATCGATGACGCCCACGTGCTTGGCGAACCGGAACGTCACCCATAGATAGCGCTTGTCGGCCGTGAGTTCCATGTCGTCGGGGCCTGGCATGAGTCCCGTAATGTCGCCTACGTTCATCAGCGTGTTTTCGTCGATGATGCTGATCGTGCTCGCCACGCGATTGGTGACGGCAACGTGCACGCCATCATCGAGCGAGCGGAAATTGTGCGCACCCTTGCCCGTCACGATCCGTTTGACGATCGAGTGCTTGCGCCAATCGACGACGGCGACGTCGTCCTCACCCGTCATGCCGACGAGCAGGTACTTGTCGCCCGGCGTCAGCCACAGCCCGGCCGGCGTCTCGCCGATGTTCATCTTCCATTTGACCGTTTGCGTCTCCAAGTCCACGGCCGCGATCTGACCCGATACTTGCAGCGTGACGAACACCGTCTTGCTGTCTTTGGTGAAGGCCATGTGGCTCGGCATTGTCGCGAGCGGCAAACGCTTGACGAGCGTCGGGGTCGCCGTCCTTTCGTCGTACGCGTAGATATCGAGGTGGTCCAGGCGCAACGCCGTCGTGACGAACCACTTGCGATTCGGCGAGAAGCCCAGCTGATACGGGTCCTCGATATTTTGGAGACGCCGCTGGACCTTGCCCGTCTTGGGATCGACAAACATCAGATCGTTCGACACCGAATCGGCGACGATCAACGAGCGGCCGTCGGGCGTCGGCATCAAATGGTGCGGCTCCTTCCCGGTCGGCGTCTTGCCGCCGACGATCTGCTGCGTCGCCTCGTCGATCAGCGACAGCGTCGCCTCGCCCGAATTCAAAACGATGACATTGTTCGCGCGCGCTGCCGGAGAAAACACGGCTGCCGCGAGGACCGCGGCCGCCAACGCGCCCGCCATGCGTTTGGCCCGCCCGGCGCGAAAAAGGAAAGAGGTAAGCATGAGGGTTCGCTCGAGAAAATCGCCGCCATCATAAAACGTTTGCGACGCTCGACGGTTGACCCAAATTCAAAAAAAGGCAGGGCGTAGGCACGCCCAACGCAAGGCATGGGGCGTGCCGATATCAGGGCGGCATCAGAGGCGCACAGGGCGCCCTCGCTCATCGCTGCATCGATTCCCACACTTTGTGCAGCCGCTTGACCGAGACCGGCATCGGCGTACGCAGTTCCTGAGCGAAAAGCGACACGCGCAGTTCTTCGAGCAGCCACCGGAATTCAGCGAGCCGGGCGTCGGGCACGCCGCCGCGCGCAGACTGCGCGCGTTGATACTGCTGCAGCAGCGGCTGGAATTCGGCGAACGCGCGCGCGTCGCGGGCCGAATCGGCCTTGAGCTTGTCGATACGGTGCGCGATGCCCTTCAAATAGCGGGGAAAATGCGCCAGTTGCGCGTAGGGCGTCTCGACGATGAAGCGCTTGCCGACCAACGCCTGCAACTGCTGCTGCATGTCCGCACACGCCGCGGCGAACGGCTTGGCCTGCGCCAGCTTCTTCGTCACGGCGGCGTACTCGGCGAGAATCTGGCCCACGAGCCGCGCGATCTCTTGCGCCAGCAGGGATAGCCGGCCCCGCCCCTCGTCCCGGCGCGCGTGAAAACTCGCATCGTCGGCAGGCAACGGCTCTTGCAGGCAGGCGCGATCGAGCGCGGTATCGATCAATTGATCGCGCAGCGCCTCTTGCGTGCCGAGCGGCATATACTGCAGCGCCATTTCGCGCAGGCCCGGCAGATTCTTCTCCAAGTACTTGATCGGCTCGCGCAATTGCAGCGCGAACAGCCGCCGCAGGCCGGCGCGATGGATGCGCGCGGCCTGCTCGGGCGAATCGAACACTTCAACGTCGCAGTGCGTCGCGCGGTCGACGAGCGCCGGATAGCCGAACAGCGTCTGCCCTCCCCGGCGAATTTCGAGCAGCTCGGGCAGCTTGCCGAAATTCCAAGTCGTCAGATTGTCATAAAGCGCAGTCGTCGGCGCAGCCTGGTCGGCGCCCTCACGGCTGGCTTCCGTCGCGCCGGCGCCCAACGGCGCATTCGACCGCGCAAGCGACTGGCCGGTTTTGCCGGCTTGCCCCGATTGCCCCGATTTGCCCCCTTGGCCCGGACGCGCTGTCCCGCCGGCGACGGCCGTGCCAACCTGCGCGCCGCTCGCATTGAGCGCGACGCCCGCGGCGAGCTTCTGGAAGTGCCGCTGAGCCTCGGCCCCGAGTTCGGCGCGAAGCTGAGCCAGATTGCGGCCCATCGCGAGTTGCCGACCGTGCTCGTCCACGACCTTGAAGTTCATGAATAGGTGCGCCGGCAGCGTTTCGAGCTTGAAGTCGGTCGATTTGAGCGCGACCTGCTTCTGGTCGCGCACGTCGGCGATGATCGCTTCGAGCAGGCCGCCGCCGAATCGGCCCTCGTGCCGCTCGCCGAAAGCGGCGGCGTAGTCGGGCAACGGCACGCAATGACGGCGCAGCTTCTGCGGCAACGACTTGAGCAGCAGATGCACCTTCTCCTTGAGCATGCCCGGCACGAGCCATTCGGTGCGCCGTGCGTCGACCTGGTTCAGCGCATAAAGCGGCACCGTCAGCGTGACGCCGTCGCGGGGCGAGCCGGGCTCGAAATGGTACCCGAGCCCCATCTCCACGCCGGCCATCGCCATGCGCTTCGGAAAGAGGTCCGTCGTGACGCCTGCCGCCTCGTGCCGCATCAGGTCGTCGCGCGACAGGTAGAGCAGGCGCAGCTTGTCCTCGGGCTGCCCGCTCTTCTTGACTTCGTCGCGGTACCAGCGCTCGAAGGCCGCACCCGTGTGGATACCCTTGGGCAGCACCTGATCGTAGAAGGCGAAGATCAGCTCGTCGTCGACGAGCACGTCCTGCCGGCGCGACTTGTGCTCCAACTGCTCGATGTCGGCCAGCAGCTTGCGGTTGTGCGCGAAGAAAGCCAACTTCGTTTCGAACTCGCCCTCCACCAGCGCGCCTCGAATGAAAAGCTCCCTCGCGCGCGACGGGTCCTGCGCCCCGAACGCCACGCGCCGGCGGTGATAGACGGGCAAGCCGTAAAGCGTCGCCCGCTCGAACGCGGTGACCTGCGCCGGGCGCTTTTCCCAGTGCGGTTCGGACAACGACTTCTTCAATAGGTGGCCCGCGACCTTCTCGATCCACTCGGGCTCGATTTTCGCGAGGCAGCGGGCATATAGCCGACTGGTTTCGACCAATTCGCCGGCCACCACCCACCGTCCCGCCTTTTTCACGAGCGTCGAACCGGGCCAGAGAAAGAACTTGATGCCGCGCGCGCCTAGATAATGAGGCTCGTCGTCGGCCTTCAGCCCTACGTTGCCGAGCAGCCCCGTCAGCAACGCCAAATGGATCTGCTCGTACGTCGCTTCGCTTTCGTTCAGCCGCCAGCCATGCTCGCGTACGACCGTCAACAGCTGCGAATGGACGTCGCGCCACTCGCGCAAACGCAAATGCGAGAGAAACTGAGCGCGGCACGCGTCGACGAGCTGCCGGTTCGACTTCTTGTGGGCGACGGCCTCGCCGAACCACTTCCAGATTTTCAGCCACTGCAGGAACTCGGAGCGCTCGTCCGCGAAGCGCCGATGCGCTTCGTCGGCCTGCTCTTGGGCTTCGGCGGGCCGCTCGCGCGGGTCCTGCACGGACAGCGCGCTGGCGATGATCAGCACCTCGCTGAGCGCTTGCTGGTCGCGCGCGGCCAGAATCATGCGGCCCACGCGCGGGTCGAGCGGCAAACGCGCGAGTTCGCGGCCAAGCGGCGTCAGCGCGTTGTCGTCGTCGACGGCCCCCAGTTCGGCGAGCAACTGATAGCCGTCGGCAATCGCCCGGCCCGGCGGCGGCTCGATGAACGGGAACGACTCGATTTCCGTCAGATGCAGCGATTTCATCCGCAAGATGACGGCCGCCAGCGACGAGCGCAGGATTTCCGGGTCGGTGAAGCGCGCTCGGTTCTGGAAATCGAGTTCGTCGAAAAGCCGGATGCAGACGCCGTCCGCCACGCGGCCGCATCGGCCCGCTCGCTGATTGGCGGCCGCCTGCGAAACCGACTCGACTTGCAGTTGCTCGACCTTGTTTCGATACGAGTAGCGTTTCACGCGCGCGAGCCCCGTATCGACGACATAGCGGATGCCCGGCACCGTCAGCGACGTTTCGGCCACGTTCGTCGCGAGCACGAGCCGCCTCGCGTTCGACGGCTTGAACACGCGCGCCTGCTCCTCGGCGGAGAGCCGCGCGAACAGCGGCAAAATCTCGGTGTGCGGCGGATGCTGCTTGCGCAGCGCCTCGGCCGCCTCGCGAATCTCCCGCTCTCCGGGCAGGAACACGAGGACGTCGCCCGGCCCTTCCCGGCAAAGCTCGTCGACGGCGTCGACGATCGCGTCCATGAGGTCCCGATCGGCATCGCGCGCGCTTTTCCCCCGCTCGGGGCGATCGCCGCGCTCCCGCCCCGTCGTGCCTTGCGCCGCTTTGACGGCCGCGCTTTGCTCCTCGATGGGGCGGTAGCGGATCTCGACCGGATACAGCCGGCCGCTGACCTCGATGACGGGCGCCGGGCGCGCGTCGGTGCCGAAATGGCGCGCGAAACGTTCGGCGTCGATCGTGGCCGACGTGACGATGAGCTTCAGGTCGGGCCGCTTCGGCAAAATCTCCTTCAGATAGCCGAGCAGGAAGTCGATGTTCAGGCTGCGCTCGTGCGCCTCGTCGATGATGAGCGTGTCGTAGGCGCGCAGAAGCGGATCGGTTTGCGTTTCGGCCAGCAAAATGCCGTCCGTCATCAGCTTGACCGACGCGCCCGGCGCCAAATTGTCGGTGAACCGCACCTTGTAGCCGACGACTTCGCCGAACGGCGTGCCGAGTTCCTCGGCGATGCGGCGCCCCGTTGCCGAAGCCGCGATCCGGCGCGGCTGCGTGTGCCCGATGAGGCCCGTCCCGCCGGCGCCGAGCCCGCGGCCGAGCGAGAGGCAAATCTTCGGCAACTGCGTCGTCTTGCCCGAGCCCGTTTCGCCCGAAACGATCACGACCTGATTGTCGCGAATCGCGCGCGCGATCTCCTCGCGACACCCGGAAACGGGCAGCGCTGCCGGAAAATCGATCGCTGGAACGGGATTGGGCGGGACGGCGGGACGGCGAGGACGTTCGGCACGAGCCGCACGCGGGGCGCGCGGTGCTCGGACCTCACTCGCGGCCGGACTTTTGGGTACGTTCGACATGGGGGCGCATTATAATCCGACCATGAATTCTCAAACCGACCTCGCCCCCACGCCGCAGATCGCCACCCGCGCCGCTGCGCCCGAGCCCGTTGCCGTATCGCGCGCCCAGTTCGTCGACTGGATGCGATCGGTCGCGCCATATATTCACGCGTTCCGCAACAAGACGTTCGTCGTCGGGTTCGGAGGCGAAGTGGTTCATGAGGGGCTGCTGAGCGCGCTCGTTTCCGATATTGCCCTGCTGCAGGCCATGGGAATCCAGATCGTGCTCGTGCATGGATCGCGCCCGCAGGTCGAAGAGCAGATGAATCTGCACGGCGTCCAATCCGAGTTTTCGCACGGCATGCGCATCACCGACGCGCGCGCGCTCGAGTCGGCCAAGGAGGCCGCGGGCGAAGTGCGGCTCGACATCGAAGCGGCGATCAGCCAGGGCTTGCCGAACACGCCGATGGCGCACGCGCACATCAGCGTCGTCTCGGGCAACTTCGTCACGGCGCGGCCCGTCGGCATTCTCGACGGGGTCGATTTTCAGCATACGGGCATCGTGCGCAAGGTCGACGCGGAATCGATCCGCCATTCGCTCGCGAGCCGCAAACTCGTGCTGCTCTCGCCGCTCGGTTTCTCGCCGACGGGCGAAGCGTTCAACCTGTCGATGGAGGACGTCGCCTCCTCCGCCGCGATCGCGCTGCGCGCGGACAAGATCATCTTCCTCACCGAAACGCCGGGGCTCATGAACGACGCGGGCGACCTTCTGCAAGAACTGTCGCTCGACGACGCTTACAAGCTGCTCGACAGCGGCGAAGTCAAGGGCGATGCCGCGTTCTATCTGAAGCATGCGGTGCGCGCGTGCCGCGGCGGCGTGGCGCGGGCTCACATCATTCCGCACGCGCTCGACGGCAGCGTCCTGCTCGAACTGTTCCTGCACGACGGCGTCGGCACGATGATCTCGTACGAGAACCTCGAAAGCCTGCGCGAGGCGACGCCCGACGACGTCGGCGGCATCCTGACGCTGATCGAGCCGCTCGAGTCGGACGGAACGCTCGTCAAGCGCGGCCGCCATCAGATCGAGCGCGACATCGATCACTTCTCGGTCATCGAGCACGATGGCGTCTTGTTCGGGTGCGCGGCGCTCTATCCGTACCCGCAGGAGCGTATCGGCGAAATGGCATGCTTGACCGTCGCCCCCGACGCGCAAGGGGCCGGCGACGGCGAGCGCTTGCTCAAACGCGTCGAGCAGCGCGCGCGCGCGCGCGGCCTCACCCGGATTTTCGTGCTGACGACGCGTACCGAGCATTGGTTCCTGAAGCGCGGCTTCGTCAAGGTAACGGTCGACGACCTGCCCGAAGACCGCCGCCGCCTCTATAACTGGCAGCGCAAATCGCTCGTGCTGATGAAGCAGCTCTGAGCGAGCCCGTCGCTGCCCGCCCCAATCGACTACAGGAGAAATTCACGATGGCTCGCATGATTCAATGCGTCAAGCTCGGCAAGGAAGCAGAAGGACTCGATTTTCCGCCGCTGCCGGGCGAACTTGGCAAGCGCATTTACGAGGGTGTGTCCAAAGAGGCCTGGCAGAGCTGGCTCAAGCAGCAAACGATGCTCATCAACGAAAACCGGCTGAACATGGCCGATCCGCGCGCGCGCCAGTACTTGATGAAGCAGACCGAAAAATTCTTCTTCGGCGAAGGCGCCGACCAAGCGGTCGGCTACGTGCCGCCGACCGAAGGCTGAGCGTTTCGCGCCCCCCGCTTCATCTCCCTTTCCGCTTTACCCTGCCGGCTCGCCACGGATGTGACGAGCCGGTGTCGTTTTCGCCGCCCGAACGATATTGGCGTGGCCCTGCATCCGGCCCAGTCGGACGTGCGGCACGATCATGCGGTCGGGCAACGGCTCGACTTCAAACGGCCGCGGCCGCGCAGCTCTGACGGGGGCCGAGGAGCCCGCGCGAACGATGCAACGCCGCACGTGCGCCGCGCGTCGCCATGACCGCGCCGACCTGCCCGAGGTTGAAATCGAGCGACACCATCAATTCCATGAGCTCGACCATCGGCAAGACGACGGTCGGGCTGTACAGCCGTTGTTCGATGAGCTTCTTCATGGCGACGACCTCCTAGGCAGGCCGGCGGAGCAGCCTATGCTCCGCCGTACACCTTAACCGCCATTCTAGGGACGCGCGCAATGCCGATAAATGCGCTAAATCGAAAGTCAGAAGTCGCCTGAAACGAATAATCGGCGTCGGGCCGTCACGCGAGCGGTGCGCCGCGGAATTCCGGCAGCGCTTCGGCCCGTTCGGAAAACGCCGTCAGCGCCGGGTAGCGCCTCGGATCGACGACGCCGGCAGTCGCATCGATGCCTCGCTTTTTTTTCAGGTAACGGAAGGGTCGCGCTCGACAGTCGCCAGTTTGCCGCCGTTCGTCCGTTCGCGGCAAGGGCTAGGCTGCGTCGCGTTCGCTCGCTATATGCCGCACGGGCAAGCCATTGTCCTCGGCAAAGCGCATGACGAATTCGAATGCCGCCGGGCAGGCTTCATGGAGCGCGGCATCGAGCCGTAAACTTTTGACGCGTTCTTCGACGCAAGGCACGGCATACGATGCCGATGGTTGGGTCCCGCCGCGCTCCCTGATGAAAAGCGCGATAACCTCGGCCAGGCGCTCCGCCCAGTCGCTGGGGCGAAACGCACGGCCTTCCTGTGTGATGCCTTTGATGAGCAGAGACGAGCGCTTGTGTGCCTGCGCGCTCATCGATCGCCTCTCGATGCAAATCGGATTGCAGCTTCCAACTATCGTCATCCTCAAAAAGCATGCGCCCACCGAGAACGACGGGCCGTTGTACCCGAGCGCCGCCTGGTAGCCCGAGCCCGTGGCGAATTTCGTCGAGTTGCTGAAGGGGTAGTCGGCGGTCGCGTAGACGCCGTTGCTGAACCGCCTCTTCCAGGCAATGCGTGCATCGCCGCAATAGAAAGAATCGTATCCGCCCCTATCCTTCACGCTCCTTTCATGAAAGGTTAGGGGTACTAAGTAGTTTCACGTAAACCGCTGTACCAGCGCCGCGTTCTGACTGATGAAAGACTACGAGCCGTCTTTCGCGCGCAGCACGTAGCCCAATCCGCGCAGCGTCATGATTTGCGCCGTCGAGTGCGCCAAATGCTTGCGTAAGCGATGAATGTAGATATCGATGGCATCGGCGCTGGGCTCGTCTTCTAGGCTGTAGACGCTGTCCATGAGCGCAGTCTTCGATACGGTCTTGCCTTGCTTGAGCATCAGCGCTTCGAGAATCGCATGTTCGCGCCGCCGCAACGCGAGCGGTGCGTCGTGGTGGCTGAACTCGCGCGTATTCGTGTTGTATTGCAGATCGCCGCATACGAGCGAAACCGTTTTGCCGCCCGCCTGACGACGAATCAGCGCTTTGATGCGCGCGATCAGTTCGCGGGCGTCGAACGGTTTGACGACGTAATCGTCCGCGCCGGCGCTGAAGCAGTCGACCTTGTCGTCGATCGATCCGTGAGCCGTCAACATGAGCACGGGTGCGGTGTCGCCGCGCCGCCGCAGCCGGGCGAGCACATCCTTGCCGCTCATCCGGGGCAGACGCATGTCGAGCAAAATGACGTCGTAGCGCCCCGTGCGCAGGACCGCATCGGCCGCCTCGCCGTCGGGCACGCAATCGACCGCGAAATTCTCGCCCTCGAGCAAATTGACGATCCAGTGCGAGAGTTCAGCGTTGTCTTCCACGAGCAGCAGCTTCATGGCTCAATTCCTTTCTTCCAAGCCGGCAGGCGTACCGTTGCGACGAGCCCGACTCTTCCCTCGCCCGGCGCGACCCCGACCGTGCCGCCGTGCGACTGCGCAATGCGCTCGACGATCGCAAGGCCGAGGCCCGTTCCCTCGACGTTGGTCATGCCGCGATAGAAGCGCTCGAACACATGGGCGCGCATTTCGGCCGGAATCCCCGGGCCATTATCGACGACTTCGAGCACGACTTCATCACGTTCGCGGCGGCATCGCGCCGTCACCGCGCCACCTTCTTGCGTGTATCGAATCGCATTGTCGACCAAATTGGCGACAAGCGCCGTCAGCAACTGCTCGTTGCCGGCAACGCATGCGTCGCCCTCCAACTCCGCCCCGAGGTCGATATTGCGGCGCTCGGCTGCCAAAATCAGTTCCTCGAGCACCGACGACACGACCTTCGTCATGTCGACAGGAACGTGCGGCGACGGCGCGGATTCCGCTCGCGCGAGCAGCAGCAACTGGTTCGTGATCTCCGTCATCTTGAGGCTCGTGCGCCGAATGCCCGCGAGCGCATCGGACAACGCGGGGCCATCGTCGACGCATTGCCGCGCGCATTGAACTTGCGTATCGAGTAGCGTGAGCGGCGTGCGCAGTTGATGCGCGGCGTCGGCGATGAACTGCCGTTGCGTGGCCGTGTGGAGCTTGAGCCGGGCAATGCACTGATTGATCGCGTCGACGATGGGCCGCAATTCCGTCGGCAGATGATCGACCCGCACGGGCTCGAGTTCCATCGGATCGCGATCGGCCACGTCCTCCTTGAGCTTCATGAGCGGCCTGAGTTCGCTCGTGAGGCCGATCAAGACGAGCAGCACCGCGAGCGCGAGCATCAGCCCTTGCTGCACCAACTGCGGGTGCCACAGTTCGGCGAGCATGCCTTCGCGCGACGCCTGCGTCTTGCCGACCACCACGGTCACGGACAGCGCCTCGCCCGAATTGTAAAGCTGCCGCCGATACGCCACCGCGCGGATCGACTGTCCTTCGAGCGCCGTATCGTAAAAGACGGGATAGGAGGCGTGCGCGGCATTGGGCAAGGCGAGATCGGGCGAGCCGAGCAGCAGACGGTCGCCGCCCGCCACCACCTTGTAGAACACGTGATCTTGATACGGCGATTCGAATATTTCGAGGGCCGAGGGCGGAATATCGGCCCTCACCTCGCCGTTGCTCCAAGCGATGTCTTCGCCGATGATGCGCGCGGACGCGAGCAATTTGTTGTCTTGCAACAAGTCGGCCGTCCGGCGCGCCGCATCGTAGGCCATCACGCCGGCGACAAGCATGAACGCCGCGAGCGGCAACAGCACCCACCACAGCAAGCGGGCGCGCAAACTGTGCATCATCGAGCAACGCCCCGTAAAAGGAGATCGGCCCGTGCGCGACCGACGCACAGGGCGTCGGCGCGGCACGAGCCGACTGGGTCGAACGCGCCTTCACGGCGCGACGCAATGGTTAAAACGCGGCGGGTCTCCATTTGAGCAGACGTTTCTCCAGTCTCGTCAGCAAGAAGTCGGTCGCCAAAGCTACCACAGCGAGGACGATCATCGCCGCGAAGACGCCGCTTGCGTTGAACGCGCCTTGCGCCGTCGAGATCAAGAGGCCGATACCCTGCTTCGAACCGAGGAATTCGCCCACGACCGCACCGACCAAGGCAAAGCCGAAGCTGACATGCAAGCTCGCCAAGATCCACGACAGCGCCGACGGAATGACGACGGCCGTCGTCAGTTGTCGCTTCGACGCGCCGAGAATCTGCGCGTTGGCGATCATGTAGCGGTCGGCTTCGCGCACGCCCTGGAACGCGTTGCCGAAGACGACGAAGAACACCATGACGACGGCGAGCGCGACCTTCGAGGCCATGCCCAGGCCCAGCGCGATGACGAATACCGAGCCTAGCACGACGCGGGGAATCGAGTTCGCAATCTGGATGTAAAGACTAAAGACGTCGGACAGCAGCTTATTGCGCCCGAGCACGACGCCGCAAATCACGCCGGCCACAGCGCCGATCGCGAAGCCGATCATCGTCTCTTCGAGCGTTACCCAGACTTGCACGAGCAGCGGCCCTTGCGAGGTGCCGTTCACGAACCAATCGACGATTTGCGCGAAGATCAGCGACGGCATCGAGAAGAAGAACGGATCGATCCACTTCAACTGACCGGCAAGCTCCCAGCCGCCGAGCCATACGACGAGCACGAGCAAGCGCAGCCCGATGATCAAGGCGCGGCGCTGGCGCAGCCGGCGTTGCGCCGCTTTTTCCACTTCGGCGAGCGACGTATCGGCCAAGCTCGCGTTGGACTGTTCGAAGGTAGTAGCCATGGTAGACATCTGAAAGCGTTCCGGTGTTCGAGGTCAAGCGATCTGCACTTCTTCGCGCAGGTCGTGCCAAATATCGCGCGACAGTTCGATGAACCGTTGCTCGTAGCGAATTTCCGACGTGATGCGCGGGCGCGGCAGGTCGATTTCGTAGACTTTCTTCAGCGTGGCGGGACGCGCGGTCAGCACGAACACGCGATCGGCCAATGCGATCGCCTCTTCGAGATCGTGCGTGACGAAGACGACCGAGCCCTTGTTGGCCGACCACAGCTGCAGCAACTCGTCTTGCATCAGCGTGCGCGTCTGCATGTCGAGCGCGGAGAACGGTTCGTCCATCAACAGAATTTCGGGCTTGTTGATGAAGGTCTGTGCGAGAGCCACGCGCTTGCGCATGCCGCCCGACAGCTGATGCGGATAATGTTTGCCGAATTTCTCGAGGCCGACACGGCGCAGCCAGTCGTGGGCCTCTTCATACGCCACGGCCTTCGAGCGACCGCGAAAGAGCGGGCCGGCCGCCACGTTGTCGAGCACCGTGCGCCACGGGAAGACGGCGTCGGCCTGAAACACGAAGCCGATACGCGGGTCAATGCCCTCGACGGGATTGCCCATGACGCGCACGCTGCCCGTGGTCGGCTTGAGCAGACCGGTGATCATGCTGAGCGTCGTCGACTTGCCGCAGCCGGTCGGGCCGACGACGGCGATGAATTCTCCCTTCGCCACCGACATGCTGAAATCGCGCAGTGCGATCGTCGCCTTGCCGTCGGGAGAAATGAAGCGACACGACACCGAGTCGAACTCGATGACGGGTGTCTCATGAGAAGCAGCGTGGGTCATCTGAACATCCAAGCGATTGGGGGGGCGCCCGGACTGCGGCGCCCGAGGTACGGCAGGGGTACGGTTACGATGGCCGGCCCGCGCAGCGATCGGTGCAGCGCGGCCCGGCCATCGGCTCGCGATTACTTCGCGGTCACGAACTCGTTCGTATAGGTCTTGGACAAGTCGATGTGCTTGCCTTTGACCGACGGTTTGAAGGCGGACAGCACCTTGAGCACGGTCTGCGGGCCGTCGGCCGGCATCTTGCCGTCCACGGTGTACATCGGCAGCGACGCCTTCAACGCGCTCACGTAAAGCGCCTTGTCCTTCTGATAATCGGCCGGCATCTTGGCTGCGATTTCTTCGGCGCTGTGCGTATGAATGAACTGCATCGTGCGCACGAACGCATGCGCGAGCTTCGCGGCTTCGGCTTTGTGCGTGGCGACCCAAGCCGATTGCACGTACAGGCTCGCGGCCGGATACGTCCCGCCGAGCGCGGCTTTCGTGCCCTCGACCGTCCGCATGTCGACGAGCACCTTTGCATCGCCGTCGTGAACCAGTTTCGACACGGTCGGCTCGGTCGTCATGCCGGCGTCGATTCGCGATTGCTTGATCGCGGCGATGAAGGTCGGACCGGCGCCCACGGGCAGCATCGTGAACTGCGACGATTCGATGCCGTGCTGACTGGCCAGATACTGCGTGAGAAAGCTCGTCGACGAGCCGAGCCCCGTCACGCCGAGCGTCTTGCCTTTGACGTCGGCCATCGACTTGACCGTATTGGCCGCCTTCGTCGACACGAGCTCGACTTCGCCGGGAACTTGCCCGAATACGACGATCGCTTCGGTCTCCTTGCCCTTTGCCTGCAAGTCGATCGTGTGATCGTAAAAGCCGACGACGGCCTGCACGGCGCCCGCGAGGAGCTCGTTTTCGGCATCGACGCCGGCCGGCTGCGACTCCAGCTCGACGTCCAAGCCTTCATCCTTGAAATAGCCGAGCTGCTCGGTCAATTTGGCCGGCAAGTAGATCAGCTTGGAGATGCCCCCGACCATGATCGTGATCTTGCCGTTGTCGGCGGCCATCGCGCCATGCGATGCCATGCCGAACAGCAAGGCGGAAGCGAGAGCGAAAGTGCGGATTTTCCGCGGCGTCGGTTGCATGCGACTGTCTCCTCATTTATGTCGGCGCGCTTGGCGTGCCGGGTTGCATCGGTAGAGGCATTCTAGAGGGATCAATCCTTCCCGAACCTTTCACCGCTTGGGGGCAAGCGTACGGGATTACCATGATGAGCCGAGCGCCTTGCCGAGCCCGGTCAAGCGGTCAAGCGGTCGAGCGGCCAAGCGCCAAGCAACGACGCCATCCGATCGCGCGCCCTTACCCCGCCGCGTTCAAGGCGGCAATCTCCTGCGCGAGCCGGCGCAGCGCGTCGCGCAGTGCGGGCGGCTCGATAACGCGCACGCGCGCGCCGAGCCGCAGCAATTGGCGCGCCGCCTGCGCCGTCTCCTCCACGGGCAGCGTCACGCGGCACCAGCCGTCTTCATCCGGCAGTGTGCAGACGGCGCGGTCCGCCGCGGCGGCGCCGAGCGCATTGAGGTCGGGGACCGCGTCGCGTTTGACGAGCAACGTGGCCTTACCTTTGAGCAAGCTGCGTTCGAAGCGCAGGACCATGGACGACCAGCATTCCTGCAAATTGAAGTCGCGCGGACGCTCGAACGTTTCGTCGAGCGTCACCAGGCGCCCGATGCTCGCGACTTTGTAGACGCCGATGCGCGTACGCCCCTGGGCGGCCAGATACCAATTTCCGGCTTTGAGCACGAGGCCGAGCGGCGAGCAGCGGTGCAAACGCTCGCCGCCCCAGCTGCGGTAGTGCATGGCGATCCGCTTTTGCTCCCACACGGCGTTCGCGAGCTGCGGCAACAGCGGCGCGGGCTCGGGCCTTCGATACCAGTCGACCGGGTCGACGTGCAGCCGCGAACCGATGCGCGAGGCCCCAGCCGCGGCCGCCGGCAGCGCCGCCACGAGTTTGAGCTGGGCCGAACGCAGCGGCTCCCCCAGCCCGAGCGCATCGGCCGCACCGGGCAAACCGGCGATCGGCAGCGTTTCCGCCTCGGCGCGCGTCATGCCGGTCAGGTCGGTTCGATACCCGTCGAGCAAAGCGAACCCGCCGCCGGGGCCGCGATCGGCATAGACGGGCACCCCTGCCGCGCTCAAGTGATCGACGTCGCGGTAGACCGTGCGTACCGACACTTCGAATTCGTCCGCCAATGCCTGCGCGGTGATGCGTCCCCGCGCCTGCAGCATCAACAGCATCGAAACCAGTCGGCTCGTTCTCATCGCGCCCCCGTGAATTCATGACATCGGATGTCAGCTATTACCGATTATAAATACGCCATAGCGCCGAATACGCGCGAGAACGAGAACGACCTACGAGGATTCGGACACCAGATGAGCACATCGACGAGCACTGACGCGCATCAACGCACCCCATCGCACGGCCGTCTCACGGTCCTTCAGGGAGCGGCGCTTTACGTCGGCGCCGTGCTCGGCACCGGCGTGATCGCGCTGCCCGCATTGGCCGCCAAAGTCGCCGGCCCCGCTTCGCTGCTGGCGTGGCTCGCGCTCGTCGTGCTGTCGGCGCCGCTTGCGGCGACATTCGCCGCCCTGGGCGCCCGCTATCCCGATGCGGGCGGTGTCGCGACCTATGCGCGCCAAGCGTTCGGCGCGCGCGCTTCGGCGATCGTCGGCTGGTGCTTTTATTTCGCCGTGCCCGCGGGCGCGCCGGCCGGCGCCATGTTCGCCGGCGCCTACGTGGCCGCGGCAGTCGGAGGCGGCGAGCAAACCGTCTTTTTAACGAGTGCGGCCTTGCTCGTCATCGTCACAGCGGCGAATGCGCTTGGCGTCACCCTCTCCGGCCGCATGCAGGTCGTCCTGTCTACCCTGCTCGTCGCGTTGCTCTTGACCGCCGTTGTGGCGTCCGTCCCGCACGCGAATGCCGGCAACCTGCACCCCTTCGCGCCGCACGGCTGGTTCGCCGTCGTACCCGCGGCGGCGCTGCTCGTTTGGAGCTTCGCGGGCTGGGAAGCCATCACGCATTTGGCCGGCGAATTCCGGCACCCGGCGCGTGACCTGCCGCTTGCGTCGTCCATTGCGGTCGTCGTGGTCGGCGCCCTTTACCTCGCAGTGGCGCTGGCAAGCGTGCTCGTACTGGGGCCATCGGCCGGCGATGCCGCTGCGCCCCTGGCGGAACTCCTAGTCGTCGGCGTGGGCGGCAACGTCCGCATGCTGGCTGCAGGCGCCGCGCTGCTGCTCACGCTCGGCACGATGAACGCCTACTTCGCGGGCGCAGCGAAATTGGGCGCCGCATTGGGACGCGACGGCGCGCTGCCGGCTTGGCTCGCCGCCGGGAGCCTCGCCGGGGACGTTCCGCGCCGCTCGCTCGCGCTCGTCTCGTGCTTGTCGGCGCTCGTCATGGGCGCGGTCGCCTGGGCCGGCGTCGGACCGAAACCGCTCGTGCTCATGACCACGGGATCGTTCGTGACGGTCTATGCGCTGGGGTGTGCCGCTGCGCTGCGTCTGTTGCCGCGCGGCACGGCCGCGCATCGGTGCGCACAGTGGGCGCTGGTCTGTGTCGTCGCTTTATGCGCGGCAACGGGCTGGTTCTTGCTCTGGCCGCTCGTCATGAGCGGCTGCGCGCTGCTTTACCTACGGATCGATCGCGGGCGCGCGCATCGTGCGGCGGTTCGATGCGACGCCTCTTGACACGTTGGAGCGATCGACCGCTGGCTTCGTCGATCCGCGGCCGCACGGCTGCGGCAGACCGGTCGCCGGATGCCGGCTAGGCCGCTCCGCCCCCGATCGGCCCCGGCCAAGCGAGCGCGCGAAACGCTTGCGCGCTACCGCCGGCCCGGGGCGCGGTCGGCGCGACGGCGGGCAATGCATGCGGGCAAGGATGAATGTCGGCGGCTTTACGGGGCGCCGATAACGTCAGCAGCGCCGAGAAATCGGCCGCGCTCGCGAAACGGGGCGTATCGAGCAGCGGCGCACGGGTAGGCGGCAGGATCCGTGCGAGCGTCTTGGCAATCGACGCATGGTCGTAGAACGCATGATCGATCGTCGCTTGCTTGATATAAGGCGACACGACGACGGCCGGCACGCGAAAGCCGAAGCGGTCGAAACGAAAGCCGTGCTTGCCGAGCGCCGTCGGCGCAACGGGCGCAAGCGTCGGCATGCCCGCTACGTGCGCGGGGTCCGGAATCACATGATCGAAGAATCCGCCATGCTCGTCGAATACGATGAGCAGCACGCTCTGCTCCCAGTAGGGCGAGGTCAATACCGCGTTGTACACACGCTCGACGAGCGCCTCGCCCAGGCGCACGTCCCCGCACGGATGCATCGACTCGCCGTCGTGGAAATTGCCGACCGGGTCGTAGTGCGGTTCGATGAACACAAAATTCGCATCGAGTTGGCCGCTCGCGAGCGTGGAGAAGAAATCCTCATGCGTGACGAAGCGCTCGGGATGCGCATCCGCGCCCTTGATCGCCCATGACTGCGGAATGTCGCCGTGCGCGACGAGCCACCGCTCGGGCGCCAGCCGCGTAAACAGCGCGTCGTTGCGGCCATTGCCGAACTTCGCGCCATCGAAAAGGCTGGCCTCGATCGACAGCAGGTCGCTCGGCGAATGGTCGAGCCCCCACGAGGTGCTTGCCAGGGCGAAGAAACGATTAGGCCAGGTAGGGCCGGGCACCGACGAGAACCATCTGTCGCAAACCGCGAATTGCTGCGCGAGAAAATTGAGCACGGGCAGTTGGTCCGGCGTGAAGCAGCGCATCGCGGAAGCCGCGTCGTAGCCGTGCGCCTCCATATCGCGCGCAAAACCCAAATCGTTCGCCGTTGCCGCACACGCCGGATAAGCGCCGTTCGCCAACACCGCCGACTCGTCGCGCACGCAAGCGGCGAATGCGAGGCTGTCGCCCGGCGTCGCGAGTTGGACCAGCACATCGGTGAATTCGTGGCCGGGATCGAACGAGAGCCGAAACGGCGCTCCCTGCCCCACCGCATACACAGCGCCTTTCGCACCCGTATTCGCGAACGGCGGCTTGCCGAGCAGACCGTCCGCTTGCGTCGGCCTGCCGTCCGGCATCCAGCCGCGCAAATCCGACCAACCGAACACGTTGTCGTAGGAGCGGTTCTCCAGCATCAAGACGAACAGTTTTTTGATATTCGGGATCGCCGGCATGGTTGCCCTCCGATAAACGATTGACCGCCTACTTGTCCGCGCCGAAGAGATTGTCGCTGAAAACGCGCTCGCGCGACGCTATGCGACGCCTTCACGCCCCCCCTAAACCAGAAGCCTCGCGCTCGTCAAGCTGGGGCGAGCGCGCCTCAAGGTTTGCATGGCGCCGCCGATAAAGAGGCAGGCTCACGTCAGATGATGAGCCGCTATGGGGTCGCTGTTGCCTCGTCGCTGCCTTTTACGTGCTCCATGCATTCGGATCGATCTCCTCACGGGCTTAGCCCGCCTTCGCTGCGCCGTCGCGCGCTCGCGCTGAACTATAAGCCCACGGCCACCGATACGTTCAAACTCATCTACGGTCGTGCCTATCGCTCCCCGAACGCATACGAGCTGTACTACACGATTCCGGGGCCCGGAGGCCAGTCGGGCAACCCTTCCCTGAGCGCCGAGCACATCACGACGACAGAGTTCGTCTACGATCGAGCGCTCCGCGAAAACGCGCATGCGACCGTATCGCTGTTCCACTACGACGTACGCGACCTGATCACGGAAACACTCGATCCGTTAGGCGCGTACGTGTTCGAGAACGTCGATCGCGCGCAAGCACGCGGCGTAGCGCTCGCATGCGAGCAAAACATCGCCTCCATTGCGACAATTCGGGCGAGTTATTCATGGCAACTCGCACGCGACGGCGATACGGGGGCCGTGCTGCAGAACTCGCCGCGGCATCTCGCGAAGGTCAACGTCACAGTGCCGCTCTTTCACAACGCCGCACGGGTCGGGGCCGAGATGCGATGCGCGTCGGCTCGCCTGGCGCAAGTCGGGTCCGCCGCGGGCTATTGCCTCGCCAACGTCACCGTCGGCAGCGATCGCGCCATTCCGCATGCGAATGTATCGTTCTCGGTCTACAACGTGACCGATAAACGGTACGCGGATCCGGCAGAGCCCAATTTCACGCAGAGCGTCATTGCGCAGCAAAGTCGGACGTTCTTGCTCAAGCTCGTCTATGGCTTCTGACATGCGAGCGCCGAGGTCTACCTTCTGCCGCCTCACGGTGATCCTCATTGCCGTTGCGGCATCCGCCGGCCTATGGCTGACGGCGAATGCGCAGGTCGATCTCGACTCGCTCGAAGCCGCTTACATCTACAACTTCACTCAATTTACGGAGTGGCCGGCTACGTACGGGGGCGGCACGCTCGCCGTCTGCGTGAATCCGCACAGCGAGCTCGGAGTCATGCTCGCCAAACTCGAAGGGCGCGTCGTCTCCGGCAAGACTTGGAGCGTCAAGCCGATCCCCGCCGACCCTGGCGGCGAAGGCTGCAGTGTCCTCATCGTCGACGATTCGGCAGCGGGCACCGCCATGCACGCAGCGATCACACCCGATGCGCCGATCCTCATCGTGCGGGCCGCCGAAGCTGGGGAGAGCGAGGGGCCGTGGGTCGTCACGCTCGTTCGCGAAGGCGACAAGCTGCGCTTCGACATCGACAACAAAGAGGCATTGCGCCGGCATCTCTCGCTCAGCTCGAAGCTGCTGCGCTTGGCAAGGAACGTTTCATGAAGCACAGCGGGCACCACGGACCCAGCCCCATCAAAGAAATAGCGCGCGTCAAACTTGCCGGATTCGGACTTGCTCTGCTGGTATCGGGCCTCGTCCTGCTCGTGTATCAAGCGCTTTCGCTGCGCTCGGCATTGAGGGCCGACGCCACCGTGCAAGCGGACATGATCGCCGACAACGTGTCGGCAGCGCTGATGTTCGACGACGAGCGCTCGGCGCAGGAAGTGCTGCATTCGTTGAGCAAAGTGCCTTATATCGAAAGCGCCGGCATCTACACCATGGAAGGCAAGCGCTTCGCCTCCTACGCCAGACCTGGCCTATCCGCACGCGACGCGGGCGTGGCGATACCGTCCAAGGTCCGGCCCATCAAGCACGCATTGTCGTTCGACGATGTGTGGAATCGGAACTGCGCAAAGCGATCGAAGCCGACGCGTTGCACCTCGTTTATCAGCCGCAATTCGACTGCCGCACGAGCAGCGTAATCGGCGCGGAGGCCCTGCTGCGCTGGGTCCATCCTGTCGACGGAGAAATCGCCCCTAGCGAATTCGTGCCCGTGGCGGAAGACAGCGACCTGATCGTCGCGCTCGGACAATGGGTGCTTCGCCGCGCCTGCCGCGATGCGGCGCACTGGAATGTCGAGCAAGGAGGCCGCGTCTATGTGGCCGTGAACGTATCGGCACGCCAGTTGCGGCAGGGGGAGTTCAATAAGGACGTGGAGGCGGTGCTCGCCGAAAGTGGCCTTTCTCCGCATCTGCTCGAACTCGAGCTGACCGAGAGCCAACTGATGGCGAACATGACCGCCGGCGTCGAAGCGATGCGCCAGCTGCGCGCGGCCGGCATACGCTTGTCGCTCGACGACTTCGGTACGGGCTATTCATCGCTGTCGTACCTGCAGTCCTTTCCCGTCAACAATTTGAAGATCGATCGCGCCTTCGTCAAGCCGCTGCCGGAAGCGGGACAGCCGATCGTGACGGCCATCATCTCCATGGCGCACAGCTTCGGGATCGCCGTCGTGGCCGAAGGCGTCGAAGAGCCGGCGCAATTGGCATGGCTTTGCGAGGCGGGCTGCGATATCGTCCAAGGCTACTTGACGGGAAGGCCGATGTCGTCCGAAGGGATGACCGATCTCTTGCGCAAAGCGTGCGCGAACCCGGAGCCTTTGCCCTAGTTCCGACCCCCGCACGACCGGCTACAAATCGGCGTTCGCCGCGGTGAACGCCCTGAACACCGTATGCGGCGGATCGATCGGTGCAAGATCGTTTATTACGATCCCGTACGTATGATCGCCGCTGAGCAACACGTAGTACATCACCGCCTGTATGCCTTCGTTCTTGCGCGCCGCGTAGAAGCGCTGCAATTTCTCTTTGACGTAATTGGCGCGGAACTGCTCGTCTACCCCCGGCGCCGCGTTCCACTCGGTAATCATGAACGGTTTGCCATAACGCGCCTTGCAATAGGCGGGCAAGTTGAACCCGGGACCCGCACCATCGACGCCGATCTTGAAGATGTCGCCGTACGGCTGATAGTTGTGCCAGGTCGTAATGTCCCAGCGCATCTTTCGATAGCCGCCCGAGCCGTCCGGCTGCTCGCCGTTCCACAACATATCGGACGCAGCGATGTCCGCGACGGTGAAGTTCACGCCGCATTTCGCGTTGGGCTGCACCGTTTTGATACCGTCGATCATGCCTTGAATAGCGCCGCGCAAGATCGGCCAGTGCGTATTGTTGAAGTCCATAGGCTTCGTCCCGGCGCAGGTCGAATCGATGACGATGGCCCGATCGCGCGTGAGCTCGTTGCCGCATTCGTACATCGTGACTCCATACGGGCCCAGCGCTTTGGCGACAGCAGCCGCACCGGCTCGGTTGGCGATATAGGCATCGCGCTCGCTCGCATATAAGTTGCCGGCGCTGTCGCGCAAGCCGTAGTTCACGAGCGCGAGCAACGTGAACCCGACGGTCCGAAATGCATCGGCCAATGCGATGACGGGCTTCAGCTGCGACGACTTGTTGATCACGCCAACGCGATAGCTCGTGCATCCGAGCGCTTGCAGCGATGCGATCACTTGCTGCGGCGTGAACGGATAATCGTAGTGTCCGTTGATGCCGTAGAACGCGCCCGACGGCACTTCGAGCGGGATGCGTGGATCGCGGCAAGGCAGCCAGCGCCCATGGGCCCAGGTCCTCACATAGAACTGATCGTTCGTGCCGCGTTGATAAATCATTCCGCCATACCAAAGCAAAAGACTCACGTTATATGAGCTCGGGTCCTTAATGCCATTTTTGTAGATGAATCCGCTTTTTACCGTCCATACGTTGCCGAGTCGATCGACAATTGAAGAAGCGGAAGGAATGACCGTTCCATCGGTCGATTCCGCAGCAACATTGCTTGCTGCGATAGCTTCGCCTGCTCCTGCGCCACTCAATGCAACGAGTACTTGGCCACCGGCAACAGCAGCCATCTGGCCCAGAAATCGGCGTCTCTTGGTGATCACGTAGTGCCTCCACAGTCAGTTGGGTTAGGTACGCGGCTTGCGGCGCGCGGCCACTCTGACCGTGGGTCCCCAAAAAGAGTTCGGAACGTTTTCAAATTTTTAATATTATTTTTTTAGTACTTTATTCATATGAATCGCGCACCGTTTATGCGATCCAGCAATTTCTCCATGCAATGATCGACGCACGTCAATGCCCCGCAGTCTTCGGTCGCTGCGCTCTATTCGGCACGAAACAGTCGATCCGGGCATGGAGATCTATCCGATCTAATTGATCGGCACGGCCATCGCGGCCCGTCTACTTCCAAGATCGATGCGTCGTACCGTTGCGCGATAACATACGTCACCGCCCGCTTTCACACGGCCAACGCCGCCTCGTCCGCCCATGAATCCGCACGACCTGGAACGCCTCGTCACGTTCGCCATGCCCTTCGGCAAGTACAAGGGAAGGCTGCTCGCCGACTTGCCGGGCCATTACTTGAACTGGTTCGCGCGCGAAGGCTTTCCGCCCGGCGAGATCGGCCGCCTGCTCGCGCTCATGCAAGAACTCGATCACAACGGCCTGCGGCCGCTGCTCGATCCGATTCGCTCCACGAGCGGACCAACGAGCCCTTCTGCGCTTCGCTAGGCGGGCGCTTCGCCGAGACGCTTTACTTCACGCCTAACCGCCAAATCGTGACTTCGTGCAGCGTCTGTGCAGCCGATAACGCTGCGAGCGCGGCAAACGCCCGCGTGAGCGCGAGCGATCGGTTGGCTATTCCTGCCGCTTGGCGCCCCCCCGTTCATCGCCGCTGCGGCGACCTCCGCTTTCGACAGCGGTAAGTGGCGCGAGTTATCCCCACATTCTGTTGGCAATGCTGTGGACAAGCTGCAGATTAGCAGCGTAAGTCGTTGATCGCATTGAGAAGAGAACGCCGTGCTCGCGGCGGTCGCTCGGCACGCCCGCCTCATTCGTCGCCCGGCTGGCTCGCATGACGCATCGGGCGTGCCGGTAGCCATCCGGCTAGGGCGCCTGGCGTTGAAAAGAAATGACAAGATGACTACCTTGGCGCCTAGCGCTTGGCCGGACTACGCCGCCGCTTGTAACAGGGCTTGCCCGTCGTTCCGCTCACATGCTCCTCGGACCCGACACCACCCTCGCTAGTAGTGATTGACAATACTAGTGAATAACACTAGCATCGAGCAAGATGATCAAGACGTTCTGCTGCGCCGATACAGAGATTCTTTTTCGTGGAGTGAGAGTCGCAAGATTCGTGAACATCGAGAAGATCGCGATGCGCAAACTTGCCATGCTGAATCGCGCGCTAACGTTGAACGATCTTCGAATCCCCCCGGGAAACTGTTTGGAATCGCTCGTGGGGAATCGCGCCGGCCAATACAGCATCAGGGTCAACGATCGATATCGCGTGTGCTTTCGCTTCGAGTGCGGCGACGCAGACGATGTCGAGATCGTCGACTATCACTAGGACAAGGAGCAGCCATGCCACGCCAAGTCGCCTACCCTCATCCGGGGGAAATTCTGCAGGAAGAGTTTCTCGGCCCCATGGGGATCACGGCCTATCGGCTTGCGAAGTCGATAGGCGTAGACCAGACACGCATCAGCGAAATCATCGCGGGCACGCGCGCGATCACCGTCGACACCGGCTTGCGCCTCTCGCGCTTTTTCGGGACCAACGATAAGTTCTGGACCGGCTTGCAGCTCGACCACGACACGGCGCAAATGAAGGACGAAATGGCTCGAACGCTAAATGCCATTCATCGATTCGAGCGCAAGGCAGCATAGCGCGCGCGGCAAGCCGCGGCCTCTCGATTGCGGCCCCACGCTACGAACCTGCCCAACTTCCAGCGTGTCCGTAGCCCGGGGGCGACTGACTCATGCAGCAGACCCTGCGTCCCGAGCCCCGCTCGCGGCCTAGACTTCCGGCGAATCGTCCGCCTTCTCGGCTTCGTTCGCCGAGGGCGCCGCGTCGGCCTGGGGAGCGCTGCCGGCGGCAGGCGTGTCGGCTGCAGCGGGCGCGTCGCCGGCCGTAGCCGGTGCGGCATCGGGCTTGGCCTTCGCCTTCCGGCGCGCGCCAGGGCCGCCCTTCGACTGGTTGCGCGCGAATGCGGCGTCGCGCGCCGTGACGACGCCCGCCGCCGCACCCGTCAGATCCACGCGTGCGGCGCCGTCCGTCAAGCAAGCCCAGTAACGGCTGCCACGGCACCAGGTGCTGACGGCATCGCGGATTTCCGCCTCGCTCAACTGCAGTTCGGATGCCTGCGCGATCAGATCGGCCAGAATGCCCACTTTCAGCGGGACTTTCGGGGCCGGATTCTTAGGGAACGCGGCCGGAAAGCGTTTTTGGAGCTTTCCGATGATGCGGACGACGGGATCGACCGGCGGCGAGGCCTTATCAAAAGGCCGGGCCTGGCCGTTCGGGCGCGCCTGACGCCCGGCCGGCGCGGGCCGCTCGCCCTTCGCAGACGGCTTCGCGCCCCGATTCCGATCCGGCTTCGGCCCTTGCTTGGCCGCCGGCTTGTCGGCCTGTTCCTGCTGCTGCTTCAACTTCGCTTCTTTCGTCAACTGCGCCTTGAGCGCAGCCAGTTGCTCGAAACCCATGCTCTGTCCTGTCACCGCGTTCCTGAATCGGGACGACAATAGTATCAGCGTCGCGGCCTCGCTGCCCTATCGGGATCATGGCGCCCGTTCCGGCCGCCGCGCCGACACACCCAAAGTCTGAGATTCGCCGCTTACGTGCTCGCGCGTACGACGAGTTCGACCCGGCGTTTCCCGGGCGCGACATCGTCGATGATTTGCAGCAGCATGCGTGCCGCCTCGAAACCGGCCGCATAACGTGGCCTCGCCCCCGCCGCGGAGGCGCGTTCTACGATGTCATCGGCAACTATCGGGCGAGCAAGGGCGAAACCGCTCGGCAAGCCGTGGATAAGCTCGCCGCAGCGGCAAAGAGGAATCAACGCAGTCCCTGCCGAGAGCCAGCGGCGAGCTTCATGAAAAACTCATGCACGCTCGCCGTTCGACTTCTCGCGCATCGCGCGATATTCGCGCCGCACGATGTCCATGAGCTCGGGCACCGACGTCTGCGCGCTGTGCTGTTCGTAAGTCACGCGCCCGCGCTGCATCAGCATGATGCGGTCGGCGATGTCGAGCGTCTGCGCATAGTTGTGCATGATCATGACGATCGACAGTCCCCCCTTCTCCTTGAGCCGCATGATCAGATCGATGATGAGGCCGGCCTCGCGTGCGCCCATCGCCGCGAGCGGTTCGTCGAGCAGCAAGATGCGCGCGTTGGAGTTGACCGCGCGCGCGACGGCGATCGCCTGCCGTTGTCCGCCCGATAGCCGCTCGACCGGCATCGTCACCGACGGCACGTGCACGCCGATATCTTCGAGACATTGCGCCGCGCGCTCGCGCATGGCCCGATGATTGAGAAAGCGGATCGGGCCCGGGTGGACGATCTCGCGATTCAAGAACATGTTGTGATAGATGCTCAGCGAATTGGCGAGTGCGAGGTCTTGGTACACGCATTCGATGCCGAGCGAGCGGGCGTGATCGACGGAACGCAGCAGCGTTTGTTCGCCGCGAATGTACAACTGCCCCTCCGTCTGCTGATGAAAGCCCGTGAGGATTTTGATCAGCGTCGACTTGCCCGCGCCGTTGTCGCCGAGGATGCCGAGAATTTCGCCTTCTTCGAGGTGCAACGATACCCCGTCGAGCGCCGTAACGGCCCCGAAGCGCTTGACGATGTTCTGCGCCTGCAGCGCAAGATGCGCGCCGTTTGCGGCCATCACTCTCCCCCTCGCCGGCCGAGCCGCGCCACGTGAATATTGAAGATCATCGCGGCAAGAATGGCGGTGCCCAGAATGATGTTGAACGTGAACGCGTTGATGCCGATCAGCGTAAAGCCGTCGTTCAACATGCCCAGCACGGCCGCGCCGATGAGCCCGCCGACGATGGTGCCCGACCCGCCCGTGAGCGGCGTCCCGCCGATCACGGCCGCTGCCACGGCGAGGAACATGATTTGATTGCCGCCGGCTTGAGGATCGATCGAGGTGATCCGCACGCCTTCGAGGATCCCCGTCAAACCGGCGAGCACGGCGGCCAGGATGAAGTTGCCGAGCTTGAGCCGGTTCACGTGAATCCCCGCCTCGGACGCGCCGAGCGGGTTCGCGCCGCTCGCGACCGTATGCAAGCCCCAGCGCGTGTGCCGGAGCATGATGTGCATCGCAACGGCAATCGCCACCGCCCAAATGATTTCGCTATAACCCCATCCGCCCATTACCGCCGTGAAGACCGGGCCGCCGGGCGTCGATACGGGAGTGCCGCGCGAAATCGTCAGCGTGATGCCGTTGATGAGGAACAGCGTGCCGAGCGTCGTCACGAAAGAAGGCAGCCGCAAGAACACGGTCACGGCGCCGTTGACGAAGCCGACCGCTCCCGCAGCGGCAAGGCCGGCCAGCACGGCGAGCCACATCGGGGCGCCGGCGTCGGCCGCGAAAGCCATCATGAACGGCGCGAATGCGAACACCATGCCGGCCGACAGATCGATCTCGCCGCCGATCATCAGCATGATCTCGCCGAACGCGATGATCGCTGCCGGCGCGACGAACTGCGAGAGGTTCTCCAGGCTTGCGCTCGTCAGTAGGAAATCATGGTTGGCCGTTTCGAAGTACGCGCCGACCAACAGCGCGACGAGCGCAATGCGCAATTCCGCCGACCACGCAAAGCCGCCGAACCGCGCGCGGGCGCGGGAGGCCGTGGCGGTTCTGCGCGTTTCGTTCACGCCATCGCTCATGACTTGATCGCACCCGAGCGCGGCACGATCTGCGCCTTGGTGCTCTTGCCTTCGTAACGGGTCGACGTGTTCAGGTAGGGATCGACGGTGGACTTCGTCACGAACTTCAAGCCCGAGTTGATGTCCGCCGGCCCGACGAGACCGCCTGACGCAAGATACGTGAACGCCTCCACGACCGTATAGAAACCCTGCACATAGGGTTGCTGATCGATCGTGAAATCGAGGAAACCGTCGTGGATCAGTTGGACGGTGGTCGGCAGCAAGTCGAACCCGCCGCCATGCACGCCCTTCGCGGGCAGCTTCTGCTCCTTCATGACTTGTGCGACGCCCTGGGTGCTGCCCGCGTCGACGGCGAACATCCCCTTCACGTCCTGGTGGCCAAGGTAGAACGATTTGATCTTCGAGAGTTCCTCGTTGACCGTTGCACCCGTGGCGATCGTCTGAATCTCGATCTTCTTGCCGGACTTCTTGATCGCATCGGAGGCGCCGTCGAGCCGCGGCTGAATGTTGAGCTGGCCCGGCGTGGCGATGAACAGCGCCACGAGACCGCTATCGATGAGGCTCACGATGCGCTGGCCCATTTGATAGCCCGACTGATACAAGTCCTGGCCGATGTAGGCGAGCCGTGGATTCGTGCTGCCGCGCGGCGCATCGGCGTTGTAGGAGAACACGGGAATGCCGGCGTCGAGCGCCTTTTGAATCGGGCCGTTGAACGCCGTCGGATCGACGATCGGCACCGCGATCGCATCGGCCTTCGCCGCGATCGCCGCGTTCATCGCATTGACCATTTCGCCGACATCGGCGTTCGCCGAGCCGGTCCACTGGTAGTCCATGTTGAAAATCGCGCAGGCATCTTGGATGCCGTACTGCGTCGGGACGAAAAACGGGTTGGTCGTGACGTGATTGACGAAGACGATCTTCCAGCGCTTGTGCGACGGAAACGGCGTCTCGGCTGCCTGGGCAGGCGAGACCATCCCGCCCATCATCGCGAGCGCCGCGCCGAGCCCCGCGCCCTGCAACAGCCCTCGCCGCATGCGGCTGCCGACGTGATCGCCGGCCTGCCCTTGCTCCTCGCTTCGCGCATCGTCTCGCTCATTCGTCATCTCATCCTCCGTTGTTTTCGTTGGCTGGAATGCTTCTATGCGAAACGGCGCGGGCCGCCGACGGCCCGCGCCGGCCATCGCCCGGCGTGCCACACGCGTATTTGCACAGAAAGCAAAGATAGACGAACGCGCGGTGGCCAGTACATGAACGCAGCCATGCTAGCTCACCGACGTAATGGCCTTAATACATAAATACCCTTAACTAGTCGGACTATTTGACAATATCGAAAGCTACGCAGACGAATGGGCGAAGCGCCACGCCCAGGCCTCGCACATAGTGGGCAAAATGCGTTGCGTCGAGGTTGGGCGGCGGCACCTCGCGCATAGGATCATAGGCGGGGATCGACGCAATAACAGTAAGACTATAAAAATTTTCGCGATTAACGATCAGTAAGTCTCGAGGTGCAAGCGCCCTTCTCGCTTGAGCCGTTCCCATAGTTCGGGCCAGCGCAGGCCGCCGGCATCGGCAATTTCCCGAAGCGTCTGCAACACCCCCTCCTCCATGCCGCGCAACCCGCAGACGTAAATGTATGTCTGCTCGTCCTTCAGCAATTGGGCCACGTCGGCGGCGCGCTCGCGCATGGCGTCCTGCACGTAGCGCTTCGCCTGCCCAGGCGTACGCGAGAACGCCAAATTCGTGTCGATGAAATCCTTCGGCAGTTTGGTGAGGGGCCCGAAGTACGGCAACTCCTCCTTGGTGCGCGCGCCGAAGAACAACATGAGCTTGCCTGTCGCGCCGTTTAGCCGTTCCCGCCGGCGATACTCGGTCATGGCACGCATGGGCGCGGACCCCGTTCCCGTGCAGATCATCAGCAAGTGCGAATTCGCGTGATTCGGCATCAAGAAGGTGCTGCCGAACGGCCCGATCACCGTCACCGTATCGCCCTTCTTCAAATCGCACAGATAGTTCGAGCACACGCCCTCGGCGAGATTGCCCTCGTGATCGCGCGTCACGCGTTTGACCGTCAGCGATAGATTGTTGTAACCGGGACGCTCGCCGTTGCGCGGGCTCGCGATCGAGTACTGGCGAGCATGATGCGGCTTGCCGTCCTTGCCCGTGCCCGGCGGAAGAATGCCGATCGACTGGCCCTCGAGCACGGGAAACGGCGCCGCCCCGAAATCGAGCACGATGTGATGAACGTCGTTGTCGGAGGCTTCGTCCGTCAACCCGTAATTGCCCACGACGGTCGCCACGACCGGCGCCTTGTGCGTATAGAGATTGACGTAGGGCTTCGCCGCGGACCACGGCGGCACGAGCGAGCCGCGCACGAGCGATTGCGCGGCGGCGTCCCGCGTCGGGCCCTCGGCCACCCCCTCGGGCGTATCGGCCGCGCTCGAAGCGGCGACGAGGGACGCCGTGCCGTCGCCTGTCGCTATCGGCTTTTGTGCCGGCAGCTCGTCCCATCCGAATTGCTCGTCGATGCTGTAGGCGTCGGCCCGCATGACCGTGCGCCAATTGTCGATCGCACCCGTGGGACACGGCGAGACACACGCCCTGCAGCCGTTGCAGACATCGGCCCGCACGACATAGTTGTTCTCGTCGTGCGTGATCGCATCGATCGGGCACGTCTCTTCGCAGGTGTTGCAGCGAATGCAGATCTCGGGGTCGATCAAGTGCTGCTCGAGCACTTCGATGGGAGGCACAGGCATGTTCATGATGACACCGCTGCTCAGTTGAACCGCACGTACTCGAAGTCGATCGGCTGACGGTTGATGCCCATCGCAGGCGGCGCGATCCAGTTGGCGAACTTGCCCGGCTCCACGACACGCCCCATCAACGACGCCACGTAGGCGCGGTCTTCGGCGCTCGGCAGCCAGTTGCGCTCGTTGGCGGCCCATTGCGTTTGCGACACCAGACTGCCGTCGGGCGAAACGAACACGTTCGCGAACGTGCCGATCTGCCGGTTGAAGGCCTTGTGCGGCACCGTGAGCCGAAAATCGATGCCGGCTTTGTCGAGGACTTTGTTCCAACGGTTCACGCCGGCAATCGAATCCTTGATGTAATCGTCGCGCAGCACCTCGTTCATGGCGTTGAGCATCGGCACTTCGCGCTCGACGAGCTTGCCGTCCTCGACGTCGAGCAGTTTGTAGGTTTGCCCTGTCAAGCGATGATCGTCGTCGCGTTTCGATTCCTCGTACCGCCCCTTCAATCCCGAGTTGTAGAACGTGGCGGCGTTCGACGATTGATCGGCGCCGAACAAGTCGATCGTCACTGAGTAGTGGAAGTTCAAATAACGCTGAATCGTCGGCAGATCGATGACGCCGGCCGCGCGCAGCTTGGCGACGTCGTCCGTCTTCAGTTCGTTCATCGCTTGAGCCGTGCGCTGCACGACGCGCGAAACGCCCGACTCGCCGACGAACATGTGATGCGCCTCTTCGGTCAGCATGAACTTCGTCGTGCGGGCGAGCGGATCGAAGCCCGATTCGGCGAGCGCCGACAGTTGGAACTTACCGTCGCGATCCGTGAAGTACGTGAACATGAAGAACGACAGCCAATCGGGCGTCCTCTCGTTGAAGGCGCCGAGAATTCGCGGATTGTCGTCGTCGCCCGAACGGCGCTCGAGCAGCGCTTCCGCTTCCTCTCGCCCATCGCGGCCGAAATACCGATGCAGCAAATAAACCATGGCCCACAGGTGGCGGCCTTCTTCGACGTTTACTTGGAACAGGTTGCGCAAGTCGTACATCGAGGGCGCGGTGAGCCCCAAGTGACGCTGCTGCTCGACCGACGCGGGCTCCGTATCGCCCTGCGTCACGATGATGCGGCGCAGGTTCGCGCGGTGCTCGCCGGGCACTTCCTGCCACGCGGCCTCGCCCCGGTGCTCGCCGAAATGGATCTTGCGATCGGCCTCGCCCGGGGACAAGAAAATGCCCCAGCGATAGTCGGGCATCTTCACGTGATCGAAGTGCGCCCAGCCGCCCGGATCCACGCTCACGGCCGTACGCAGGTAGACGTCGAAGCCGTGCGACCCGTCCGGGCCCATATCGCCCCACCACGACAGGAAGTTGGGCTGCCATTGCTCGAGCGCCCGCTGAAGCGTGCGGTCGTCGGCCAAATTGACGTTGTTCGGGATCTTCTCGCTGTAGTTGATCGTGGACATGATTGAGCGTTCCTCGTGCGAAATCGGGATGGACGGGCGGTGAAGGTCAGACGCGGGCTATGTCGAATTGAGCCTTGCTGCCCTTTCCGTACACCTTGAGCGCGCCCTTTTCGCCGACGGCGTTCGGTCGATTGAAAATCCAGTTCTGCCAAGCGGACAGACGCCCGAAAATGCGCGTTTCCATCGTTTCCGGACCGTTGAAACGCAGGTTGGCTTCGAGACCGGTCAATGCGTCGGGCGACATCGCCGCGCGCTCTTCGAGCGCAATACGAATTTCGTCGGCCCAATCGATATCGTCGGGGGACGCGGTGACTAAGCCCAGACGCTCGGCTTCGACGGCACGAATCGCGCCGCCGATTCGCGCACGCGCCGCCTCGATCGGTTCGGACTCCTCATAAAATCGCCGCGCGATGCGCGATTGATACGTGACCATCGGATACAGGCCGAAGTTGACTTCCGAGAGCGTGATGGCCGGCTCCTCTTCCTCGTTCGAAGGCAAGGCCGCCATATAGCTGCGATCCGCTGCGAAGGCGAACTCGGCGAACGTCCCCGCGAAGCACGAGCCCGGTTCGATCAGCGCGAACAGCGACCGCGACGACACATCGATCCGCGCCAGCGTGCGACGCAATAGGCCGATCGTCTCGCGCACGAACCAATGGTCGCGATGTTGGAGCAATGCGGCATCGGCCGCGAGGACGGCCGATGCCTCGCCCGCCGTCTTGAAGATCCACGTGCCGATATCGAGCTCGTTCGTTCGCATCGAAAGGATTGCGTCGTCGAGTTCGCGCGCGAACTGCAACGGCCACCACTTGGCGCCCGCTTCGAGGATCGCCTCGATCGTCGTCGGCTGAACGCCGGACGGCGCTTTCGCGACGAATGTCGCCGTGCGTTTCGCGCGATCGATCGCGACTTCGACGGTCTCGTATTCGATCCCGTCTTCCCGATCGGTGCGCTCGATGCGCCGCAGGGCGACGCCGTTCGCATCCGCCGGCCGATCGCTTTGCGCGGCCAGTTCCAACGCGCGAGCCTGGACGGCCTGGTCGAACTGGTTCGGTTTGACGACGTCGTCCACGAGACGCCATTGCTTCGCGCGCTCGCCGCGAATGCCCTCGACTACCGTGCAGAAAATGTCGGCGCGATCATGCCGGACTTTGCGCTTGTCGGTCAGGCGAGTCAGCCCGCCCGTGCCGGGCAGCACGCCGAGCAACGGCACTTCGGGCAGCGCGACGGACGAGGAGCGATCGTCGACGAGCATGATCTCGTCGCAGGCGAGCGCAAGCTCATAACCGCCGCCCGCGCAAGCGCCGTTCACCGCCGCGATGAACTTGAGTCCCGAATGGCGCGACGTATCTTCGATACCGTTGCGCGTTTCGTTCGTGAACTTGCAGAAATTGACTTTCCACGCGTGGGACGACAACCCCAGCATGAAGATGTTCGCTCCGGAACAGAACACCCGGTCCTTCAGGCTCGTCAGAACGACCGTTTTGACCTCGGGATGCTCGAAGCGGATGCGCTGCAAAGCATCGTGCAATTCGATGTCGACGCCCAGGTCGTACGAATTGAGCTTGAGCTTGTATCCGTCGCGAATGCCGCCGTCTTCCGCGATGTCGATGCCGAGCGTCGCGATCGGGCCGTTGAAGGCCAACTTCCAGTGCTTGTACTGCGAGGGGTCAGTCCGATAGTCGACGCGTTGCGCCGCTTTGACGTCCGTCTCCGGGGTAAGCATGCCTTTCTCCTAATGAGCTGCATCGTTTCGCTGAACGATAGTGCATCATCAGGATCATGTAAAGCACTTTAATGCATGTTTTTCGCTGCATCGGGTAAACGCGAACGTCGGGATCGCCAAATGCGCTCCCGCCCGCCCCGTGCATCACGCCATCTCGGCTCCGAGGCGCGCCGCGATGCGGTCGCGCAGTTGCAGGTAGGCGTCGGCCAGGGTTTTGTCGCTCGTGTCGAACGTCATGTCCGCTCGCCCGTAAAGCTCCGCACGGCCCGCGAGAATTCGCTTCAGATCGTCCATGGCTTCGCGGTTGCCCGACATGGGGCGCAGGTCGCCCTGCGCGACGACGCGGCGCATATGCTCCTCGGGCGTCGCCTGCAGCCAGACCGTGAAGCAATGCGTAAGCAGCATGCTGAACGTCGAAGGCTCGGACACCAGACCGCCCGGCGACGCAATGACGGCGCGAGGATGTTCCGCAATCACCGCTTCGAGCGCGCGATGCTCGTAGCGCCGGTAAGCGCTCGCCCCATACAGCGAATGGATCTCCGACGGCGGACAGCCGGCCAATTGTTCGATCACACGATTGAGCTCGACGAACGGCGCTTTCAGCTCCTGCGCCAGCATGCGGCCGAGCGTCGATTTCCCCGCGCCGCGCAGACCGATCAATGCAATGCGATCTCGTCGATGAGGATCGGCAGGCGCTTGCTCGAACAGTTCCGCGAGCGCGGCGCGCGCGCGTTGAAGCGCCGATTGATCGCGCCCCTGCAGCAACTCGCGAATCAGCATCCATTCGGCCGACGACGTCGTGACGTCGCCGATGATCTCGGCCAGCGGACAATTGAGCGTCGCCGCGATTTGCCGCAAGACCTGTACGGACGGATTGCCCATGCCCGATTCGAGATTGGCGAGGTGCCGTTCCGATAGCCCCGTCTCGGCGGCCAACGCCTTGCGCGTCATACCGCGGCGTGCGCGCAAGAGCCTGACGCGCTCGCCCATCGCGGAGATAAACGGATCGCGTTCGGCGCGCTCGGGCTCGCCCGGCTCGCCGTCCGCCGCGCTCGGGCGCGCCACGGCTTCCTTACTCTCCGCCGCATCAGCGTAACTTTGCTTCATGTTCCACTCACTATCTTTTGTCATACACGCACTATAATGCTTGACACTTCCGTTCGATACCGCTAATTTTCGCGGAAACGAGGAGGTGCGGCAAACGGTAGCGCCCGCCGCACGATCTGATCGGATCAACGACGTGCACTAAGTTGCAGTCGCACCGAACAGCATGGATAGGAGACGCGAATGTCCCCCGACGAATTCGAATGCCTGATCGCCGAGGCGACGAAGCGCATAGCCGGGCGTGCGCTCGACGAAACGCTCGATCGCTGGCTCAACGCCACATGGCCGCCCGGCAGCCCCACGTACGAAGCGTTGGCGCAAGCGTGCCGCACGGGCGTCGCCGAAGGTTGGCTGTGCAACCGCGAAGCCGGCGGGATCCGCTATGGCCGCATCGTCGAACCTTCGCCGCGTACGCACGATTTCTCAGTCGACGTCGTACGGATGGAAGCGCTCGCCGGGCCGCATCACGTCCACCCGAACGGCGAAATCGATCTGATCCTGCCGCTTTCGGGCGACGCCACGTTCGACGGCCGCCCCGCGGGCTGGTGCGTCTACGGCCCCGGCAGCGCCCATCGGCCGACGGTGGCGAACGGACAAGCGCTGATTCTCTACTTGCTTCCGCAAGGCGCCATCGAATTCACGCGCTCGGGTGCAGTACGGCACTGAGCGCTAACGCTTCATCAGGACACACCATGACAGAACGACTGAAGAACTACGTCGGCGGCCGATGGATCGCCGGCGACGGCCCCGGCGTAGCGCTTACCGATCCCGTTACCGGCGAGACGCTCGTGAACGTATCGAGCGACGGCCTAGATCTCGCAGCGGCGTTTCGCTTCGCACGCGAGACGGCCGGCGCGCAGCTTCGCTCGCTATCCTACGCCACGCGCGCGTCGATGCTCGGCGACATCGCCAAACTGCTGCAGGCCAATCGGGAGGCGTATTACGCCATTGCATTGGCCAATTCGGGCACGACGCGCAACGATTCGGCCGTCGATATCGACGGCGGCCTCTATACGCTCTCGTGGTTCGCCAAGAACGGCGCTGCCCTGGGCGATGCATTCGCGGTGCGCGACGGCGACGATACGCCGTTGTCGAAGGATCAGTCGTTCCGCGTTCGACATATCTGGACGCCGACCCGCGGCATCGCGCTGCTGATCAACGCATTCAATTTCCCGTCATGGGGGCTTTGGGAAAAAGCGGCGCCGGCGCTACTGTCGGGCGTCCCGGTGATCGTCAAGCCCGCTACCGCCACGGCATGGCTCACGCACAGGATGGTCGCCGACGTCGTCGAAGCCGGGATCTTACCGGCGGGCGCGCTCTCGATCGTGTGCGGCAGCTCGGCGGGCCTGCTCGATCAAGTGGGCGCATTCGACGTCGTCTCGTTCACGGGCTCGGCCGAAACGGCGGCGATTCTGCGCGCGCACCCGGCCTTCGTCTCGCGAGGCGCGCGATTGAACGTCGAGGCGGACAGCCTCAACAGCGCGATTCTCTGCGGCGACGGCGCGCCGGGCACCGAGGCGTTCGAGCTTTTCATCAAAGAAGTCGTGCGTGAAATGACCGTGAAATCCGGACAGAAATGCACGGCGATACGCCGTGCGTTCGTGCCGCAGCCATGGCTTGACGACGCCGTCGAAGCGCTGTCGGCCCGGCTGTCGAAAGTCAGCGTCGGCAATCCGCGCGACGAGTCGGTCCGCATGGGTTCGCTCGTGAGCCGCGCGCAACTCGATGGCGTGAAATCGGGAATCGCGGCGCTTTCGCAGGAGGCGCGTCTTGTCTTCGACGGCTCGAAGGCGCCGCTGATCGGCGCCGATGCCCATATCGCGGCGTGCATCGCACCGCATTTGTTCGTCGTCGACGATCCGGACCATGCCGCGCGTATGCACGACATCGAAATCTTCGGTCCCGTTGCGACGGTCGCGCCCTATCGCGCGGCGACCGAAGGCTTGCCGGAAATGCACGCCGTCGAACTCGCGCGGCGCGGACAAGGTTCGCTCGTCGCCTCGGTCTATTCGAACGACGATGCGCGCGCCGCGAGCGTCGCACTCGAACTCGCCGATTCGCACGGTCGCGTTCACTGCATCACGCCCGCGGTGCGCGAAAGTCAGACGGGCCACGGCAACGTGATGCCGGCATCGCTGCACGGCGGCCCCGGCCGCGCGGGCGGCGGCGCGGAGCTAGGTGGACTGCGCGCGCTCGAGTTCTACCACCGCCGGAGCGCCATCCAAGCGTCGTCGATGGCCCTCGAAAGCATGACGAACGTGGCGAGCCCACGCATATAACCTGAGACGACGTTTGCGGGAAAGCGGCGGCATGCGCTCGACACCTTGCCGCACCGATCGATGTGATACGGGGCAGCCCGACGACTAGGATGGAGACGAAGCACCCATGGATACGCGCACCACACCGACCGCCGAGCAACTAGCCGGCATCATCGCCCCGCCCGCACGATTGAACTTCGCTTCGCACCTTTTCGGATTGAACCGGTTGCGGCCCGCGAAGCCCGCCTACATCGACGATCAAGGCGTGACGACCTATGCCGACTTGGAAGCACGCTCGCGACGATTCGCGTCGGCCTTGCGCCGACTGGGCATTCACACGGAAGAGCGGATCTTGCTCGCCATGTATGACAGCGCGGACCTTCCCGTTTGCTTTCTCGGCGCGCTGTATGCCGGGATCGTACCGGTGGTCGTCAATACGTTGCTGACCGCGCCCGATTATGCCTACATGCTCGCACACAGCCGCGCACGGGCCGTCGTCGCCTCGGCGTCGCTCATGGCGACGTTCGCGGAAGCACTGGCGCAAGCGCAGATCGATCCCTGTCTGGTGATCGTTTCTGAACACGGCGAGGCCGACGCGCCGTCCATCGCTCATGCGCAACTGCGAGCGCTCATCGACGAAGCCGCGCCGGCCGAGCACGGCGCCGACACGAACGCCGACGACATCGCCTTCTGGCTGTACTCGTCGGGCTCGACCGGCAAGCCGAAGGGCACCGTGCATACGCATGCGAACCTTTACTGGACAGCCGAGATGTACGGCAAGCCGATACTCGGCATCCGCGAAGACGATGTCGTGTTCTCCGCGGCGAAGCTCTTCTTCGCCTATGGCCTTGGCAACGCGATGACGTTTCCGTTGTCGGTCGGCGCGACGACCGTGCTGATGGCGGAGCGCGCCACGGCGCAGGCCGTCTTCGATCGGCTCGTCAAGCACCGGCCGACGATTTTCTGCGGCGTGCCGACGCTTTACGCCAACATGATGAGCCACCCCGCCCTGCCGGCGGCGAAGGACGTCGCGTTACGTATCTGCGCCTCGGCCGGCGAGGCGCTGCCGCGGGAAATCGGCGAGCGCTTCACGTCGCATTTCGGCTGCGAGATTCTCGACGGACTGGGTTCGACGGAAATGCTTCACATCTTCCTCTCGAACCGAAGCGGCGATGTGCACTACGGCACCACGGGCACGCCCGTACCCGGCTATGAGGTCGAGCTACGCGACGAGCACGGAAACCCCGTCCCCGAAGGAGAAGTCGGCGACCTTTATATCAAGGGCCCTAGCGCGGCGCTCATGTATTGGACCAATCGCGAGAAATCGCGCGCGACGTTCCTCGGCGAATGGGTCAAAAGCGGCGACAAGTATCGCAAGCTGGCGAACGGCTGCTACGCTTATGCGGGGCGCAGCGACGACATGCTCAAAGTCAGCGGACAATACGTGTCGCCGATCGAAGTCGAAATGGTGCTGATGGAGCACGACGCCGTGCTGGAAGCGGCCGTAATCGGCGTCGAGCAGGACGGGCTCGTGAAAACCTGCGCGTTCGTCGTGCTCAAGCCCGGCCGGTATCCCGGCGAAGCGCTCGGGCAGGAAATGAAAGCGTTCGTCAAAGAGCGGCTCGCGCCTCACAAGTACCCTCGCGAGATTCTGTTCGTCGACGATCTGCCGAAAACCGCGACCGGCAAGATTCAACGCTTCAAGCTGCGCGAGCGTACGCAACAGCAAACACAACCGTAACGTCATCGATGAATACGACTGCCGCCACTGCGATTTCCGACGAGGTTCGATTTGCGGCACTCCCCGCAAACGAGCACCGCGGGGCGCTGACGATCGAATATCAGTGGATCCCCGCCGGCCGCCCGCAGGCGCCGATCGCGCTCTTCCTGCATGAAGGTCTCGGGTCGATCGCCATGTGGCGCGACTGGCCGAGGCAGCTTTGCGATCGGCTCGGCATGCGCGGGCTCGTTTATTCTCGGCCCGGATACGGACGCTCGACGCCGCGCGAGCACGAGGCGAAGTGGCCCGTCGATTTCATGTCGCACCAAGCGCGCGATGTCCTGCCTGCCTTGCTCGATGCATTGGCAATCGGCCAAGACGAACGCCGAAGCATGTGGCTCATCGGACACAGCGATGGCGGGTCCATCGCGCTTTTGTATGCGAGCGCATTTCCGCAGTCGTTGCGAGGCGCCGTCGTCATCGCACCTCATGTGTTCGTCGAGGAGATCAGCGTTCGCAGCATTGCCGAAGCCAAGGTTGCTTACGAGCAGACCGACGTGCGCAAGAAACTGAGCCGCTACCACGCCGACGTCGATTCCGCGTTTTACGGCTGGAACGATATCTGGCTGGCCCCCGCGTTCAAGGCGTGGAATATCGTCGACGAACTCGCGACGATCGAATGCCCGCTGCTCGCGGTGCAAGCCGAGGACGATCACTATGGGACGATGGCGCAGATGGAAGCCATCGCCGACGCCGTGCCCGGCGCACAGCTTTGCAAATTGCGCGAAGGCGGGCACTCGCCGCATCGCGACGCCCCCGAAGCATTGAACGATGCGGTGGCGGCGTTCGTGGGGCAAACAGCCCCCGCGACCCATACGGGCGCCGGTTAGCCCTTCGCCTTTATTGCGGTGCCCCCTGTTTTTCCGAGCAGTTCGAACAGGGCTGCCGATAGGTCGATCTTGCGTGCCCCATCATCGAGGTCGCCGCGCGTCAATGCGACCGTCAGACGGTGGCATAGCGGCCCGTCGGCAATGACCACGTCGGCGAACCGCACGGGTTCTCCGTGCGTGAGCGCCGCGTGCGCATTGAGATCGAGAAGGCCAGTATCGCCAGCCGCGCCCGCGACGTCTTGAACGCTAGTGACGCGGCGGCGCGTCCGGCGTTGCCTGCAGCCTGTGCATGAGCGGCTTGAGCGCCGGGTAAAGGGCGGCATAAATCTCGAAACGATCGGCGTACAACGCAAGGCGATCCGCATTCGGTTGCGCCCGCTCGACGAGCTTCGCCCATCCGCCGCAAGCGACATCGTCGGAAACGAGCGATATGCCGATCGCGGCCAATAGCGCCGCGCCCATGGCTGCCTCGACTTCCTGCTCGATCGTATAGACCGGGTAGCCCGTGATGTCGGCGATGATCTGCATCCAGAGGTCGGAATACGCGGCCCCGCCAACGACGATCAGCTTGTCGTCGAGAAACCGCGCGCCCTTGCGGCCCGCTTCGATGTTGTGCTTCAACGCGAACGCGACGCCTTCGAGCACCGCTCGATACAAATGCGCGCGCGTATGCACGAGATTCAATCCAATGAAGGCGCCGCTCGCTTTGGCATCCCAGACCGGACTGCGCTCGCCCATCAGGTAAGGCAGAAACATGACGCCCTCGGAACCGGCCGGCACGCGAGCGGCCGCTTCTTCGAGCAGCACGTGCGGGTCGCCATGCGGCAACGCGCGCGCCGCCTCGATCTCGGCATGGCAGAACTGCTCCCGAAACCAAGTGACCGATGCTCCCGCCGTGATCGCACCACCGAACACATACATATCGCGCCGGCCGTTGAACACGTGCGGCATGCTGATGAGGCCGTGCCGCGCATCGACCGCTTGATTGATGTAGCCCCAGCACATGCTCGTGCCGATCATTGCGACATGCTGGCCCACCCGCGTGGCGCCGGCGGCGAACGTCGCGACCGCCGCGTCGACGCCGCCCGCGACGATCGGCGTGCCCGCCGGCAAGCCGAGCCGCTCCGTCCATTGCGACAGCAAACCGCCGACCACGTCCGTCGATTCGACGAGCCGCTCGGGCATCATCGTGGCCGGAATGCCGAGCGTGTCGAGCATGACGTCGGACCAATCGCGACGCGTGAAGTCGTAGACCCCGCCGATGTTGCCCGCCGAACTGTGATCGACGGCGATCTCGCCCGTCAGCAGATAAATGACATAGGCGTTCGGGGGAAGAAAGTACCGCGTATTAGCCCAGACGTCGGGGCGGTTCTCGCGCAGCCACAGCATCTTGGTGAAGCCGTAGTAACTGTCTACGCCATTGCCGGTGATGGCGTACAGTCGCGCCAAATCCACGTTTTCCCGCACCCAGTCGACTTGATCCGTCGCGCGGCGATCCATCCAAATCAAGCACGGATGCAACGGGCGCAAGTCGTTGTCGACGGCAATGCCCGATCCCCCGTACAAACTGCTCACGCAGACCGCGCCGATCGCCGATGCTGCGATGCCCTGCTCGCGCGCCGCCGCGACGCAGGCTCCGACGCATTCGAGCACGGCGTCGAACCACACCTGCGGCCATTGCTCGGCCCAAAGCAGCTTCGGCGTATCGGGCTGATATGCGGCCGAATGTTTGGCGACGATCGTGCCGTTACGGTCGACGAGCAGCGCTTTCGTGCTCTGCGTGCCGATGTCGACACCCATCACGTATTGCATGGCGCCTCCACGATCGATCAGAGATCGACGTTGTTGGGAAGAATCACGAGATCGCGGATCGTAACGTTGCGCGGCCGCGTCAGCATGAAGAGCACGGCGTCGGCCACTTCCTCGGGCTGCATCAGGCTGCCCGAAGCCAGCGCCTCGTCCATCTTGGCCTTGGGCCAATCGTCGAGCAGCGCCGTGACGACCGGCCCGGGCGCCACCGCGCCGACGCGCACGCCATGCTTGGCCACCTGACGCCGCGTGGTATGAACGAAAGCCTGAACCGCGAACTTGGACGCAGTGTAAATCGGTTCCCACACTACCGGCACGATGCCCGCGATCGAACTGGTGAAGACGATGTCGCCCGCCTTGCGCTCGACCATATACGGCAGAACGGCATGGACCGACCGAAACGCGGCGTTCACGTTCAGATTGAGCACGCGGTCCCAATCGTCGGGGTTGCCCTGCGTCACGTCGCCGCCGATATAAGCGCCTGCGTTGGCATGGAAGATATCGAGGCTGCCGGCGAGACCGAGAATCTTCGGCAGCAACGCGGAGCACTCCGAGGGCTTCAGCAAATCGGCGACGAGCGGCAATGCGTTCGGGCCGAGTTCCGTGCAGCATGCGGCGAGCCGGTCTTGCGCTCGATCGATCAACACGACGCGCACGCCCGCGGCGATCAGCGAGCGCGCGCATGCGAGGCCGATACCCGATGCCGCACCGGTGATGGCGGCGACCTTTCCTTTCAGCGATTCAGACATTCACTGCTCTCCTGATTGACGAGATCTACGCGCGGCCGTGCGAAACACGGGACTGCCGGGCGAGCGAATCGACGATCACCGCAATGGCCAGCACGGCGCCGGTGATCATGAAGCGCAGCGACGACGACAGGTTCAGCAGCGTCAGGCCGCTCGCGATCGATTGAATGACGATGATGCCGAGCACCGCCGAATAGGCGCTGCCGCGTCCGCCGAACAAACTGGTGCCGCCGATCACGGCCGCGGCGATGGCGTTCAAGTTCACGTCGCCCGTACCGGCTTGCTGACTGGCCGAAGCCAAGCGCGCGGCGCTCAGCACGCCGCCGAGCGCGGCAAAGCTCGCGCAGAGCACGAACGCGCTGGTGTAAATGGCGCCGACCTTGATGCCGGCGCGACGCGCCGCTTCGTGATTGCCGCCGACCGCGTTCATCGATCTGCCCCACCGCGTGCGCGTGAGGGCGTAGTCCATCACGATGGTCAAGCCCAGGAAAATGCCGAACATCAGCGGCACGCCGCGTCCTCGATCGAGGTAGGCGACCACGATTTCCAAGAACACGGTCAGCGCGAGACTGCGTGCCAGCAGGCCGCCCACCGATCCCGCGGACAAGTTGGCCGCGTGGCGGCGCGCTCGCGTGCGCAAGCCCAGCAGCAGGATGACGGCGCCCGGTATCAACGCGACACCATGCGACGCCGCGGGAGGGATGACGACGAGCTGCCCGAGGTTCACGAGGCCCGAGCCATACGGCAAGTTGATCGATCCGGCGGCGCCGAGCACGTAGAGCTGCATGCCGAGAACGGCGAGCAAGCCGGCCAGCGTCGAAACGAAGCTCGGCATCCCGAGCCGGTTGAACAGCAGCGCGTACAGCGCACCGAGCAGCGCGCCGACCACGACAGCCACGAAAATGGCGACCGACACGGGCCAGCCGTGATCGACCCACAGCATGCCGACGAGCGCCGATGCAAAACCGCTCATGGAGCCGACCGACAGATCGATCTGACCGACGAGCAGCACGCAGACGATCCCCAGCGAAATGACGCCGACCGTGGAGCAATCGAACAGCAGGTTGACGAGGTTGTTGGCCGACAGAAAGACCGGGTTCAAGCTCGTGAACACCGTCCATATGATGACGAGGCCCACGATGACGGGCAGCGATCCCACATCGCCCGAGCGCACGCGGTCCACGAAAGCCGAGACGGTGCCGCCGAATCCGCTCGCGTGCTTGACGCGGACGTCGCTGCGATCGAGCGGCTTGGGCGGCTGCGCATCGCCCGTTGCTTCGCGCCGCGCTGCGCGTTGCGTTTGATTGCTCATGGTCATTCCTTTGTTCCGGCCGCCTGCTCGGCTTGACGCCGTTGTGCGCGGCGCGACACCGCGTTCTCCGTTGCGCCGGTGATTGCGGCGACCAGCGATTCGTTCGAGGAATCCGGATAGAAGATGCCGTTATTGCGGCCCAGTCGCAGCACGACGATTCGATCCGCCACCGCGCGGACATCCTCCATGTTGTGGCTGATCATGATGACCGCGTGGCCGCGGTCGCGTACGCGTTCGATCAAGTTCAGCACCTCGGCGGTTTGCGCCACGCCGAGCGCGGCCGTCGGTTCGTCGAGCATGATCAGTTTCGGGTCGAGCAGCAACGAGCGCGCAATGGCGACGGTTTGGCGCTGCCCGCCCGAGAGCGAAGCAACGACATCGCGCACGTCGGGGATGCGCGCCGACAGCTCGTTCAAGAGCGTCCAGGCGCGCACTTCCATCGACACCTCGTCGAGCCGCCAGGGCGCGAGCTCGCGGCCGAGAAAGATGTTCGCCACGACATCGAGGTTTTCGCAGAGCGCGAGGTCTTGGAATACCGTGGCGATGCCGAGATCGAGCGCCGTGCCCGGATCGGACAATGCGACTTCCCGGCCGCCGAACGTGATCGTGCCGGCGCTCGGCTGATGTACGCCGGCGAGGATCTTCACGAGCGTGGACTTGCCGGCGCCGTTGTCGCCGACCAAGGCGACCACTTCGCCGGCACGCACGTCGAGCTCGATATCGGTCAACGCGGAGACCGCGCCGAAGTGCTTCGAGATTCCGCGCAGGCTGAGCACGAGTTCGCCGGGCTTCGCGCGCGTCCTTGGAGTTTCAGTCATGGGAAAAATCCCTCTTCGTTTCGTGGGGCTCGCCGCAGGCGGCGAGCCCCGTGCCGCACCGCACTGGCTCAGTGCGCGATGCCGAGCTTCTTGCAGCCGTCGGCATAACGGCCCGTGCAGAGCTGATCGGCGGTCGCGAAGCCCTTGTCCACGACATCGGCCTTGAGGTTGCTCTGCGTGATCACCGCCGGTTTGAAGAGCTGCGTCGGTGTGTTGAAGAGCGTCGTCTCTCCCTTGGGCGCCTGCCCCGACAAGAAGCCGACGGCGACCTTCGCCGCGGCCGCTGCGACGATTTCGCTGGGCTTCAAGATCGTGTTGTACTGATCGCCCGAGATGATCAGTTGCAATCCGGCGATCGTCGCGTCGTTGCCGGTCACCGGCGGAACGGGGTTGACGCCGGCCGCCTTGAAGGCCGCGATCGTTCCGCCGGCCGTGCCGTCGTTGGCCGCGACGACGCCGACGATCTGCGAACCGAAGCGCGTGATCTGTCCGCTGACCCATTGCTGAGCCTTCGGCGGCGCCCATTCGGGCGTGTCGTATTCGGCGAGCGTCTTGTAGCCGCTGCCCGCCAAACCTTCATGGATGCCCTTTCGAATGAGCCCCGCGGCGGCGTCGGTGGGCGACCCGTTGACTTCGAGCACGCCGCCCTTGCCCGTCGCCACGCCCTTATCCTTCATGTGTTTCACGAGCGACTGCGCGATCGCTTTGCCGATGCCTTCGTTGTCGAACGAAACGTAGTAGTCGGCAGGCGTCGAAGGCACCGGCCGGTCATAGGCGATGACCTTGATGCCCTGGCTTTGCGCCATGTGAACGAGCGAGGCGGCGGCCGTCGAATCGACGGGATCGAGCACGATGACCTTCGCGCCCTGCGCGATGGCCGAGTTGAACTGCTGTTGCTGTTGCGCGGCGCTCGCGTTGGCATTCTGGTAGAGCAGCTTGCAATCGGGGCACAGCTTTTTCATCGCGGCTTGGAAGCCGGGGAAGTCGTGCTGCTCGTAGCGCGTCGAGGCTTCGTCGGGCATCAAGAAGGCCACCGTTCCGCTCGGCGCCGCCAGCGCCGCGGAACTGCCGATCAGGCTCAACGCAAGCGCGCTCGCGCCGATCGCGTGTTTCGTCGGTTTCTTCATCGTTCGTCTCCTTTGTTAGAAAAGTTTGGGCGCAGGCGCCGCCGCAGTCCAGGTGCGGATAAGCGTTACCCAGTTCGTTGCCAAGCGATGGACGGTGTCCCCCTGTCGTGGATGAAGCTAGAGGTTGAGCGAAGGGTCGAGCGAAGCCCTCGCGTCGCAAGGGCACGATGGACTCGATACGCAACGAAGCGGGTTGCGACTAACGCGCACTAACGTGCACTAACGCGCGGTCAGCCTGGCGGCGCGGCGGCCGACGGCGCCCTGCCGGAGCGCGAGGGCCGCTCGTGTGGCGCGATGCTCGGCGGCGTGCCCGGTGCGGGCCGCTCGTCGTCGAGCGCCACCGCGACGTCGCGGCTACGGGCGTTCAAGCGATGCAGGGCGCGAAATTCCGACGGCGACATGCGCTTCATCGCGCGAAACTGCCGGTTGAAGTTCGATACGTTGTTAAAGCCCGACTGAAAACAAACCTCGGTGATGTTCGCTTCGTCGGCGATCAGCATTTGGCACGCCGATTCGATCCGCAAACGGTTCACGTATTGCACGAACGGCATGCCGGTATAGCGGTGAAACGTGCGCGAAAACGCGCTGACGCTTTGTCCCGCGAGTTGGGCGAGGTCCGATTCGCGCAGATCCGATGCAAGGTTTTTGCCGATATACGACAGGGCGTGGCTCAGCCGCGTCGACGAAGCGTTGACCTGATCGCACGCGGGGCTCGCGAGCAGCGTGCGCTTGGCGGCGCCGCAAAGGCGGTCCAGCAACAGGAGAAACAGCGAGGTTCGGCGCATGCCTTTCGCGTCGAGCAACGCCTCGAAGATGGGCGCCACGTCCGCGCTCGTCGCTTCATCGAATGCGATGCCGCGGCGTGCGTCGTCGAACAGCGCTTGCGCCTCGCGGCACTCCGGAAAGGCGTCGATGCAGCGGCGCACGAAGTCTTGACTGAACTGCATGACGAGATTGCGACGCTCGATCGTCCCGCCTTCGGGGACCTCGCTGACCCAGTTGTGCGGCAAGTTCGGCCCCAGCAGGACGAGGTGACCGGGGGCGAAGGTGCCGATGTGATCGCCGACGAAGTACTTGCCCTGCGTCGCGACGATCAGATGCAACTCGTATTCGGGGTGAAAGTGCCAACGGATCGTCCGATACGGATAGCCGTGCGACCACACCTTGAACGACTCGTCGCGGCGTACTTCGACTACTTCCAGGTCCGGTCGCATGATGGTGCTGTCTCCGATCGCTTGCTTTTGGCGCACCGCCGTCTCTGTCTCGCGTTGAGCGGCGGCTCGACACCTTATGGGCTCAAATTTAGGGCGTCCGCCCCTGTCATTCCACCAACTTTACGCCGTTTTTTATGTACTTTTTTGCAGCGGTGCCGGCTCGCGACGCGGTAACGGCAAAAATTGTGCAATGCGGTAGTGCGGCAATCGCTTCGGCGACGAGGTCGAGAATCGGCTCAACGGCGGCTGGAATCGGCTCATTTTTGACGTTGAATCGGCTCAAATCGGACCGTATTGGCTCACAATCGGCTCACGGCGGGCTGAGAATCGGCTCAAAATGCCTGTCTAGCTTGCGAATCGGCTCATATCGGCTCAAAATCGGCTCAACCGTGAGCCGATTTTGAGCCGATTCCATGAGCCAACACCCCCTCGAAGCCGAGATCCTGCGGATTCTTGTCCCCCAACCGGGGGAGCGCCCCCTTCACCTGACGTCGAGCCAGCTCGTGGCAGGAGTAGGCAAGAGCTCGGCCACGGTAAAACGTGCGCTCGACAAACTGGTTACCGCCGGCCAAGTCATTCGGCATGGCAACGCGCGCGCGACACGCTACACGCTCGCCGAACCGTCGGCATCGTCTACCTCGTCGATCGGCGCCGCAGGGGGGCCGACATGGTCCCCGGCCAGCCGAACCCTGCGGGCGCGGCTGACCGTCCCGCTCGCCGCACGCGAACCCGTGTCCTATAAGCGCGAATTCGTCGACCGGTACGCGCCCAACACGACGTCGCTGCTACCCGAATCGTTGACCACGGCGCTCGCTGCCGAAGGGCGTATGCGCGACCGCCACCCGGCCGGCACCTACGCAAGAAAAGTACTCGAGCAGTTGCTGATCGACTTGTCGTGGTCGTCGTCCCGGTTGGAAGGCAACCGGTATACGCTGCTCGAAACGAAACGCCTCTTCGAGAGCGGCACGGCCGACGGCGACTTCGACGCGATCATGTTGCTCAATCACAAGAGCGCTATCGAGTTCCTCGTGGACGCCGTTCCCGAAGAAGGTCTCTCCGCCGGCCTGATCCGCAACTTGCACGCCGTTCTGATGAGAGACTTGCTGGCGGATGTTCACGGCCTGGGTACGATTCGAAAGAAGGTCGTGAATATCAGCGATACCGCCTACTTGCCTGCTCAGGCGCCGTCTGTCTTGCAAGAGATGTTCGAACACATCGTCGAAAAGGCGAAGTCGATTCTCAACCCTATCGAGGCTGCGTTCTTTCTCTGGGTCAACCTTGCCTATTTGCAGCCGTTCGAGGACGGCAACAAGCGCACGAGCCGGCTCGCAGCCAACGTTCCGCTCATGCTGTACAACTGCGCCCCGCTGTCGTTCCTCGATGTCGATCAAAGCGACTATGCCGCCGCGATGATGGGTATCTACGAGTTTCGCGACGTGTCGATCGCGGCCGATCTCTTCGAGTGGATCTACCGGCGGTCGATCAGAAAATACGAGGTCGTGCTCGAATCGATGGGCGCTCCCGACCCGCTCCGGCTGCGCTATCGGCAAGCGCTCAACGACGCGATAGGAATGATCGTGAGAGACCGCAAAACGGCCGACGCGGCGGTAGCCGACCTCGGACTGGCCGAGGAATCCGCGAAGGCTTTTCGCTCGCTGCTGGACGAGGAACTCGCCGCACTCGAGGTCTTCAATTGCGCGCGTTACCGTTTGACGATGCGCACCACCGAAGCGTGGATTGGAGACGGGAGGCCGCGCTAGGCAGTTCGCCCGATCATTTGCAGCGCTCGAAACCGAGCGCGTCTGCGTCAATCTCCAGCACTCTCGCGAAACTCGCCTTTCATACTGGGGTGGAGTATGCTAGCCTATACTCCACCGGAGTTCCCTACGGCCACACGATGCCACACACTGCAGAAGAGAAAAAGCGGGTGCTCGCCCGTGTCCGTCGAGTGAAAGGACAGATCGACGCGCTCGAACGCGCGCTCGAGGAAGGGGCCGACTGCGGCCCGATTCTTCAGCAGATCGCGGCCGTTCGCGGCGCCGTCAACGGCCTGATGGCCGGCGTCCTCGAAAGTCACTTGCGAGAAGAGTTTTCACATGTCGCGCAGCCGAACGGTGCACAGCAAGGCTCGATTGACGACGTTGTTTCCCTCGTTCGCTCTTATCTTCGTTGAGGCTATTTTTAGCGGCCGTCCGATAGCGCCGACTGCCCCACCCATATTCGCTTGAAGGACTGACATGAAATCACGTGCTGCCGTTGCATTCGGGCCTGGCAAACCCCTCGAAATCGTAGAGATCGACGTCGAACCGCCTCGCAAGGGCGAAGTGCTCGTGAAGATCACGCACACCGGCGTGTGCCACACCGACGCCTTCACGCTCTCGGGCGACGATCCCGAAGGCCTCTTCCCCGCCGTGCTCGGCCACGAAGGCGCGGGCATCGTCGTGGAAGTGGGCGAAGGCGTGACGAGCGTGAAGCCCGGCGACCACGTGATCCCGCTCTACACGGCCGAATGCGGCGAATGCCTCTTCTGTAAGAGCGGCAAGACCAACTTGTGCGTGGCCGTGCGCGCCACGCAGGGCAAAGGCGTGATGCCCGACGGCACCACGCGCTTCAGCTATAACGGCCAGCCCGTCTATCACTACATGGGCTGCTCGACGTTCAGCGAATACACCGTCGTGGCCGAAGTCTCGCTGGCCAAGATCAGCCCCGACGCCAATCCCGAGCAGGTCTGCTTGCTCGGTTGCGGCGTCACCACCGGGCTCGGCGCCGTCAAGAACACGGCCAAGGTTCAAGAAGGCGACTCGGTGGCCGTATTCGGCCTGGGCGGCATCGGCCTGGCCGTCATCCAAGGCGCCAAGCTCGCGAAGGCCGGCCGCATCATCGCCATCGATACGAACCCGAGCAAATTCGACCTCGCGCGCGTGTTCGGCGCCACCGATTGCGTGAACCCGAAAGACCACGAGAAGCCGATTCAGCAAGTTATCGTGGAGATGACGGGTTGGGGCGTCGACCACAGCTTCGAATGCATCGGCAACGTCAACGTGATGCGCGCCGCGCTCGAATGCGCCCATCGCGGGTGGGGCCAGTCGGTCATCATCGGCGTAGCAGGCGCGGGCCAGGAAATCTCCACGCGTCCGTTCCAGCTCGTCACGGGCCGCCGCTGGCTCGGCACCGCGTTCGGCGGCGTCAAGGGCCGCTCGCAGTTGCCCGGCATGGTGGAAGACGCCATGGCTGGAAAGATCCAGCTCGCTCCGTTCGTCACGCATACCAAATCGCTCCCCGAGATCAACGAAGCATTCGATCTGATGCACGAAGGCAAGTCGATCCGCACCGTCGTTCACTATTGATCGATCGGCAACGACAACAGCGACCCCAACCAGGAGACAGGTCATGACCACGGCAATTCACCCTAGCGTCGACCACGGCATCCAGAAAGGCGCGAGCGATTTCGAAGGCGGCGCCTTACGTTGCTCATGTGCCACCGATCCCGTCGAGGTGCGCGTGGACTCGCAAGTGTTGTTCAATCACTCGGAGGCTTGATCGACATGGAACGCGTTGAGCGACACGTTTGTCATGATGGATACCAGGATGTGTGGAAGCACGCCTCCCCCACCCTCCAGTGCGAGATGCGGTTCGGCATTTATTTGCCCAGCGCGGCTTTGCGCGGCCAGAAGTGCCCGGTTCTGTACTGGCTTTCCGGCTTGACCTGCACCGAGCAAAACTTCATTACGAAAAGCGGCGCTCAACGTTATGCAGAGGAACACGGCCTCATCATCGTCGCGCCGGACACGAGTCCCCGCGGCGACGACGTGGCCGACGACCCGGCCTACGATCTCGGCAAAGGCGCCGGCTTCTACCTAAACGCCACGCGGCAACCGTGGGCCAAGCATTACCGCATGTACGACTATGTCGTCGACGAGTTGCCGGCATTGATCGAAGCCGAGTTTCCGGCCACCGATGCACGCGCGATCAGCGGACACTCCATGGGCGGGCATGGCGCATTGACCATCGCGCTGCGCAACCCCGGCCGCTATCGCAGCGTGTCGGCGTTTTCGCCGATCGTCGCGCCGAGCCAGGTACCCTGGGGCGAAAAGGCGTTCGCGGCCTATCTCGGCGACGATCGGCAGGCTTGGAAGCAGTACGATGCGTCCGAGCTCGTCAAGGTCGCGAAAGAGCGGCTGACGCTGTGGGTCGACCAAGGCGACAGCGATGAATTCCTGGACAAGCAGTTGAAGCCCGAACTGTTGCGCGAAGCCTGCGAAGCGACGGGACATCCGCTAGCGCTCAATCTGCGCTCAGGCTACGACCACAGCTATTACTTCATCGCCAGCTTCATCGGCGAGCACATTGCCCATCACGCGAGCGCGTTGCGCTGATCGTGCCGACCACCCGGCCTGATACTGCCGCACGTTGTCCACGAAATCGCTTCGCGGCCTGTTTTTTGGCGCGCATCATCTGCTCGCTTATGCGATGATCGCATTCGTCGTTCTGCATATCGCGGGCGCGCTCAAGCATGCATTCGTCGATCGAGACGCGCTGCTCGGGACGATGCTGCCGCAAAGAACACGCTCGAAGGCCTCCGGACGCCGCCTATGAGGACTCGCATCGCATGAAAATCAAAGTGCTCGGCTCATCGGCGGGCGGCGGGTTTCCGCAATGGAACTGCAACTGCCGCAACTGCGACGGCCTGCGGCGCGGGACCGTCAAGGCGCGGCCGCGCACGCAGTCGTCGATCGCCATCAGCGCCGACGGGGCGGATTGGCTGCTCGTCAACGCATCTCCCGATCTGCTCGCGCAAATCGCCGCGCACCCGGAGTTGCAGCCCGCGCGGCGCGTACGCGACACCGGCATCGCAGCGGTGCTCGTCATGGACGCGCAAATCGATCACGTGACGGGGCTGCTCATGCTGCGCGAACGCGGCGCACCGCTGCCGCTCTATGCGACGCACGCCGTCTGGCAGGATTTGACGACGGGCTTTCCGATCGGGCCGATCCTCTCGCACTACTGCGGCGTGACCCATCATCCGATTCCGCTCGACGGCGCGCCGCTTTTGCTCCCCGCCCTGCCGCGCATCGCCATCGAAGCCCTGCCGCTCTCGAGCAAGGCGCCGCCCTACTCGCCGCATCGCGACGCGCCCGAGCGCGGCGATAACATCGGGCTCACGATCACGAACCTCGAAACGGGCAAGCGCGCGTTCTATGCGCCCGGCCTCGGCAGGATCGAGCCCCACGTGCTCGCGGCGATGCGAGCCGCCGATCTGCTGCTCGTCGACGGCACGACCTGGACCGACGACGAAATGATCGCACTCGGTCTCTCGGGTAAGACGGCCGCGGACATGGGACATTTGGCGCAGTCGGGCAAAGGCGGAATGATCGAGGTGCTCGATTCGATCGAATCGACGGCGCTGCGCCGCGTGCGCAAAGTGCTGATTCACATCAACAACACGAATCCGATTCTGGTCGAGGATGGCGCCGAACGGCAAGTATTGACCGAGCACGGCATCGAGGTCGCCGAGGACGGCATGGCGTTCGAGCTTTAGCTGCCGTCCGCCCGCGGCGAAGCCCGGTGCATCGGGGCCGCCACGAGAACGAGTTCAGTGGAGACGCGATTCGATGACGATCGACGACAGCTTCGGCGCCGCACCCGTGCGCCGGATCGCCCCCGCCGAGCCTGCCCTCAGCCGTGAAGCGTTCGAGGCGGCGCTGCGCGATGTCGAACACGGCCTGAAAGCGACGCTCGACCACTTTACGCGGCGCGACCAGCAAGAACGCGCGCTGACGATCGGAGTAGCGATATGAGCGATGCGAGCGATATTTCGACATCCGGGTCCGTTGCCGCTGCGTCGCCGAGCGACGCTACGACAAGCGTAGCGCCGCCGCTTTGGCTGCTGGCCGAGCTCACGTACCGCTGCCCGCTGCATTGCGTGTTCTGCTATAACCCCGTGGACTACGCCGCCAATCGGCGAGAGCTCGACACCGGCCAATGGATCGCAGTGCTTCGCGAAGCGCGCGAGCTCGGCGCGGCGCAACTGGGACTGTCCGGCGGCGAGCCGCTGCTGCGCGACGATCTCACGATCCTCGTCAAGGAAGCGCGCGAACTCGGCTTCTACACGAACCTCATCACGTCGGGCATCGGATTGACCGATCGGCGCCTCGCCGAACTCAAAGCGGCCGGGCTCGATCACATTCAGCTTTCGTTTCAGGACTCCACGCAGCATTTGAACGACTTCCTCAGCAGCACGCGGACGTTCGATCTGAAGCGCCGCGTCGCGGCATCGATCAAGGCGTACGGCTTTCCGATGGTGCTCAATTGCGTCCTGCATCGCTATAACCTGCCGCATGTCGAGAAGATCATCGACATGGCGCTCGCGATGGGCGCGGAGTATCTCGAACTTGCCAACACGCAGTATTACGGCTGGGCGTTGGAAAACCGCGCTCAGCTGCTGCCGACGCGCGAGCAGCTCGTGGAAGCGGAGGCCGTCGTCGAGCGTTACCGCAAGACTCACGGCGACAAGTGCCGGATTTTTTTCGTCGTCCCCGACTACTTCGAAGAGCGGCCCAAGCGCTGCATGAACGGCTGGGGCTCGGTGTTTCTCGGCGTGGCGCCCGACGGCACGGCGCTACCGTGTCATGCCGCGCGGAGCCTGCCTGGCCTCACGTTCCCCAACGTGACCGAAACCGCTCTGCGCGAAATCTGGTACGACAGCGCCGCATTCAATCGCTTTCGCGGCTTCGACTGGATGAAAGAGCCGTGCCGCAGTTGCGAAGAGAACACGAAAGATCTGGGCGGCTGTCGCTGCCAGGCGTATCTGCTGACCGGCGATGCGGCCAATGCGGACCCTGTCTGCAGTAAGTCGCCCGATCACGAGAAGATCGTGCGGTTCGTCGAACAGGCCCAATCGAGGCAAAGCGTAGAGCCGGCCACCGAGCGCCCCATTCTCTTTCGCAACGACGCGAACTCGCGCACGTTCGCGGCGTCCGGCAACGACCATGGCGAGGCGAATGCCGGGCGGCCGCCGGATGACCGCCATTCGTCATAGAATCGCGGATTGGCACAGCCACGCGGGAGAATCGTGACATGCATGTCGGTGAGCGTTTGAACAGCATTACCCATCTCGTCGGCGCCGTGCTGTCGGTGGCGGGGCTTTGCGCACTGGTCACGATGAGCGCGCTGCGCGGCGACCCGTACAAGATCGTGAGCCTGAGCGTCTACGGCGCGATGCTCTGCACGCTCTATGTCATCTCGACGCTTTACCATAGCGTGCGCAGCCCGCGGCTGAAGGCCATTCTTCAGAAGTGCGACCATTCGGCCATCTATTTGCTGATTGCGGGCAGCTACACCCCGTTCACGCTTGTCACGCTGCGCGGGCCGTGGGGATGGTCCCTGTTCGGCGTGAGTTGGGGCCTTGCCGCGCTTGGAATCGCGCAGGAGCTCACGCTCGGGCGGCGCACCCGCATCGTGTCGATGACGCTGTACGTGCTCATGGGATGGCTTGCGCTCGTTGCATTTCACCCGCTGATTCATTCCCTTCCCGCGGCAGGGACGGCCTGGCTCTTGGCCGGCGGTCTCATCTACAGCGCGGGCATCTATTTCTTCGTCAACGACGAGCGGATTCGCCACGGCCATGGCATTTGGCACTTGTTCGTGCTGGGCGGCAGCCTTTGTCAGTTCGTGAGCGTCGCGCGATACGTGGCGTAGCGAACGCAGCCCTGAGCTGCGGATCACGCGCGACACACTGAACCATGGCTCACGAACCGCAACGGGCACGCTACTGCGGCAGAGACTCCCGGCTGAACGCATCCACCTCGCGAACGAGACCTTGCGCCGCCAACGCGACGAGCGCACCGCCCTTCTCCCTCGATGCCTGCGCCGGGTCCGAGCCCATTCGCCCGTCGTGAAACCGTGCGCGGAAATCGAGCGCCTCGCGAATAGGACCCGACGGTGCGATGCGCGGCGTATAGCTGGCCGTTTTGATGGATTCGGGCAGCGCCCATTGCGTGATGGCAATTTCCGATGGCGTCGCATGCGATCCATGTCCCTCGGGAAACTGTTCGCGCGCCAGCTCGCCGACGCCTTCGAGGTCCCACCAACTGCAGAGCTTCAAGGCGAACCCCAGGCGGCGCTTCGCAAAACTCGCCTCGGCGTAAATTTCCGAGAACGCTGCTTCGATCGAGGCGATGTTGCCGCCGTGGCCGTTCAAAAACAGGATCTTCTCGAAACCATGCACGGCCAGCGAGCGCACCCAGTCGCCGATCGCGGCGATGAACGTCGACGGACGCAGCGAGATCGTGCCGGCAAAGCCCAGGTGATGCTGGGCCATGCCGATATTGAACGTCGGGGCAATCAGAAGGTCCGCGCTTCGCTGAGCCTCATGCGCGATGATTTCCGGGCATAGCCAGTCGGTACCCAGCAGCCCGGTCGGGCCATGCTGTTCGTTCGAGCCGATCGGCACGACGATCGAGCGGCTGCGCTGCAGGTATTGCTCGATTTCGGCCCACGTTGATAGGTGCAAAAGCATATTGGGTTCTCTCTTTCGACGCACGTCGTTCGACCGCTGCTAAAGGCATTTTATAGGATTGGACGCCGATGCTTGATCCCAACCCTTCGTCTCCAGCGACACCGTGAGCCCCGATTTGCTTTCGCATTCCTTTCATTTCGCGACCACGCCGCCGTTCCGGCCTAAATCCACGAGAGATTGGCGAGATCGCACCGCCATTCTCCTGAGCACGCGGGGCGCTCGTCGGCCATCATTGACGGATTGCTATCGAGACAATCGAGGGTATGCGCACGAGGTGCGAGCGACGCCGGCTCGCGTCGTCAGCCGCGGCTCTCGAGTCGGCTACAAACCGAACAGGAACCGTTAATGAATCCAGACAGCAATGTCGGGCAAATCGATCAACTGACAGGACTACGTGCTTTTCTCGCATTTTGGGTCGTCACTCGCCACCTGTTTCATCCATTCGAGAACGGTGCTTTGATCGATTTCGGTCTGCGCTTCTCCGCGTTCGATCACGGCTACCTCGGCGTCGACGGCTTTTTCATCCTCAGCGGATTCATCCTCGCGTATAACTACGCCAACGGCAGGCCGCTCGACTATCGGGCTTTTGTCGGCGCACGGTTCGCCCGCATCTATCCGGTCCATTTCGTGACGTTACTGGGCGCGATCGGCCTCGTGTTCGTCAAGCAGTTCGTGCTTCACAAATCCGTCATCGGCACTGCGCAGAATACTTATCCGGCGCTCGCAGCCAATTTCGTCCTGCTCAATGCCTGGTCGTTCAAATTCGTGACCGGTTGGAACGACGTTGCCTGGTCGGTCAGCGCGGAATGGTTCGCCTATCTCTTCTTCCCGCTCTTCGTCGCACTGGCGCCCGCACGTAACCGGCTATTGGCCATCGTGCTGCTGCTCATGCCGGCCGGTGCGCTCGCCATACTCGAGTGGCGCTCGGCCACCGCCTTATCGCTGCCCGGAGGGCTCGCGCGGTTGATTCCGGAGTTCTACGCCGGCGTCTTGCTGTTTCGGCTACGCCGCAGCTCGGGATTCGCTTCGCTGCCGCGCGTATTGGGGCTTGCGGCAATCGGCGTCATTGCGCTCGGCATCGGCGTGCAGCGCGATACGTTGACCGTCGTCGGCCTGGGCCTGCTGATCTTCGCGCTGTCGTCCGACGCCGATCTAGTCGCGCCCCTGCTCGCCTTGCGCCCCATCGTCTACTTGGGCGAGATTTCGTACTGCCTGTACATGGTGCAGCGCTTTCCGATGGAGGGACTATCGCTCGCCCGCAAGGCCAGCCCCGCGTTCGCAAACTCGCCACTCGTCCAACTGATCGTGTTGATCGCGGTGCTGCTCGCAGTGAGCCACTGGACGCATCGGCTGATCGAACTGCCCGGCAGGAAATGGCTGCGGCGTGTGCTCTCGGCTCAGCAGGCGCAGGTGCAGCCGCAGGTCGCCGCGACGCACGCCCCGCAGAGGATGGTGGCCTTGGAACGCGAGCGAGAGGAAGGCGCCGCGACTTGATTGGGAATTCGATGCGCCATCATCTCTGTTCATACCAACCCTTCGATGTGTTGACGATCTTCACGACCAGCAGCATCACCGGCACTTCGATCAGGACGCCCACTACCGTGGCCAACGCCGCGCCCGACTCGAAACCGAAGAGACCGATAGCAGCCGCCACGGCCAGTTCGAAGAAATTCGACGCGCCGATTAGCGCGGACGGGCATGCCACGTTGTGCTTCTCGCCGACGACTCGGTTGAGCCAGTAGGCCAGCGCCGAATTGAAGAGCACTTGGATCAGAATCGGCACCGCAAGCAGTGCGATGACCAACGGTTGCTCGAGAATGGCCTCGCCCTGGAAGGCAAACAGGAGCACCAAGGTAGCCAGCAGTGCGGAAATGGACCACGGCCCGATCTTCGTCATCGCAGCGTCGAACGCGCCCTGCCCCTTGGACATAAGCCTCTTTCGCCAGAGTTGAGCCAGCGCGACGGGGATCACGATATACAGCACGACGGACGTCACCAAAGTCGCCCACGGCACTGTGATGGCGGACACGCCCAGCAGCATGCCGACCAGCGGCGCAAACGCGAACACCATGATGGTGTCGTTCAATGCCACCTGCGACAGCGTGAACAGCGGGTCGCCGTCCGATAACTTGCTCCAGACGAACACCATCGCGGTACACGGCGCCGCGGCGAGCAGAATGAGGCCTGCGACGTAGCTGTCGAGTTGGCTCGCCGGCAACAAGGGGGCGAACAGGTGACGGATGAACAGCCATCCGAGGAACGTCATCGAGAACGGCTTCACTAGCCAGTTGACGAACAAGGTGACGCCAATGCCGCGCACGTGTTGCCTGACTTGATGAAGTGCGCCGAAATCCACCTTGACGAGCATCGGGATAATCATCACCCAAATGAGTAACCCGACAAGCAGATTGACGTGGGCCACCTCCGCCCTACCGACGGCATGAAAAACGCTTGGCGCTGCCTGCCCCGCCGCGATGCCTGCGGCGATGCAAAGCAGCACCCAAACCGACAAGTAGCGCTCGAAGAGGCTCATCGTCGCTTTAGCGGCACGCTTGCCGCCGGTTTCGCATTGAACGGACATCACGTGCCTCACAGCCCTAGTGCTTCACGCACTGCGGGCACCAAGCGGGCACGGATATCGTCTCGGACGGCAACGAAACTGTCGAGCGACTCGCCATGAGGGTCATGGAAGCCGACGTGAATGCGCTTGACCGGACGCGGAAAGACGGGACAGCTTTCCTTCGCGTTATCACACACGCTGACGACCAAGTCGATGGGTTCGTCCATCACCGCTTCGACGGTTTTAGGGAAGAGCCCATCGGTCTGCAGACCCGCTTGTTTCAGTGCCTCGATTGCACCGTCGGCCACTTTCGGTTGAGGATCGGTTCCGGCTGAAATCGCTCGGACGCGGCCAGCCAAGTCATGGTTGAGGATGGCTTGGCCCATCTGCGAGCGGCACGAGTTGCCGGTGCATAGCACGAGAACGGTCTTGGTCATGATGTGATCGGGTACATGGATTGCCGCCACAGCAGTTCTCGGTCAGGAACCCCAGCAGTGCATTCATCGCCGAGTAATTTGCCGAGTAGATGATGAAACGACCCTGCTGCCGGGCCGTGACCAGTTCTGCGTGTGCGAGCTCTTTCATGTGGAAAGACAACGAGGAAGGCGCAATCCCCAACTGCTCGGCGATCCGGCCGGCGGGCATTCCCCCGGGACCCGCCTGAACAAGCAGCCGGAAGACGGCGAGTCTCGATTCTTGCGCCAACGCGCCAAGGGCGCGGACCACGTGTTTCGTTTCCATGATTCAATTATATTCGAAACATCGAATCGCACAAGGGGGGCGACCTGCGGGCACTCCTTCCGACCTTGGATCAGCCGCAATGCTTGGAGAACGCAATGCCATCGTGCCCGTCTTGCGCCGCGTTTAGTGAAGCGCCAGCAAGGCCAAGTTCACCCAGGTAAACGCTTTCGCCCAATTCGCACTGACGCGAAGCCTGCCCATATGCATGACGGATGTCGACCCTATAGACGCCGCTGCCCTTCGCTAGGCCGCCAAACCGGAAATCGCCGAATGCGTCCGACACAGTTTCGGCCACGATGCGGTCTCCAACGTGCAGCGTGACCGCCGCACCCGCAACGCACTCGTTCACATCTCCCACCTGAGCGCTCACGCTGCCTGCGACGAAGCAGGTATCCCATCGCTCTAAGCCGCTGTACCACACGCGTGGCTTCGTCCCGAAGTTCGGTTGCAGCACCCTGAGCCCGTCCAGCCGTGCCTTCTCGGCCATCGACGCGTCATCGAGCTTTACCGCTTCGAACACGTCGGTGGGACACGACTGTTGACAACGCGGATGCGGCCAACCTTGATCGAGCAGATGCGCATCGAAAATCCAGATCTGCGGCAATTGCAATTGCTCATTCCAAACGATGGCCTTGTAAGGGCAGGCCTTCACGATCTCCTTTCTGCCCCGCGCTTTCTCCGGATCGATGATGACGATACCGTCGGCGCGCTTGCGAATGGCGTCGCCGCCCACACGCATGCAGGGGGCATCGTCGCAGTGATTGCACATCACCGGCAGATACGTCGTCTCCACCATGTGCGCCGCACCTTGGACGCGGCGAAGAATCCGGATAGGGCTTTCTGCATTGCCGGCGGCCGGAGCCGCGTAGCCGGGAAAGTCGTTGCCGACGTGTTCGTCGCGGGCAGCGATGACACAGTTCTGACAGTTCTCGCACCGCCCGACATGGACGATCAGGTTCCACTTGTTCATTCTAGATTCCTCACGCTGCGCGACCGAGCATGAACGCTTCGGCGCCTCGCCACTTTTCGACCTGCACGAGGCAAGAATTCGGGCTCATGCTGCTGGTGCCGGCCGTTTGCGGTCGATCCGGTGTGAGCATATTCATGCAACCGCCGATTTCCACCTGCTCGCCATCGATTTCGATCAGTTCGAATTCCGCGCTCGCCTCGTACGACTTCACCACGCCCGCACTCACCAGCGGCGAAACGTCGGCCGCGCAGATCACGGCGCCGCGAGCGTTATGGACCTTGACGAGGTCGCGATGGGCAATGCCTCGACTCGCGGCGTCGGCCGCGCTCAGCCGCAACAGCCAGAAGCGATGCCCGCCGATCAGCGCGCGATGATCGTCGATGCCGTTGACCGCCGAGTTCTTGCCGTCGCAGTGGGTATGGAAGCTGTAGCGGCTGTGAGTGGCGATCAACTGCAGCGGATAGCGCTGGGCCAACTCCGAACGCAAGCCCTCCCACGACGGGATGTATCGATTGAGCGGCGGCCGCTCGGGGTTGTCCGCCGTGTGCCGCTTGAGCAGCTCGGGCACGAACTCGAGCTTGCCGCTCGGCGTCTGCAACCCCACTCCGAAGTGCTCCGCGAACTGCGACGGCAACGGATGCGGCTCGTGCAGATCCTTTCTGCGGCCTTCGGCGAACCAACGCATGTCCACCGGATGACGAAGTTCGGGCTTCTCGGGCGGCACGACGAAATAGCCCTTTCGACAGAACGCCCGCCACGATATGTGATCAGGCAGATCGGACGAGTCGAAAACCCGCTTGACCCAATTGAGCTCGCCGCCCCCCTCCGTAAACACGCCGCCAAGGCCGAGCCGCGTCAGGATCGCAGTGAAAATGTCGTAGTCGGAGCGTGACTCGCCCAACGGCTCGATGCATTTATGCTGCAGCGTCAGCACGCGATGATTGACCGTGCCGAACCCATGGTGGGCATAGCCGCCGGAATTCGCCCATTCCCCAATGTCCCAGCGCTCCAGTGCCGTACAGGCTGGCAGGATGACATCGGCAAACTGTGCCTCGCCCTCCATCCAGATCGATTGGTTGACGACGAATTCGATGCTGGGATGCCGGTACGCCTCGGCCCAGCGTCCAGAATTCGTCACCGTGCTGAACGCGGACCCGCCATAGCGGTAAATCATGTGGATCGGCGAATATCCGGGCATGGGATAGCTGAACGGCGCAAACTGCGCTTCCTGCGACATCCCATCCCACAGATAGCCCGTCGCATGGCCATCGATGATGGCATCGGGCAATTGCTGCCGCGGCACCATTTGCTTGACCGGGTTCATGGTCAGGATGTGCGGCATCCGCTGATAGTTGTTGACGGCATTGGCCGTCCACGCGAGATCGCCCGAAATGCCGCCGTCGGCGTAGCCCGGAAAGTAGAAATGCAGATCGTGCGGCGCGCCGACTTGAAGACATCCGAAGTTGACGCCGGGCTTCCCCCAGCCCTGCATGGCCATCATCATGATCATGCAGCGCGCCCATTGCGCACCGGTTGCGCCGCGACCCGCACCGCCAAATCCCGCGCCCGTCATCCCCACGGCCAGATGGACCTTCTTGTTCCCCCACAGGCGAGCTAGCGCGCGCGCATCCTTGGCAGGCACGCCCGTTTCCGATTCCTGCCACTCGGGCGTCTTGGGAATGCCGTCGGTTTCGCCCAGAAGATAAGCGCGCCACTCGTCGAACCCCGTCGTCCGGGTCGCCACGTAATCTTTGTCGTACAAGCCCTCCACGGCCCATACGTACATGATCGCGGTGGCCAACGCCGCATCGGTCTGCGGTCGGATCGGAATCCAGCGGCCACCCAGTAGCTGAGCAGTGGGATTGCAGTGAGGATCGATGTGGACGAACTTCAGCCCAAGCTCCCTAGCCCATAAGCGGCGCGGCGTGCCCTCGAAACCGGCATAAGCCCCGTTCGTACTCTCCGGATCGCACGACCAAAAGACGATCATCTCCGCTTCTTTGAGTGCGTCCTCGATACCGCCGTAGCCTGCGGGCACGCCGATCCGCATCGAATTGCCGAAGTGATGCATGGCGCCCCAGTACCAACCTTCCCAACTGTCCGGGTTGGCCGCGACGCGCGTAAAGCCGATCAGGTTGGCAAAGCGCGTCAACGCGCTCAGGTAGTAGCCCACGTTGCCCCATTGATGGTGGGACGACATCGGGAACGTGATCGAACCCGGACCATGCACGCGCTTTTGCCGGTTGATCTCCTTGGCGACGATGTCGAGCGCCTCTTCCCAACTGATGCGCACATAGCCCGATTTGCCCCGGTTCTGCGGATTGCGTTCGCCGTCGGGATCGAAATCGACGCGCTTCATCGGATGAAGAATGCGCTTATCGGAGTAGACGAGCGACTTGAGCGTCAAGGCGTGGGGGGCCACCAATGTACGTCGCGGCGGCGAAAAGCGTCGCCCGCGCGCTTCGATCGCCCAGCTGGCCGCGTCCGAATCGTCGAATTCGATAGGCGTCACGCGAACGATTCGGCCATCCTTGACGTACACGAACAGTGGCCCGCCGTTGGTGCAAGTGGTATAGCGCCGCGTACCGTCGCGCATGGACGTGCCCATCGGCAGGCCGACCGTCTGCATCATGGCGAGCGTTTGCATGAGCCACACCAGCAGTTCGTCGTCGCCCTCGGTCACGACCTTGAAGTTCTTGGCCGCGTGGATGATCTCGCCCTGGTCCGGCTTCGGGGAGAGGAATTTCAAGGCCGTGGCGACATCCTTGAAGGCCAGGCGCACGTCGGGGCGCGAAGGCTTGGCGGCGTGCGATCGAATGCGGCCGTTCTTGAACTCGATCACCCGGCCGATGCTTTCGTCCATCAACCCGATCCAGGCAACGAGATCTCTCTCCTTGAGACGATCGCGATAGACGGGGAAGCGGCGCGCCGTCAGGGCAAGGACCTTCGGCAACGCGAAGAGAATAGTCTTCAGAGCCTGTCGTTTCATCATTCAGTCCAGCAGACATCAAAACGTGTAGGCGACGTTCAGGAACGCGCTGAGCGGATAGAGACGCAGCGTCGATTTGGAAACGATCTGCGTTCCTGTTGCCGTCTGCCCGTATAACGTCAGATTCGTTTTCACCGGGATGTAATTGAGCGTCGCGCCGACAGACCAGTGCTTGCTGATCGCGTAGTTCGCTCCCACTTCGAACACGGGGTTCCACGAAGAGCTGAGCGTCGCATGCACCGAACCGCCGGGACCAACACTGTCGGTAATGAACTGGCTGTTGGTCGCCCTCACCTGGGTGAACCACGTGTAATTCACCCCTAACCCGATGAACGGGCGGAATTTTGCAGCGGCAGAAAACAGGTGGTATCGAAAAACCAGCGCGGGCGGCATCGGTCTGGTCGAGCCCAGGGTGCCGTACTGCTGCAACGTCCCATCTCCCACCAGATTCACTTTCAAGGGCAGACCAAAAAGCAGCGCCGCTCCAATGTTGTCCGTGACGTAGTACTCAGTCGTTATACCGATCGTATCGGTCGATGTCGCATGCGCCCCGCTGCCGGTCATCTCGTTGTTGACCATGACACCGCCCACGCTTTCCACAATCAACGGCGTTGCGTTGCCTTGCGGCGCCACGTGCAGCCAACCGACCGACAGCGTCGTGCTATCGGCCGACTGAGCCATTGCTTGTTGGCCCAGCATGACCGATCCCACGCACACAGCCATGCCCAGGGCGCGGGTGGCTCGTTTGTAATGCTTCATGTCTCCTCCTTCGGAATATCGAATAGTTATCGAATAGAACGCTTTCTTTTTATTTCCATTAGTACTCCTAATTTAATGCACGAGACGCAACGATATGGATTCGCATCGGCGCTACAGCACGATGCGCCTGCCGTAGCTCAGTTTCGCGGGCGGCTCGTTCGAATCACCCCGAGCGAGCCAACCGCCACCCGTTCCTGTGCGGATCGGAAGACGCCTCGCGCACCGCTTACGACCGCAACGATTCAGGTCCCACGCGCGTATCATCGCCGCCTGCCGGCGCCGCAACGATCGAAAACGCGAAGGGAAACCGGCCAAGCACCGCAGCCGCCGTTGCCTCCAATTCGCAGTCGGGCAACTCGACGCGCAGCACAGTGCCACGCGAAGGATCCTGGTCGGCAACCACGAATGCCCCTTCGATCCCCGCTTCCGTTAGCGCGGAAAGCAGTGCGTCCACCGTCTCGCGGCGCTTGAGCTCGGGCTTGAACAGCTTGCCGACGCCAGTGAGCGGCATCGTCTCGACGATCCGGATACGTTTCGGCAGCGCCGCCCGTTCGCCGATCTCGCTCCTGACGAATTCCGCGAGCTCGCTTTCGGACGCTGTTGCACCCGGCTTCAGTTGGACGTAAGCGATCGGCAGTTCCCCGGCGTGCGCGTCGGGACGCCCGATCGCCGCGGCCATCTGCACCGCGGGGTGGCGATGCAACGGCCCCTCGATCGTTGCCGGATCGATATTGTGGCCGCCCCTGATGATCAAATCCTTCTTGCGGCCGGTCAGCCAGAAATAGCCGTCCGCGTCGCACCGGCCCAGGTCGCCCGTATTGAACCAACGCTTGCCATCGCCAAGCTCGATCCAAATGCCTTCGTTATGCTGAGGCTGCACGTATCCGGCAAAGACGTTGCAGCCTGAGATAAGCAGCAGGCCGGCTTCATCGGGTTCGCAGTCACGCACGTAGCGGCCATCCGCATCGAGCACCACGGCCTTCATCTCCTGCCCTGGAACCCGAAGGCCGATCGACCCAATGCGTCGCTCTCCGGTCGGCGGATTCACGCTGCTCACGCATGTCCCCTCCGTAAGGCCGTAGGCTTCGAGAATGCGGATACCGGTGCGTTCCTGAAACCCACGGAACACTTCGACGGGCATCGGGGCAGCGCCGCATAGACCGTATTCGAGCGAACTGATATCGCACTCATCGATGGGCACGTCGAGCAGCGCAGCATAGAGCGTCGGGACACCGCTGAAAAAGTTGATACGGTGTCGCTCAATGATTTCCCAGAAGTGCTTGATGACCCCCTCGCCGCGATAGCCTTGCGGTGTGCCGAGCACGACATGCGCGCCCTTGGAAAAAGGCAGGAGCCCCGTCGCCATGACGGCATTCACATGAAACAGGGGAAGCCCGCAAAAAAACGTCTTGCCGGGGCCCATGCCCTCGCCAAAAAAATGCGACGTACTCCACGCATTGGCCACTTCGTTACCATGCCGACGCATTGCAATCTTTGGCAGCCCCGTCGTTCCGCCGGTGCCGAAAAACGAGGATGGGTCGTCGCGAGCGAAACGACGGTTGTTCAGCAGCGCTGTGCCGGATTCGCGCTCGATGATGCCGGCGAAGTCGTGCAACCCGATCCCGGCAGGGACGGCCGCGCGCAATCCGCCCTCCCCGTGCAGCCGGCTTACTTCGCCGCGGGCGAGCATGCGCGCAGTGAATTTCGATTGCCCTGGCATGCGATCGGCCAGGTTGACCAAGACGAGGTGCGCGAGTGCCGGCAGCCGGTGCAAGACGGAGTGCACCTTTTGCCAGAGGTCGGTTCCCGGAAACGGTGCAAGCGTAACGAGTATGGTTGCCCCGGCGGCGTTCAGCAGGTCGGCGATCGCTTCGCCTTCGAGCAGTGGGTTAACAGCGAACGTAATGCCCGCCGCTTGTCCGCCCCAAATGACGAAATGTGTTTCGGGTAAGTTCGGCAATACGTATGCGATCACGGATTGGGATGTTGCCCCTAGCCGAGTGAAGGCATTCGCGGTTCGGGTGATGTCTCGAACCAATTCGCCGTAAGTCCAGCATTCGGCGTCGCGATAGCAGTCGGCGGTCATGAAGAACGACAGCGCCGGCGCCGACGGATCGATCGCCGCACCACGGCAAATCATCTCGTAGGTGCTGATGGGAAGATCCTCCGGCACCCCTTGCGCCTCGATCGCAAGGACGTCGTTCCGGTTCGCGATCCCTTGCGTACTCATGACGCTGCGTCCACCACTTCATTGCGTTGCACGCCGAGATCGATCGATCCGTCTGGGCTCGCAATACGCGATTCGACCACGTCGCCCGCGCGCAAGTACTCCCGCCTCGATGCCTGGATCTCCATGAACATCTTCCACTTGGCTTCTTCGGACAGCGCCGCCGCCAGACGCTGCTTCATCGGCGACGGGACGGATAGCGCGCAGCCCGCCGGCGTGCCGGTGGACAGCAGGTCACCGACGAACAAGTCATGGACGCCGGAAATCTCGCTCAACGTTTCGGCAGGGCCATAAACCAGATTGGCGGTCGAGTCCTTTTGCCGGATCGATCCATTGACGGTCAGCGTCAGTTCGAGCTCGCCCAGCCTGGCGATGTCCGCGCGCTCGAAGAGGCACAGGTAGGGCCCGATCGGGCCGAACGTGCGGTAGCTCTTGCCCTTGTAGAACTGCATCTGCGGGATCTGGATGTCGCGCGCCGAGTAATCGTTGACGATGACGGCTCCGGCGATGTACTCGTGCAGGTCCGCATCGGTGATTCGGCGGGCCGACGTGATGTCCTTCTTGAGCACGAGGCCCAACTCGATTTCGTAATCGAGGAATCTAACGTGCGACGGTTTCACGACGGGCGAATCGGCGGCGACGATGCAGCTCGTCGCCTTCGTGAAGAGCATGTTGAATTTTTTCGCATCCGGGTCCATGCCGGATTCGATCATGTGCTGCCGGTAATTGGCGCCTTGGCAGATGAACTGTTGATTCGTCGTGATCGGCGAGAGCCATTGCACCGCCGACTCGGGAATCGTCGGGCCGTCGAGTTCGACCAGGCGCTCGACCGGATTGGCTGCGATGAATTGCGCCGTCGTTGCAAATTCGCCGGGAATGGGGGTCACGGCGCCGTTTCGTACCACGCCCCAACTGGCGTGGTTTTCGTGCCGGTAATGCAATACATGTAGTGCCATGGTGTCGGATCTCTATCGTTCGGAGAAGCGGGAATGTCAGGCGAATATTTTGGCGAGCGTCAGCAGCTTGCTCACTGTCAGATCCGGACTACGCCGGAGGTTGCGAATGAGAGCGGCGAGGCTCGACGGCGAGAGCTTGGGCTTGGTGAAACTGCGCGGCATCGCCGGCCCCCATTGGGCCATCGCTTCACGGCTGACCGCGTGCAGGCCGGTGGGCACGTCCGACGTAAAGAGATCGCCGTCGCAGTAGTGCTCGTGCTTGTCGCCCCAGGGGTCCTGCCAGTAGTCGAAGACCTGGCTGCCGAGAATGTGGCGTCCGATACCCCAGGCGTGCGTCCAGCCCTTTTCGCGTAAGACGCGTTGCCCCATACCGACCGCATCCGCATCGATCAATTCGAACGCGCTATGGCTGTATTTCGGAAGGAACCCTTGCGCCAATGCGAGCGTGTGATGGTCGGCCGGCCGATCGCCGAGGTCCAATCGCATGAATGCCACGGCGGGCGAGCCGTCCGGGAGCGTCTGCACATCGCTCGGGATGAAGCCGAAGTGCTGGGTGTACCACGCGCACGTCGCTTGGAAGTCCACCAACTCGAGCACGACATGGCCCAGCTTGATGACCTCCGGCGCGTGCTCCGGTGGCCGTTGCGTCTCGTTGATTCGTACCGCAGCGTCCACGGAATTGAATTGAAGCGCATTTCGATGGGGTATCGGCTCGACTTCGCGAAGGCCATAGACGGCGTCGACGCGAAAGCCCGACGGGTCGGTCAGCACCACGCGATATCCGCCACCGGGCCAGTCCGACGATTCCACCGTTGAAGCGCCGGGGAGCTTGGCCAATGCCTGCAGCTCCGCCTCGCTATCGACCTGCAGTCCGAAGCCGGCGAACTGCGCCTTCGCCGCGTGGCGAACGACATAGCAGAACGGTGCCGGGCCCGTGCCGCGCAACAGTAAGAGCGCTTCGTTGCGCGAGACCGTTCGCAGCCCGAAGTCATTGAGAAACCGCTCGGCTTGCTCGAGATCGGGACGGTCGAAGATCAGGTAGGCCAACGCCGACGCTTTCGTCGTGGGATGGGGATGGCGCGAGGGCTGTGCAGTAGTCAGTTTCATGGCGGAAAGCACCAGGTGGAATCGGGTTTCAGGTCGGTCGCAACATGTGAAGCGATGCGATTACCCTGAAGCGTCCAAGAACCTCAGTGCCTGCGCCGCGCACGAGACGTAACCTCGGTCGCGCTGCCCCGCCGTTACCGGAACGCCAATATCCGCGCTTGTCTCCACGCTTGCTCCTATCGTCTCTATGGTTGTTCGTCCGACCTATGGTTCGGGCCGTTAGTGACATTAAAGTCATCGCTGATACTTTTGTCAACCATCTAAATCGAATTCGGCCTCGCACGATGCCATCCGCTCACGGGGGCCCTCGCTTCGGACGCCAGCACCGCACAAAACTCATACTACAGTCACAGTTGATCATTTAATCATGTTTGTGTTATATATCGCATTTATAGTCGACAGACCGCCGGATGATCGCCGTCGACCGATCCTGCGATACAGCCTCCGGCAGCCAAGCACGAGTTCCGAGATGTGTTCCAAGATGTCGACGAGTCCCCCCGTCACCCATGAGCCCCGGCACGCGGGTCCACGACCACACGCCTATCAGCGGCAAGCACTGATCTGGGGCGCGCTCGCTGTCGGGCTGGGCATGCTGATGTGGGTATTGCGTCCGGTATTGACTCCGTTCCTGCTCGGCGGCTTGATCGCTTACATGCTCCAGCCCGGCGTCGAATGGCTCGTTCGTCAGCACGTCCCACGCTCGCTCGCGGCGCTCGCCATGATGCTTTTGTTCGCGTCGATCGTCGTCTCGCTCGGGCTGCTTGTGTTCGCGGTCGTCCAGAAGGAGCTGCCGGCACTCGCTGCGCAGATCCCGGGGTTCACCGCGAAGATCAACGCATGGTTGCAACCGAAGCTCGCCGCCTTGGGTCTCGACGGTTCGTTCGATTTATCGAGCTTGCGCAATCTGTTGACGAGCCGGCTCGAAGGCGGCGGACAATCGGTCCAGCTCGCCGCGTGGCGCTATCTGCGCACGGGCGGAAGCGCTTTGGTCACCGTGGTGGGCAATGTCGTTGTCGTACCGCTCGTGCTGTACTACCTGCTCTATGACAGAAGCAAGATGTTCGGGCGGCTCGAAAACCTCGTGCCTCGTCCCTGGCTGGGCAAGACTCGGGCGCTCGCGACCGAGATGGACCAGATGTTGTCCCAGTATCTGCGCGGACAATTGCTCGTGATGGTTGCGCTCGCAACGTTTTATCCGATCGCGCTGGGGCTGGCCGGCTTCGGCGGCGCCTTGCCCATCGGCCTGTTTACCGGAATTGCCGTCTTCATCCCTTATGTCGGCTTCGCCACGGGGCTTGTGCTCGCGCTGCTCGCCGGGCTTCTCCAATTCGGCGACTGGTATGGATTCGGTGCGGTGGCTTTGATCTATGGGATCGGGCAAGTGCTCGAGACGGCCTTTCTGACGCCTCGCCTCATCGGCGAGCGCATCGGCTTACATCCGCTCGCGGTGATTTTTGCGCTGCTGGCGTTCGGCCAGTTGTTCGGTTTCTTCGGCGTATTGCTCGCGCTTCCCGTCAGCGCCATCCTGGCGACGGCATTGCGCGAGGTACGTCGGCGCTATCTCGCAAGCGCGCTTTATGTGCACTGGCGGGACGACGCGTCGCAGCACCGCCCGCCCCTGCTATGAGGTAACTCTACGCCGGGCCCGCCATCGGATTGGCGAGCGCCGTCAATCTGGCTCGCTCGCAGCGGATGGCAACGGCCGCCGCGCGACACGTTGCGCCTCCGACCGATCCAGCCCCAACGTTTGCAGTACGACAACCGCGGCGCGCTCTGCAAAGCGCTCCTCCCCGAGATCGTGCGCCGGATGCAGTTCGCCCCCGGATCGGCCGGTGACGGCAAAGCTCAGTTCCGCAGCGATGGCCGCAAGGACGATACCGCTCACCGACACATGGCACATGAAGGGATCGGCCACGGCAAAGCGTCCGGCCGCGATACCTGCCTCGCTGTCGCGCTTCAACCGCCGACCCAGGCCATCTCGTAGCGCCCGCTCCGAAAAACCCTCCCGGATCAAGAAACGCCCCCACACGGGCTCACGCCGCGCGCGCATCAACGTATGCCGCACGCCCACGGCCACCACCTCCGCCGCATCGGTCAGTCCGCTCACCAGCGCATCCAGCTGTTCACCGAACTCCTCGAACACCCAGTCGAAGAGCGCCGCTTGCAGCGCATCTTTCGACTCGAAGTGGTTGTAGAACGACCCGAAGCCCACATCGGCCGCCTCCGTGATCTCGTTGATGGTCACGTGCTCCACCCCCCTCGTCGCTACCAGAGCCAGCGCCGCTTCGAGCAGGCGGGCTCGCGTCTCGCGCTTACGCCGCGCACCGCGGGGTTCGCGCAACACCGGCATCCCCCTCTCTTTTCTATCGGTCATCGCCACAGATCCAAAAGTCATAATTGACAATCTTATCACTTTCGACTCTAATCTCACCATAGATCGATGCTAGTCAGTAAAAACCCTGATGAATGCACGGTTCCCCTTTCCCCTCGCTAACCCTTGCTTTGGAAACATCGTGAAACTCCCCGGTCTTGAAACGCGGTCGTCGTCGCGCCCGTCTTCCACGGCGTTGCCCCGTCGGGCGGGTCTTTGCCTCGCCGTTTGCGGCGCGGTCCTGCTCGCGGCTTGTCATACGCGCGAACCCGTCGCCCCCGAAGTGAAACCCGTCGTCGCGCTCGCCGTGCATGCCGACGCTGCGCCGGACGCCGCCTCATTGCCGGCTCAAGTCGAGTCGCGCTACTCGACGGCGCTTTCGTTCCGCGTAGGCGGCAAGATCGCCGAACGCCGTGTACACCTGGGCGATACGGTGAAAGCCGGGCAAGTGCTCGCCCTGCTCGACCCAACCGACCTGCGCAACAACGCAGCGAGCGCACGCGCACAGCTCGACGCGGCGGAGCACCAGCTCGCCTATCAAAAGCAGCAGCTCGCACGCGATCAGGCACAGGCGAAGGCCAATCTGATTGCGCCGGCGCAACTCGAGCAAACGCAGAACGCCTATGCAACCGCGCTCGCGCAGCGCGATTCGGCATTGGCTCAAATGGCTCTAGCCGAAGACCACCTGCGCTACACCGCTTTGATCGCTGACCACGACGGCGTGATCAAGTCAGAGGATGCCGATACGGGACAGAACGTCGAGCAAGGGCAGGCCGTCTATCACCTCGATTGGAGCGGCGACATCGATATCGCCTGCGACGCCCCCGAGAGCGCACTGAATTCGCTGCCCGTCGGTCAGATCGCGAAGGTCACGCTGCCGGCGTTGCCCGGCAAGACATTCGATGCGCGCGTGCGGGAGGTCGCGCCGAGCGCCGATCCGCAAAGCCGCACCTGGCGCGTCAAGCTGACGCTGCTTGCGCCGAGCCCCGAGATACGGCTCGGCATGACGGCTCAGGTCAAGTTCGATATCGCCCGCGCGAACAACGGCGCGGCCCCGTTCGAACTGCCGGCCACGGCACTCTTTCACGATGGCGAGAAGCCCGCCGTCTGGGTCGTTCAACCGGGCACCGACAAGCTCGCGCTGCGTCCCGTCACCGTCACGAATTACGGCGAGCGGACGGTTGAGATCGTCGCGGGCCTGCACGACGGCGAGCGCGTCGTCGTGCAAGGCGTCCATACCGTCAGCGCCGGCGAGCACGTGCAAGTTGTCGCCCCGCTGCATCCCGAGGATTTCGCATCATGAGCATCATCGACCCTGCTGACAAGGCGGGCGACACCACGCCCGTCGCCGCGTCCGATGCCGAAAGCAAAGGCAAAAGCGGCTTCAATCTCTCCGAATGGGCGCTGCGCCATCAGCAGCTCGTCATTTATCTGATCGGTCTCATGACGCTGTTCGGCGTCATCGGCTACACGCACCTTTCCCAATCGGAAGATCCGCCGTTCACGTTCCGGACGATGGTCATTCAAACGTACTGGCCCGGCGCGAGCGCACGCGAAGTGCAGGAGCAGGTCACCGACCGCATCGCACGGCAGCTTCAGGCCGCACCCTACGTCGACAACATCAAGAGCTATTCGCGCCCCGGCGAGTCGATGATCTTCTTTGCGATGAAAGACTCGGCACCGGTGAAGGACGTGCCCGAAACGTGGTATCAGGTGCGCAAGAAAGTCGGTGACATCCGGGCGACGCTGCCGCACGGGATCGTCGGCCCGTTCTTCAACGACGAGTTCGGCGATGTCTACACGAACATCTATGCGCTCGAAGGCGACGGATTCTCGCCCGCCCAACTGCATGACTACGCCGACCAACTGCGCACGGTGCTGCTTCGCGTGCCTGGCGTCGCCAAAGTCGACTACTTCGGCGACCCCGATCAACACATCTTCATCGAGATCTCGAACACGCAACTGACGAAGCTCGCGATCACGCCTGCGGAACTGGCACATGCCATCGATGCACAGAACGCCGTCGCGCCGGCCGGCACGTTTACGACCCCCGACGATCGGGTGTTCGTGCGCACGAGCGGTGCGTTCAAATCCGTCCAAGCACTCGAGGACATGCTGATCTCGGTCAATCACCACACCTTCCGGCTCGGCGACATCGCGACGATCCGCCGCGGCTATGACGATCCGCCTGTCACGCAGATGCGCACGAACGGCCACGCGGTGCTCGGAATCGGCATCACGATGCAGGCGGGCGGCGACGTGATCCGGCTTGGGAAAGCGCTCGATAGCGAGCGCGCCGAGCTGCAGGCGCGTCTGCCCGCGGGGCTGAAGCTCGTCCAGATCTCGAGCATGCCCGACACCGTCAAGCATTCGGTGGACGATTTCGTCGAAGCCGTCGCCGAGGCCGTCGCGATCGTGCTCGTGGTGAGCTTGGTCTCGCTCGGTTTGCGCACCGGCATGGTCGTCGTGATTTCCATCCCGATCGTGCTCGCCGTGACGTCGCTGTGCATGTATCTGTTCGGCATCGGCCTGAACAAGGTCTCGCTCGGCACGCTCGTGCTCGCGCTGGGGCTGCTCGTGGATGACGCGATCATCGCCGTGGAAATGATGGCGGTGAAACTCGAGCAGGGTTGGAGCCGCATGCGTTCGGCGGCATTCGCTTACACGAGCACGGCGTTTCCCATGCTGACCGGTACGCTCGTCACCGTATCGGGCTTCCTCCCGATCGCGCTCGCCAAGTCGAGCACCGGCGAGTACACGCGCTCGATCTTCGAAGTGTCGGCGATCGCGCTCATCGTGTCCTGGTTCGCCGCCGTCGTGCTCGTTCCGTTGCTCGGCTACCACCTGCTTCCGGAACGCAAGGCCGGCCAGCATGGTGCGCACGGCCATGACGAAGACATCTACGACACGGGCTTTTATCGTCGCATGGCGGGTTGGATTTCGTGGTGTATCGAGCACCGCTGGCTCGTGCTCGGCGTGACCGCCATCGCGTTCGCAGTTGCCATGGCGGCCTTTACACGCGTGCCCAAGCAGTTCTTCCCGAACTCCGAGCGCCCCGAGTTGCTGGTCGACATGCGGTTGCCCGAAGGCGCCTCGTTCGCGGCGACGCTGCGCGAAGCAACGCGCCTTGAAAAAACGCTCAACGGCCGCCCTGAAATCGCCCGGTTCGTCGACTTCGTCGGCACCGGTGCGCCTCGCTTCTATCTGCCGCTCGATCAGCAGTTGCAGCAGCCGAACTTCGCCCAATTCGTGATCACGGCCAAGAACGTCGAAGAACGAGAAAAGCTCATGAAGTGGCTCGACGCCTCGCTTGAGAAGCAGTTTCCGGGCGTACGCACGCGTGTGGCGCGACTCGAAAACGGGCCGCCCGTCGGCTATCCGATTCAATTCCGCGTGAGCGGCGACAACATCGCCGCCGTGCGCGGGATCGCGCAAAAGGTGGCCGATACGGTACGTGCCGATGCGCGCACGCGCAGTGTGCAGTTTGACTGGGACGAGCCTGAAGAGCGCTCCCTGTCGTTCCAGATCGATCAGAACCGCGCGCGTCAACTCGGCGTGACCTCGCAGGACGTGTCGAACTTCCTGGCCATGACGCTCTCGGGCTACACGGTTACGCAGTACCGCGAGCGCGACAAGCTGATCGACGTCGATCTGCGCGCGCCCAAGAGCGAGCGCGTCGATCCCTCGCAACTCACGAGCCTGGCCATTCCGACGCCCAACGGCCCGGTGCCGCTCGGCACGCTCGGCCACGTGCGCACGGCGCTCGAGTACGGCGTGATCTGGGAGCGAGACCGGCAGCCGACCATCACGGTGCAAGCCGACGTTCGCGGCGACGCTCAAGGTATCGACGTCACGCACGACATCGACAAGCAACTGGGCCAGCTTCGCGCGCAACTGCCGATCGGGTATCGCATCGTCGTGGGGGGGGCGGTCGAGGAAAGCATGAAGGGCCAGACGTCGATCAACGCGGAAATGCCGATCCTCATCATTGCCGTGCTGACGTTGCTCATGATTCAACTGCAAAGTTTCTCGCGCACGCTCATCGTCGTGCTGACGGCGCCGCTCGGGTTGATCGGCGTGGTGGCCGCGCTGCTGCTGCTCGGCGAGCCGTTCGGCTTCGTCGCCATGCTCGGCGTGATCGCGATGTTCGGCATCATCATGCGCAATTCGGTGATCCTCGTCGATCAAATCGAGCAGGACATCGCATCGGGCCAACCGCGCTTCGATGCAATCGTCGGCGCGACCGTCAGGCGCTTCAGGCCGATCATGCTCACCGCCGCCGCCGCGGTGCTGGCCCTGATTCCGCTCCTTCGCTCCGGCTTCTTCGGGCCGATGGCCACGGCGCTCATGGGCGGCATCACGATCGCCACGGTGCTGACGCTGTTCTTCCTGCCGGCCCTTTACGCAACTTCCTTCCGTGTTCGGCGCGACGAGCGCGGGCCGCAACAGCGCGTCATCGAGCATGCGGAGACCTGATCATGCAACTTGCCATTAAGACATCCGTTATCGCCGTATTCACGGCACTCGTCACGAGCGCTTGCGCGTTGGGACCGAGCGGTGCGGCACCTGTGATGCCGTCGCCCGCTCACTACGGGGTGCAGCCCCAACCGTCGGAAACCGTCGCGGCGGGCGGAACAGCGCAACGTTTCGACGTCGGCGCCACGCCGGTCCCGCAGTGGTGGAGGTTGTACCGCTCCGACGCGCTCGACGCGCTCGTCGAAGAAGGGCTGCGCAACAGCCCAACGCTCGCCGCCACGCAGAGGTCGCTCAACGCCGCACGCCAGGAACTGCGGGCTCAGATCGGCGCCTCCACGATGCCGTCGATCGACGCAGGCGGCCAGGTGGAACGTGCGCGTTCGCCTGTCGTCCCCGGCCTCGGCCCAACCACCGAACGCTACAACGTCTTCGTCGGTCAGTTGCAGGCACAGTACAACTTCGATCTGTTCGGCGCCACTCGCTATGGCAACAAGGCCAGCGCGGCCCGGGTCGACGTGCAGGCGTATCAACTCGAGGCAGCACGCCGTGCGCTCGCAGCGAACATCGTCGGCACTGCCATCGACGCCGCGGCGCTCGATCGTCAGATCGCGCTCACCGAACGCCTCGTGACACTCGCCGACGATGCGGCGCGCGACGATGCGCAGCGTCAAGCGCTCGGCGCAGTCTCGCACGCACAGGCGCTTGCGTCCGCGCGACAGGCAGCCGCGCTCGCCGCCACCCTCCCGCCGCTGCGCCAGCAGCGCGCGAGCACCGTCCATGCGCTCGCCGTGCTCTTGGGTCGAACGCCCGACGCGGCGCCGGCCGTACCCGATTTGGATAGCCTTTCGCTGCCCGGACGCGTACCCGTCGCCGTACCCGCCCAGTTGCTCCAGTCGCGTCCGGATATTCAAGCCGCCCAAGCCGCTGTGCAGGCGGCCGCATTCGACGTCGGTCAAGCGACAGCACAACTTTTCCCGAGCCTATCGCTGACGGCTTCGATGGGCCGCGCAGGATTCAGCTGGCCTGCCCTGCTCTCCGGCGCCGGCGGCATATGGGCGATCGGGGCAAGCGTCTCGCAACCGATCTTTCATGGCGGGGCTTTGATGGCGCATCGGCGTGCGACGAAGGAGGCGTACGAGGCAGCGATATTGCACTACAAGTCGACGGTCTTGTCCGCCTTCGAGAACGTCGCCGATTCGCTCGCCGCACTCGAGAACGATGCACAGGTGCTCGCATCGACCGAAAGCGAGGCGCGCTCGGCGCATGCGTTGTTCGATGAAACGACTTCGCGTTGTCAGCTTGGCGCCCTGCCGATATCGGCGGCTCACGCCAGCGAACAGCAGTATCTGAGCGCACAGATCGACGCGGTTCGTGCACAGAGCCAGCGGCTCGGCGATACGGCCGCGCTGTTCCAGGCAATGGGCGAATTGCCGACCGAGCCGGTGAAGTCGGCATCGCGCGATTGATTCGCGCTGGTTCAGTTCATTTCAGTTCATTTCAGTTCATTGGCGATCGTACGGTGCATCGTGCCATCAGCGCGCCGCGCCGCACGATCGATTGTCCATGTTTGCTCGTTCGATATTCTTCCGCATGGAACATCGAGATTTGATTGCCTGTCACGAGTGCGACTCGCTCTTTCGCAAACCGCCCCGTCTGCGCGGTTTGGTTGCTCATTGCTCGTCTTGCGGCGCAAGCATGAAAGGGGTGCGTCACGCCGGTCTCACGCTCGACCGCGTCTGCGCGATAACGGTTGCCGCGCTGATCACGTTCATGATCGCGCAGGCGTTCCCGGTGCTCGCTCTCGAAACGAGAGGTCTGACGTCGCACGCGACGCTTTTCGAAGCCGTGCGGTCGCTGTGGCAAGGCCACATGCATGTGGTCGCAGCGATGGTCTTTTGCACGACGATGCTGTTTCCGTCCCTCGAACTCGTCGCCCTGCTCTATCTATTGCTGCCGCTGCGTGCGGGTCGTGTCCCACGCGCGTTCGACGCTGTGCTGCGCCTCGTTCAATTCGTGCGTCCTTGGGGTATGACCGAAGTTTTCATGCTCGGCGTGCTGATCACGATCGTGAAGATGGTCAGTCTTGCGCGTGTCATCCCGGGAACGGCGCTGTTCGCCTTCGGGGCGTTGACACTGATGTTTTGCGTAATCGCCGCGTTCGACCCGTGCATGCTGTGGGAGATTCGCGACGAGGTCATGAATCGGGCCGGTGCTCGCGTCGATTCGACGCGACGTCGCAATCGGCAACGTGACAACGCGCATGGCGGCGCTGACAGTCCCGGGCCTGCTCAGCCGGCAACGGCCCGCATCACCGCGAGACACGCCGGCCTCATCGCCTGTCACTGCTGCGGGCTCGTTCAGTCGCGCAGCATGCAGGCATCCGAGCCGCATTGCGCACGATGCCGCTCGCCGCTGCACGAGCGCAGCCCCGAAAGCATCACGCGAACTTTCGGGCTGCTGCTTGCCGCCGCTTTGCTCTATATCCCGGCCAATCTGTTGCCGATCATGCATACGTCGTCGTTCGGACGCACAGAGGACGACACGATCTTCGCCGGCATCGCCTACTTCTGGCGATCGGGGGACTGGCCGCTTGCGGTCATCGTATTCGTCGCCAGCGTCATGGTGCCGATGCTCAAGCTTGCCATTCTCACGCTGCAAACCGTCACCGCCTACCGCGGCTCCGATTGGCAGCCGCTCGAGCGCGCCAAGCTCTACCGCATGGTGGAGCGCATTGGGCGCTGGTCGATGCTCGACGTATTCGTCGTGTCGCTCACCGCGGCGCTCGTGCATTTCGGATCGTTCGCGCGGATCACCGCGGGACCGGGGGCGTTGGCCTTCGGTTCGGTCGTGGTGCTGACGATGCTCGCCTCGAACGAGTTCGATCCGCGCTTGATCTGGGACACGGTCAATCGCCGGCCGGCGCGCGCTCCCGCACGAACGTGATCACGGCCTACCGTTTGGTTTCGACAACCTTTTACCCAATTCCTTCCAGCGATGCATATCCCTGACTTACCGCATCCGGAGATCAAGCCTCGCAGCCGCTGGCTTCCTTCTCTGGTATGGCTGATTCCCCTGATCTCGGCGCTGATCGGTATCGCGCTGCTCGCGAAATCCATCAGCGATGAAGGGCCCACTGTCACCGTTACCTTCAATAATGCCGAGGGGCTGGAGGCAGGAAAAACGAAGGTCAAATACAAGGACGTAGAGATCGGCACCGTCCGCACAATCGCGCTATCGGACGATCTTCGGCATGTCCGCGTCGAAATTCGACTCGACAAAGAAGCCGAAAAATTCGCCACCGAGGGATCGCGATTCTGGGTCGTGCGACCGCGCATCGGCGCGAGCGGCATATCGGGTCTTGGCACGTTGCTGTCGGGCGCGTATATCGGCGCCGATATCGGCCGCTCGACCCTGCGCAAGACAGCCTTCAGCGGTCTTGAAACCCCTCCGATCGTGACCTCCGATCAGCAAGGACATCAATACACGCTGCTCGGCGATTCGCTCGGCTCGCTCGATATCGGTGCGCCCGTCTTCTACCGCAGGATTCAGGTCGGCCAAGTGGTCGGGTTTTCGCTCGCCCCGACCGGAACGGGTGTCATCGTGAACGTGTTCGTCAATGCACCTTACGACAAGTACGTCGGGACCGACACGCGGTGGTGGCACGCGAGCGGTGTGGATCTGCGTCTCGACTCCGGCGGGCTCAAGCTCAACACGCAATCGCTCGCCACCGTCGTCATGGGGGGATTGGCCTTCGCATCGCCGCCTGGACAAGATGCCGGCCTGCAAGCCCCCGGAGGCGCGACGTTCAGGCTCGCGCCCGACGAAACCGACGCGATGCGAGAGCCGGACGGCGCACCGCTTTATGTCGTCATGCACTTCAATCAATCGCTGCGTGGATTGACAGTGGGCGCACCGGTCGATTTGCGCGGCATCACGTTAGGTCAAGTGACGAAGATCGGTCTCGAATACGACGAAAAGTCGCAAAACTTCAGCATGGAAGTGACGATGGCACTGTATCCGGACCGGCTCAGGCGTCGCGCGAATACGTCGCTGCCTTCGCCGAACAGCCAGGGCGGCCACGACATGCTGCAACACCTCGTCATGCAAGGGCTGCGCGGCCAACTGCGCACGGGCAACTTGCTCACCGGCCAGCTCTATGTGGCACTCGACATGTTCCCGCATGCACCGCGCGCGACGGTCAATCTGAGCGAGACGCCGATCGAATTGCCGACCGTGCCGAACACGCTCGACGAACTGCAAGTGCAGATCGCCGACATCGCCAAAAAACTCAATCAGGTTCCATTCGACAAGATCGGCGCGAATCTGAACGGCTCGCTCGAAAGCGCCAATCGCCTGTTCGATCAGATCAATTCGGAAGTCGTTCCGCAAGCGCGATCGACGCTGGCCTCGGCCCAGAAAACGTTCGACACGGCGCAAGCGACGCTTGGACAAGATTCGCCAATGCAAGCGGACGTCCACGGCGCCATGCAGGAATTGACCCGCACGCTTCAATCCCTGAACGCGCTCGCGGATTATCTGGAGCGCCATCCTGAAGCACTCGTGTTCGGTAAGAAGGGGGATCGCCCGTGATGTTCAACGTATTGCATAGTCGCAGCGCCGCCATTCGAGTGTTTGCGGCCGCGAGTGTGCTCGCGCTATCCGCGTGCGCCTCGTCACCGGAGAGTCGGTTCTTTACGCTGGCTCCGATTGCGCCGGCTCAGTCCGCCTCAGACGCTTCTGCTCCTGCTGCCTTGATCGACATTCAGTCCGTCAGCGTGCCGGCCGAGGTTGCGCGCAATCAACTCGTCGTGCGGGTTGGCGAGACGCAGGTTCACGTACTCGAAAACGAACGATGGGCGTCGCCCCTCAGCGATGAAATACGCACCGCCCTGTCGATGGCAGCGACGCAACAGTTGAGTGACTTAGACCCGCCCCATGGAACGCGAAAAGCCGAGACGCCCGTCTATCACATTGCCGTCGACGTGCGGCGTTTCGAGTCGTGGCCCGGGGCAAGGGTGGCCGTGGACGCGATCTGGAGTATTCGCCCATCGGGAGAGGCCAACGGCAAGCTGACTTGCCGCAGTGCGGTGGTCGAGCCGGTCGCCGCCGGTTACGACGCGCTCGTGGACGGGCATCGTCGCGCGCTGACGACCATTGCGGGGCAACTGGCGGCGACCATTCGTGCTCTCGACGCTGACGCTGACGCTGACGCGAGCGGGTCGCTCACCACGGCGACAAGTCGTTCATCGAATCCGCAGCCGATGGTGCATTGTCCGTCACCGTCGATCAACGTCACAGAGCACCTCGTATCGGCGTCGGGATTGAATGCGGCGCGTTCGAGCATCTCGCAATGAAGTACGCTTACCTACCCGCCGCGCCGGTCGCAGTACAACGGCTCGTCACCGTCATGGCTTTCAGTCGGCTTCGACGGCCGGTTCTAGGGGTACCGGCAATGGACGCATCGCGACCTTTTCCGCTTCTGCCCGTTTGAGGCCCAAGGTCTGCAGTAACGCGCAGGCAACGCGTTCGGCGAGATGCTCTCCGCTGAAACCGAGCCCCTCCAACGCATCGGCGCTGGGCGCCCCGGGCGCGACGAAGCTGAGTTCGGCGGTTACTGCGGCGAGCACCGTGCCTCCCACGGACAAGAACCCGACGAAGGGGTCCGCGACGGTGAATCGCTTTGCAGCAATGCCTCTTTGCACATCCCGCAACAAGCGCTGGCCAAGACCGCGACCGAGCATGCGCGAGGAAAAGCCTTCCCTCACCAGGAACTGGCCCCACAGAGGCTCGCGATGCGCGCGCATCAAGGTATAGCGCACGGAAACGGCGACCACTTCGGCCGGGTCCGACAAACCGGTCGTGAGGCGGTCGAGCCAGTCGGCGAAGTCCTCGAACACCGATTCGACGAGCGTGGCATAGATCGCCTCCTTGGACTCGAAGTGGTTGTAGAACGATCCAAAGCCGACATCGGCCGCCTCGGTGATTTCGTTGATGGCCACGCCCTCCATGCCTTTCACGGCCATCAGCTTGAGCGCTGCCTCCAGCAAGCGGGCCCGCGTCTCTCGCTTGCGACGGGCGCCGCGCGGTTCGCGCGCATCGGCGGCTTCCGCTGGGGCGGCGGGCTCGGCCTTGGCGGCGCGCTTGGGTGTCGGGCGATTCGTAGTCTTCGGCATAACGATTCCGATTTCGATCAGAAGGGCAGTATAGATTCAAACGTCGTGATTGACAAAATCATCATCAATGATCTATACACCGTCAACCGAACCGACTAAGTAGGCGCGATCGACCGCACTCCGCCTTAGATCTGGCTCTCGCTGATCAGCACCGCGACCGCCCTGCGGTAGATTTGGCCCAATAGGCTCGCCCGATCGCCGTCGATGACCACCTGCCCCCGCAGGCGACGCCACGCTTTGACGTGCCCATCGCGCGGCACGAGCGTCGCGCGATACACGGCCGTTTCGGGAATGAGTTTGGAATCGGCGGTCTTGCGTACGGCTATGCCGCCGCCGTAAATGGACGCGAGTTCCGTGACGTCCAGCACGCGCGCGGAACTCGTCTCGATGCGCGAGACCACGAGATCGACGCTCGGGTCGCCATTCTCGGGAAAAAATCGCGCATGCGCACCCGGATGCACACGCGGCAGATCGGCCTCGCCCACGAACGCTTCGACGGCGGCCGAAGAAGGATCGATCAGCATCGCGAGCGCCGCGCGACGCGGCAGCCATTCGCCTTCGCGCATCGGGGGCACGTCGGTGACGACCCCGGCGAACGGTGCTCGAACCGTCAACAGCGCCTCTTGCGCGGCAACTTGATCGACGGCGGCGATGGCGCCTTGCAACTCCTGTTCGCCCACACCGATCATGGCCGCCTGCTCCGGATCGAACGATTGGCCTTTCATCCGGCTCTCCACGCCCGACAACGACGCGAGCGCGACCGCCTTGTGATATTCGACGGTCGGCGATTCGAGTTCGAAGATGGGCTGCCCGGCCGCCACGACCGCGCCGTTCGCCGATTGCTTCACGAGCCGGCCCGGTTCGGCGACATAGAGCGTCGCCTGCTTGGCGGCCCGCAGGAGCGCCGGTGCCGAGACCTCGCGCCGCCAGGGGACGACCAGCACGAGCAGCGCGATCGCGCAGCAGGCGAGCGGGACGAGCGCGCGCCGATCCGGACGCTTGGCGCCGAGCCGTGCGTGCCAGACACGTATTTCTCCGACGATGGGGCGCACGAGAAACCAACCGATCTCGACGCACATGAGGAAGATGCCGAGCGCCTTGAACGCCATGTGATAGACGACGAGCGCGATGCCGAGAAACAGCGTGAAGCGATACACCATGCAGGCGAGCGCGTAGCCGATCACGATTCGCCGCTTGTCGCGCGGAAAGTGCTCGGGCGGCGGATCGCCGAGCCCGAACAGCGTCTCGCGCAGCCACCAGCGGCCCATCGCGAATCCGCGCTCCTGCAGGTTCGGCACCTCGAGCCAATCGGACAGCAAAAAATAGCCGTCGAAGCGCATGAGCGGGTTGACGTTGATCGCGATCGTCAGCAGCCAGGTCGAACTGGAAAGCAAGAATGCGCCGGTTCGCAACGCGCCGTCGGGCAAGACCGACCATGCAAGCGAGGCGAAGACCGCGAGCGTGGTTTCGGCCAGCATCCCAGCCGCATCGATCGCGAGCCGGCGTCGGCGATCGGTGAGGCGCCAGGCATCGGTCGTGTCGGTCCAGAGCACGGGCCAGAGCACGAGAAACGCGACCCCCATGGCAGGCACGCGACAGCCCATCCGTTTGGCCATGACGCCGTGACCGATTTCATGGACGACTTTCGCGGAAGCGAGCGCGAGCCCGACGAGCGCCGCCCCGCGCAGCGAGAACAAATGCAGCAAGCTGTGCGTGTACGCATCCCATTGGCGGCTAATCAAATAGAAGCCGAGCACGGCGAGCGACGCGAGCGTGATCGCGAAGCCGCGCGTGAATACCCAGCCGATGCGCGGCACGACGCTCGACAGCACGCGGTCGGGATTGACCAGGCGGAGCTTGATCGACAGGTAGTTTTTCAGCAGCCAGCGCGCGGGCGACAATCGTTCGGCGGCACGCTCCGCGGCGAAACGCTCGGTCGTGCGGGCGTCGGTGGGCGCGGTCAGTCCCGCGCGGTAGGCGAAGCTCAGCACCTCGACGACGTCTTGCGAAGTGGCGCGTATCGTCGTCTCGGCCGCAATCGAACGAGCCACGGCTTCGGTATTGCCGAGCGCCCAGCGCGCCAGCACTTCGAATTCCAACCAGCCGATGCGGATGAATCGATGTCGCGCCGGATCGTGCAAGGTCCATGTCGGGCCGCCGTCGGCGCTCGATGGGCCCGGCATCAGTTTCAAGTCTTCGCGCAGCGGCGGCAAGGCGACGGGCGGCGCCTCCCCCGCCTGATCCGGCACGTCGGCTCGACTCGTCTCGTCCACCGCCGCGTTCAAATCGACAGCCATTCGCGCACCACCGTCAACGGCCGCCGGAGCAGCCAAAGCACGAGCGCGCGGCGCGGCCCGTAAATCTTCGCGGTTCCCTTCAAGCCCAGCCGCAACGCCGAAGCATGCTCGAGCGACGCGCGAAAGGCGTACGACATCACGCCGTCGGCCGCGACCGTACTGGAATAGCTCGCGAAGGTCAGCTTGCCGTAGGCGGGCCGGTCGGGCCGCAGGTTGCTGAAAAAGACGACTTCGGCGCCCCGGTCGAACGAGACGACCGAACTGGCCGGCACTTCGATTTGCAGTTGCGTGCGCGCGGGCGAGGCAACGACCATGATCCGTTCGCCGAGCACGACGGGCTTGCCGATCCATTCGCTGCTGTCGTCGAATATCGCTACGCCGTCCACGGGCGAAACGATCTGCGCGCGCTGCAGCATGTCTTCGTCGTAGGCCAGTTCCGCCTGATCCTGGTCGACTTTACTGGCGAGCATGGCGAGCCGCGCTTTCGCGCGATCGTCGCTCATGGCCTGCTGCGAAGTATCCGCAAACTCTTCTCGCGCCATGTCGAGCGCTTTCTTGGCGACCTCGTAGCGCGTTTGGAGTTGCGTGCGGTCGAACGAGACCAGCAACTGTCCCGCACGCACCGGCTGATTCGGCTCGACGCGAAGCGCGCCGACCACGCCGTCGAATGGGGCGCGCACGGCCGCGGGCTCGATCGGCACGATCTCCGCCGGCGCGAGCACCGATTCGCGTACCGGAAAAAGCGCGATAGCCAGCAACACGGCGGCCGCGATCGCCATTTGGCGTTTGCGAAGCGCCAACCGCTGCAACACCCCGGGCTTGCGATCGCGCCGGTGCAGCAGCAAGCTCTGCGCGTAGGCGCCCGCCAGCGCGTCGAGCAAGTGCAGATCGCTATCGGCCCATGCATCGGCGCGGCCAAGCAGCAGATACCCGATCGGCGCGCTATCGCGCCAAGCGAGGGGGCACAAGAGCGCCTCCGCCGGAAACCACTCGGGCCATTCGGTCGCGAGCGCTTCGGGCAATTGCTCGGGACGTACGACGCGCGGCTCGACGGCCGCGGCGCCGCGTGCGTCGTCGTTGGCCAGAATCGCGAACACGCGTTCGAGCCAGAGGTAATATGGCCCGCCGCGTTCAGCCGATGCGACGCCGGAAAGGATGAGCGGCTCGGCGCCTGCCGAGCCGTCCTGCCACAACGCCGCCTGCTGATAGGGCACGACGCCCGCCGTCTCGTTGACGATCAGAAAGCCGAGTTCGTCTCGGGCCGCCGCGCGGGCCCGCCGCTCCAGAGCGAGCACCGCGCCCAGCCGCAAAAGCTGATAGTTGAGCGCGCCTGCGGGCGAGTTCATTGTTGCGACGACAACGACACGCCGGCGGGCGGCGCAAAAATCGCGTGGCCGCTCATGCCCGGCAAAAGCGAATCGGACGGCTTATCGATGTGCGCGTAGACCTTGACGGAGCGGCTCACGGCATCGACCTTGCCCGAGAGGCGCGCAAGCGTGGCGGGATACGTCTTGCCCGTCTCGTCGATCTTCACGTTCAGTGGGCTGCCCGGCTTGAGCCAGGAAAGCCACATCGACGGCACGATCATCTCGAGCTCGAGGCCCTTGTCGCTCAATACTTCGAGCATCGGCGCACCGGTTTGAAGGTACTGATAGTTGTGCGTGTAGACGGCCGAGACGCGGCCGCTGAACGGCGCGACGACGGCGCAGTTCGCCACGAGCGTCTGCGCCGCTTGCACGTCCGCCGCCGCCTGCTTCTCGTCCGCCGCGGCGACTTTGTATTCCACTTCGCTGGACGTGCCGAGCGCACGCAAGCGCTGCTTGCTTTCGTTCACCGATTTGCGGCTTTCCAGCACGGCCCGCGCATGCGCGAGCGCGGCCTCTTTTTCGCCGCAGTCGAAACGGGCGAGGATCTGCCCTTGCTTGAATCGATCGCCGTCGCGCAGCGGAAACTGAGCGAGCCGCCCCGGCATCGGCGCTCCGATCGTGGCAATCGTATCGGCGACGAGCTGGACGCGGATGTCGCGGGCCGGCAAAGCCGGTTGCGGCGATGTCGAAATCGACGACGACGCTGCCGCGTGCGATTGTGCGGCGACCGGCAATGCCGCGACCTTGGGCGTCGGCGCGGGCGCCGAGCCGGGCGCCTGCGCGGCGAACGCGGCCGCGACGCCTGCGCCGGCCAGAACGACGGACGCAAGCGCGATGAGTTTCGCAGCCCCTTGGGCGCGCGGGTGATGCACTTTCATGACTTTCCCAACTTTCCTAACCGTCTAACGACTGAGCGCTTATTGCGCGGCGAGATGAGTCTGCGAGGTCGCGGCGACCGGCACGGCGGATGCCGCCTGCACACCTGCCGCTCGAGCGGCCGGCGTAGCGCCCGACTCGCCCAACGTCGAAGCCGCCGGCAAGGCCATCGCGATGTCGGGCAGTTGCCCCGCCTCCCAACCCGCGATTGCCGCCTTCACGCGCTCGCTGAGTTGCGCGAGATTGTCCGTGTCGGCATTGGGCGGGACGAGGTCGACGCCGACGGACGTGTAGAGATTGGTGAGCGCCGTGTGCACCTGCGCGATCGTGCGGTCGTAGCTGAACTCGGCGACCATCGAGGCCAGATCGCGCCGAATGCGGTCCGCCTCCGACTCTTCCTGCGCGCTCGCCTCGTTGGCCGAAGCGACTCGGATCTGCTGCTCGACGTCGTTGATCTGCTTGGCGATGTCCAGATCCTCGACCGACGCCAAATATTGCTGATAGCTCAAATTCACCTGCGTGAGCACGGCGACGCTGAGCGCGAGGCGACGCTGGCGCGACACTTCCACGGAGGCCTTGGCCGCCGAAATCGCCTTCGGCCCCTCGATCAGGTTCACGAGATTGAACGTGGCGTTCACGCCGAGCTGCGCCCAATTCGGGTTGTACAAATACTGGTTGCTGTCGTAGTTGAGGCTGCCGAGCACGCCCACGCCCGGCATCATCTTGACGATTTCCTTGTAGACGTCCTGCTGGTCGATCTTCTCTTGATACGCCTCTTCGCGCAGTTCCGGGCGCATGGCGAGGCCCAGCGCTTCGAGCTTGCGCGGATCGACCTTGGCGGGCGACGTCGAAAGGTCGAGATCCATCGGCGCGAATTGGATCGGCGCGTCGGTCGGCACGTCGATGAGCGACGCCAGCTGCACGCGGGCCGTATTCAGATCGGTCTGCATGCGGCGCAGCTGGCCCACCACGGAGAGCATGTTCTGCTGGTAGTCGAGCCCTTGCAGTTGCGGGACGAGCTTCTGACGGCTCGCCTCGCGCGAGTTCTCGAGCATCTTGTCGGCCTCGGCGAGCAGCGGCTTCAGGCGCGGCAGCAGACGATCGGCCGCGACGGCCTTCCAATACGCCTCTTGCGTGCTCTTGACGATGTCGTCGATGACTTTACGGCGACGCTCGACCGCCGCGTACGTGCGGTACCCCTGCTGCTTCGCTTGGAAATAGCTGACGCCGAGATCGAGCAAATTCCACGAAAGCTCGAGTGAGGCCGTGGCGTGCGACGGCTGCTCGGAGAACGAATACTCGAGCGATCGCTGCCGCGTGAGTTCGGACACGCTCTCGGCCGCATTATCGTTGTTGCGCCACGTATAGCCGGCGTTGGCCGCAAGACGCGGCAGCATCTGCGCGATGGCAAGGTCGAGTTGCCGATCTTGCAGCGTCTGCTCGGTTTTTGCGAGCCGCGCGTTGTAGTTGTACTTGAGCGCCCGCGAAATGGCGTCCGACAGCGTAAGCGGCCGCGTGAGCGGCACGTACGTCGAATAAAGCGTCTTGTAATCGTCCTGCGCACGCTTGAGGTGCTCGGCTTGGCTGATCGGCTCCGGCTTGATCGCGCAGGCGGACAGCACCGCGGCCGAGAGCAGCGTCAAGCCCGTGGCCCGCACCGCGGCGACAGCGCGCACGCGTCCCGGCCGGCGGTCCGCGCCCTGTTCGTGCGCGATGCTTTGCCGATCCCCTGCTTTCCCCGCTCGTCCCGCGACGCGGCGGCTATTGAATGTGCTTTTCATATTGGCGTTCAATCGTTGATGTCTTGTTCGCTTTCGATTAGCTCGTGGGCTCAGCGCCATGTCCGGCCACGGCCCCGACCACGGAATGCACCATGCGGCGCGCCTGCAAAATCTTTCCGATCGGCCCGGCGTCGCGCAGTTGCGCCGTGAACGCCGTGCGGCCGGCGCCTTGCAATGCCCCCGCCTTGTGCGGCGGACCATCGTGCCGGTGCCGAGCCCCCCCGTCGTGCTCGTGCCGCGCGCCCCCGTCGTGAGCCGGCTGCGGCGCATGCGCGCCCGGCTGCGTGGCGTGCAGGTGCGAGAGCATCTGCTCGATATCCTTCGATTCGCGGCCGACCGTGATTTGGAAGGTGGCCGTCGCCTGATTGCCGAACTGATCGTGCGCCACGATCTCGACTTCGACCGTGCCGTGCGAGCCCTCCGGCGGCGTCCCCGTGAACGTCAAATTGCGGGCATCGAAGGCCAGCCATGGCGGCAGCGGAGCGCCGCCCGGCATGCGGGCGTCGTACTGCAGTTCCGCGTTCGGATAGGTATCGTTAAAGAGATCCGACGGCACCGCGATGACCGACTGCTGCTGCTCGATGATGAAGCGGCTGCCCACCGACCCCGTCAGCCACACTTGCGGAATGATGGGTTCGCCGTAGAGGCTGGGCCGATACCCGCGCCCTTCGGCGGGCGGGACGAGGCCGTCGTCGGGGAAATGCTGCTCCGACGCGCTATACGGGTCGTTCGGGTTCACGCGCGGGCCGAGCTTGTTGTAGTCGTTCGGCGCGTTGAAGTCCGGAATCAGCGGGGTCTGCGTCGACAACACGGGGCGATTGCTCGAGCTGATTTGCGTCGTCAGCGCCACGGTGTCCGCGCTGTAGGCGGAGGTGCCGCCGACCGCGCCGAGGTTCACGCCCGAGGCGTCGACGATGGGCGCCGTCCCCGAGCTATCGATGAGCCGCACCGCCAACGCGCCCGGCGTGCCGCTGAACGTGCCCGACGGCAGGAACCGCAAGCTGTCGGTCGCCGCGAGCACGAGCGCGTTGCTGTCGCTCAAGCCGGTGGTCGGGACGTTCGTCCATGTCTTGCCGCCGTCGCTCGAATATTGCCAAGCGCCTTGAGCCGAAGTGGCCGTGTCGCCGACGATCGCGATGCCCGCCAGCGTATTGGCCGTCGAACCGGTGGGGTTCGACGCGCTGTGCTGCTGATCGGCGCTATCGTTGAAGTCGCCCCCGAAGAGCGTCGTGACCGAGCTGCCCGCCGGGTCTCGGTCGTCTTGCTTGACCGGACCGATGCTGGCCGTGCCGCTTGCGATCGGCGCATCGTTCACGGGCGTGATCTCGATGCCGAGCGGCACCGTCTGCGCACTGACGGCGCTCGTCCCGCCGTGGTGCGCGCCCGATACGTCGACGCCCGCGATGGCGATGTCCGTCGCCGCGAGCTGTGCGCCCGTCACCGTGTTTGTCACGGGCATGCTCGACGCGTCGATGAGGCGCGTCGTGAGTTGGCCCGGCACGCCGTTGAAATTCGCAGCCGGCACGAACCGCAACTGAGCCGACGACGAGAGCACGAGCGCGCTCGAATCGCCCAGACCCGTCGTCGCGATCGTGTGCCAGCTCGCGCCGTTGTCCGTCGAGTACTGCCAACTGCCCTGGCTCGCATCGGCGGCATTGCCCGTAATCGCAACGCCGGCCAACGGGTTCGCCGTGGACCCGTCCGCATTCGCCCCGCTTTGCTGCTGATCGGCGCTGTCGTCGAAATGCGATCCGAACAACGCACCTACCGTTTGAGGCGCCGGTGCGCTCGTATCCTCCGGAATCGTCGGCATCGTCGCGCTACCCGAGGCGATCGGCGCATCGTTGACGGCCGCAACGTGCAGCGGGATCGTCTCGTCGGCGGACGAATACGCCGAAGCCGCCGTGTTCGCACCTTGGCCGAACGTGCCGGTACTCGGCAGCGCCGAGATCGTGCCGTTCGCCACGCCGTCGAACTGGTCCCATGCGCGGAACGTCAACGCATTGTTGACGGTGCCGTTCCAATTGGCTTGGGCCGGCTCGAAGTAGATCCGCGTGTTGCCGTCCGCGACGAGATGCAGCGCATTGTTCTGCGAGATCGCCGTCAGGCCCTGGCCCGCGAACTTCGTCCAGGTCGCACCGTTGTCGGTCGAATACCACCACGTGCCTTCGGTGGTATCGGCGGCCGTGACGGCCACGCCGGCAGCGCCCGGCGTCTGGCCGTCATGCGCCCCCGCACCGTCCGTATCGGTGACGTTGCCGTTGCCCGTCAGTTGCGACACGAGCATGCCCACCGCACCCGAGGGCACGCCGTTGTCTTCTAGCGAAGTCGCCGTCACGGGCACGTCGTTGAGAACGGGCGAATCGTTCGTCGCGACGACGTCGACCGTCGACACGGCTGCCGTCGTCGTCGCGTGGGTCACTTCGTCGGAGACCGAGATCGTCACGTCGCGCGTCGTAGTGCTCGGCGTGTCGCTGTTGTCGTAGTAGCTGATCGCGCGCAGCGCGCTTTGCACCGTCGCCGCATCGAGGTTCGTGCCCGTGAGCGTCATCGTGCCGGTGGCGGCGTCGAAGCTGGCGGTCACGCCAGTGGGCAGCGAGCCCGTGACCACGAGCACGTCCTCGCCCGGGCGATAGTTGCCGCTGATCTGCACGGTCGCGCCGGAGAACGTATCGGTGCTCGTCACGGTGACGGTCGGATCGACCGCGATGGCCGCCGCGGACGGGGACGAATCGTTCGGCTCGGTGAAAGTGACCGCCGACGAACCCGCGCCCGGCACTTCGTTGATGGTGACGAACACCGGCGTGCTGACCATGTTGCCGCCCGTGCCTTGCGCGAGCGCGACGTTGTGGTCGTCGATCGTCGCGCCGATCTGAATGCCCGTGCTGACGGTCGTCGTGTCGGTGCTCGCGTAGGCCAGATTGTCGAGCACTTCTCCGACGGTCGTCGAAGTGGCGCCGGCGCTGAATGTAATCGACAGCTTGCCGCCCACCTCCGTATACGTGCCCACGCTCGTGCCGTTGTAGGTGACCGTGCCGCCCGCGAGCGCGAGCGGACCGACCGCGGCAAAGACGTCGGTCGCGCTCGGCGACGGCGTGCCGCCGTTGTAACGCTGCAGCGTCAAGGTCGTGCCGCTGTAGTCGCCGCCCAGCGCATCGAGCTGGGTGTCCGTGATCGACGAGCCCGGCCCCGACAAGCGCACCGGCGGACCGCCTTCGACATACGAATCGGCGTTGCCGCCCCACTGCGTGATCGAGGGCGCCGTATCGGGCGCCTGGTAGGAGAAGTCGACGTTCGAATGCGCGTCGCCGTTCGCCGTGAACGAGGCCGACGCGGGACTGCCGGTCACCGCATTGCCGTCGTTGTAGGTCAGCGTCTCGTCGGCGGCGAGGCCCCCGCTTCCCGCGGCGGGCAGCGAGATGACGACCGTGCCTTGCGGCAACGCGCCGAACGTGTAGGTGCCGTCGGCCGCCGTCGTGGTCGTCTCGGTGATGACCGTGCCGTCGCCCTCGGTGACTTGAGCCGTGACCGTGATGCCGCCAAGGCCAGTGTCGGCCGATCCGCCCGAAGTCGCGAAGGTCGTCGGGTCGTTGCCGACGTCCTGCCAGACGCGGCCCGAAGCCGTTGCGATCTGCGTCGTCGCCGTGGCGCGGTACGAATCGGGCGCGCCGACGGACGAATCGAAATCGCGCGCGCCCGTCGCCGCGCCGACCGCGCCACCCGTCGAGCCGTCGAACGTCTGCTGGCCCGGCAGGCTTTGCCAAACGGCGGCGGCCGTATCGTTTTGCACGGTCTGGCCGGGCGCGACTTGCACCGTATAGGTGATGACTTCCGTGCCGCCCACGCCCAACTGCCCGATCGCGTAGTTCAAATCGCTAGCCGTGGTGCCGGCCTGCCCGGCGCCGCCGACGCCATCGCCCGTCGCGCTCACGAACGTGACGTTGCCCTCGTTCGCGACAGCCGGATCGTCGACCGTGACGTTGTAGGCCGTCGATCCGCCCGTGTTCTTGACCGTGACCTGATACGTCACCGTGCCCGTGGCGTTGTCCACCGCGGTGGCGGTTTTCGTGATCGAGACGTTCGGTTCCTCGACCGACACATTGACCGTATTGGAGGTGACGCCGCCCACCGTCAAGGTCGTCGCCATCGCGGCCGCGCCTTGCACGTTCCCGGCGACGTTGCTCACGACCGCGTTGAATTCGACCAGCACGTAGTTGCCGATCGGCGAGCCGTCGTTATTGCTGAGCGTGCTCAGATCGATGCTGACATGGCCGCCCGTCGTCGTGACGACGCTCGATGGCAATTGGGTGGTCGGCTTGAACGTCGCGACGTCGCCGGCCGTCGTCGTGCCGGTGGCCGGGTCGACGTAGTTCGCACCGCCCGAATTGCCGTCTTGGAACTGCGCGACGCCCGACAAGGTCGGATCGCTCGAAACGAGGTCGCCGTTCGGACTCACGAACGCGATCTTCGCGCTGCCGTCGTTCAGGTAGGCGAGCCCCGGCGGCAATGAAAAGTCCAGCGTCGTCGGGTTGGCGCCTTCGGGCACTTGGACGTAAGCATGAAACGTGACGATCTCGCCGACGGTCGCCTGCACCGATGTTTGCGTGTTCGTCTGCGCGGGCGTATGCACGGTGTCCGTGCCGTTGGACTCGCCCGTGATCGACAACACGGGCGTGATCTGGCCGATCTGGACCGTCGCGCTCGCGTTGTCCGTGTACTGGTGACCCTGTGCGGTGCCCGGTTGCGAATAGTACGTGCCGGAGGTCCCGTCGTTCGGCGTGTCGACCGTGATCGACGATCCGGCGGGCTGGTTCGGCGACACGGTGGCGCGGAACGTGAAGGTGGCGCTCTGGCCCACGCCCAGCGAGGTGAGGCCCACCGCGAGGCCCGACGTATCGGACGTCGATCCGCCCGAACCGCCGCTGACGTACGTCAACGAACCGGGCACATAGCTGAGGCCCGAGGGCAGATTGATGAGATCGGCCAAGTCCTGAGCCGGCGCATCGCCGGTGTTCGTCAGCGTGACCGTGTAGGTCAAATCCTCGTTGCTATACACCGTGCCGTTAGCCGCGACCGTCGATCCGCTATTGGTATCCTTGATCGAGATCGTTTCGGTGACGTGGGGATCGACCTCGTGGATGGTGGCCGTGGCAGCCGGCGACGTGAGCGTCGAATCGTAATTGACGACGACGCTGTTCGTGCGCGCCGTGCCGTCGGCCGGCGTATCGGTCGAATTGACGGTCGCCGTGTAGGTCAACGTGATGGTGCCGTTCGCATCGACCTGGCTGTTCGTCAGCGAACTGCCGAGATCGAACGTAATCGTGCTGCCCGACACCGTTGCCGTCACCGCACCCGGACCGCCCGGCGAGCTGACGCCGGTGAACGTGACGGAGCCGAGGCTGCCGAACGTCATGCCCGCCGGCAGCGAATCCGTCAGCGTGACGTCGCTCGAACCGTTGGCCGTCGTCCCCTGCGGCAGCGTGACCGTGATCGTGTAGGTCACGGTTTCGCCGAGCGCGACATTGTTGCTGCCCGTGAGCGGGATATCGCCCGTATCGCTCGCGCTCGTGACCGTCTTAGTGACGCTCGGTGCCGACAGGTTCGCGGTGGCGGTATCGGCCAGCGCCGCGGCGTTCTCTCCGACCACCTGCGCCGACGCGCCGGAACCCGACACGAAGCCGTTGCCGCTCGCCACGCCGCCCGCGACGCTCGCCCAATTGACGACGTTTCCGGCGAACGTGAGCGTGTCGCCCGTTTCCTGCGCGGTCGGCAACCGCAGATCGTAGACGACGTAGACGTTGTCGTGCGCCGCGATCGACGAGTTCAGCTTCACGCCGCCCGCCTGGAAGTACTGCGCCGCCGTCACGCCCGCATCGATCTGATTGCCGGACGAGTCGTAAATCGCGAAGTTCTGCACGTCGCTCGTCGAGAAGCCCGCGGGCAACGTGCCTTGGATCGTGACGTCGTACGCCGTCGATCCGCCTTGGTTTTGGACCGTGGACACGACTCTGGCCAAGTCGCCGCCGTCCCCGCCCGTCACGTTCAAGTTGTCGGCGCTCAACGGATCGCCGTTGCCGGTGAAGGGATTGGTGCCGGCGGGCGTGCCCGCCGCGGCGAACGGGCTACCCGCCCCGCCGCTCGGCGTGGTGTTGGTCTGCGATGTCCAAGTCACGGTCGACGCATTCGACGCATCGCCCGAATACGCGCCCTTCGATGCGCCGCCGTCGCCGACGATGGAGACGACGCCCGTCTTCGTCGCGAGTTCCGGCTCCTGCAGCGGCACCTGCTTGATCGCCGCAGCCGCGAGCGTTTGGCCTTCCGAGTTGGTGTACGAGCTGCCGCCTTGCGTCGTCAGTTGCAGACCGTTCGCAAAGGGCTTGTTCGACGCGACGGTGCTGAAATAGACAACCACCTGCTGTCCGGCCGTATTCGTCGGATCGTCGCGATCGCCGAAATTGAACGAGAGGCTGTTGGCCGTGCCGTCGGCCGTCACGGTCGGCGTCGCTTCGCCCGAGAGCGGATTGACGACCTTGTAGGTGCCTGCTGTCGGGAATGCGTCCGTCGTGTCCTGCCCGTAGGTCGACACGTTGCCGCCGTTCGAGAGCGGATCCGTCGTCGAGAACACCGGCAACGGCAAATACGCGGTCAGGTTCAAATTGCCGTAATCGCCCGTCGTGAGCGTGTACGTCATGGCGTAAGTGACCGTATCGCCGGGCTTGATGTCGGTCAGATCGGCCGTCTGGCCGTTGACCGCGACGACCTGCAGGACGAGTTGCCCCGGCGCGACCTCGTCGGTCACCGACGAGCCGTCGGACACCGTGCCGTTCGTTCCCGTGATCGTCTGCTCGTTGTTGTCGACCGTCACGACCGACGCGCTCGTGCCGGAAGTGGTTACCGTGTCGGAGATTTGGTCTTTCTCGCGCAGGCTGTCTTGGCCGTTGACGTTCGTGTATTTGTCGAGGACCTTCGCCTTGAACGTGATGGTCCCCTGCGTCGGGCCGCCGCTGCCGTTCACCGCGCCGCCTTGCAAGACGCCCGCGAACGCCGCGCCGCCGAGGTTCGCTTCGATCAGCTCGCCGATACTGAACGTGAGCGAGGTCGCGCCTGGGTTCGCCGTGCCGCCCGCATCGTCGCGCGAGTAATTCCAGTTCGCGTTCGAGCCGCTTTCGGCCACCGATTGGCCGTTGATCGTCTGCTCCACATTGTTCGATACGTCGCCGAACGAAATCGAGCGCGTCGAGCCGCCCGTCGTCAACGACAGCGTCGGCGCCGCGTAGCCCACGTCGGCCGGCGCCAGCAGCGTGATGCCGTCGCCGATCAAGTCCGCGATGTTGAGCTGATTGAGCGAGTAGTAATCCGAAACCTGGAAGTTGATCGAGTAGTCGACGATCTCGCCGGGCACGATGTTGCCGCTCGGCGCATCGTCCGTGACCTGAATCGCAAGGGACTTCGCGACGAACGCCGTGGATTCCGTGTTCGCCGTACTGTCGCCCGAAATGGTTTGCGCGCCGGCCGAATGATCGAGCGATCCCGTGACCGCGGTCCACGAACCGCTGTAGCTGTAGATGGCGGTCGTATCGATGGTGCGCGGCTGTCCTGCCGCGCCGAGGATCGACGCGCCGGAGGCATCGAATTGCGGCACGAAAACCGGGATCTTGATTACGGTCGGTGTGTTGGCGGCATCGGTGGAGAGCGAGGTAAACGTCACCGTTACCGTTCCGCCGGCGCCGCTGACGCTGCCCGGCTTCGGATTGAACGTGGCCGTGCCGTGTACGCCGCTGGGTTCCGTGAACGAGATCGTGCCGTTCGTGTATTGCACCTGATCGGGCAGCGTGAACGTGAACGTCACGCTTTGCATCGGATCGCTTTGCGTGACCGGCGCCGGTTGCAGCGTGATCACGTAGTCGAACGGAAAATCGGGGCCCGTGGCAGTTTCGCCTTCGTGCAGATCCGTCGTGGCCGAAACGTCGATCAACGAAATCTGCGTGGCCGCGGTGACGAGACCGTCGCTCGCGTTCGTCACGCTGGCGCTGCCCGTCGTTCCGCGGATCGACGGATCCGTGGCCGGGTTGTTCACGGGATCGGCGCCGTATTGGAAGCCGCCGATCGCGGCAATATTCAGCGCTTGGCCGCTGTGCATGCTCGACAGCTCGGTCGTGTTCGCGACCGAGAACGTCAGTTGGATCTGCGCGGCGGGCTCGCCCGGCGTGTAGCTGCCGAACGGCAGTTGCAGCACGTACATCGTATCGCCCGCCTGATACCCGGCGGGCGCCGCCACGAACAGCGGATTGCCGCTGCTGTCGAGCGCGAGCGGATGCAGCGCGCCGAGGGTGCCGACATGGCCCGCGACGTTCGTCGATAGCGTCACTTGCTCGACCGTCACGGCGGCGCCCAGATACGTGGCGCTCGTGAGCGTAGCGCTTTCGGCCGAGTCGGTCGGCACGTAAAGATCGATGAAAGGCCCATAACCGGCGGCGTTCGAGGCGGTATTCTGGAACTGCACCGTCTCGGTGAAGGTGCCGCCCAGCAGCACGTCGTGCGGCACGGTGCTCGCGACGAACGAGACGCTCGGCACAGGCGTATCCAGCACGCCGTGGTAGGCCGCGATCGCCGACTCGCTGAACGGCGAGCCCACGGCGAGCACGCCCGTCGTGCGCTCGAGCGTCCAATCGCCGCCGAGCGAGGCCGCGCCCGTGGCGTCCGTCGAGGCGCCCACCTGCGCGCCCGTCAATGCATGAACGGTATCGACGAACTGCTGGCCGCTCGCGCCTTGACCGACATCGCAACCCCAAAACTCGATATCGGCGTTCGCGGAGAGATGGTCGCTCCAAGAGGCGACTTGCTGCTTGGCGGCGGCGAGCGTATCGGCCGTGATCGGCGCGTTGCCCAGTTCGATCTGGCCGGCGGAACCGTAGGTGAGAAATTGGATCGACTTCAGGTCCGAGCGCCCTTGCAGCGCCTCGGTCACTTGACTGATGCCGTCTCGGTTCGGATCGATGACGACGACTTGCACGTTTTTGCCGACACTGCTCGCGAGGGTCTGCCAGTTCGACACGCGCGGATCGACGAAGAGAATTTCCGTGGCTTTCGGATTGGGCGCAAGCGCGGGAACGTCGGCGTTGGCGTGCGACGCGTCCGTGGACCGGTGCGAGCCGGCCTCGTGGTTCGAATCGCTGTGATGGTGGGTACCGTGATGATGGGTACCGTGCTCGCCGGCCGCCTCGTGGTGATGAGGGTGTTGCTCGAGCGCCGCATGTGTCGTCTTCGCTGCAACCGCCGCCACGCTGCCGTCGAACAAGTGGCGAGGCTCAAGGATTAGTCTCATCGCATTCCCCCGTTTTTACGCGACGGAAATTTAACACTTCTCTCCAGTCCTAAAATATGACCGTCCGCGATTTGTAAAAAGTTAACAATTCGTTTCACATAATGGGACGTTCCAGCGCTCGGCCGGGATTTGAGATCTCACCGCGGTGCTTCTAACGTCCGTCTTTTCCGGCGGCGGGTCCGGTTCCGGCCGGCTTGCGACAGGATAGTAATATAAAAAGTATGACTTTGTCTCGCTGCGGTGACCGACGGTGCGGTGCTGTCACGGGACCCACGCGCGACCTTTCGCTCGCGCAAATTCAAGAGCCGACGTTAATCCCACGACAGCGACAAGACAAAGCGGACGGCCACGCATTCCGCGACGGCCGCTTATCTTTTTCGTTTGACGTCGGACTCTCGCGCGGTTGCGCCTTCACGCAGCGCTTTCGCAACGACGACGAAAGCAGGAGTGGGTTGCCGGCGACTCGGATAGTAAAGATGGAAACCCGAGAATGACGGACACCAGTCGGACAGCACCCGCACAAGCTCTCCGCGTTCGAGGTGCGACACCACGCGTTGCTCCGGAACGAAGGCAAGACCGATGCCCGCAAGCGCGGCTTTCACTGCCATCGTTGCCGTGTTGAACACGCGTTGCCCTTCGACGCGCACGTTCAGTTCGCGTCCGCCCTTCTTGAGCTCCCACGCGTATATTCCACCGGCGGTTGGGATAACCTGCGAGACATTGAATCCGCCCTCTCGACCATCGCTGTCCAGGGCGAGCGTTATCCGGCCCACATGCAGGCGCGGGTCGGCAAATAAGCCCATTCAGGGCGCGCCGATCTTTGCGCCGGATCAGGCTGCGCTGAAGGTCCAACTCTGGCCCGATCCGATGCGGGAAAGCGTTTGCGCTATTGCTCCTGCCTATCGCTCCGCAATCCATTTCGCGATTTGAGGCCAATATTCGATCAGCGTGCGCTGCCCCATGAACAACCCGATATGCCCTCCTGGCACCGTCTTCTTGACGATGCTGTCCTTGGGTGTGCCGAGGTATTTTTCCGCGTTCAGAACCTGTTCCGGCGGGGTGATATCGTCGGCGGCGCCCGCTAGAAGATAGGCCGGACAAGTGATGTTGCTCAGATCGAGCTTGCGTCCGAGCCCGACGAACTCCGCCTTTGCGAGCCGATTCTCCTTGAAGATCTGACTGATCACTTGCAGGTACCAGCGACCCGGCAGGTCGATCGGGTTCTCATACCAGCTCTCGAATGCCTCTTCCTTCGCGACGTATTCGGGATCGTCGATGTGCTCATAGAGATCGATCTGATCCCGCACATAGTGCTGCTCGGGGTGCATATTCTTCCAGCCCTGAAGCATGAATTTGCCTTTCATCAGGCCGCCTCCGAGTCCGACCAGTTCCTCGTAGAAGGACAAGGGCGACTCATGCACCATCCGAGTAATGGGACTGTTGCCGGCATCCGTATCGATAGGCGCTCCCGCAAGCACGAGCGAATTCACCTTGTCGGGAAAACGCGCGGCGATCATCGCCGATACCCAGCCTCCCTGGCACAATCCCACAAGATTGACGCGGCCGCCAAGATCGTCGATGGCCACAACGATCTCGGCCAGATAATTGTCGATCTCCAGATCCTTCATGTCGTAGGTCGCCGGCTTCCAGTCCGTCAGTGCGACGTGGCCCACGCCGTTAGCCAACAGTGTCTGCACCAAGCTCTGCCCATCACGGTAGTCGGCGATCATCGCCGTATGACCCGCATGAGGCGCATCGACGAGCGTGGGGAGCCCGCCCGGTTCGCCATACTCGCGCAAAACCAT
>DASVLS010000031.1:0-39007 GCA_036384755.1 Trinickia sp. | reverse complement strand
TAAGGTTCTCGGCCGTGTCGCCAGCGAAGTGGCACGCCGTCTTCGCGGCAAGCATAAGCCTGAGTTCACTCCGCACGTCGACACCGGTGATTTCATCATCGTCATCAACGCCGGCAAGCTGAAGGTCACGGGCAACAAGACCACCGACAAGAAGTACTACCGTCACTCGGGCTACCCGGGCGGCATTTACGAAACGACGTTCGGCAAGATGCAAGAACGCTTCCCGGGCCGTGCGCTCGAGAAGGCGGTCAAGGGCATGCTGCCGAAGGGCCCGCTCGGCTACGCAATGATCAAGAAGCTGAAGGTCTACGCTGAAGCCACGCATCCGCATTCGGCTCAACAGCCGAAGGCGCTCGAGATCTAAGGGGAGCCCACATGATCGGTAACTGGAACTACGGTACGGGCCGCCGCAAGAGCGCTGTCGCTCGTGTCTTCATCAAGGCTGGCAAGGGCGACATCGTCGTCAACGGCAAGCCCATTGCGGATTACTTCTCGCGCGAAACGTCGCTGATGATCGTGCGTCAGCCGCTCGAACTCACGAACCACGCCACGACGTTCGACATCAAGGTCAACGTTTCGGGCGGCGGTGAAACGGGTCAAGCGGGCGCTGTTCGTCACGGCATCACGCGTGCGCTGATGGACTACGACGCGACGTTGAAGCCCGCGCTGTCGAACGCCGGCTTCGTGACGCGCGACGCGCGTGAAGTCGAGCGTAAGAAGGTCGGCTTCCACAAGGCACGTCGCCGTAAGCAATTCTCGAAGCGTTAATCGTTTCGAGGCGCCCGCCCATGGCGGGCCGCCGCCGAAAAAGCCGCCGCTGCGTATGCACGGCGGCTTTTTCGTTGGCTTTTCGCGTTCAAGTTTTCGCGCGTGCGACTTCGGTTCGTCCATGCACGACCGCGCCCCAGTTCTTGGGCCGTCCAGCCTCGGAGCGTGCGGGAGAACCCATTGCATTCATAGGGTTACCGCATCGAGGAGCAGCACGAGTTGGCGAAGGGCCATACAATAGCGGTTAAAGGCTTTTTTGGAGATTCGAATGAGCGCCGTCACCGATACCCCTGTGACCGAGATGCCGAGCCCCTTCGTCTTTACGGACGCAGCGGCCGAGAAAGTAAAGCAATTGATCGACGAGGAAGGCAACCCCGACCTCAAACTGCGCGTGTTCGTGCAAGGCGGCGGCTGCTCGGGCTTCCAGTACGGCTTCACGTTTGACGAAGCGGTCAACGAAGACGACACCATTATGAACAAGGCGGGCGTCCAACTGTTGATCGATTCGATGAGCTACCAATACTTGGTCGGCGCCGAGATCGACTACAAGGACGATATCAACGGCGCGCAGTTCGTCATCAAGAATCCGAACGCCTCGACCACGTGCGGTTGCGGGTCTTCGTTCTCGGTTTGATAGACGTCAGAACGAACCGGCGTACCGCTTAGCCGCTGTGCGCGGGTTCGGCATCTAAAAACGGGGCTTTGGCCCCGTTTCTCGTTGGTGCGCCGGTCCTATCTCGTCTCGCCCCCCATCGAGCGGTCGGCCATCGAGGGGGCGGCCGCTCGACGATCGACCGTCAACGGGGATAAATCGCCCCGAGCACCCGTTCGCCCGCGGCGCCCGTGACGGCGGGCAAATTTCCCGCCGTCCGCTCGACACAGCGCATCGCGAGCCACGCGAACGCGAGGGCTTCCACGTGATGCGGGGGCACCCCTAGCGCCTCGGTCGTCATGACCGGCACGCCTTTTACGCCGGTTTGGTCGAGTGCGCGTTCGAGCGCCTTCAGCAATTCGGGGTTGCGCGCGCCGCCTCCGCAGAGAAACACGCCGCGGCAATCGGGCGCATGCCGCTCGATTTCGCGGGCGATGCTCACGGCCGTCAGCGCGAGCAGCGTGGCTTGAACGTCGGCCGGGGGGAGCGCCTCGAACCCGGCCAGCTTCGCGTCGAGCCATTCGCTGTTGAACAGGTCGCGTCCGGTGCTCTTGGGCGGCGCCTGTTCGAAGAACGGTTCGGCGAGCAGGGCGTTCAATAGCGGCTGGTTCACGGCGCCGGCGGCCGCGAGGCGCCCGCCTTCGTCGAATGGCGCCCGCAGGTGCCGCCGCGCCCACTCGTCGAGCAGCACGTTGGCGGGGCCGCAGTCGAACCCGCGAACGAGTTCATCTTGCGATGCCGGGCCGCTCGTGGGCCGTCGATCGCGCCCCGACGGAGGGGATTGAGCGGGCGGCAATACCGTGATATTGCTGATGCCGCCCAGATTGCAGACGACGCGCGTTTCGTCGCGCGCGCCGAAGATCCGAGCGTGAAAAGCCGGAACGAGCGGCGCGCCCTGGCCGCCGGCCGCGACGTCGCGACTGCGGAAATCGGCGATCACGTCGATATGCGTCATCTCCGCGAGTAGCGCGGGATTATTGATCTGGCGCGTGTAGCCTTTTTCGGGACGATGGCGCACCGTTTGCCCATGCACGCCGATGGCGCGCACGGCAGTTGGCGGGACACTCGCGCTGCGCAGCAGCTCGTGACAGCAAACGGCGTAGCGCGAGGCCAGTGCGGAAGCAGCGAGCGCCTCGCGCTCGATCTCGTTTTCGCCGGGTTGCTGCAATGCGAACAAGGCGTCGCGCAAGCCGTCGGGGAAGCCGACGAAGGCGTCGGCCAAGACGCGCAGCGCTTCGCCGGCGCGGAACTCGACCGCGATGCCGTCGACGCCGTCCATGCTGGTGCCGGACATCAGCCCGAAATACACGCCGTCGGCGCCGGGTTTATCGGTGCTTGCCGCCAATTCTTGCTCCTCGTCGTCGTTGCGGGCCTTGCGGCCGCGCCAAAGGAAACGTCTACGCGCCCGCTCGCGGGACCGATTATCCGCGAGAATGCCCGACCGCGCTAAGGACTGCGCCGATCCGTTAGCGGCCGCGCGAGATATGGGACAATCGAGGCTTTTGCACCGTTCCCCCGCCGGATCAACCGATTTCAAGATGAGCACCGACTCCACCTCCAAGCCCGCCACGCCGCATCCGATCACGGACGAGGTTCGGCACGCACTCGCCGTCGCAAAGCGCGGCGCTGATGAATTGCTGATCGAAGAGGAGTTCGCGCAGAAGCTCGCACGTAGCGCGGCCACGGGCTCGCCGTTGCGGATCAAGCTCGGCCTCGATCCGACCGCTCCCGATATTCACATCGGTCATACGGTCGTGCTCAATAAGATGCGCCAGCTCCAGGATCTTGGCCATACCGTCATTTTCCTGATCGGCGACTTCACGTCGTTGATCGGCGATCCGTCGGGCCGCAATGCCACGCGGCCGCCGCTCACGCGTGAGCAGATCGAATCGAACGCCAAGACGTACTTCGAGCAGGCAGCGCTCGTGCTCGACCGAGAGAAGACCGAGATCCGCTACAACAGCGAATGGTCGATGCCGCTCGGCGCCGACGGCATGATCAAGCTCGCGTCGCGCTACACCGTCGCACGCATGCTCGAACGCGACGATTTCACGAAGCGTTTCCAAGGCGGCGTGCCGATTTCGATCCATGAATTCCTTTACCCGCTGATGCAAGGGTACGACTCGGTCGCGCTCAATGCCGATCTCGAACTCGGCGGCACCGACCAAAAATTCAATCTGCTCGTCGGTCGCGAGTTGCAAAAGCAATACGGACAGGAACAGCAGTGCATTTTGACGATGCCGCTGCTGGAAGGGCTCGACGGCGTCGACAAAATGTCGAAGTCGAAGAACAACTATGTCGGCATCAGCGAAAAGCCGAGCGACATGTTCGGCAAGCTCATGAGCATCTCCGACGTGCTGATGTGGCGCTATTTCGAACTACTGTCGTTCCGCAGCCTCGACGAGATCGCGCGCTTCAGGCGGGAAGCGGAAGAAGGGCGCAATCCGCGGGACTTCAAAGTGCTGCTCGCGCAGGAAATCGTCGCGCGTTTTCATTCGCAGGCCGATGCCGAGCGCGCGCTCGAAGATTTCAATCATCGCGCGAAGGGCGGTGTGCCCGACGATATTCCGTCGGTCACGCTCGCCGGCGCGCCGCTGGCGATCGGCCAGTTGCTCAAGCAGGCCGGTCTCGTGCCTTCGACGAGCGAGGCGTTGCGCAACATCGAGCAAAGCGGCGTGCGCATCGACGGCACGGTCATCTCGGACAAGGCGCTCAAAGTCGAGGCCGGGGAGTACGTCGTGCAGGTCGGCAAGCGCCGCTTTGCGCGCGTCACGCTCACTGCGTAAGGGGCCGCCCGTGCCGATCCCGAACGCCATGGCTTCGCGTCGCACGCGCCGGTTGCCGGCGTGCCGTCGAGCGGTGCGCCGATGATCGCCCTCATCCAGCGAGTCGCGCAGGCCAGCGTGCGCGTGGGTGAACGCGTCACGGGGGAAATCGGTGCAGGGCTGCTCGCGCTCGTGTGCGCGGAGCGTGGCGATACCGAAGCGAGTGCGGACAAGCTGCTGTCGAAGGTGCTGGGCTATCGCGTATTCAGCGATGCGGCCGGCAAGATGAATTTGCCGGTGAGCAATATCGATGGCGCCGGGCGTGCGGGGGGCTTGCTGCTCGTTTCGCAATTCACGCTCGCGGCGGATACGAACAGCGGCCTGCGGCCGAGCTTCACGCCGGCGGCGGCGCCGGAGGACGGCAAGCGCCTGTTCGATTATTTCGTCGCTTCGGCGCGCGCGGCGCATCCGATCGTCGAGACGGGCGAATTCGGCGCAATGATGCAGGTCTCGCTCGTGAACGATGGCCCCGTTACGTTCTGGCTGCAAACGCGGCCCTGACGGTGACGGCTCTTTGGAAATTCATTGCCGATGCCGACACACGTTCTATTCATTCGACATGGCGAAACCGCTTGGAACCGCATTAAGCGTATCCAAGGGCACATCGACATTCCGCTCGCCGACACCGGCGTCGAACAAGCGCAGCGGCTCGCCGAGCGGCTCTCTCGCGAAGCGCGCAACGGTATGCGGCTCGATGCGCTCTATTCGAGCGATTTGCAGCGCGCGCAGCAAACGGCGCAGCCCACGGCGATGGCGCTCGGGCTCGCGCCGCGGCTCGTCGAAGGCCTGCGCGAGCGCGCATACGGCGTGTTTCAAGGGCATGACAGCGCCGAGATTGCACAACGCTTTCCCGATGACTACGCGCGTTGGCAAACGCGCGATGCGGGATTCGCGCCCGAAGGCGGGGAATCGGTGCGCGCCTTCTATCACCGTGTCCTTCATGCCGTGACGGAGATCGTGCAAGCCCATCCGGGAGGGCGGATCGCGTGCGTCACGCACGGCGGCGTGCTCGACTGCATCTACCGTTTTGCGCACGGCCTCGAGTTGGACGCTCCGCGCAACTACGCGCTGCTCAATACCAGCGTCAACACGGTCGAGTTCGGCGAAGACGGCAAGGCGCGCGTGCTCGAATGGGCCGATGTAACGCATTTGGGCGGAGCGAGCGACGACGATGGGCTCGTCAAGCGCGCGGGCTCCGCACGCTGATTCGCATGATGTTTCACTTCGCCTCCTGACCGGCCGCTGCCCGTCGCCGCGCGCGCTTCGAAACCGCGTTGACGTGGGCCCACCGAATGAAAGGCCCGACGATCCGCACGCCCGGCCGCGCAACGGCGGCTTGCATGCGCGCGAGCGGCGAGAAGCCCAGCATCTGCTGCGCCCAGGCGGGCAGTAGATCCACCCCTGCGTTGAACATCAAGCTCACCGCCGGCCGCATGAGCGGACGATCGGGCGGGGCCGCATGACGCAGGATTCGAACGACTTCACGGGTGCGCGGCCCCGCTTCCAGTTCCGGGCGCATCGACGCTAAATAGTCGCCGACTTGCGCACACGTTTCCGGCACCTCGCCCGCCCCGAGTAGCCGGGCAATCAAGGCCACTTCGGCGAAGTACCGGTCCTGTTCCGAGCGCGGCATGGACGGATTCACATAGCGCAGATGCGCCGCCAAAAAGCTCGAGACCTCGGCAACGTGAACCCACGTCAGCAATGCCGGATCGCTGGCACGGTACGGGCGTCCGTCAGGCGCGACGCCTTCCACCGCCAGATGAATTCGCTTGACGCGCTCGATGAGCGCCAGTGCATCGGCGCGTGCGCCGTAGGTCGTGCCCGCGATGAACGTCGCGGTGCGACGCAGACGCCCGCGCATGTCCGTACGAAACGTCGAATGATCCCAGACCCCGGCGAGCGCTAGCGGATGCAGAGCCTGCAACATCAGCGCACTGATGCCGCCGATCATCATCGAGGTGAAATCGGCATGCACTCGCCAACACACGGCATCGGGACCGAACAGGCCGTTGTCGCCCGGTGGCTGGCTGTAATCGAGCGCGGGACCGCTGCCGCTCGTCACGCTAAGCACGTTTTGCGAGATCCGCTCGCGCAAGCGCATGACGAACGGTGGAATCGGTGAGCGCTGCCCGTCGTCGCGCTGTTCCGCCGGTTCTGGCATGGCGAGAGGGCCTTTGAAGGGGGGGCGTCGGCGAGCGGGCAGGGCGCTTACGCGGTGCCCTCGTCGTCCCACAGTGTGCGAACGGCGCTGGAAGCGTCGGGTGCGGCCAGCCCGAAATGGCGGTAGGCCGCAAGCGTGGCGACACGTCCACGCGGCGTGCGTTGCAAGAATCCCTGCTGAATCAGATACGGCTCGAGCACGTCCTCGATCGTGTCGCGTTCCTCGCCGATCGCCGCAGCGAGATTGTCCACGCCTACTGGGCCGCCGTCGAACTTGTGAAGGATCGCTTCGAGCAGCTTGCGGTCCATGAGGTCGAAGCCCACCGGATCGACGTCGAGCATGGCCAGCGCCGCATCGGCGACCCGCGCCGTGATGGCGCCGTCGGCCTTGACCTCGGCATAGTCGCGCACGCGGCGCAGCAGGCGGTTTGCGATCCGGGGCGTGCCGCGCGAGCGCTTGGCGATCTCCAGCGCGCCTTCGGGATGCATTTGGGCCCCGAGCAGCGCCGCGGAACGCCGAACGATGCGCGCCAGTTGTTCGGCATCGTAAAACTCGAGGCGAGCGACGATGCCGAAGCGGTCCCGCAGCGGATTCGTCAGCATGCCCGCGCGAGTCGTCGCGCCGACGAGCGTGAACGGCTGCAAATCGAGTTTCACGCTGCGCGCGGCCGGTCCCTCGCCGATCATGATGTCGATCTGATAATCCTCGAGCGCCGGATACAAGATTTCTTCGACGACGGGCGAAAGCCGGTGGATTTCGTCGATGAACAGCACGTCGTTCGCTTCGAGATTCGTGAGCAAGGCGGCCAAGTCGCCCGCGCGTTCGAGCACCGGCCCCGACGTCTGCCGCAAGTTCACGCCCATTTCCCGCGCGATGATGTGGGCGAGCGTCGTCTTGCCGAGACCCGGCGGCCCGAACAGCAGCACGTGGTCCAGCGCTTCGGAGCGGCGTTTCGCGGCTTCGATGAAGATTTCGAGCTGACCGCGCACCTTTTCCTGTCCGACGTACTCGTCGAGCTGACGCGGGCGCAGCGCACGCTCGAATGCTTCTTCGTGCGACGAGGCGGGCACGGCGGAAATGATGCGCTCGGCAGCGAGCTTGTCGGTTTCGATCATGCGTGCCATTGTACCGCGCGCGCCGGGCCGTCGAACGCCGGCAGGCGTACGCGCGCAATGTGCCGCGCCTAGGCCTTCGACAGCGCCTTGAGCGCGAGCTTGATGCCTTCGGAGACGCCCGTGCCCGCCGGGACGTTCTTGATTGCCGCGAGCGCTTCCTTCTCCGAATACCCGAGCGCGAGCAGCGCGTTCAGGATGTCGGACGCGTGATCGGACGGCGAGGCGGCGGCTGCGGCGGCGCCGATGTCGGCGCCGAGCTTGCCCTTGAGCTCCAGCAGCAACCGTTCCGCCGTTTTTTTGCCGATGCCGGGCACACGCGTGAGGCGCGCGGCGTCTTGCAGCGTGACGGCCTGCGCGAGCTCTTGCACGCTCATGCCCGACAGGACCGCGAGCGCCATGCGGGCGCCGATGCCGCTGATCTTGAGCAATTCCCGAAACGTCGCGCGCTCCTGCGCGGTGCCGAAACCGTACAGCAGATGGGCGTCCTCGCGCACGATGAGCTGCGTGAGCAGCACGACTTTGTCGCCGGTGGAGGGCAAGTTGTAGAACGTGCTCATCGGCACGTCGACCTCGTAGCCGATGCCGTTGCAATCGACGAGCAGATGAGGCGGATTCTTTTCGAGCAGGATGCCGGCGATGCGACCGATCATGGCGTGTAGGCGTGAACCGAAAGCGCGAGTGTAGCGTACCGCGGCGCTCGCCCGGCAACGATGCACCGGCGCACCGGCGTTCGCCCGGTTCGTTATCCCACGAGACGGCCGCGCCGCACGCGTAGCCCTTTCTTGGCAAGGGCGGGTGCGATGCCGCCGAGCGTATCGAGCGTATTGCCGCCGTGGGCGTGGCAAATGGCCATGCCGAGCGCGTCGGCCGCGTCGGTGCCGGGCACGCCGGTCAAGCTCAGCAAGCGCACGACCATCTGCTGCATTTGCTCCTTCGTCGCGCGGCCGTATCCGACGACGGCCTGCTTCAATTGCAGCGCGGTGTACTCGGCTACGGGCACGCCGCCGGAGACGAGCCCGCAGATTGCGGCGCCGCGCGCTTGACCGAGCAGAAGCGTCGATTGCGGATTGACGTTGACGAAGACTTTTTCGATGGCCGATTGATCGGGCGCGTGCTGACGGATCAACGCCGATACGCCGTCGAAGATCGTGCCGAGACGGGAGGGCAGATCGCCGTCGCCCGTGCGGATGACGCCGCTCGTCACATAGGTGAGCCGCTGCCCCGTCTGCTCGATGACGCCAAAACCCGTGACGCGTAAGCCGGGGTCGATACCGAGGATTCTCATGAACAAAAACCGGACCAAGTGCCCGGAATACTACAACGAACGAGGCGGCACGCCTATCGGACGATCCGCGTGCCGCCTGCCTCCCTTCAGAGCCGGCCGCGCGCCTCGATCGGCCAGATATCGACGAGCGCATCGCCGTCGACGACGTGGTACCGACCGTACAGATTGACCAACGTGGGGTCTTCGCACGAGGTTCCGCGAAGGGCCATGAAAAAACCCGGCAAGGCCGGGTCTTTTTGCAAGCGATGCGGCGTCGCACGCTCGAAGGAACGATCCTTCGAGCATGTTCGATCAGTGACGGAAATGCCGCACGCCCGTCATGACCATGGCGATGTTGTGCTCGTCGGCCGCGGCGATCACTTCGTCGTCGCGCATCGAACCGCCGGGCTGAATCACGCAGGTGGCGCCCGCCGAGACGACGACGTCGAGCCCGTCGCGGAACGGGAAGAACGCATCGGAAGCCACGGCCGAACCCTTCAGCGAAAGCCCGGCATTTTCCGCCTTGATGCTCGCGATGCGCGCCGAATCGACGCGGCTCATCTGACCGGCGCCGACGCCGAGGGTCATGCCCTTGCCGCAGAACACGATCGCATTGGACTTCACGAACTTCGCGACGCGCCAGGCGAACATCAGATCGTCCATTTCTTGCGGCGTGGGATGACGCTTCGTCACCACGCGCAAGTCACGCGGCAGCACGTTGCGCGCATCGGGCGACTGGACGAGCAAACCGCCGCCGACACGCTTGAAGTCGTACAGGTTGTGACCGTCGCCCAAGGCGATTTCGAGCACGCGCACGTTCTGCTTGGCGGCGAACACCTGCTTGGCGGCCTCGGTCAGCGACGGTGCGATCAGCACTTCGACGAACTGCTTGACGACGGCCTGCGCCGCCGCTTCGTCCACTTCGCGATTGAATGCGATGATTCCGCCGAACGCCGAAGTCGGGTCGGTTTGGAATGCCTTCGCGTAGGCTTGCGCAGGATCTTCCGCCACGGCGACGCCGCACGGATTCGCATGCTTGACGATGACGCAGGCCGGCGCGTCGAACGTCTTCACGCATTCCCACGCCGCGTCGGAATCGGCAATGTTGTTGTACGACAGTTCCTTGCCTTGCAGCTGACGATAGCCGGCCAGCGCGCCCGCGGGCATCTTCAGGTCCCGGTAGAACGCCGCGCTTTGATGCGGATTCTCGCCGTAGCGCAGGTCCTGCACCTTCTCGAATGCAACGTTCAGCGTGTTCGGATAGGCGACGCGCGACGAGTGCTGCAGCGCTTCGGTCAGGCTCGTCAAATAGTTCGTGATCGCGCCGTCGTATTGCGCCGTATGCGCGAACACCTTCGTCGCCAAACGGAAATTGGTCGTATAGCCGACGGTATTGCCGTTCCGGCGCATTTCGTCGAGCACGGTCTCGTAATCGGCCGGATCGACGACGACGGTGACGTCGCGGTGATTCTTCGCTGCCGAGCGCAGCATCGTCGGGCCGCCGATATCGATGTTTTCGATGGCGTCCTCGAGCGTGCAGTCGTCCTTCGAAACGGTGGCGACGAACGGGTAGAGGTTCACGACGAGCAGATCGATCGTCGGGATGCCGTGCGCTTCTAGCGCGGCCATATGCTCGGGCAGATCGCGGCGCGCGAGAATGCCGCCGTGCACCTTCGGATGCAGCGTCTTCACGCGCCCGTCGAGCATCTCGGGAAAGCCCGTGTAATCGGCCACTTCGGTGACGGGAAGGCCAGCGTCGGCGAGCAGCTTCGCGGTGCCGCCCGTCGACAGGATGTCGACGCCGAGCGAAGACAACGAACGAGCGAATTCGACGATGCCGGACTTATCGGAAACGGAAATGAGCGCTTGCTTGATCATGATGGGAACGATGGCCGGAAAGGAACGAGGGTGGCGCGTTACAGCAGGCCGTGCTGCTGCAGCTTCTTGCGCAACGTGTTGCGGTTGATGCCGAGATAGTCGGCGGCAAGCGACTGATTGCCGCCGGCCCGCTCGAGCACCACCTCGAGCATCGGTTTTTCGACGCACGACATCACCATGTCATAGACGTCGTGAGGATTGGCGCCGTCGAGATCCTGGAAATACATGCCCAGGCTGTCGCGGACGCATTGTTCGATATTGTGCTTGCTCATGCTGCTAAGGGTTCGTTTCGGTTCGGCTCGCCGCGCCCGGCCGTGCTTTCGGCCGAGGTTTCGTCGACATAGACGAGGCGGTCCGACAGCGCCTCTTGCTCGTCGAAAAAGGCGTTGACGGCGACGAGCTGTTCGCGGGTGGTATCGAGCGTGTTCATCCGGTGCCGGAATGCATTGGCGCCGGAAAGGCCGCGAGTGTACCAGCCGATGTGCTTGCGCGCCGTGCGCACGCCCGTGTATTCGCCGTAAAACGCGTAGTGATCTTCGAGGTGCTCGTTCATCACTTGCCGGATCTCGGCGATGCGCGGCGGCGGCAGCAACGCGCCCGTCGTCAGAAAATGTTCGATCTCACGGAACAGCCATGGGCGCCCTTGGGCCGCGCGGCCGATCATGATGGCGTCCGCGCCCGTCGCGGCGAGCACGGCGCGCGCCTTGGCCGGCGAATCGATGTCGCCGTTGGCGACGACGGGAATACGCACGGCGGCCTTCACTGCCGCGATCGTGTCGTACTCGGCTTGCCCATGGTAGAGATCGGCGCGCGTACGGCCGTGGACCGTCAACATCGAAATGCCGGCGTCCTGGGCGAGTTGCGCGATGCGCACGGCGTTGCGGTTCTCGCGATTCCAGCCCGTGCGAATCTTCAACGTGACCGGCACCGCGCCGGGCCCGATGCCCACCGCGCCGACGACGGCCTCGACGATACGGACGACGAGCGGCTCGTTTTGCAGCAGCGCGGACCCTGCCGCGACGTTGCAGACCTTCTTGGCCGGGCAGCCCATGTTGATGTCGATGATCTGGGCGCCGTTCTCGACGTTGTAGCGCGCCGCTTCGGCCATCATAGCCGGGTCGGCGCCCGCGATCTGAACGGCGATCGGCTCGACCTCGCCGGCATGATTTGCCCGGCGCATCGTCTTCTCGCTCTTCCAGAGCTGGGCGTTGGACGCGACCATCTCCGATACGGCGTAGCCGGCGCCCAAGCGTTTGCAAAGCTGGCGAAACGGCCTATCCGTCACGCCCGCCATCGGGGCGACGAAAAGGTTGTTGCGCAGAGTGTGCGAGCCGAGCGTTGGCATCATCGAATGGGGCGGCCGCCCGCGCCGGCAAGGCACGGGCGCGGAAAGGCGACCAGGGAAACGCGCATTTTACCGTTAACGGCGCGGGGGCGAGCGCGCGGACCGGTACGAACGACTCGTCCGGGCGCTAGGGCGCCCGGAACGAGGCGCCTGGGCGGGGCGGTCGGCTAGCGGCGCTGACCGAACATCATCTGGCGGGCGAGCGCCATCTTGGCCGGCGGCACGCATTCGAGCGCCGTCAGCGCGAGGCCGCGCAGCATCGCCAGCGGGCCGAAATCGATGGTGAACAGCCGGGCGAGCGTGTCGGTTGCGCCGATCGTCATCTGGCGATCGAGCGTGCGCCGGCGAGCGAAAGCCGCCAGCGCCTCGGGCGTCGGCCCGCCGTGAGCGAGCGCATCGGCAAGCGCATGCGCGTCGCGCAGCCCGAGATTCAAGCCCTGGCCGGCAACCGGATGCAGCGTTTGCGCCGCGTTGCCGATGGACGCAATGCGCCCTTCCACGAGCCTTTGCGCGGCGACGAGCCCCAGCGGAAACGCAGCTCGCCCCTTGATCGACTCGAAACGGCCCATGCGCTCGCCGAATGCGCTCGAGAGCTCGGCCAGCAGCTCGGCATCGGACAGCGCGCTGCGCCGCGCGGCTTGCTCGGGCTTCATACACCAGACGAGCGCGTAATCGGCCTGACGCACGCCGCCCATCGGCAGCAGCGCGATCGGTCCTTCGCTCGTGAACCGCTCCCAGGCGACATGCGGCTGGGGTGCGGAAACGGCGACGGTTCCGACGATGGCCGTTTGGCCGTAGTCGCGCGTTTCGCGTTGCGCGGCGGCGCGCGTCTCGGGCGAAGCGATGCCGGTTGTCGATTCCGTCTCCCGATGCGATGGCGCGAGGCCGTCCTCGTCGACGTCCGAGCCGGCGTTTCCGTTCGAATTCGCGACGGCGCCTTCATCGGCACGGGGATGGCGCCGCTTTTCGTGCGCTTGGCGGTACAGCCCGCCTTCGGCATTGACGAGCACGCGTGTTTTGAGCGTGCGTCGCACGTGCGCGCTGTCGATCGCGAGCGTGACGAAGTCGTCCCCGGGCTCGGCGTGCGGCGGCAACGCATGGCAGGACGTGAACCAATGCGTGCCGGTACGGCGTACGGCGAGCGCGAGAGCATGGACGATCGAGCCGTAGCGCGCGACGTAGCCGAGCGCGGGCAAACCATGCTCGCCGCGCTCGATCAGCGTGCGGCCGAACCGCCCTCGCTGCGATACGTGGATGCGTTCGATCGCATTGGCGTCGGCGGGCCATGCGCCGAACGGCTCGAGCAGCATGCGGCTGCCCTCGGATATGGCGATGGCCCGCGGATCGCCGGCCGTTGCCTCCGGGTCGCGCGCATCGACGAGCGCGACCGAGAGGGCGGCGGTGCCGCTGCGCCGCGCGAGCCACGCGGCCAGCGCAAGACCGACGGGCCCCGCGCCGACGATCGTCACGTCGAACTCGTGCGGGGCGTGCAAGGGATGAATCTCGCTCATGGGTTCAGGAGGAGGGCGATTCCGAATCGGCGTCGCGCATCAGCGCTTCGATCGCGTCCGCTTCGACGGGTACGTCGCGCGTGACGAGCAGGCAGCCGTCCTCGGTGACGATCGCGTCGTCCTCGATACGGATGCCGATGTTCCAGTACTGTTCCGGCACTTCGGGCGCTGCGCGCACGTACAGGCCCGGCTCGATCGTGAGCGCCATCGATGGCCGCAGCGTGCGCCATGGCAGGGCGCCCGACGCATCGGGCAGCGCGGTGCGCTCGCGGTAGTCGCCGCAGTCGTGCACGTCCATCCCGATCCAGTGCCCTGTGCGATGCATGTAATAAGGCGCATAGGCGCGCTCGGCGACGACGTCGTCGACCGACGAAAACTTCGTTCGGTCGACGATGCCCGTATCGAGCAGCCCTTGTGCGAGCACGCGCACGGCGGCGTCATGCGGCGCCTCGAAGCTCGCGCCCGGACGCGTCGCGTCGATGGCCGCCTGCTGCGCGGCCAGCACGATGTCGTAGAGCGCGCGCTGAGCCGGAGAAAAACGCCCGTTCGCCGGGAACGTGCGCGTAATGTCGGACGCATAGCCATCCAGCTCGCAAGCCGCGTCGATGAGCACGAGGTCGCCGTCGCGCAGCACGGCGTTGCCGGCCGGGTAGTGCAGGACGCAGGCATTGGCGCCCGCGGCGACGATCGAGCCGTACGCGGGTGCTTGCGCGCCGTGGCGACGGAACGTGTACAGCAACTCCGCTTCGAGTTCATATTCCCGCATGCCGGGACGGCATGCCTGCATCGCACGGCGGTGCGCTTTGGCCGAGATGCGCGCGGCCTCGCGCATGATCGCGAGCTCGTGGTCGTCTTTGATCAGGCGCATGTCGTCGAGTATCGGCATCAGATCGACGAGTTTGACGGGCGGCACGATCCCGCTGCGGCTTTGCGCTCGGACCGCTTCGAGCCAGCGGCGCACTTGCCCGTCGAGTTCGGCCGATCGCCCGAAGCCGTAATACAGCGCCGGGGCGTTGCCGATGATGCGCGGCAATTGGGTGTCGAGCTCCTCGATCGGGAATGCGGCATCGAAGCCGAACGCTTCGCGCGCGGCCTCGGGCCCGTAGTGGAAGCCCTCCCACGTCTCGCGCTCGGCGTTTTTCGTCCGACAAAAGAGCATGGAGGCCGGTTCGCCCGTTTGCGCCGTTGCGTCGAGGACGATGAACGATTGCGGCTCGGCGAACCCGCTCAGGTAGTAAAAATAGCTGTCGTGGCGATACGGGTAGTCGGTATCGCGGTTGCGCAGCGCTTCGGGCGCGGTCGGCACGAGGGCGACGCCTGCGCCGGCGGCGCGCATGGCGGCGAGCACGCGCTCGCGCCGCGCCTGATAGATGGAGACGGCGATGGGTAATTCGGTCGGCGTATTCATCGTGCGATTGTACTGCCCAAACGGTGCGGTTTAGCGATGTGGGCCGGCTGCGGCGCCGGTCCGCCAAAAGCGGTGTTGCCTCGGACATACGCCGTTTTGGGCGTCGGCGAAGTTATACTCTTTCTCGCACTGCGGCGGGCCGGCTTCGGCATTCCGGGCGGGCAGCCCGAGCGGGCGGCCCGGCGGCATGGCGGGGAGGCCGTCGCCCGGGCAGCGCAGCGTTCCGCGCGCACGACGCGGTGGACGCGAACGCCATTCCAAGGCGGGTCCGGCGTTTTCTTGAGAGAAAGACAGATGATGAAATTAATCGGTTCGATCGCGAGCCCCTTCGTCCGTAAGGCGCGGATCGTGCTCGCCGAAAAGAAGATCGACTATCAATTCGTGCTCGAAGATGTCTGGTCGGCCGATACGACCATTCACACCTTCAATCCGATCGGCAAGGTGCCGTGTCTCGTCATGGAAGACGGCGAGGCCGTATTCGACTCGCGCGTGATCTGCGAGTATGTCGATACGCTGTCGCCCGTCGGCAAGCTGATTCCGCAATCGGGGCGCGAGCGCGTCGAAGTGCGTTGCTGGGAGGCGCTCGCCGACGGTATGCTCGATGCGGCCGTGCTCATTCGCGTCGAAGGCACGCAGCGCGAGGCCAGCCAGCGCAGCGAAGGCTGGCTCGCGCGTCAGCAGCGCAAAATCGACGAGGGGCTCGTGGCGATGTCGCAGGGCCTTGCCGGTAAGCCCTGGTGCGCGAACAACCATTACACGCTGGCCGACGTGGCCGTGGGTTGCGCGCTCGGCTATCTGGATTTCCGCATGCCAGATTTGAATTGGCGGGAGAAATATCCGAATCTCGACAAGCATTTCGGCAAGCTGTCTCAGCGCCAATCGTTCATCGATACGAACCCGACCTAACCAACCTCCTCACTCACGCGTCGCCCGGCGGCACGCCGGGCGGATCGCCGACGGAGCGTGCGATGTCACACCACGATGGCGTTTCCGATCGCGCCGAGCCCGCGACGCGTGCGGGCGGCGATCTCGTAGCAGGGCGGCGGAGCGCTGTGGCGGTTGGGGCCGTCCTGGCGCTTGGCCTTGCCGTTGCGATTCTCTGGGAGCTGGCTGCCCGGCGCGGCTGGCTCGATCCGTTCTTTTGGTCCAAGCCGTCCGCCATCGTCTACCAGTTGGCCGACTGGTGGAGCGAGGGCACGTCGCACGGGACGCTCGTTGCCCAAGCGGGCGTGACGTTCGGCGAAGCGGCGCTCGGCCTGGCAATCGGCTCGGCGCTGGGCGGTGCGATCGGCGGCGCGTGCCGCCGCTACCCGACGAGCCGGGAGGTGCTGGGTGCGGTCTTGACCGCGCTGACGCTTCCCCTTCGAGTCGCGCTCGGCGCCGCCTTCGCTTTGGGCCTCGGGCTTGGCGTCGGATCGAAGATCGCATTTGCTTCCGCGCTCGTCGGGCTTGTGGCGGCCGGGGACGCGTTGGCCGGGCGGCAAGCGTTGACGAGCTTGCGGCTGCGTTTTGCGCTGGCGCTCGTCGGCGCGGTGGTCGGCGAAATCTTCATGGCGCGGCGTGGGCTTGGCGTGCTTATCGACGAGAGCGTTCACCATTTCAATGCGAGCGGCGTTTATGCGGCCCTGATCGTGCTCGGCGCTATCGCGCTGGCGGGCGACGGCTTGCTCGCGCTGATCGAGCGCCGCTATGCGCCGCGCGCCGGGCGCGACGGCGAATCGTCCCGGCGCGATTGAGCATGCGCCGACGCGCGCCCAGGCGGGCGCGCAGTGCGTCAGGCGTCTGGCCTGCGGGGATGAGCAGCCGGCGCCAGCAGATGACCCGACAAGACCCAGCCCGCGTTGCGCCGGGCCGAATCAGTCGGTTGCCAGCGCCGCGCGCGTAGGCGTGGCGGCGGTCGTCTCGTTGCGAGACGACTCGATGATGCCGCCGCCCAAGCAGACGTCGCCATCGTAAAGGACGGCCGATTGCCCCGGCGTGACGGCCCATTGCGGTTCGTCGAACGTCAAGCCGAAGCGCTCGCCGTCATGACCGTCCGCGTTCGACGCCTGGAACGTGCAGGCCGCATCGGCTTGCCGGTAGCGCGTCTTTGCGCCGAAGCGCGCGCCCGGCTCGGGCGGCGCGCCCGATACCCAGCTCGTGTTGCCGGCGGCGAGCGTGGACGAAAGCAGCCACGCATGATCGTGACCTTGCACGACGTAGAGCGTATTGGCGGCCATGTCCTTGCGCGCGACGAACCACGGTTCGCCGCTTCCCGACTTGCTGCCGCCGATGCCGATGCCCTTGCGCTGCCCGAGCGTATAGAACGCCAGCCCGACATGCTCGCCGACGATCTTACCGTCCGGCGTTTTCATCGGCCCCGGCTTGGTAGGCAGGTAGCGGTTCAGAAACTCGCGGAACGGCCGCTCGCCGATGAAGCATATGCCGGTCGAATCTTTCTTCTTCGCGTTCGGCAGACCGATCGATGCAGCGATCTCCCGCACCTGCGTTTTCGGAATCTCGCCGAGCGGAAATAGCGTCTTCGAGAGTTGCGCTTGATTCAGGCGATGCAGAAAGTACGACTGATCTTTCGTGAGGTCCTTCGCCTTGAGCAGTTCGAAGCGCCCGTCGACCTCGCGCACGCGCGCATAGTGACCGGTGGCGATCGTTTCGGCGCCGAGCGCGATCGCATGATCGAGGAAGGCCTTGAACTTGATCTCGGCGTTGCACAGCACATCGGGGTTCGGCGTGCGGCCCGCCGAATACTCGCGCAGGAATTCGGCAAAAACGCGTTCCTTGTATTCGCTCGCGAAATTGACGGCTTCGACGTCGATGCCGATGAGGTCGGCCACGGAGACGACATCGATCCAGTCCTGCCGCGTCGAGCAGTACTCGCTGTCGTCGTCGTCTTCCCAGTTCTTCATGAACAGGCCGACCACGTCGTAACCGGCTTCCTTGAGCAGCCATGCGGTCACCGACGAATCGACGCCGCCCGACATGCCCACCACGACCTTTTGCTTACCCATTGAACGAATGACCGACTGCTTGGCTTTTATTTGCCGTTACAAGGCCCGACCGAGTGCGTGTGCACGAAGTCGAGCGGGAAACGCCGGCCCGCGAGGTAATCGTCGAGCGAGCGTATGACAAGCGGCGTGCGATGCCGCTGCGCGCAGGCGCGCAACTCGTCGGCCGTGAGCCAGAGCACGCGGACGATGCCGTCGTCGAGCGCCTGCGGCGCGGCGAGCGGCTCGGGCCGCCCGCAGAACGTGAAGCGCAGATACGTGGCGCCGCCGCTCGGCCGATCGACATGCATCATGTAGGCGCCGACGAGCGCCTGCGGCACGAACGTATGCGCCGTTTCCTCGCGCGTTTCGCGGATGACGGCTTCCGTCAGCGTCTCGCCTGGCTCGAGATGCCCAGCCGGCTGGTTGATGCGCAAACCTTCAGATGTTTGTTCCTCGACGACCAGAAAGCGGCCTTCGCGTTCGACAACGGCCGCCACCGTGACATGGGGCGCCCAGCGTTCATTTTTCATGGCCGCCATTTTACCGTTTGCCGCCGGGGGCTGCCTCGATCGCACGAACCCGGCGTGGCTGGGTTGCGGCCGCGGTGCCGCATGTCGGCTTTTGGCAGGTTTGTGGCACTCATTTTTCGTCGACGCGCGCGACTTCGGTTAAAGTGACGCTCAGCGCGCCGTGCCGGTCCAAGGTGCGCTGCAAGCCGCACCCGGGCGCTCCCGAGCGCAAACGCAATGCGGCAGGCGCCCCGGGGCGAGCGTTGGGCTCGCTGCGGCTCGGCGTTTTCGTGCAGCCGTGTAATCGTATTCGAAACGATGGAGCCGGCGCGGCATCGTCGGCCCATCTCGCTTCATTCACGAGCAGGTGAGGAGGATTCAACGATGCACATCGGAGTGCCAGCCGAGACGCGCGCGCATGAAGCCCGCGTCGCCGCGACCCCCGAGACGGTGAAGAAGTACGTCCAAGCAGGGCATCGCGTCACGATCGAGCGCGGAGCGGGCGCCGCCGCGAGTTTCACCGACGACGCCTACGCGGCCGTGGGCGCCGAGCTCGCCGAAGCCGACGCGGCGTTTTCCGCCGATCTCGTTCTCAAGGTGCAATCGCCGAGCGAAACGGAACTCGCGCTCATGAAGCGCGGCGCCGTGCTCGTCGGCATGCTCGACCCGTTCAACGCGGCCAACGCCGAGCGCATCGCGCAGGCGGGCCTGATCGCCTTCGCACTGGAAGCCGCGCCGCGCACGACGCGCGCGCAAAGCCTCGACGTACTGTCCTCCCAGGCGAACATCGCCGGCTATAAAGCCGTGCTGATGGCCGCCGATCTATATCCGCGCTTCATGCCGATGCTGATGACGGCGGCGGGCACGGTGAAGGCCGCGCGCGTGCTGATCCTCGGCGCCGGGGTGGCCGGCTTGCAGGCGATCGCCACGGCCAAGCGGCTCGGCGCCGTCATCGAAGCGTCGGATGTGCGGCCGGCCGTCAAGGAGCAGATCGAATCGCTCGGCGCCAAGTTCGTCGACGTGCCGTACGAAACGCAGGAAGAGCGCGAAGCGGCCGAAGGCGTAGGCGGCTACGCGCGGCCGATGCCGCCTTCGTGGCTCGCGCGCCAAGCGGCCGCCGTGCACGAGCGCGCCAAAGTGGCCGACATCGTCATCACCACGGCGCTGATACCCGGCCGCGACGCGCCGACGCTGCTCTCGGCCGAGACCGTGCAAGCGATGCGCCCCGGTTCCGTCGTCATCGATCTGGCCGCCGGGCGCGGCGCCGAGCTCGCGGGCATGCCCGGCGTACGCGGCGGCAATTGCCCGCTGACCGAGCCGGACAAGGTGGTGACCAAGCACGGCGTCACGATCGTCGGGCACACCAATTTGCCGGCCATGGTCGCGGCCGACGCCTCCTCGCTCTATGCGCGCAATTTATTCGACTTCCTGAAGCTGATCGTCACGAAGGAAGCGGCGCTCAATATCGATATGAACGACGACATCGTCGCGGCCACGTTGCTCGCCCGCGACGGCGCCGTTGCCCGCAAGGCGGCATAAGGAACAGGAGCGAGGCGATGGAAATCATCAATCACACCGTCATCAATCTGATCATCTTCGTGTTGGCCGTGTACGTCGGCTACCACGTCGTCTGGAACGTGACTCCGGCGCTGCATACGCCGCTGATGGCCGTGACGAACGCAATCTCGGCCATCGTCATCGTCGGGGCGATGCTCGCCACGGGCTTGACCGTGGGCGGCCCGGGCAAGTTCTTCGGCACGTTGGCCGTGCTGCTCGCGGCGGTGAACGTGTTCGGCGGCTTCCTCGTAACACGGCGCATGCTCGAGATGTTCAAGAAGAAAGAGCCGAAGAAGGTAACGAAGGAGGGCGCGTAAATGAGTATGAACGTCGTCACGCTGCTCTATCTGCTCGCCTCGGTTTGCTTCATTCAGGCGCTCAAGGGCTTGTCCAATCCGCGCAGCGCGCGCGCCGGCAACGTATTCGGCATGGCCGGCATGGCGATCGCGATCCTCACGACGATCGCGCTGATCGTGAAGCAGGCGGCGCTGCTGGGCTCGAATCTCGCGCTCGGGCTGGGATTGCTGTTTGCGGCGCTCGTCGTCGGCGGCGCGGTCGGGGCATATGTCGCGGCGCGCGTCGAGATGACGAAGATGCCCGAGCTCGTCGCGGCTATGCACTCGCTGATCGGCCTGGCCGCCGTGGCGATTGCCTACGCCGTCGTCAGCGAGCCGGCCGCCTTCGGTCTCGTGCCGCCCGATGCGCCGGACGCCTCGTTCCTGCCGTACGGCAATCGCATCGAGTTGTTCATCGGCACGTTCGTCGGGGCGATCACGTTCTCGGGGTCGGTCATCGCCTTCGGCAAGCTCTCGGGCAAGTACAAGTTCCGGCTGTTCCAGGGCGCGCCCGTCGTCTATCCGGGCCAGCATCTGATCAACTTGATGCTCGCGCTCGGCATGCTCGGCTTCGGCATCATCTTCTTCCTGACGCAATCCTGGCTGCCGTTCATCATCATGACGGCCATCGCATTCGCATTGGGCGTGCTGATCATCATTCCGATCGGCGGGGCCGACATGCCGGTCGTCGTCTCGATGCTGAATTCGTACTCGGGATGGGCTGCAGCGGGGATCGGATTTTCGCTGAACAACGCGATGCTGATCATTGCAGGGTCGCTGGTGGGCTCCTCCGGCGCCATCCTCTCGTACATCATGTGCCACGCCATGAACCGCTCGTTCTTCAACGTGCTGCTCGGAGGCTTCGGTGCGGAGCCGGGCGCCGCGGCGGCGGGCGGCGCCGCGGAACAGCGGCCGGTGAAGTCGGGCTCGGCCGACGATGCGTCGTTCATGCTGAGCAATGCGGAATCGGTGGTCATCGTGCCGGGCTATGGGCTGGCCGTCGCGCGGGCGCAGCATGCGCTGAAGGAGCTGACCGACAAGCTGATCGAAAAGGGCGTGGACGTGCGCTATGCGATTCATCCGGTGGCGGGGCGCATGCCGGGGCACATGAACGTGCTGCTGGCCGAAGCCGAAGTGCCGTACGAGATCGTCCATGAGATGGAAGACATCAACGGAGAGTTCGGACAGGTCGACGTAGTGCTCGTGCTCGGGGCGAACGACGTGGTCAATCCGGCGGCGAAGAACGATCCGAAATCGCCGATTGCCGGCATGCCGATCATCGAGGCATACAAGGCGCGTACCGTCATCGTCAACAAGCGGTCGATGGCGGCGGGGTACGCCGGGCTCGATAACGAACTGTTCTATATGGATAAGACGATGATGGTCTTCGGCGATGCGAAGAAGGTCATCGAAGATATGGTGAAGGCGGTGGAGTGAGGGTTGCGGGCCGGCCGCCAGACACGTAGCGGCTCGCTTCCCGCATCGGGGAAGCGGTGCCGGTTTTATCGTCTGGCGGGCTGCAATTGCCGCGGCGCATCGGGGCAGCCCGAGAGGTGCGCCGGCTAGCGGCCTGCCTCGGAGCGTGACGCGGGCGGCTTGCGGTCGGAAGGGGCTTCGACGCGGCGCAAGTAATCCGCGAGCCTTCGGCCTTCCACGTCGGGGAAGGCCTCGTGCCGTTCGACGCGCGTCATTTGCGCGATGTCGAAGTTGCGGAAGTCGCCGCGCAGTTCGCACCATGCGCCGACGGTCCATCGACCGCCCCAGTAGACGAGGCTGAGCGGCCAGATGCGCCGCTCGGTGTTCGCGCCTTGGCGATCGCGGTAGGCGAAGCTCACGACATGGCGCGTGTCGACAGCGCGGTGCAGGGTATCGACCTTGTCCGAGAACTCGCGATCGACGTGAAACGACGGTGCAAAGACGGCAAGCCGTTCGAGCGTCGCGCGCTTGTCGGCCGGCATCGCCGACGCCACTTTCGCCAATGCGCTGCGGGCGCCGCTCGCGAGCGCCGCGCCACCCCACGTCTCGATCATGCGCGCACCCGCTGCGAGGGCGGCCAACTCCTCGGCCGTGAATGTCAGCGGCGGCAGGCTGGCCGAGCGGCTCAGCCGATAGCCGATGCCGGCTTCGCCTTCGATCGGTACGCCCGACAATTGCAAATCGCGCACGTCGCGATACACGGTGCGCTGCGAAACGCCGAGCCACTCGGCCAACTGCCGCGCGGTCGTGAGGCGCCGGCCGCGCAGGAGTTCGGCGATTTGAAAGAGGCGATCGGCGCGACGGGTCATGGCGTGAGTGTAATGCTCAACGCAAGTGGCGCGAATGCAGGCCGATGCGATTGCCCTCGGTGTCGATGAAGAATGCGATGTAGCCGATGTCGTTCGGCAATTCGACGATCGAGCCGTCGATCTTCCCGCCGGCCGGCTCGATCCGGCCAAGGGTGGCTTGAAGCGTCGGTTCGGCATTCAGGTAGATCGTGACGCCGTCGCCCGTGACGGACGGACGCGTGTCGCGCGGGTTACACACGATCGCGCCACCTGTCGCTTCTTCCTCATGCGAGAAGACAGCCGTGCGCACGCCGCCGAAGACTTCGCGGTGCAAGGGCGCATCGAGCGCGGCTTCGTAGAAGCGCACGGCACGGTCGAAATCGAGCGCGGGAATTTCGAACCAGGCGACGACGCGCGTGGCAGTAGCAAGAGCAGTCATGACAGTCTCCGTCGAGGGTGACAAGCTGGGGGCAGGCGCCGGGCGGCGCGTGAGAGAGAGTCTGCGCCGGCGCTGCTGACACCGTTCTGTCAGTAGCTTGTCCCTCTTTTTTTGCGGATGACTGTCGGGGGCGGGCTGAGGTTATCGAGTTTCGTCGGCGTCGCCGTTCGGTTGACCCGGCCTTGCTTTCACGCTACCCGCGACGAGATCGAAGCGGAACAACCGGCATTCGAGCGCGCCGTTGAAGAGCGGCGTTTTCGCGGACTCGCGCAGTCGCATTTGGCCGGGCAGCGAGCGGTCGGCTGTCAGCACGAATGCGCGCCAACCGGCGAAACGCTGCTTGAGCGCATCGCCGAAGGCCCGGAAAAATTCGCTGTCGGCGGCATCGGGCTGCGCGCGGCTGAACGCTTCGGCGCCCGGTTCGCGACTGCCTTGACGCGGCTCCCGGATCTCGCCGCGAGGACCGCGCCCGCGCACGGCGATACGCTCGCCGTAAGGCGGGTTCGCGACGATGAGGCCCGGCTGCTCGATCGGCGGCACGATGGCGCGCGCATCGAGCTGCTTGAGCCAAAGACCGGGTACCCCCGCACGGGCGAGGTTGGCGCGCGCTTTGTCCAACATGTCGCCCGAAATGTCGCTGCCGAAGATCGGTAGGCCGGCCTTGTTCGCGCTCGCCGCGCGCTTGGCGTCGATCGCGGCGACCTTCATGGCTTGCCAGGCCGATACGTCGTATTGCTTCAGTTTCTCGAAGCCGAAGCGGCGCTCGACGCCTGGCGCCACGCCCAACGCGATTTGGGCGGCTTCGGCGATGAACGTGCCGCTGCCGCACATCGGGTCGTACAGCGGCGTGCCGGGCGTCCAGCCCGCCACGCGCAAAATGCCGGCGGCGAGGTTCTCGCGCAGCGGCGCGGCGCCTTTGTCCAAGCGCCAGCCGCGCTTAAACAGCGGCTCGCCCGAGGTGTCGAGGTAGAGCGTGCAGACGGTGGCCGTGAGGAACGCGAAGACGCGAACGTCGGGCTGCGCCGTGTCTACGCTCGGGCGCGCGCCGCTCACGCTGCGCAGCCGGTCGCAAACGGCGTCCTTGACGCGCAACGTCGCAAATTCGAGGCTGCGCAGCGGCGACTTGATGGCGGTCAGGTCGACACGCAGCGTTTCGTTCGCGGAAAACCAGCGCTCCCATTGCTGCTCGGCGGCGAGTGCGTAGATGTCTTGCTCGTTCCGATACGGGCGCTCGGCGATTTTGAGCAGTACGCGGCTGGCGATGCGCGAGTGCAGATTGGCTGCCATACCCGCGGACCAGCCGCCGCGGAAGTGCACGCCGCCCGGCACCTGCGCGCCGGCTTCGAAGCGCGCGGACGACGCATCGCTCGGCAAGCGTTGCGCGATCTCGGCGAGTTCGGCGGCGAGGGCGGCTTCCAGGCCGCGCGGGCAGGGGGCGAAAAAATCGAACGGCGTGGGCGATGGCATGGGGAGGGAAAACCGAGCGTGCAAAGGCGTCATTGTACGCGGGCGGCTAAGGGCGGCCGGTCGCTGGCGGCAGGCTCGGTGCGCCGGCCCCCGCCGCGGCCGCGCGCCGGCCTATGACGGTGCGCGGCCTTTGACCGCTTTCGACGGCGACCCGACCGTGCATTGATCGGGCGCGAGCGTCGGCGCGCCTGCGCCCGAGGCCATCGTGCGCACTGTGCCGGCGATCGCATCGGCAAGTTCGCCGACGGCGCGCCGATGCCCCGCGACGAGCGCGTCGAAGCCCGGGCCTACCGTGACCGTTTGCACGGTGCTGCACGTGACGACGGCTTGCGTGAGAAGCGAGCGCACGCTCCAGACGGTGTCGAGCACCGCGCGAGCGCCGAGCCAGGATTCGAAGCGCCGCACGTTCACGGTTATCCGGTACACCGGTACGTTCTCGGGATGCGGCGAGCCGAAGACGTCGAACGTGCCGAGCCGCGCCGAGAGATCGCCCGACAGCGCACGCCGCAATTCGTCGGCCGGCGGAGATGCCCACCGCTCTTGCTCGAGCACGGACACGCGAGTGGCGTCGTCGTGCACGACGAGTTGGTTGCGGGCGACTTGGGCCGGCACGTCGACGGCCGGCACTTCGATCAAATACGCCGGCGTTGCCTGGACTTGGGGGATTTGCCGCGCCGCGTCGTCACCGGCGCCGAGCGTATAGAACCGGCTCGTCGGCGAGGAGGCGCAGCCTGACAGCAACGCTGCGCCGATCAGCGCGGCGCCGACGGCCAGCGATGCGAGCGGGCGCCCATGCCGGGCGAATCGATCGAGCTTCATGGTTGGTTAGGGTCCTTGTTTTTGCCGCGCAGAAGCGATTCCGGGTGCCGCTCGAGATAATCGGCGAGCGCGTTGAGGGTCTGCAGCGTCTGCGTGAGTTGAGTCAGCGCTTGGTGCATGTCCGACTGCAGCGGCGAGTCTTGCTGCAGCGTCGACTGAGCCTCGCCGAACGTGCGCTGAGCGGCAGCAAGCGTGTCGCGGGCCTGTGGCGCGAGTTGCGTATCGAGCTGCTTGAAGAGGCTGTTCGCACTCTGCAGCGTGCCGTTCAGGTTCTTGCTGATTTGGTCGAACGGAATCTGATCGACCTTTCTCGCGATGTCGGCCACTTGCACCTGAAGCTCTTCGAGCGCGTTCGGCACGGTCGGCAATTCGAGCGGCGTGCGATTCTCGTCGAAGGTGACCGGCGCTGCCTTCGGGAATACGTCGAGCGCGATATAGAGCTGATTCGTCAACAAGTTGCCCGTGCGCAACTGCCCGCGCAGCCCGTGCTTGACGAGTGTGCTCAGCAGCTGTTTGCCGGCCGCTGCGCCGCCTCGCTCGACCGATTCGCGGAAACGCCGGCCAAGACGGTCGGGGTAGAGGTTCATCGTCACCGGCATCGTGAAGTTGCGCGCCTTCGGATCGTATTGCACGCCGATGGCCGTGACCTCGCCCAATTCGATGCCGCGGAAATCGACCGTCGCGCCGACCGAGAGCCCCCGCAACGACTGGTTGAAGTTCATGACGACGGTCAATGGCGGCCCATCGGGCGCGCGCATGGCGTCGCTCTCGTTGGCCGCCAACGTGAAGGTCGCGTTGTCGGGCGCTTCCGCGCCGACAGGCTCACCGGGCGGCGACTGGAAGGCGAGCCCGCCGATCACGACGGTGGCGAGCGATTGCGTATTGAGCTTCAGTCCGCTCGAATCCAAGCGCAGATCGACGCCGCTTGCGTGCCACCAGCGCGAATTGACGCCGACGTATTGATCGTAGGGCGCGTTCACGAAAACATCGATCGACACGCCCGTGCCGTCGCGATCGAGCGCAAAGCCGACGACCTGCCCCACCTGCACGCGGCGGTAATAAATGGGCGAACCGATGTCGATCGAGCCGAGCGAGGCGCCGTGCAGCGAGAAGCGGCGGCCCTTTTGATCGCCGGTGACGGCCGGCGGCTTCTCGAGGCCGACGAAGTCGGACTGCGATTCATGCGATCGTCCCGCGTCGACGCCGATGTAAGCGCCCGAGAACAGCGTACCGAGGCCCGTGACGCCCGTCGTTCCGATGCGCGGGCGCACGATCCAAAAGCGCGTGTCTGCGACCGCGAAATCGTCGGCTTCCTTCGTGAGCTGCACCGAGACGAGCACGCGCGAGTGATCGCGCGAGAGCCGGATCGATTTGACCGAGCCGATGTCCACGTCCTTGTACTTGACCTTGGTCTTGCCGGGCTCGAGGCCCTCGGCCGTCGAGAAACTGATCGTGATCGTCGGCCCGCGATCGATGACCGACTTGGCGACGAGCGCAATGCCGATGAGCGCCGCGACGAGCGGCACGAGCCAGACGAGCGACGGTAGCCAGCCGCTTTTCGGGGTGTAGATCGGCTCGGGAACGTCGGGCGGCTGGTCGGGGCCCTGCGGCGGGCCGCCGTTGGAGGCGGGAGGCTGTCCTTGCGAGCTAGTCATGTTCTCGTTCTCGTCCAGAAGCGGTACTAGGGTCGTCCGCGCAGTCCCAAATCAGCCGCGGGTCGAATTGCAGGGAGGCCATCATCGTGAGCACGACGACGGCCGCGAAGGCGAGCGCGCCCCAGCCCGCCGTGATGACGGCGAGCGAGCGAAAGCGCACGAGCGCGACTGTCAGCGTGACGACGAAGACGTCGAGCATCGACCACCGGCCGATGCGCTCGACGATGCGATAGAGCTTCGTGCGCTCGAGCGGCCGCCAGCCGGAGCGCTGCTGCGTCGTCCAGGCGAGCAGGGCGAGCACGCCGAGCTTGAGCATCGGTACGAGGATGCTGGCGACGAAGACGATCACGGCGAGCGGCCAATCGCCCGACACCCAGAAATAGACGACGCCGCTCATGATGGTGTCGTCTTCGTCGCCGAAGAGCGACGTCGTGTGCAGCACGGGCAGCAGATTGGCGGGGATGTAGAGAATGGCGGCCGCGATAAGCAGGGCCCATGTGCGCGAAATGCTATTGGGCGTGCGCAAGTGCAGCGTCGCCCCGCAGCGGCCGCAGCGCTGCGGCTGCTCCGGCCCGGCGGCCGTGCGCTCGCGCGGCGCCGACGGCCGGCGTGCTTGCACGTGCCCGCAGGCATGGCAGCCGATCATGCCCGCGCGGGCGGCGCTCAGATATTTCATTGTCATTGGAGGCGTGCGCCCTGATCGCCGGCGGACGAGGCGCGTTGCCGGCCCGGCGCGCGCCGCGCTCCGATCTCATCGGCGATGTCCCAGAGCGTGCGCGGATCGAACAGGACGACGACGGCCAACATGAGGGTCAGCGCACCGAAGGCGAACAGCGCGGCGTTGGGAATCACGCGTGCGAGGCTCGTCATTTTGACGATGGTGACGAGGATGCCCAGCATCAGCACCTCGATCATGCCCCACGGCCGAACGAACTGGATCGCGCGCAGCACCAGGTTGAAATACGGCGGCACGACGCCCGATCGGATGGGCATCAGCACGTAAAGCAGCGCGCTCAGTTCGATGAGCGGAAAGAGAATCGTCGAGCAGAATACGGCGATGGCCACGAGCTCCATCTGCTCGTTCCAGAGTGCGACGAGCGCGCCCGCCAGTGTCGTCTGCGAAGTCACCCCATTCAAATCGAGCTCGACGATGGGAAACGCTTGAGCAATCAGAAACGTAAACAGCGCAGCCATCGTAAGCGCGCTGATCCGGTCGAGTTGGACAGCGCTCGGACGATATAGCACCGCACCGCAGCGGGGACACCGTGCGCTGCCCTTCGCGCAATGGGTCGGTTTTTGCAACAGTGCGTCGCAGTCGTGACAGGCAATCAGGTCGTTTCGGTTCATAGGCGTTGCGTGTCGGCTTCAAGGACCGGAGCTTTCGGAGCCGCAAGTGCCGCAAGCGGCGATACCCCGCAAACCCGCGCCCATCTTACCAAACGGGGCGCTACGCCCATGCCGATGGCGCGAGCGGGGAAACGCACATGATCGCGCCGGCCGCGCCCGAACGGGGCAACTTTCGCGCCACCCGTCGAACGGCGAGCGCTACCGTGCGGCCCGAAAACGGTGCCGCATGAAATGGCGGCTTGCGGTAGCATGGCGACCGTACATTTTCGTAGCACTGCAATGGCACATCGCAATTCGTTTACCGTCCGTGACGACGAGACCTACACATCCACGGCGATCGGCCTGCACTGGCTCATCGCCGCCTTGATGATCTGCGGCTTCGCCCTTGGCTGGGTGATGACGAGCATTCACGGTTTCACGCCCGCGAAGCTGCGCTATGTGTCGTGGCACAAGTGGATCGGTGTGACCGTGTTTGCGCTGGCCGCGCTGCGTATCTTATGGCGCGCTACCCATCGCGCGCCGCCTTTGCCGCGGGGCATGGCCACGTGGCAGCGCGCGGCGGCGCACCTCGTTCACGCGCTGCTGTACGTGCTGATGATTGCGATTCCCATCACCGGCTACCTATTCAGCTCGGCGTCGAACGTGCCGGTCGTCTATCTCGGGATCGTGCCGCTGCCGCGGCTGATCGCGCCGGACCCCACGCTCAAGGTCATCTTCAAGACGGCGCACCTCATCCTCAACTACAGCCTGGCCGCCTTGGTCCTGGCCCATGTAGGCGCCGCGCTCAAGCATCAGTGGTTCGATCGGGACGGCACGCTTGCCCGCATGCTTCCGTTCTTGAAATAAATTCGCGCGCCATTCGTTGTGCATTGAAGTCGGGCTATGAATCCGTATGGGATTCTTGAAAGAAAAATGAAAGAAAGGCAGCGTTAAACAGCAAGGATCGATATGAAAGCAGCTTCGTTTTACCGCTATATGATCGCCGCGTTTGCGGCTGCGTCGATGGCAGCCACGGGCATTGCGTTCGCGCAGGTCGATGCGGCCAAGAGCACGATCACCGCCACCTCGAAGCAAATGAACGTGCCGGTCGAAGGCAAGTTCAAGAAGTTCGATGCAAAGGTGAGCTTCGATTCGGCCAAGCCCGCGGCGGGCAGTGCGCAACTGACCGTGGACGTCGGCAGCTACGACCTCGGCGACGACAGCTACAACGAACAGGTGCGCGGCAAGGAGTGGTTCGACGCCAAGACGTTCCCGAAGGCTACGTTCGTATCGTCGTCGATCGCGCCGGCCGCCACGGGCAAATACACGGTGTCGGGCACGCTGACGATCAAAGGGAAATCGCAGAACGTTTCGTTTCCGATGACGGTGGCTCAGCAAGGGGGCGCTCAGACGTTCGACGGCGCTTTGCCGATCAGCCGCTTGAAATTCGATATCGGTACCGGCGAATGGAAAGACACGTCCACCGTCGCCGACGAAGTCACGATCAAGTTTCATATCGTCGTACCCAAGAAGTCGTAGGGCTGTCGCCGGGTGGTCCGGCGGCAAGGTTACGGGCCTGCACTCGCATCGTTCGATAGCCGCTTAATCGCGCGGCTTCCAAGGAGAATCCATTGAAGATCCAAACCCTCATCGCGGCCGCGGTCGCCGCCGCTTCGGTCGTATCGCTGACGCCGGCATTTGCCGCCGACACGTATCAGCTCGACCCGAGCCACACGTATCCGAGCTTTGCCGCCGATCATTTCGGCGGTCTGTCGGTGTGGCGCGGCAAGTTCACGAAAACGACGGGCACGGTCACGCTCGACCGCAAAGACAAGACGGGCACCGTCGATGTCACGATCGACCCCGCTTCGATCGACACGGGTAACGCCACGCTCAACGAGCACCTGCAAGACGACAAGTTCTTCGACGTCAAGAAGTATCCGACGGCCAGCTACAAGGGCACGCAGATCAAGTTCGACGGCGACAAGCCTGTCGAAGTGATCGGCACGTTGACGCTGCGCGGCGTGACCAAGCCCGTCAATCTGAAGATCGAATCGTTCAAGTGCATGCAGCATCCGATGCTCAAGCGTGAAGTGTGCGGCGTCGAGGCGCGCGCCGATTTCCACCGCGACGAATTCGGTCTCGATTTCGGCAAGACGTACGGTTTCAACATGGACACCAAGCTCGAGATTCAAGCCGAAGGCATCAAGCAGTAAGTGCCGAACCGTGGCCGTGGGCGCTTCGCCGCGGCCTCGTAGTCCGCAGCTTCGTAGAAAGACCGCCCGCGCGTTCGCTTTGGGCGGTTTTTTTTTCGTCCCATGAGAACGTTCGCGTTGCGTGTGTCGTTTTTGCGGGCCATACTTGGCTCCAGCCGTAAAGTCGGGTTGGATTGGTTGCGCGCGCACCTAATTCGACGGACGGCAAAGCGCCCGAACGAAGGGGGGAAGAGGCGCGGGACGCGATGATTTCCTCGGCACACGGAGACTGGCATGAGCGATACGTTGGCGGCAGCATCGATGACTTCCCGCAGCCATGTGTGGCGCGCGGTCGTGGCAACCTCGATCGGCAATGCGCTCGAGTGGTTCGACTTGGTCGTCTATGGCTTTTTCGCGGTCGTGATCGCGAAGCTCTTCTTTCCGGCCGGCAACGACACCGTCTCGCTGCTGCTCACGCTCGGCACGTTCGGCGTCTCGTTCTTTATGCGCCCGCTGGGTGCGATCGTCATCGGCGCCTATGCGGATCGCGCGGGCCGAAAGGCTGCGCTGACCTTGTCGATCTTGTTGATGATGCTCGGCACCGCCATCATCGTCGTGCTGCCGACGTATCAAACGATCGGCATAGCGGCGCCGCTCGTTCTCGTGCTCGCACGTCTGATGCAAGGCTTCTCTGCCGGCGGCGAGTTCGGCAGCGCCACGGCGTTTTTGGCGGAGCACGTGCCGAACCGCCGCGGCTTTTTTGCGAGTTGGCAGGTGGCGAGCCAAGGGCTTACGACCGTGCTGGCGGCGATATTCGGCACGGTGCTGACGGGTTCGCTCACGCCCGAGCAGCTGATGTCCTGGGGGTGGCGCGTGCCGTTCGTCTTCGGGTTGCTCATCGGCCCGATCGCCTATTACATCCGTTCGAACGTGGACGAGACGCCCGAATTTCTTGCCGCCGAAACGACGCAGTCGCCGCTGCGGGACACATTCGCCGGGCATAAGACGCGACTGTTGATCGCCATCGGGATCGTCGTACTGGGCACGGTCGCGACTTACCTCGTGTTGTTCATGCCCACATACGGCGTCAAGCAGTTGGGGTTGCCGCCGTCCGTCGCGTTTTCGGCGGTCGTGCTGACGGGATTGATTCAAATGGTCGGCTCACCGTTTGTCGGTCATTGGTCGGATAAGGTGGGGCGAACGGGGCTCATGCTGACCTCGGCCGCGGTGATGCTCGTGCTGATCTACCCGGCGTTTGCCTGGCTCGTCGCGCGGCCGAGCGCTGGATCGCTGATCGTCGTTCAAGTGGCGATGGGTATCGTCGTGACGGGCTATTTTGCGGCGTTGCCGGGCTTGCTCTCCGAGATCTTCCCGGTGGCGACACGAACCACGGGGATGTCCCTTGCCTACAACATCGCCGTGACGGTGTTCGGCGGCTTCGGGCCGTTCATCATCGCGTGGCTGATTCGCGAAACAGGCGAGAAGGTCGCGCCCAGCTTCTATTTGATGTTTGCGGCGCTGTTGAGCTTCATTGCACTTGTCGCGGCGCGGAAGGTATTGGGGATGAGGTGAGTGCGCAGCGCTCGTTCGAGCGCCTCTTCATGTCCAGTGATGCCATTGTCGTCGGAGGCTCGATATTCGGTTAGAATCGGCCCTCAATAATAGGTATAAGAGAGGGCCGAGGCATGGGATTTACCGTGCTGTTCGACGCGCTTTTCTATGTGAATGCGCAACATAATCGGTTAATGCGCCTCGATAGTCGGCCCTGAGCAAGTCGTTTTGTCACCCCGAAGTAACCATCCACAGCTTGTCAGGGTTCGCTTCGCCGAAGAGCCGGTCAACTTCTACATCGTAGACGCGGCTATACTCCATCGGACTGCGCCAGGCACGAGATAACAAAGATTCTGAGAGATAGATGGATGGAAGAGTTGCTACCGTACTATGAGCGGGAACTAGCCTATTTGCGGCGCTATTCCGAGGATTTCGCACAGCGCTACCCAAAGATCGCGGGGCGACTCCTCCCCGCGGACGAGCATATCGACGACCCGTACGTCGAGCACGTAATTCAAGCGATGGCCCTACAGGGCGCGCGAATCGGCAAGAGGCTCGAGGACGACTATCCGCAGTGCGTCGAAGCATTGTTCGACGTCCTGCATCCGCATTACCTGCGCCCGTTCCCGGCATGCTCCATCGCGCAATTCACCGTTGCGGCTGCGGACCGCGGGACGCGGCCGTACGTGCTCGGACGTGGAACGGAATTGGTTAGCCGGTCGATCAACGGCGTCCAATGTCGATTCAAAACCGCTTATGACGTGACGCTTGCGCCACTCGCGATCAGCGAGGCGCGCTATTTACCGGCAGCGGCTGCACCCGTCGCTCTGCCGGTGAATGCGGCGGGCGTCGTGTCTATTACATTCGAATCGGAAGCGCGCCACTTGGACTTGCGCGACATGGGCGTGCCTACGATTCGAATCCATTTGAACGGCGAGTCCTCGTTCATTGCCGCGCTTGCCGATGGTCTCTTCATTCATGCGCTGTCGAGCTATGTGCAAGCCGAAGGCGCTGGACGTTGGCAACCGCTGCGGACAGTGCCGGTCACTCAAGCGGGGTTTGCTGAAGGCGATGCGCTGCTCGATTATCCGATGACATCCCATCCGGCATATCGACCGTTATCTGAATATTTCGGATTCCAAGACAAATTCGACTTCGCCGATGTCGATCTCGGCGCGATGCTCGCGACTGCCGGCTCATGCCGGCGTGCGACGCTTCATGTCGTGCTAAAAGAAGGCTATGGCAACCCCCATGCTGCCCGACTGCTTGAATCCTTGTCAGCCGCCCATTTCCGGCTCTTTTCGACGCCCGTGGTCAACTTGTTTCGCCAGCGCGGCGAACCGATCAGCGTAACGCATCAACAGGTGGCGTACCAGGTAGTGGCGGATGCGGAACATGCGTCGGCTTACGACGTGTACTCGATCGATGCAGTGCACCTCGTGCGTCGGACGTACGAGCGCAGTGAAATCGTCGAGTTCCGGCCGTTTTACTCGCGGGGCTACGATGCACAGCAGGATTGCGCGCGATACTGGTTCGCTCGTCGGGACGAAGCGGTTGCGTCGGCGAGTCCCGGCTACGAGACGGAAATTTCGGTGGTCGATACCGATTTCGATCCGTTGGCCGCGCAAACGGATGCCTTGAGTCTCCAACTGACCTGCACGAACCGAAATTTGCCAGCCCGGCTTGCGATTGGGCTGGAAGGCGGTGACTTGTTCATGCACGACAGCCTGGACAGAGCGCCAACCGTCGGTATTGCGATGCTGCGCAGGCCGACGCAGACCTTACGCATGGAGCGAGGCCACGAACTGAATTTGCGGCTCGTATCGCACCTGGCTCTGGATCATCTGTCGCTTGGAAATTTGCATGTCGCAGCGCTCAAGGCGGTGTTGGTTCTCTATGACCTGCAACGCTCCGTGGTGTCGGCTCGACATATCGAAGGGATCGTCGACGTGGAGTCGCGCGATGCTGCGCTCGAACTGCCGGGCAACCCGTTCATGACGGCGGTGCAGGGTATTGAAGTGCGCCTGACCATTGATGAACGGCATTTCGTCGGAACCAGCATCGCAGCGTTCGCAGGCACGATCAATTCGTTTCTTGGCTACTACGTGCAGCTAAACAGCTTTGTGCAGTTGATCGTCGTAGCGAAGCATACGGGCGAAGAAATCCTACGCTGCAAGCCGCGCAGCAGCGACTTGGTTCTTGCATAAGGAGCGTTGCCGATGACCGAAGCCCACGATGACGACGACTTGCTGCGGCATTACTACGAGCAAGAACTCGAACACCTGCGCCGTGACCTACGTGCCTTCGCACAGCGGTACCCCAAAGCAGCCGCGCGTCTATCGATCAACAGCCATGGCCGCTCGGACGACCTCGGAGTCGAGCGTTTGGCGCAGTCGACAGCGCTGCTCCACGCCCGCCACAGCGCGAAGATCGACGACGACTATCCGGAGTTGACTGAAGCGCTCACGCGCATCTCGTATCCGCAATATTTGCGGCCCTTCCCGTCATGTTCGATCGCGCAGTTCGATACCGGAGACATATTCGAAAGTTTGACTGAGCCGGTCCGGATTGAACGCGGCGCCCAGTTACTGACGATGACCGGAAACTTTGGATTTAGAACCACGTATGACGTCGTGCTTGCGCCTTTGCAAATCACGCGTGCGAGCTACGCGCTTGCGCCAACCGCGCCCGCCCGCGTGACGCTGCCGCCGGATGCGAGCGGGGTAGTGTCCGTGACCTTCCATTCGACCAAGAACGGAGAGGGTCTCGATGTGGCGGCGCCTGCAACCCTGCGCGTTCACCTTACGGGCCAGCCTGCGATGATTGCCGCGCTGCTCGACACGATGCTGCTGCGCACGGCAGCCGCTTATGTGGAAGACGGCGCGGGGCGTTGGGCGCGTCTCCCGGGCCTCCCTTTGAATAGGGTGGGTTTCGGGCCGCAGGACTGGCTTTTCACAGACGCTAAGGAGCCCGGTCAAGCGTTCGGGCTGCTCGGTGAATATTTCGCGTTCGCTCGGCGCTTCCATTTCATAGACATCGATTTCGCTTCGCTGTGCGTGGCAGCCCCAGGCGATCAACTCACGCTGCATCTAGTGGTGGCCGGTGTACCGCCGAGTTCGCGGATCGCCCGGCAACTCGTCCAGCTTTCTTCGGATCACCTGAAGCTCTTTTGCGCGCCGGTCGTGAACTTGTTTGCAAAGAGGGATATCGCGCTCAAGTACGATTCGCAAGCTGGCGCGTGGCCGATCCCGGTGCAAGTGAAGGACGATGCCCTCACTGAGGTTTGGTCGGTGGATCGAGTTCGCACGGAACAAGGCGTCGTCCTGCGCTCATCGGCAGCGCTCATGGCCGATCACGCGAGCAATGCACGGCCTTGGTGGACAGTCACGGAGAGTAGTCGCCCCGCGTCGGCCGATACCGGCCGAACGGCGGCCCTCCGCCTGGCCGGTACTAATGGGGCGGCGCTAACGGGGGGCGATGGGATGGACTCGTTGCTGACGGATGTCACATGCTTCAATGGCGACCTGCCTCGCTCGTTGCCTATCGGCGCCGCGGACGGGGACATGCGACTGGAAGGCAAAACGCGAGCGGCGAAAAGGATTGCGCTATTGGATGCCCCGACGGCCGTCGCCCGACTCCGCCGGTCAGATGGGGCGCTATGGAATCTTATCGGCCAGCAACCGGCGCATGCGATCCGGCTCAATCAGACGGGCTTGCCGGTCCTCAAGCAAGTGCTTCGGCAATTCGCAGCACTGTCGCCACCGCAAGCGCGACACATCGACGGAATTACGAGCCTGCGACACCGGCCGGTCATGACGTTGGTCGCGAGAGCCCCGCATCCGGCGATGGTGCGTGGAATCGAGATTACTTTGGAAATCGACGAGCAACTATTCGTCGCGAACAGCGTCGCGGTGTTTGCCGGCGTGATGGAGCGCTACTTCGCACCCTACGCGCCAACCAATAGCTTCGTGCAGTTGGTGATTCAGTCCAACGACGGCCTTAGTCTGTGGCGCGGGGAGCCGGTCAGGGGAGCCGGCTCCCTCCTATGAACATCGCTACTCGAATGCGCCCGCGGGGGGCGCAAAAGCCGCCGGGAGGCCGTGCTGCCGGCCGCCGCTAACTTTCGTCGGTTCGAGGAGAGGAAATAGTTACTCGATTTATTTAGATGGTCGGCAATATTTGCGAATCTCTATTAACACCGGCTCATTGCTTGTCGAGTTGCGCTCGGGCGGACGATTTATGTGTAGAATCGCCCGACTTTGAACGTTGGCGTTTTTGTTGGGCTTGACGATGAATACCAACCTGTCTATCCAGGATCTGCGAAGAATCGCCACGGGAATGCAGAATAAACGGCTATTAACGCTGTCATTTCCGCAGGGCGATGCGCCGTACGCCATCCTGTTGGCGAATCGGCTAGAAGGCGAAGAATTTCTGTCGCGCGATTTTCGGTTCGTTGTGGAGATCCTGTCCGATAACGCGAAGCTCGATCCCAAGGATTTCGTCGACAAGCAAATCACGGTGCAATTGCTGCGCGACGACGGGAGCTACCGGTACTTCAACGGCTATATCTTCTCGTATCGATTCGTGAAGACGGACGGCGATATTGCGTTCTACGAAGCCGAGATCGGGCCATGGCTGCGCTACTTGACCTTGCGCAAGAACAACCGGTTGTTTTTGGATCTGGCGATACGCGGCCAGACGGCGACCATCTTCGACGACTACGGCGCGTTGCCGGTTTGGGACTGGAAGGTTCGCGAAGCCGACCCGCCGATGACGATGGCGTGCCAGTTCGACGAGCACGACCACAATTACGTCCATCGTCGCTGGGAGCATCGGGGGCTGTGCTACTGGTACGAGCACACGGCGACGGAGCATAAGCTGATCGTATCCGATCCGGTGCGGACCGAGCCGGCAATCGACGGCGCCAGTCCCGAGATTGCATACCGGCGCGATATCGGATCCCAGGAAGCGGACGGCATCGCGTCGTGGTCCCCGATTCAGCAAACCACCTCCACGCACATCGCAGAGTCTCGCGCCGACTTCAAGGCCCCTACGTTGAATGCGCGCACCGGGGGGTTAGCCGATTCGCGCACCGATGAATGGAAGAATAGCGGCAAGCAGAAGCTGGAATGGTACGAGTATGCGGGCGCATACGGGCACCGCGATACGGAGGACGGGCAGCAGCTAACCGGGCGGCGCGTGGAAGCGATAGAGGCGATCGCGCGGCAGTACGAAGCGACGGGCAATAACCGTTTCGTGATGCCGGGACGGTGGTTTCAGTTGACCGACCACTTCGGCCGCTCGGTCAGCGACAACCATTACGACGATCAGTACTTGATCACCTACGCGCATCACCTCGCGACGAACAATTACCTTCAAGGTGTCGGCGCTCAGGCAACGTACGTCAACCGGTTTACGTGTGTGAAGAAGCGCACCCCATGGCGGCCGATGCGCGGGTACAACAGCGTCGACACGCGCATTCTGGCACCGCAGACGGCGACCGTCGTCGGGCCCGAGGGCGAGAGCGTTTACACGGATGAGTACGGCCGCTGCTTGGTGCAATTCCATTGGGACAGAGAGGGCAAGTACACGACCTGGGTGCGCGTGTCGAGCGGCTGGGCGGGGGGAAGCCAGGGCATGACCGCGCTACCGCGGATAGGCTCCGAGGTCATCGTCATGTGGTTGGATGGCAATCCGGATCATCCGATTGTCACGGGGCGCCTCGGTAATGCGGCGAACTTGTCGGCATGGCAGTTGCCCGAGCAGCGCGCGCTAGCCGGCATCCGCAGTCGGGAACTGGTGGGAGGTGCTGGCAATCAGGCCGGCGGCAATAGTAATCACCTGGTTTTCGACGACACGGCCGGCGCTATCCAGACGCAGTTAAGGAGCGACCATGGCGGGAGTCAGTTGTCGCTCGGAAGCATCACGCGCATCGAGGGCTGGCGCGGGCGGCAGGATGCGCGCGGCGAGGGCTTCGAACTGCGTACCGATATGGTAGGTGCAATCCGCGCCGCACAGGGGCTGCTCATTTCGACGGACAGTCGGGCTGGGGCTAAAGGAAGGGTGCTCGACAGGCAGGAACTTGTGGGGCAACTCGAAGCAGCGCTGGCTATTGCCAAACAGTTGGCCGACCTCTCGTCGAGTCATGAGGCCGATAGCACTGATACGGTCCCCCAGGAAAAACTGCTCGATAAATTGAAACAATGGGACACCGAAAAGCCGAGCGGTGCTGCGCTGATCGGCGTGTCGGCACCCGACGGTGTCGCCATAGCGAGTCCGCTTAATGTTGTGGCATCGGCCGGCCGGCATGTTGACGTTATCGCGGTACAAGACGTCAACGTCAGTACGGGGCGCAAGATTCTGATGCGTGCGGCGCAGGGGCTCTCGGCTTTTGCGAAAGCCGGCATGAAACTGATCGCCGGCACCGGTGACATCGCCGTGCAAGCCCAGCAGGGCAAGACTGAAGTTGGAGCGTCCGAGCGCCTGCACCTGTATTCGCTCAAAGACGTGCTTATTGAGGCCCCCAATATTGTGCTGAAGGCTAACGGCGTAACGTACTCGCTCGGCGACGGCAAGGTGCTCGCATCGTCGAGCGGTGAACACAAGATCGAGACATCCAGATTCAGCTTCACGGGTGGCGGGGGTGGGAACCCTGAGTTGCCGCAGATGCCGTCGTCGACCATGAAAACCAACGAACAGTTCGCGCTCGCCGACCGGGCCGGTCAGGCGTTGAAAAACGTCGAGCACAAAGTATTCGACGAGACCGGGGCAGTGCGTGACGCCGGTCGCCTGGGTGCTGACGGCGCCCACCAGACGATCGTCCAGGACACGCAAATCCGTCCGCTCACGATCCGCCCGACTCCATGACTCTGCCCTGAACCGATTAACCTATGTCCAGCCCAGTTGCCGAAGCCACCCCAGTCCAGACGCAGGCCGTGCGCCGCGTGCCACTGCAGTTCGATGAAAACGGCGATCC
>DASVLS010000030.1:0-122048 GCA_036384755.1 Trinickia sp. | reverse complement strand
AGTTGGCGGCCACGCCGCCGCCGGACAAGTAGACGGCCTTGAAGCCGGTGGCCTGCGCCATCTTGGCGGCATAGGCGGTGATGGCGCCGACCACTTGCAGCGGCTGTTCGGCGGCGACGGCGGCACGGAAGGCCGCGCCGGCGCGCAAAGGTGGGTGATGACCTGTTTCCACGTTGGCTCCCAGAAAGGTGTCCCTACACAGCAAGGTGCGGACCAGGCAAGGTGGTGTTTCGCAAGTCATTGATTTTTTGGAAAATACTATCCTGCTTGTTAGTGGGGATATTTCAAAAATGAAATATGAGATTTCATATTCGCAATGAAACGCGCATAATGGCGGCGGCGTGTACGCCGTTCATTCATCGACCGAGTTGCCGTCTGTGAGCCGTCTTCCTTCCGATCTTTCGTTCGTCGCGCCGCAGCGCCCGCGCGTGTGGGCTTTCGGCATCAGCCGGCTACGCGATCTCTTATTCGAGATCGCGGGCGAATACGACGAGCGCGCCGATCTACGCGTGATCTCGCGCGCCTACGACGATGCCGTGAGCGAGGTCGAGGCGGCCGGCGCGCGGCGGCCCGATGTCATCGTCGCGGGCGGCTCGAACGCCGCCTACCTGAAGACCCGGCTCACGGTGCCGGTCGTCCAGATCAATCCGACGGGCTTCGATGTCATGCATTCGCTGGCGCGCGCGCGGCGCCAGAGCAAAGGGCAAGTCGCGCTGGTCAGTCCCGGCGAAACGCCGCAGGAAGTGCGCGACTTCGTAGCGGCCTACGGGCTCGATATCGTCTTTGCCTCGTATCGTTCGGCCGAAGACGCCGAGGCCTGCGTACAGGCGCTCAGCGAACAGGGCGTGGGTGCGATCGTCGGACCGGGCCTCATCGCCGATTTGGCGGCAACCGCGGGTATCCATGCCGTATTTCTTTACTCGCATGCTTCGATCCGGCGCGGGTTCGAAACCGCGCTCGAACTGGCCGACGCCACGCGCGCCGAAACCAAGCGTCGGCGTCATATCGACAATCTGCTCCAGCACCTGCGCGACGGCGTCGTCGCGCTCGACGCCGACGGTCGCGTCGAAGCGATCAACCGGCGTTTGGCCGATGCGCTCGGCATCGATCCGGCTCGCGCGGTCGGGCAACCGCTTGCCGAGCTTTCGCCCGATCTCGCGCGCACGCTGCCCGATGCGGACGGCGACGTGCTGGCGTCGATTCGCGGCGTCAGCTATCTCGTCCATCGCGGCCCGCTCGCCGGCGATCGCGGAGAAGACGGCGCCGTGCTGACGTTTCAAGAATCGCGCGCGGTCGAAAAGCTAGATCGCACGTTGCGCTCCAAGCAATTGACGCATCAATTTGCGGCGCGCTATCGGCTCGACGATCTCGTCGGCGAAGGCGCCTCGATGCAGCGGATCAAAACGCTGGTGCGGCGTTACGCCAAATCCGATGCGACGGTGCTCGTGCTCGGCGAAAGCGGCACCGGCAAGGAAATGGTGGCGCAGAGCATCCACCGGCTCAGCGCGCGACGCGAATTCCCGTTCGTGGCGATCAACTGCGGCGCCTTTCCCGAGGCGCTGCTCGAAAGCGAATTGTTCGGCTACGAAGAGGGGGCGTTCACGGGCGCGCGCAAAGGCGGAAAGGCCGGGCTGATCGAAGCGGCGCACCGCGGCACGCTGTTTCTCGACGAAATCGGCGAAATGCCGTTGCCGCTGCAAAGCCGCCTTTTGCGCGTGCTGCAAGAGCGCGAGGTCGTGCGGCTCGGCTCGACGGAGCCTACGCGCGTCGACATCCGCGTGATCGCCGCAACGCATGGCACGCTGACCGAGCGGATCGCCAAAGGGACGTTCCGCGCCGATCTTTATTACCGGCTCAACATCTTGAGCATGGCGCTGCCGCCGCTTCGCGAGCGAGCCGACGACATCATGCCGCTCGCCGTGTCGCTGTTCATGCAAGCCGTGAGACGCGAGCCGCGCCTGTCGGGGCGCATTCGCGGCAGCGAGGCGGGCGCGCAAGCGCTGGCAGGCGTCGAGGGTGCGCTATGCGGCTATGCGTGGCCCGGCAACGTACGAGAGTTGCAGAACGTCATCGAACGCATTGCGGTCGAACTCGCCGATACCGGTACATCGGCGAACGGGGGCGAGGCGCTCGATCCCGATGCGATGTGGACCATCGCGCCCGAGTTGTTCGCCCATGCTTCGACGGAACGTGGGCCGCGCACGAGCGCGAAAACGCTGCGCGAACGCAGCCGGCGCGTCGAAGCCGACGAGGTGCGCGCGGCGCTGGCGGCCTGCAACGGCGATCGCGACGAGGCGTGCAAAGCGCTGGGCATCAGCAAGACGACGCTGTGGCGCAAACTCAATGCCGGCCGACCGCAAGGGCGAAGGTAACGGCGCCGAGTCGTGCCGCACCGGCACAGCGCGAGGGTGGCCGTCGTGTTCTTTCCCGCGCCGTCGCGGCCGTTCGCGTTCCGGGTTTCGATCCGGTAGCCGCTTCATGTTCTTCTCGCTTTTATCGAACATCCTTTGCCTGCGGCCAATTTAAAGTTCGTGTTCCGCCGTTTCAATTGGTTGACGTTTTTAAACGGATGAAGGGGCACGATATATCGTTGGCGATTTTTATCCCGCCGCGGCGACGATCATTTTAGATCGATTATTGATTTAATCGATCGAGCGTCCCATCGAATAAGGCCGAGGCGTCCGCGCTGGCTAAAAAACACGAACTCTCGTCCGAATTAACCGTCTCTGCGCCAGCTATTTGATCCAATAATTCGTGCGGGCTCGATTCGCTCGTTTCGTGAAAGTCACGCTTTAAACCGTGCAAGGGAAAAATAGCGAGCGCTCAAGTCGCGTCAATTTGAATAATGCCGATCCACCACGACTATCCACTGTTCTAAAGCATTCGATACGAGGAGGCAGCATGAATTGCATGACAGAATCGCCCGCGCCCGCCAAGCGAAGACCGATATCGCAGGGGTGTGCCTTGATAGCGGCATCATGCGCCATGATGTCGCTGGCCAATGCCGGCACGCTGCCGCAAGGGGGGAAGTTCGTCGCCGGGACGGGATCGATCGGCACGAGCGGCACCGCGCTCACCATCACCCAGCGTTCGCCGCGAGGCGTGATCGATTGGACGAGCTTTTCGATCGGGCGCGGCAATCGTGTCTCCCTGAACAACGGCAGCGGCGCCACGCTGAACCGTGTGACCGGCGCCGCCGCCTCGTCGATTCTCGGCGCGTTGTCCGCGACCGGCAGCGTCTATCTCGTCAATCCGCAGGGCGTCGTGATCGGCCGGTCGGGCGTTGTCGCGACGGGCGGGCGTTTCGTCGCATCGACGCTCGATATCGACGATACGTCGTTCATGAACGGCGGCGCGCTCACCCTGACCGGTACGTCGACTCGTGACGTCGTCAACCTCGGCAAGATCGGCTCGACGCACGGCGACGTGTTCCTCGTGGCCGCAGGCGAAGTGAAAAACGCGGGCAGCATCGGCGCCCCCGAGGGAACGGCCGAACTCGCCGCCGGGCGCAAGATTTTGCTGCAGGATTCCTCGAGCGGGCAGCAGGTGTTCGTTCAGACCGGCAGCCGCGGAGCCGTACTCGACAGCGGCGCGATCGCCGCGGCGCAAGTGAGCCTGCAAGCGGCGGATGGGAACGTCTACGCGCTGTCGGGCAATCACGACGCCATCCGCGCGACCGGCACGGCCACGCGCGACGGTCATGTCTGGCTCGTCGCGGGTACCGGTGGCGTAACGTTGCCGCGATCGATTGTCGCGACCAATGCGAACGGCTCCGGCGGAACGGTCGACACGGTCGCCGGCAAGCTGGCGTTCTGCCACTGCACGCCCACCGTGACGGCGGGCGTCTGGAACATCACGACGCCGGGCTACGTGATCGGCGCCGCGGATGCAGGCGCGCTCTCACGCAGCCTCAGCGCCGGGACGTGGGTCAACATGTCGACGACGGGGACGGCCGGGGCGCAAGGCGACATCGATGTCGCCGCCAACCTAAAGTGGACCGGCGGCGCCTCGCTTGCGCTTAACGCATACCGCACGGTGACGCTCGCTAGCGGCAAGACGATCGCCAATACGGGCGCCGGGACGCTGACGCTGCGCGCCGATGCCACGTCGATCGACAACGGCGGCGGCGTTACGAGCGCCGGCACGATCGATTGGTCCAAGAGCACGGGCGCCGTCAACCTATACAGCGACATGAACGGCGCATATGCCCCTGGAACGCTGCTCGGAAAGGCGGCCTGGACGCCGTCGGGCGCGAGCGGAGCAGTGACGCAAATCACGGCCTATCGGCTCGTCAATTCGGTCTCCGATTTGCAGACCGTAACCAACGATCTGGCTGGCAATTATGCGCTGGGCCGCGATATCTCGGTGGGCGGGGACCTCTCGCCGATCGGCGTGAAGAGCGACGGATCCGGGGCAGCGGCGTTCACCGGCCAGTTCGACGGGCTGGGCCACGTGATCGACGGTGCGTCGACGGGCACCCTGGGGCTGTTTTATCGCATCGGCAGCAGCGGCGTCGTGCGAAACCTCGGTGTCACGAACGGGAATATCGGCTTCGGCCACTGCTACGACGACGTCTGCTACACCGGGTTGCTCACGCAGGAAAACGACGGCCTGATCGTGCGCTCGTACTCGAGCGGCTCTCTCGGTTTTTCCGACTACGGCCCCGGTTTGTCTTATTCCGTCGGCGGGCTCGTCGGTTTGAACAACGGCAAGATCGAGCAGTCATGGAGCAGTGCGAACGTGGCGGGCATTCCGGACTTCTCAGGCGGCCCGGGCTCGGGCGATTTGGGCGGTTTGGTCGCGGACAACAACGGCCTCGTCTCGCAGTCGTATGCGACGGGTACGGTCGGCGGCGGCGGTTGGGCGTTCGTGGGCGGACTCGTGGGCCGTAGCACCGGCGCCGTCACGCAGTCGTTCGCGACCGGCGCGGTTTCGGGCGGCGGCGGCTCGTACTGGAATGGGCCGGGGGGCGGTGCGGGCGGTTTGATCGGCGGGGGCAGCGGCGGTGGCGGCGACGACTACTGGGACGCGCAGACGACCGGCATGAGCGCCGATAGCGGCGGCGTACCGGCGGCCAACGGCTTGAGCACGGCGCAAATGAGCAACCCCGCCAGCTTCGCCGGCTGGGATTTCGGCCCCGACGGCGCTTGGATGATGCCTTCCGGTTCGACGCATCCGGAACTTCGCTGGCAGGTCGCGCCGGCCGCCGGCGCGAGCGGGCAAACGACGACGATGTAGCCCGTCGTTCAGGCGTCTACCGTATCGATCGCGGCGCTATTTCCCCGCCGCGATCGTCGTAAGCGCGATCGCGATTGCCGTGCTGGTCGTGGTCAAACCGTTTTGAGGACTGTGCGCCCCCTCGCACGCCGAGGCGCGTGCTGCCGAGTTCAGTCGCGACTCGGAATGGTCAGCCCCTTGGCGACGGCCGGCCGCGCGACGAACAGATCGAGCGCGCGCTTCACATGCGGGAAGTCGGTGAAGCCGACGAGCTCGCCCGCCTCGTAAAAGCCGACGAGATTGCGCACCCAAGGGAAGGTGGCGATGTCGGCGATCGTATAGTCGTCGCCCATGATCCATTGGCGCTCGCGAAGGCGATCGTCCAGCACTTTGAGCAATCGCCGCGATTCGGCGGCGTAACGATCGCGCGGCCGCTTGTCTTCGTAGTCCCTGCCGGCGAACTTATGGAAGAAGCCGACCTGACCGAACATCGGGCCGATGCCGCCCATTTGGAACATCAGCCATTGAATGGTCTCGTAGCGGCCCGCTTCATCGCGCGGGATCAGCTTGCCGGACTTGTCGGCGAGGTAGAGAAGAATCGCGCCCGATTCGAATAGAGCCAGCGGCTTTCCGCCCGGCCCATTCGGATCGATGATCGCCGGAATTTTGTTGTTCGGGTTCAGCGAAAGAAACTCGGGAGACATCTGCTCGTTCGCGTCGAAGCGCACGAGATGCGGCTCGTACGGCAGCCCGGTCTCTTCGAGCGTGATCGACACTTTGACGCCGTTGGGCGTGGGGAGCGAATAGAGTTGAATGCGGTCGGCGTGCTGCGCAGGCCATTTATGTGTGATGGGGAAAGCGGAAAGATCGTTCACGCGGTGTCCTCGAAAAGATGTGAATGCCCGGCTGTTTTGCTTACGGATCCGCGAATACGTCGAAGAAGCCGGCAAGGCCGGGATGCGTTCGACCGGTTGTCGCGACACCGTCATGCTATCCCTTCTCGCACGAGCGCGTTGCGCGCCGAGTGATTGCGCCGAACGCTACGAAGTCTGTTTCGCTGTCGGACGCCGGCCGGGCCGATCATGAACGATTCCTTTACGCAGAAGAGAACTTCGGTATGCGGCCGTTGAGCGAGGGTCGATACGTCCACTGCAGAGCGGGCTGCGAGAAATCGAATCGGCTCGCGACGAGCGCGGCAACGATGCCGGCGGTGATCGCGCGCGCGATGACATCGCCGGGACAGGCGTGTCGTCCGGCGCCGAAACCCGGCAGCGGCGCCGGACGGCGGTCGAGCCGGAAGTGCTCGGCATCTTCGAACACAGTCTCGTCGCGGCTCGCGGCGGCGAGCACGACGAGCACGGTTTCGCCGGGTTGCAGCGTCACGCCTTCGATCGACACCGTCTCTCGTGCGAACCGCCGAGTGTTGTGCACGGCCGGGTCGAAGCGCGCCACTTCGTGCACGAAGGCGTCGATATGGGAGGCGTCCGCATCGAGGCAAGCGGCAACGCCATCTTGCCGAGCGAGTGCGACGACGCTGTTGCCGACGAGCCCGGCCGTAGCGTCGAACGTTTGCGAAAACAGCCCGAGCAGATTCGATACCAAGGCGTTGGGGACGCTGTCGCTACGGTTCAAGCCGCCCGAGATCATGCCGTCGATCAGGGCGGATGCACGGGCCGCGGCCGCGTCCTGCGTCAGTGCGTGCAGCCGCCCCTGCAGCGCGCTTGCGGCCGCGTGCGCGTCGCGCAGAGCCTCAGCGCTCGACGCGGGCGAAAGGCACGCCACGAATTGCCGTACGGTCGCGTCGAGCGCATCGTCGGCGGGCAGCCCGACGAGCCCAGCGATGACGCGCACGGGCAGCGCGTACGCCAGCGCATCGAGCAGCCCGACGTCGGCCATGTCGAAACGTTCGATCAGCGCAGCGGCCTGCTCGTACGCCGATCGGAATACCGTTTCGGGGCGCACCGCGCTTAGCCCTTTGACCAGCGCTTGCCGGGCAATGCGATGCGCCTTTCCTTCGCTCATTCGGGCGAGCCGCGCAAACACCTCTCCTGCCGGCTGGCCCGCGATGGCGCGCGGCACGGGCTCGGTCGCGGGCCGGACGGTGAGTCGCTCATCGTCGAGCACGTGGCGAACCGTGCGTGCCCGCGCGGCGATCCAAAAGCCAGACGCCTCATCTCGCACCAGCGGGGCCTGTCTGCGAAGGCCCGCATAGTACGGATACGGATTCGCATGTGTCACTGCCTGCAGCGGATCGGTCGGGTGCGGTTGTGCCATGAGCGTGTAGGAAGTCATTGGTGTCGACGCAGTGTAAGCCGGTAGTCCGAGCCGATGCTTCAGCGCGAAGCGAAACGTCGAAACGTAACGTGCGAAACGCACAGGCTTCGATCCGGCGCCGTCGCGAGTAAGCCGCCCCCCCGGACGTACAATGGGCTGTCCGAAACTTCTTCGCCGGCTGCGCGACTTGCCCATCGACTATGGAAATCAAATGGATCGAGGATTTCATCGCGCTGGCTCAATACCAAAGTTTCTCGCGCGCGGCAGAATTCCGAAACGTCACGCAATCGGGATTCAGCAGACGGATTCAATCGCTCGAGCACTGGGTCGGCGCCGAGCTGATCGATCGAAGCAGCTTTCCGCCCGTATTGACGCCCGCGGGACGCTTGTTCCGAGAAGTGGCCGAAGACATCCTTCACAAGCTCTTCGATACGCGCGCCGTGATTCGCACGGAACAGCGCATAGGCGGCAAGAGCCTGCAAATCGCAGCCGGGCACACGATCTCGCTGAACTTCCTGCCGGCATGGCTGAAGACGCTCACGGCGCATTTCGGCGATGTGCGGGCACGGGTCATTCCGACTAACGTGCACGACTCGATCTTGATGCTCGTCAACGGCAATTGCGAGCTCATGTTCGCCTATCATCACCCTGAGCTTCCGCTGCACTTGGACCCGGTGCGATACGAGCACCTGACCGTCGGCATCGATACGTTCATGCCGGCCAGCAAGCCGAACGCGCGATCGGCGCCGCTCTACCGCTTGCCGGGCACGGCCAAGCAACCGCTGCCGCTTATTTCGTACACCGAAACGAGCTACTTCGGACGTTGCTTCGCATTGCTATTGGAGCGCGCGGGCACGGCCGCTTCCTTGCAGCTTCACTATGAATCCGACATGGCCGAAGTCTTGAAGAAGCTGGTCATCGAAGGGGAGGGCGTGGCATGGCTGCCGAAGAGCGCGATCGCGCATGAGCTCGCGAGCGGCGCGCTCGTGCCGGCGGGGCCGGCCAACTGGACGCTGCAGGTCGAGTTGAGGGTGTATCGCGACGCGTCCAATCGCAACGACTTCTTGGATGCGCTCTGGCAGCACCTGCGCACGAGCGCGTGACGGCAGCGTACGCCTATCAAAGGGTTTTCCCGAGTTATGCGGGAATCGCATAGGCCGATGCAGGACTAGCATCGACGTTTTTTCGGCAATCCCTACCATCCGTCTTGTTCCGCGAGTGCGGCCCCGCCAAGGGGGCGCTCGCCTCGTTATGCGCACCGCTCTTTCGAGCCGGTGCGCCAACCCAGGACGGCTCGAAACATGAAAAATCGCCTTACGTTATACATCGCCGCGGGCATGATCCTCGGCGTCGCCGCAGGCTACGTCTGCCACGCAAGCGCACCCGATGCCGCCGCGGCGAAGGTCGCGGCCGGGTACTTCTCGATCGTCACCGACATCTTTTTGCGGCTCATCAAGATGATCATTGCGCCGCTCGTATTCGTTACCCTCGTTTCGGGGCTAGCGGGCATGGAGGGCGGACGGGAGGTCGGGCGGATCGGCGTTCGCACGCTGGGATGGTTTCTGTCGGCCTCGCTCGTCTCGCTTGCGCTCGGCTTGATGCTGGCCAACGCGCTGCAGCCCGGCGCGGGCCTTCATCTCGTCGCGGGCGCCGGCGAAGGCGTCACAGGCCTCAATACGGCCGCGCTGAACGTCAAAGACGTCGTGACGCATGCATTCCCGACGAGCCTCTTCGACGCCATGGCGCGTAACGATATCTTGCAGATTCTCGTCTTTTCGCTGTTCTTCGGGCTCGGGCTCGGCGCATTGAAACAGGATCCGCGCGTGGCGGGCTTAGTCCGGGCGATCGAAGGCATGGTGCCCGTCATGCTGCGATTGACGGACTATGTGATGCGAGCTGCGCCGCTCGGCGTATTCGGCGCGATCGCCTCCGCCGTCACGCTTCGCGGGCTGGATGTGCTCTATACCTACGGTAAGCTCATCGGCTCGTTCTATCTTGGCCTCGTCATCCTATGGGCCGTATTGATCGGCGTCGGCTATATGTTCCTCGGCTCGCGGGTGGGCACGCTGCTCAAGGCGGTTCGCGAACCGGCCATGCTGGCGTTCTCGACGGCCAGTAGCGAAGCGGCCTATCCGCGTCTTGCCGAACAGTTGGAGAAGTTCGGCGTAGACAAGAAGGTCGTCGGTTTCGCGCTGCCGCTCGGCTATGCGTTCAACCTCGACGGCTCGATGATGTATCAATCGTTCGCGGCGATCTTCATCGCTCAAGCGTTCGGCGTCGATATGCCGCTGTCGCAGCAGATCTTGATGCTGCTCGTGCTGATGTTGAGCAGCAAGGGGATGGCGAGCGTGCCCCGCGGCTCGGTTGTCGTCGTCGCCGCCGTTGCGCCGCTCTTTCATCTGCCCGCGGCCGGCGTGGCCTTGGTGCTGGCCATCGACCAGATCCTCGACATGGGCCGCACGATGACGAATGTGATCGGCAACAGCGTGGCGACCGCCGTCATTGCGAAGTGGGAAGCGAAGCGCCAAAGCGCGGGCCGCGGCGCTGCGCAAGGCCAAGGCGGTGGCCGCCTCGCCGGCGAATTGGCGGCGTTCGATTCGGCGCATGCGGAAACGAAATGAGGCACGACAGCACTCGCCGGTTCGGCGTCATCGGCGGGCTCGGGCAGTTGGCCGGCGCGGACGTTCTCTTCAAGTTGATGAAGGCCGCGCCCGCGTCGACAGGCGCCGAGCAGTTCGACGTGATCTTTCAGCAGCACGCATGGCCGGGCGCGGGGCCGAGCGATATCGCCACGACCGAGCGCAAGCTGTACATCTTCGATTTGTTGCGGGACTTCGAAAAGCGCGGTGTCGCGACCGTCGTCCTGCCGTGCTTTTTGAGCCACACGTTCATCGATGAATTGCGTGCGAATACGAGCTTGGCGATCGTCGATATCGTCGAAGCGGTGCGTCGGAACGTGCAGAAGCGGTTTCCGCGGGCAGCGCGCGTCGGTGTGTTGGCGTCGCGATTCACGCGGGAGAAGCGGTTATTCGAACGCTACTTCTCGGCGCCGCGGTTCGCGCTCCTGCATCCGCGTAGCGCCGACGGCGTCGATTGCGTGAACGAGGCGGTCTATGGCGCCGATGGGATCAAGACAGGGAATTTGAGCGGGCGTCCCGTCGAGTTCCTGCGCCGAGCTTGCGAGGATTTGATCGCGCAAGGGGCCGAGGTCATCGTGCCCGGCATGACCGAAATCGCGCTGGTGGCCGACCAAGTGGGGCCGCTCGACGTGCCGATGATCGATTCGAACTTGGCCTATGCGCAGTATGCGATCGAGGCCGCACGCGGCCCGGAGCCGGCTGCATTCAAGGTCGGCGTCGTCGGCGGCGTCGGACCTGCAGCCACGGTCGACTTTCTTCAAAAGATCGTCCGCAATACGCCCGCGTCGCGAGACCAAGATCACATCAAGCTGATCGTCGAACACAACCCGCAAATCCCCGACCGGACCGAGCATTTGATCGGCGACGGCGCTGATCCGACGGTTTCGTTGTACGCAACCTGCAAGAAGCTGGAGGAGGGCGCCGCCGATCTGATCGCGATTCCTTGCAATACGGCGCATGCGTTCGTGGATCGCATTCAGCCTTATCTCGGCATCCCGATCGTCAACATGCTGACGGCCACCGTGGACTATTTGCGCGAGACCTATCCGGCGCTGCGCGAAGTGGGGGTGCTGGCGACGTCGGGGACGATCGAGAGCGGCGTCTATCGTGATGCCCTCGCGGCGCAAGGGCTGCGGCAAGTCGTGCCGAAAAGCGATCTGCAGGCCCGCGTGATGGACGCGATCTACGGCGAGTGCGGCGTGAAAGCGGGCTTCACGCACGGCCGCGCTCGCGAAGACATCGTTGCGGCTTTGGAGGGGTTGATCGACGCAGGCGTCGAGGTGGTCGTGCTCGGGTGCACCGAACTGCCGCTACTGCTTCCCGGGGACGTCTATGCGGGCGAGCGGGGGCAGCGCGTGCGGCTGATCGATCCCACGGACGTGCTTGCCCGTCAATGCGTCGCCCGTGCGATGTCGGCGTCCGTCGCGAACGGCGGGAGCGGCGGGAGCGGGGCGAGCGGTGTGCGATGCGTATTCGGCGTTTGTCCTTAGCACGCGCAGCAGGCGTGCCGGCGCGGCGTTCTCGTTGCTTGTGAGATAGGCGAATGCCAGCCCCGCGCGAGGGCCGGCATCGGGCCGCGCCTACGCCTTCGGGTCCGAACTTCGGCGGATGACGACTGATTTATCGGCGCGTGAGCGCTGCGGCACGCCCAGTTATGCTAGTTTGACCGTAACGTCTTGCGTCATATAACGTCTTGCGTCATATAACGTCTTGCGTCATACTTGGCATATCAACGATGGCAATCTACGACTTTCTAGATAGGGAAACGGCCTTGGTCTGGGCGGGGCAGGGATCGCGCAGGCTGCCTGCCGACATTCAACAGGTTGCTCGGCGGAAGCTGCGGATGCTCCACAGCGCCCATTTGCTTACCGATTTGAAGATTCCGCCCGCGAATCGCCTGGAAGCCTTGAAAGGCAATCTCGCGGGGCTGCACAGCATCAGACTCAACGACCGGTGGCGGGTGTGTTTCCGCTGGGACGAGGGCAACGCTCATGAGGTGCGAATCGTTGATTACCACTGAGGATCGGTCATGAAGAAACTTTCCAACGTCCATCCGGGCGAAGTACTCAACGAGGAATTTTTGGTGCCGCTCGGCATCAGTCAGAACGCATTGGCTCGGGCGATGTCCGTACCGCCGCGGCGAATCAACGAGATCGTCCATGGTGCGCGGGCCGTCACGGCCGATACAGCGCTTCGGCTTGCGATCGTGCTGGGGACGACGCCTCAATTTTGGCTTGGCCTGCAGGCCGACTATGACCTCGAAGAAGCTGCCAGAGCGGATTTTTCCGCCCTGCGGCCGCTAGCGGCCGTAGCTTGAACAACGATCCGCTCGCGTAGACCATCGGCCCGCCGGCTTCGTCGTCGATGTGTGAACAGGCGTTTTTGCATAAGCCGTGGCCTTGGCGAATGGCGCAATCGACGATCGGCGCCACTGAAATCTCAGCATGCGCGATCTATCGCCATAACGCGCTGGAATTGCCGCGTGACTCGGTTAAAATCGCCCCCGATTCCGAAAAACAATGAAACCTGGGAGCGCGCTTTATGCGACGCGGCATGATCAAACAACAATGCAAATGGATTGCCGCGACCGTCGCGGCGCTGGGGATGCTCTCGGCCACCACATGGCAAGCCGATGCGGCGCGTATCACGCGCGTGTCGCCGCAGGGCACGGTATCGAAGGTGCGGCAGATCGTCGTGAAATTCGACGAGTCGATGGTCGCATTCGGGGCCGCCGATCTACCCGCGCCCGCTGCCGTCAAGTGTAACGACGCGTCGGCGAGCGCCGGCCAATCGCGCTGGATCGACGATAAGTCCTGGGCGTGGGATTTCGCGGAGGATCTTCCGCCCGGCGTGGCTTGCGCCGTCGATTTGAAGGACGGCTTGAAAACGGCGGCGGGCGCGGCCCTGACGGGCCCGAAGCACTTCACGTTCCAAACGGGCGGCCCGTTCGTCGAGAGCATCGAGCCCTACGGCGGTCAGATCGAAGAAAACCAAGCATTCGTCTTGCGTCTCAACGGCCCGGCCACCGACGCATCGGTGCGGGAAAACGTATGGTGCGAATCGAGCGCGCTCGGCAATCGAATCCCGATCAAGAACGTCGATGCGGCGACTCGCAAGGCGCTACTCAAGCGCTTCGACCTGCAAAAGCAGGCCTCGCGCGTGCTGACGCTGCAATGCCAGCAAGCCTTGCCTTCGGGCACGAAGGCGCAAATCGTCTACGGCAAGGGCGTCGCGAGCCCGAGCGGGATCGCCAACGACGTCGAACGCCGCTTCAACTTCTCGGTGCGCGACCCGTTCGCCGCCAGCTTCACGTGCGAGCGCGAAAACGCAAAAGCGCCCTGCACGCCGCTGCGGCCGCTAAGGCTGACGTTCAACGCGCCGATCTCGCGCGCCGAAGCGGAGCAGATTCGGATCACGGGGCCGAACGGGGACATCAAGCCGTCATTCTCGGAAGACGATAAAGATCCGCAAACCGAGACGGTGGAGTTTGCCGCGCCTTTGCCCGAGCGCGCCGAGTTGAAGATCGTGCTGCCGTCGAATCTGAAAGACGTCAGCGGCCGCTCGCTTTCCAACGCCGACTTGTTTCCGCTGAAGACGACGACGGCGCCGCTGCCGCCGCTCGCCAAGTTCTCGTCGGGAACGTTCGGCATCATCGAGCGTTTCGCCGAGCCCGGCATGCCCGCGCTCGTGCCCGTCACGCTGCGCAACGTCGAAGCCGATCTGCACATCGCCGGGCTCAACGCCGGCGGGGCGCGGTTCGCTTCGCTGCGCGTCGAAGCCGATACCGACATTCGCCGGTGGATGCGCAGCGTCGATCGATTCGACGGGTACACGATGACTCGCAACGAAATCGACCGGCAAATGCCCGAGCTGCTTGCTCATAATCCGCATCCGGTCGTCGTGCGGCGCGGCAATACGGAGCAGGGCGATACCGAAGATCGCAAAAACCCCGAGATCGACGTTCGTTCGCTCTCGCTATTGGCCGGAATGCCGGGCGTGGAAACGCTGGCGCTGCCCAAAGCCGATCCGAAGACGTTGCGTCCGTTCGAAGTCGTCGGCGTGCCGGTCGAGAAGCCGGGCTTTTACGTCATCGAGTTGGCGTCGCCGGCCCTCGGCGCGTCGCTGCTCGGCAAGAAGGCGCCCATGTACGTGCGCACGGCTGTGCTCGTAACGAATCTGGGCGTGCATTTGAAGCAAGGCCGGGAAAGCAGCGTCGTTTGGGTGACGACGCTCGACAAGGGGCAGCCCGTGCCGAACGCGGACGTGCACGTGAGCGATTGCAACGGCACCGAGCTTGCCGCGGGAAAAACCGACGCCCAAGGCGTGCTGAGGATCGACAAGCCGCTGTCCTCGCCCGAGGAATGTGGCGAGGACAGCTTTTCCGGATTGTTCGTCTCTGCACGGATCGACGATCCGAAGACGGGCCACGACATGGCCTTCGTGCGCTCCGATTGGAATCGCGGCATCGAGGCGTGGCGTTTCAATGTCCCGACCGATACGAGCCTCGAGCGCACCGTTCGTGCGCATACGGTGTTCGACCGGACGCTGCTGCGCGCGGGCGAGACCGTCTCGATGAAGCATTTCATCCGCGTCGAAACGATGCACGGCCTCGGATTGCCGAAGGCTTATCCCACGCGTCTCACCATCCGTCACCTAGGCAGCGGGCAAACGTGGCACTTTCCGTTGAAGTGGGCCGCCGATCACACGGCCGACTCGACCTTCGTCATTCCGGCATCGGCCAAGCTGGGCGAGTACGACGTGTCGCTCGACGACGGCAACTCGGGCGCGGCATCGAGCGAGGACGCCGATGGCAGCGGCGATTCCTCGGATTCGCCTGCCCATAGCTACGATTCAGGTAGCTTCCGCGTCGAGGAATTCCGCTTGCCGGTGTTCAGAGGCTCGATCGGCGTTCGCGACGAGAAGGCTCATCCGCTCGTGGCCGCAAGCCAAGCGCCGCTGACGCTGCAGATCGACTACACGTCGGGCGGCGGCGCATCGGGCTTGCCCGTGCAGGTTTCCGCGTTGATGAAGACGACGTACCCGTCGTTTGCCGACACCTATCCGGAGTTCAGTTTCACGCCGTACGTGAAGCCGAGGCAAGATGCTTCGTCTTCGCCGTCGGACGACGAAGCGCAGACCGAGCAACAAACCGAGGACGATTCGTCGAAACTCGTCGCCGACAAGGAGGCGGTGACGCTCGATCGCAACGGCGCGGGCGTATTCACGCTCAAGAATCTGCCGAAGGTCGACGCGCCCAAGCAGCTCGCTTTGGAAGCGACGTTCGCCGACCCGAACGGCGAAGTGCAGACGATCAGCGGCGGCGCGACGTTGTGGCCGGCTGCTGTCGTAGCCGGCGTGAAGTCGGGCCAGTGGGTGTCGGTCGGCAACACGGTGCCCGTGAAAGCGCTCGCGGTCGACCTGCAGGGCAAGCCGCGCGCGGGCGTTCCGCTCGAAGTGCGAGGCGTCGCGCGCATCACGATCTCGACCCGCAAGCGCATGGTCGGCGGCTTCTATGCCTACGATAACCGCACCGAAACGAAGGATCTCGGCACGCTTTGCAGCGGCAAGAGTGACGATCACGGCCTGATGACCTGCGACGCCAAGCTGAAGGAAGCGGGTAACGTCGATCTCATCGTCACGGCGAAAGACGGCGACGGCAATGCATCGACGGCGACGACATCGGTGTGGGTCACGCGCGAGGAAGACCTCTGGTTCGGCGGGGAAAACACCGACCGTATCGACGTATTGCCGGAGAAAACCGCCTATGAGCCCGGCGAGACGGCGCGCTTCCAAGTGCGCATGCCGTTCCGTTTCGCCACGGCGCTCGTTGCCGTGGAGCGCGAGGGCGTCATCGAAACGCACGTCGTCAAGCTCGACGGTAAGGATCCGACCGTTTCGCTGAAAGTGAACGAAGCCTGGGGGCCGAACGTCTACGTGTCCGTCCTCGCGCTGCGAGGCCGCATTCATGAGGTGCCGTGGTACTCGTTCTTCACCTGGGGCTGGAAGGCGCCGCTCGAATGGGTGCATGCGTTCTGGTACGAAGGCCGTCGCTACGAGGCGCCGACGCCGCTCGTCGATCTTTCGAAGCCGGCGTATCGGTACGGTTTGGCCGAGATCAAGGTGGGGACCGCCGCGCACAAACTTGCGGTGACGGTCACGCCCGATGCCAAAACCTATACGGTGCGCGGCAAGGCTCACGTCAAGGTACGCGTGCAAATGCCCGGCGGCAAGCCGGCGCCGGCCGGCACGCAAGTGGCCGTCGCGGCCGTCGACGAGGCATTGCTCGAACTGATGCCGAACGACAGCTGGGATGTGCTCGACGCGATGCTGCAGCGTCGCGCCTACGGGGTGGAAACGTCCACGGCACAGATGGAAATCGTCGGACGCCGGCATTTCGGCCGCAAAGCGGTGCCGGCGGGCGGCGGCGGGGGCCACAGCGCCACGCGCGAACTGTTCGACACGTTGCTGCTGTGGAACCCGCGCGTGACGCTCGATTCGAACGGCGAAGCGTCCGTCGACGTGCCGCTCAACGACGCACTCACGAGCTTTCGCATCGTTGCCATCGCTGCCGTGGGCGACGGCACGTTCGGCACGGGCAGCACGTCGATCCGCAGCACGCAGGACCTTCAACTGATTTCCGGGCTGCCGCCGCTCGTGCGCGAAGGCGACCGGTTCCGCGCGCAATTCACGGTGCGCAATACGACGGCGCGCGCCATGAAGGTGATCGTGACGCCTAACGTGCCGGGACTGCAGTTGGACCCGCAGACGGTCGACGTCGCGGCGGGCTTGGCGAAGGAAGTCGCATGGACGGTCGTCCCGCCCGATGGCCTTTCGGAGGCGACGCCCGCCGCATTGACGTGGACGGTCGCGGCCGCCGAGCAGGGCGGGCCGCACGCAAGCGATGCGCTCAAGGTATCGCAGCGCGTGACGGCTGCGATCCCGGTGACGGTCCAGCAGGCCACCCTGACGCAAATCGACGGCACGTTCACGCTGCCCGTCGCCGCGCCGGCGAACGCCGACGCGACGCAAGCGGGCGCCGTGCGCGGCGGCATCGCGGTCTCGCTGCAGCCGAAGCTCTCGGAAGGGCTGCCCGGCGTGCGCCGCTGGTTCGAGCACTATCCCTACGGCTGCCTCGAGCAGTTGACGTCGCGCGCGTTGGGCATGTCGGATGTCGCGCAATGGCAGGCCGTCATCGCTCGGATGCCGGTCTACCTCGATCGCGACGGCTTGGCGAACTACTTCCCGCCGAGCGACGACAGCGGCAACACGGGCAGCCCGACGCTAAGCGCGTATCTGCTGTCGGCGACCGACGAGGCGGCTAAGCTCGATTCGCACTTCGCGCTGCCCGACGATTTGCGTGCGAAGCTCGAAGGCGGCTTGATCAACTTCGTCGAAGGAAAAATCACGCGCAACTACTGGTCGCCGCGCAAGGATCTCGATCTGCGCAAGCTCGAAGCCATCGAGGCGCTGTCGCGGTTCGGCGATGCGCGCGCCAGCATGCTCGATTCGATCGAAGTCGCGCCGAATCAATGGCCGACGTCGGCCGTGCTCGATTACTACGCGATCCTCGCCCGGGTGAAGGATGTGCCGCAACGCGATCAAAAAATGGCTCAAGCCGAACAGATCATCCGTTCGCGTCTGACCTATCAAGGCACGCGTCTCACATTCTCGACGGCCGACAGCGACGATCTTTGGTGGCTGATGACGGGCTCGGAGACGAACGCCGCGCGTACCGCGCTGACGTTCGTCAATGCACCGGGATGGAAGGACGAAATGCCGCGTCTCGTCGCCGGGCTGCTCGCGCTGCAACATCAGGGGGCGTGGTCGACGACGACGTCCAACGTGTGGGGCCTGCTGGCCGTTCAGGCCTTCTCTCGCGCATTCGAGAGCACGCCCGTCACCGGGCAAACGAAGCTCGCGCTGGGCGAGACGGCGAAGACGATCGATTGGAGCCAGCCGGCGTCGGCCGCGACGAATGCGGCGTCCGCGACGGCGGTGACGAAGACGGCGAACGCGCGCAGTCGATTGCTGCCGTGGCCGCCGCAGGCCCGTACGGCTCCGGTTCCACTGACGCTCACGCAACAAGGGACCGGCAAACCATGGGCGACGATCGAAAGCCTCGCCGCGGTCGCGCTCAAAGCGCCGTTCGCGGCCGGCTATCGGATCGCGAAGACGGTCACGCCGGTCGATCCCGCCGTCAAGGGCGTCTACACGCGCGGCGACATCGTGCGCGTGCATCTGGACATCGATGCGCAATCGGATATGACTTGGGTCGTCGTCAACGATCCCGTGCCCGCCGGCGCCACTATCCTCGGGTCCGGCCTCGGCCGCGATTCGGAAGCGGCGACGACGGGCGAGAAGCCGCAAGACGGCGTGTGGCCCGCTTTCGTCGAGCGCACCTTCGAAGGGTACCGTGCGTACTACGACTATCTGCCGAAGGGCAAGTTGTCGATCGAATATACGGTTCGGCTGAACAACGCCGGAACGTTCGGACTGCCGCCGACGCGCGTCGAAGCGCTATATGCGCCGTCGACATACGGCGTGTTGCCGAATGCGAGCGTCGTCGTTCGGCAGCCGGCCGCGAAGCCATAAGCAGAAGCAGGGGATTCGATGCAACGGATGCTGGGCGCGCCGCGTGTGCGCGCCGTGGTTTGTCTCTTGATGCTCGTTGCAGCGCCGCACGCGCACGCGCTGCCGAGTTTCGATCGTGTTCGCGCTCAATGGAGAAGCTCCGATTGGCTGCTCGTGTCGCGCGACGGCGTAACGCTGCAGCGAACGCGCGTCGACAAACAAGAGCGGCGGGGCGACTGGGTCGCGCTGGCCGACGTTTCGCCGGCGCTGCGCGAAGCGATCGTCGTATCCGAGGACAAGCGTTTTTACGAACATAGCGGCGTGGACTGGCGCGGGGCGGCAGCGGCCGCGTGGGCCAATCTTTGGAACACCCGCACGCGCGGTGCGTCGACCGTCACGATGCAATTGACCGGGCTCCTGAACGACGATCGGCAACGCTCGGGGCAGCGGTCGATCGCGCAGAAAGCCGAGCAGGCGGTCAGCGCGCTTTGGCTCGAACGATCGTGGCGTAAGGATCAAATCCTCGAGGCTTACCTCAATCTCGTGCCGTTTCGCGGCGAAACGATCGGGCTGTCGGCGCTGTCGCTGACCTTGTTCGGCAAGGCGCCTTCGGGGCTCGACGAGCGGGAGGCCGCGGTGGCCGCGGCGCTGATTCGCGCGCCCAACGCGCCTTATACGAAAGTCAGCGCGCGGGCATGCCGGATTCTGCGCGACATGAAAGCGCCGCAGCGATGCGAGAACCTGGCCAGTTACGTACAGCTTGCCTTCGCCCGCCCCGCTCCGGCCGTGCTCTCCGTATCGCCCGATGCCGAAACGCTCGCGCCGCATTTCGCGCGGCGCGTAGCGGACGAAACGCATCCGCAGGCGGGCTCGCGCGTCGTCACGACGCTCGATGCCCGGTTGCAGCGCTTTGCGGTCGATACGCTGCGGCGTACGCTGGTCGAGTTGAATGCGCCTGCTCACGCGCGCAACGTGCACGACGGCGCGATCGTCGTGCTCGACAACGCGACCGGCAACGTGCTCGCATGGGTCGGCTCGTCGGGCGGGCTGTCGAGCGCGCGCGATGTCGATGCGGTCGTCGCGAGCCGTCAAGCGGGCTCGACGCTCAAGCCGTTCCTCTATGCGCAGGCGATCGAGGAGCATCGGCTGACCACGGCGTCGCTGCTCGACGACGCGCCCCTCGACCTCGCCGCGGGCGGCGGGCTTTACATTCCGCAAAACTACGACAAGGACTTCAAGGGCTGGGTCAGCGTGCGAACGGCGTTGGGTTCGTCGCTGAACGTGCCGGCCGTCCGCACGTTAGTCATGGTGACGCCGCATCGTTTCGCAAAAACGTTGACGGCGCTCGGGCTGCCCCTGACCGAGAGCGGCGACTACTACGGCTATTCGCTCGCGCTCGGCAGCGCCGATGTGACGCTGTTGTCTTTGACGAACGCCTATCGCGCACTCGCCAACGGCGGCGTCGCCGCGCAGACGCACGACTTACCGGTGCGGGAGGGGGCCAAGGGCGGCGGCAAGGCGCCGAACGACTCGCACCGGGTATTTAACGCCGACGCCGCGTACATCATCACGACCGTGCTGTCCGACAACAACGCCAGAACGCGCACCTTCGGGTTTGACAGTCCGCTCGCGACGCGGTTTTTCTCGGCGGTGAAGACCGGAACGAGCAAGGATATGCGCGATAACTGGACGGTCGGATTCACGTCGCGCTACACGGTGGGGGTTTGGGTCGGCAATGCGGATGGCGATGCGATGTGGGACGTATCGGGCGTGACCGGTGCATCCCCCATTTGGGCCGCGATCGTCGGCTATTTGCACCGGCATACGCCGAGCATCGCTCCGGCTATGCCGGGCGGCGTCGTGCGAACACACGTCGCATTCGAGCACGATGTCGAGCCGCCTCGGGACGAATGGTTCCTAAAAGGCTCGGAGGTTTCGACGATCGGCCTTGCCGCGGATGCGCGGGGACGCTTCCCGCAAACATCGGCCAATGCGAAAGCGCGCTCGCAGCCGGCGGAAAACGGCGCGCCGCGCATTGGGGCGCCGACCGACGGCACCTTGTTCGCGCTCGACCCCGATATTCCGGCGGCCCGGCAACGGATCGTGTTCGAGCGCGTGAGCGGATCGTCGACGAGCAGCCTATGGCGTCTGGACGGCAAGCTGCTCGGGCACGGCGAGCGCGTGCGATGGCTGCCCTGGCCGGGACGCCATGTCCTCGAACTCGTCGACGCGCACGGGGCGAGCGTCGATGCGGTGCATTTCGAAGTGCGTGGGGCGACGGCGCGCGCGGCGTCCGCTCCAATTGCGGATTCGCGGGCGCCGCACGCGCCGCGCCGTTAGAGCGCGGGATGTCGGCGCGTGGCGGGCGAGCACGCTCGGCGTTCAACGACCGCCGCGCAGCTTGTCGCCCGCATCGTTCGCCAAACGCAGATATCCCCAGATCGACGCGAGCGTGAGCAGTCCCGCGCACGAGAACGCGAACCGAAAATCGCCGAGCGTAAACGCCTGCGGCCCGCCGTCTCTGTCGAAGGCCGAGGCCGCGCGCAAGGCAAGCGCGCCGAATGCAATGCCCAGGCCGGTGCCCGTCTGCGCGGCCGCATTCCACAGGGTATTGGCCGCGCTCATTTGCGGCGAGGGCACGTCGGCATAGGCGAGCGTGGCCATCGTGGAAAACTGCATCGACCGTGTAATGCCGTACACGAGCACGACGAACAAGATCCACGCAAGCGGAGCATCGGGCGTGAGCAGGCCGCAGGCGATCGTGAATGCGCCGCAAATCAAGCAATCGACGATGGCGACGCGCTTGAATCCGTAGCGCTGCAGGATGGGCGTAGTGAGCGCTTTCATGCCGAGGTTGCCCACGGCGCTTGCGAGCAGCAAGAGCCCCGACCGGAATGCGGACAGCCCGAAGCCGATTTGAAACAGAAGCGGCATCAAATAGGGCACGGCGCCGATGCCGATGCGCGTGAGCGAGCCGGTGACGACCGTGACCGAAAACGTAGGAATCCTTAACGTCGTGACGTCGATGAGCGGGTGACGGTGCACGCGCGCATGCCGATATGCGACGACCCCGCAGAGCACGCCGCCCGCTACGATCGAGAGACCCACGAGCGGATTGGTGTGGGGTTGGCTCGCCAGGTCGGCGCCGTAAAGAATCGCCGTCAGCGTCAAACCGCTCAAGACGAGCCCCAAGACATCGAGCGGCTTGCGCTCGTCGCCGCGAAGATTCGGCACCCATGCCGCGACCGCGCACAGCACGGCGAGGCACACGGGCAGATTCAGCAAGAAAATCCAGCGCCAAGACGCGTACGTCGTAATGAAGCCGCCCAGCGGCGGCCCGACGACGGGCGCAACGATCCCGGGCCACGTGATGGTCGAGATCGCCTGCATGAGCTGGCCTTTGTCGGTGCTGCGCACGACGATCAGCCGCCCCACGGGCACCATGAGCGCGCCGCCGATGCCTTGCAGGACGCGGGCGGCGGTGAATTGCACGACGTCCTGCGAGAGCCCGCACAGCAACGAGGCGACGGTGAACGTGACGATCGCGGAAAAGAACACGCTGCGCGAGCCGAATCGGTCCGCCACCCAACCGCTGGCCGGAATGAAGATCGCGAGGGCGATCATGTAGGCGCTCATGCCGAGGCTGAGCGCATTCGGGCTGGTGGCAAACGCATGCGCCATCTGCGGCAGGGCTGTCGCGATGACGGTGGTATCGAGGTACTCCATGAAAAAAGTCGCGGCCACGACATAGGGCAGCGGGCCGAGCGGGCGCTTCTCACCGTGCATCGATTATTCCTCCGCGGCCGCGGCCGCGTGCGTACGACTGCGATGGCGCTCGGCAGCGAGCGCACGAGCGGCGACCAAGGCCGCGGCGAGGCCCGATGCGGCGCCCACCATGATGGCCCACCTCGGTCCCCAATGATCGGCCACCCACCCGACGATCGGCGCGCCAAGCGGCGTGCCGCCGAGCGCGACGGCCAAGCGGATGGCCATGACGCGGCCGCGCATCGCGGGCTCCGTCGACAATTGCATGAGGCTGTTCGTCGTCGTCAGAAAGGTCAGCGACGCGATGCCGATGACGACGAGCGCGGCTCCGAACGTCGCATAGCTCGGCGCCATGGCGGCACAGGCGCAACCGATGCCGAAGACGGCCGACGCCGTCAACATCGAGGCGAAGCGCGGCCGGCTCACGTGCGCGCTGGCGAGCGCGCCGGTGACGGTGCCGACGGCCATCATCGAAGAGAGTGCGCCGTAACGGCTGGCGTTCGCATGAAAGACGCTGACGGCCATCGTCGAGATGAAGATCGGAAAATTCAGGCCGAACGTGCCGATGAGGAAGAGCATGATCACGGTCGCTCGCAAGTCGGGGCGTACCCAAACGTAGCGAAAGCCCGCCGCGAGACCGCCGAGGGTGCGCGTTGCCCGCGGGCTCTTGCGCAATTCGTGCGTGCGCATGCAGGACAGCGACACGAGCACCGCGACGAACGAAATTCCGTTGAGCACGAAGGCCCAGCCCGTGTCGACCGAAGCGATGACGAGGCCTGCGACGGCCGGCCCGACCATCCGTGCGAGATTGAACGACGTGGAATTGAGCGCGACGGCGTTGGGCAGTTCGGCATCGCCGACGAGTTCCGACACGAAAGTTTGCCGCACGGGGGCGTCCAACGCCGTCGCGCATCCGAACAGGAATGCGAACAGGTAGACATGCCAAAGCTGTGCAACGCCCGCGAGCGTGAGCACGCCGAGTCCTAGCGCAAGCGCCCCCTGCGCGGCCTGTGTCGACATGAGCAGCGTGCGTCGATCGAAACGATCGGCAGCGAATCCGCTGAGCGGCAACAGCAGCAATTGCGGCCCGAACTGCAGCGACATGACGATGCTCACGGCCGATGCGCTATGGTGCGTGAGTCCCGTCAATACGAGCCAGTCTTGCGCCGTGCGCTGCATCCATGTGCCGATGTTCGAGACGATCGCGCCCGCGGCCCACATCCGGTAGTTGAAATAGCGCAGCGATCTGAAGACGCCCGCGGCCTTGTCGCTCACGCTGGCTCCCTGCATGCGATGCGGCGCGGATCGAGGCGATTTGGCCGCGCGCCGGGGGCGAGCGTGGGATCGGTTCCGATCGCGAGCATGGGACGGGTATCGGCGGGAAGTTCGAGCATGGCGTGACGAGGCGGCTCAGTCGGCGGCAAGGCGCTCGAGCAGCTTGACCGCGGCGGCGAGCTCGACTTGCTCGGCCTGTGTCAAGCGTGCTTGAATCGTGCGGCAGAGCCAGTCTTGCCTGGCCGCGCGGCTTTCGCGCAGATACGTGCGGCATGGTTCCGTCAGCGCCAACAGGGTTTGCCGCCCGTCGTTCGGGTCGGGCGAACCGGCAACGAGCCCGGCCGCTTCGAGCGGGGCGATCGTCGTGCCCATCGATTGCGGCCGCATGCCTTCGGCGCGCGCGAGGCTCGACACCGTGGCCGGGCCGTCGCGTTCGAGACGCAACAACACCGCGATCTGCGACGGCGTGTAGTCGCCCACCGCACCTTGTTCCCGCAGCCGGCGCTTGAGCCGGGCGACGATCGCTCGGATGTCGCCGGCCAACGCGGCGGCGCACGAGTGGGCGGCTTCGTTGGATGGCTTATGCATGCTGCGTATTGTAATCGATGAGAAGGTAAACTGCACAGATTGCCTTCTTACTTGGCGACGGTGCCGGCCGGCGTCGTCGATCGGCCGGCCGAACTCGCGTAGGATGACTGCCCGTTGGCGCCCGCGACGCGATGCAGGCGGGCCGATCGGCCGGCGGCTCGGCCCTCAATTCGCTTGGAGCACACGATGAGTCTTTCCCCTTTCCATCTGGCGATCCCGGTCTACGATCTGCCGGCGGCGCGCGATTTCTATGGGCGTGTTGTCGGCCTCGCAGAGGGACGCTCGAGCGAGCAATGGGTCGATTTCGATTTCTTCGGCCATCAACTCGTGCTCCATGAGCATCCGCGCACCGCGTCGCAAGCGCAGGCCCATACGAATCCCGTGGACGGCCACGACGTGCCGGTTCCGCACTTCGGCGTGGTGCTCGAATGGGCGCAATGGGAGGCGTTGGCCGAGCGGCTGAGGTCGTTCGGCGTGCGATTCGTCATCGAGCCGTACGTCCGCTTTCAGGGTCAAGTCGGCGAACAGGCGACGATGTTCTTTTTCGACCCGTGCGGCAATGCGCTCGAGTTCAAGGCGTTCAAGGATATCGGCCAGCTTTTCGCCAAGTAAACGAACGGCGGCCGCGCACGCCGTTCAAAGCGTGTGCGGCTGCCGTCGCTTACGTCAGTTCGTGCGGCTTATTGCGGCTTATTGCGGCTCGTACCACGAATACGTCGCGAGCGTCGTAACGGCCGGCGTGCCGATCTGCAGGGTAACGTCGCGGTGCGAGGTCAGCGCGATATCGCGCAGGTTGCCCATGTAGCGGCGCGCTTCGCCGTTGTCGTTGATATACGCGACGACATCGCCGGTGACGCCCGCCACATTCGTGCTCGTCAGCGGCTGGCCCCAGATGTCGAAGAACGCGCCGAGCGTGAAGTTCTTCACGCTGGGGGCCTCGATGTGGATGATGCCGGTCTGATCGTGCGTGTGCATTTCATAGTCGCACTGCGACAGGATGCCGATGTACTTCGGCAGCGCGAGCTGCTGCCCGTTGTTGAAAATCGCGAGGTGGGCGTGCACGTGGTAGTTGACCGACATGCCCGGTGCGCAGGTCAAGCCGTCGACGTCCGCGCCGGTCCCGCCCGATGACGTATTGCCGTCCGGCCAATGCGCGGTGCCCACGACGCCGCCGTACGCGAGCGTGACGGGCGTGGGATCGAACGGCGGCGGATCCGACCACGTGTAGGTGGGAATTTGCGTGAGCGGGTTGCCGACCATGATCGTCACTTCGCCGTGCGCGGGCAGAACCAAGCTGCCGAGATCGCCCGAGTATTTCGTGAGCGCGCCGCCGTCGTTGACGTAGACCGTGACCGTGCCTTGCAGGCCGGCGACGTTCGTCGTCGTGAGCGGCTCGCCCCAAATCGCGAAGAACTGGCCCAACGTATAGGACGTGCCGCTTGTCGTATCCATGCGGATCTTGCCGGTCTGATCGACCGTATTGAGCGGATACACGCAGCCCTTTGGCGCAGTCAGCGTGGGTGCGACGGTGCCGATATTGGCCGGCACCGCGAGCTGCGTGCCGTTCATGTAGATCGACAGATGCGAGTAGCTATAGCTGCTGCCGGCCGTGGCGCAAGGGAGCCCGCCGACGGCTTGCCCGCGACCGCCCGTCGAAGTCGAGCCCGCTTGCCAGTTCGCCGCGCCGAGCGCCGAACCGTCGACGACGGCCGTGGCGGCCGCGAGCGTCGGCGACGACGAACCGCCGGATGCGCTGCCTGCGCTGCTGCCCGCGCCGGCCGGGGAACCGCCGTCTCCACCGCCGCCGCAGCCCGCTAGGGCAAGAACGATGCCGATCGCAACGAAACGTGAACTGAAGTTTTGCAACATGTCGCCTCTGCCTTGAGTAGTCGATAGTCGATAGTCGATAGTCGATGAATGAGCGATTCATCGAGCAGACACGACCGGGCATGCATGCCCGAAGGACGCGCTGACGCGACCCGCGCAAAGCCGGTGATCTGTCTGCCTGGGTTCTTGCGAAGCGCCCGGCGCGTGAGGCCATGTCGACATGGCGGAACGCGCCGGTGCGCGCGGTCTACGCGTGTGCCTCCGCGCGCAAACCGGTTGCTTGCGATTCCGGCGCGATGCACCGGAACGATTGGTCTCGCCGCACGACTGCGGTGGATGAAGGGGTAGAGCTTGGTTGGTTGTCTGTCTATGCGCGACTTAGCGTAGCTTCGACGTTTTTCTGCGGCAAGGAAAAAAAGTCGCGCGATCGGCGATTGGGCCGAATACGGTCTTTCTACAGGCTCAAAAAAATTCGAAAAAATATCGGGGCAATCGTAGGCCGGCGAGTGCGAAGGACCGAAAAGTCCGAAGATAAGGAGACCTGAACGATTGGACGATCAGAAGATCAGGACGTCGATCGTATGCAGCACGAGCCCGACGATTCCGCCAATGATCGTACCGTTGATGCGGACGAATTGCAGATCGCGGCCGACTTCCAGTTCGATTTTTTGCGTGACCGTTTCGGCGTCCCAATGGCGGACCGTGTCCGAAATCAGTCGCGCAATTCCATGGCGCTGATTGTCGATGACGGCGAGCATCGTGTCGCGCAACCATGCGTTCAGCCGTTCGCGCATGGCGCGATCTTCGAGCAAGCCCTTCGCGATGCCTGCAATGGCTTCTTCGATACGGCCCTCGATGTGCGACGGCGACGCGGCGGCGTCGCGCTCGATGCTCGTCTTGATGTCGCGCCAGACGATCGCTAAGTACTCCTTGACAGCCGGGTGATCGATAAAGCGTTCTTTGAGCGCTTCCCATTTAGCCAAATAATCGGGCGACGTCCGAAGCTCGACAACGAAATTGCGGATAGCGTCGTCGAAGCCGCGTCGCCATGCGTGGTCGGGATTTTCGCTGAGATTTTTCAGCGTTTCGTCGACGACGGCGATGAGGTTGTCCGACACCTTCTCGTCGATCGACAGCTTCTTCCAGATCCACGCCGTGCTCTCGCGCACGCGCTGTCGGATCGTCGGCTTGTGCTCCTCGAACAGAACGGTCAATTGCGCGAGCAACTGCGTCACGACGGCGTGGTGGCGATTGTCCTCGAGCAGCGTGTCGGCGATCGTGCCGACGATCGACGGGGTGTCGAGACTTCTGACGCGCCTGGCCAGGTTGTCGTGGAGAAAACGGCGGACGTCTTCATCGTCGATCGCGGCCAGCAGGCTCGGAAGAAAATCGAGCGTCCATCGGGCGATCTGCCGGCTGCGCTCGGGTTGGGCCAGCCATTGGGCGAACTGCATCGTGAGATCGATGTGCGCGAGCTTGCCGGCGATGAGCTCGGGCGCGAGAAAGTTCGTCTCGACGAACTTCGCCAAGTTATCGCCGATGCGGTCTTTGTTGCGCGGAATAATCGCCGTATGCGGCAGCGGCAGATGCAACGGATGGCGAAACAACGCCGTCACGGCAAACCAATCGGCGATGCCGCCGACCATGGCCGCTTCGGCCAGGGCGCGCACGAACCCGAGCGCGGGCGAGCGCGCCTCGAACATGCGCGAGACCGCGTAGAGGGCGGCCATGGCGGCGAGCAGGGCGGTGGCGAGACCTTTCGTGCGCAAATACGCGCGGATCTTGCCGTCGGCGCGCGCATCCGCGTCGCGCGGCGCGCGCCGAACGCTACGCCGTGACCGCATCGCGGCGCGGCCGTTCTTCCTTTCCGGCAGCCGGCTGTCGCGTACGCGGTTCGTTTTCGAGCGCGGGCATCGAGTCGAACAATTCGCCGATCCATTCTGCGAATGCGCGTACTTTCGCGGAGAGATGGCGATTGTGCGGATAGACGATCGAAATGGGCTTCGGCTTAGGGTTGAAGGCGGTCAGCACTTCCTTGAGCGAGCCATCGAGCAGATACGGCAGCACCATGAAGAGCGTCGGTTGAATCATGCCGAACCCTTCGATTGCGCATGTCACGTAGGCATCGGAATCGTTGACCGAGACCAGGCTGTCCATCTTGACTTCGACAGGCTTGCCGTCGATGACGAAAACCCACGGGATGGGGCGCCCGCCATGCGCCGCGCGGAAGTTCACGGCATGGTGCGAAGCCAGCGATTCTATGCCGTCGGGTTCGCCATGCCGCGCGAGATAGCTCGGCGAGGCGCACGTGATGCGCTTGAGCATGCCGATGCGCCGTGCGACCATCGACGAATCTTCGAGCGGACCGATGCGGATCATGCAATCGACGCCTTCCTCCACGGGATCGACAGGGCGGTCGGACAAGCCCAGATCGAGCGTGATGTCGGGGTAGCGCTGGTGGAACGTCGAAAGCGCCGGAATCACGATGCGCCGCCCGAGCGAGCTCGGCATATGCACGCGCAGCGCGCCGCTGGGCTTGCGATTGCCGGCCTGAAAACTCGCGTCCGCTTCGGCGATTTCGGTGATGATCTTGATGCAATGCTCGTAGTACGCGGCGCCGTCGGGCGTCAGCGAAAGCCGGCGCGTCGTTCGGTGCATGAGCCGCACGCCGAGAAACGCCTCGAGATTCTGGATGATCGTCGTGACCGATGCGCGCGGGATGCCGAGCGTTTCGGCAGCCCGCGTGAAGCTGTTGGCGTCGACGACGCGGGTAAAAACTTCCATGGCTTGAATGCGGTCCATGCTCGTTCCCTCGGGTGACCAACCGGAAAGCATAGTCCGCCAGGCAGGCAACATTCAAGTCGGTCCTGTCGATCGCGTCGATTTCGTTTATTGCAATCGTTAGCGATACTCGACGACGCCAGTATTGCCGATTCCTGCCTCCCGATGCCGAATCGCACGCTGCCCGGACGAAGCGGGAAAGCGGGACGAGACCAGCGCGCCTTTACCGGAAGGCTGCGACGTGCGCCTTCGCCCACTGCTCGAAACGCAGCGGCTGGCGCCCGAGCACGCGTTCGACGGTGTCGGTCGTCGTAGCGGCTCGTCCCGCCCTGACCGCTTCGTAGGATTTTGCGACCGACGCGGCGACCGGCTGCGGCACGCCGGCGCGGACGAGGCTTTCGATCGCCATTTCCGCCGTGATGTCCACGCAGCGCAGCGGACGATCCAAGGCCTGCGCGAGCCGCTCGACCTGTTCCGGCACGCTGATGGTTTCGCCGCCGGTCAACGGCATGACCGTTTCGGTCGATGAGGCATCGGTCAGCGCACGCGCCGCCACGGCCGCGATATCCTCCGGCGCGATCGGCGCAAAACGGCCGTCGCCCATCGGGTTTTGCACGACGCCGTCCGTGCGGATGCCGGGCGCCCACAGCAGGCTGTTCGACATGAAGCCGGTGGGGCGCAAGAGGCGAGCCTCGAGGCCCGAGGCCAAAATGATGGCTTCCTTTTGCGCATGCATGCGGGCGAGCGCCGTATCGGGCGCCATCTCGACCATCAGCGTGGAAAGGAACGCGATACGCGAAACCCCTCGGGATCGGGCGCGCGCGACGAGCCGTTCGAACGCCTCGGCCTCGCCGATGTTCATCATGAAGACGCCCTTTACGCCCTCGAGCGCGTTTTCGAACGCATCGGGGCTGGCATAGTCGCCGAGGGCAATCTCCACCTGCTCGCTCCATCGGAATGGCGCGAGCTTCGCCGGATCGCGAACATAGGCGCGTACGCGCTGGCCCGCGGCCAGCAGTTGCGAAACGACTTGACTGCCGACATTGCCGCTTGCTCCAGTAATCAGAAACATCTCAGTTCTCCTTCGGTCATGGCATGGAATCATTCGCACGTCCGCCCGGAAGAATGGCTATCATGAGCAACAATTGGAAGTATCGGAACTCTCTGTTGCTCAGTTGGAACAATTGGGGCGCAAGACATGATCGATTTGAACGACTTGCAGTGCTTTGCGCGTATCTGTGAAGCGCAGAGCTTTACGGTGGCGGCGGAGCGTCTTGGCTTGCCGAAATCGAGTGTGAGCCGCTCGCTGACGCGGCTCGAACGGCGGCTGGGCGTTCGGCTCATCGAGCGGACGACGCGCAGCTTGACGCTGACCGAAGCGGGCGAACTGTACCTCGAGCGCTGCCTGCGCATGCTGGAGGAAGCCGAGCAAGCCGACCTCGTGATCGGCGCGATGCATGCGAAGCCGCGCGGGTTGCTGCGCGTGGCCGCATCCGTACCGTTCGCGCGCTACGTGCTCGCGCCCACGCTGGGGGATTTTCTCGTTGCGTATCCGGACGTGCGCGTCGAGTTGCAGCTTTTGGGCGCCGACCCGCGTCCGAGCGACACCGCGGCCGATATCGTCATCGAGCCCAATCCGAGCGAAGACTCATCGATGCGCGCGACGCCGCTGTTCAAAGTGCGGCTAGCGGCGTATGCGAGCCCCGGCTATCTCGCCGGGCGGCGGTCGCCCGAAACGCCGGCCGACTTGCGCGAGCACCATTGCATCGCGTCGATCTGTTCGAAGCCTGGGCTGCCGTCCGGTGTGTCGTCGTGGCGGCTGCAGCGGGGCACGCACTGGCAAGCGGTACGATTCGAACCGCGCGTGACCGTGGCCGACCCGACTATCGCCTATCAACTCGCGCTGACGGGCGTCGGCGTGGCACTGCTCAATGTGCACGCCGCGCGGCAGGACGTGGAGGCGGAGCGCTTGACGCGGTTGTTGCCCGAATGGGAGTTCGAGCCCATACAACTCTACGCATTGCACGCCTCGCGCTTGAGTGCGTCGCCGAAGGTGAACGCCTTCCTGACGTTCTTGCGTGAGCGATTCGACGATGGCGGCAGCGGGATCAAACCCATGGCGAAGCCGCAGCCGGCGAGCGAGCCGCGTCGCGCTGAAGTTTCGCGGCGCGGCAGGCAAGCCGCGGCCGTCGATTGAGGCGTTGCCTATGTCCAATTTAGTGCAGTACCGACATATCGCCGAGATGCCGGGTCTCGTCCTGGGTACGGCGCAGTTCACGACGTTCAGTTTCGATCGGCATTTTCATCTCGACTATCACATCGGGCTCGTGACCGGGGGCGTGCAGCGGCAGCGGTTCAGGGGGAAGACGGTATTGATCGGCCCCGGCTGCATATCGTTGATGCCGCCCGGCGAAATACACGACGGTGTCATCGAGTCCGATCGCGGCTATACGCTGCGCACGTTCCGTCTATCGAGCGACCTGCTGGGCAGCGTGGCCGAAGAGGTGAGCGGAGCGCACCGAGAGCCCGAATTGGCCGGCGCATTGCTCGAAGACCCGGAGTTGGCGATGCAATTCGTTCGCTTGTTCGAAGTCATGCGCACGAGCGGCGAGGGCGCTTCGATCGCCGTGCAATCCGAATGGCTGCGGCTCATGAACCTGATGCTCACGCGCTCGCGTGCGATCGTGCCGCAACGGACGACCGGTGCGCTCTCGCCCGCGCAGTGGCAGCGCGTCAAAGACTATTGCTTCGCGCACCTCAGCGAAAAGATCACGCTCGATGCACTGGCGCAACTGTGCGATCTCGGCCGCTTCCAATTCTTGAGGCAGTTCAAGCAGACGATAGGGATGACGCCGCATGCATGGTTGTTGCGGCTGCGGCTCGAACAGGCGTGTGCGCTGTTGTCGCGCAGCTCGCACACGATCGCGGAAGTCGCGCAAGGCGTGGGCTTCTACGATCAGAGTCACTTCAACCGGGCATTTCGCCAGGCGTTCGGCGTGGCGCCGTCCAACTATTGACGCAGGCGGCGTTTCGTCAATTTTTTACAATTCGCGCCGCATCGCTCCCGATACGATGCCCCCACTGCAACGGTTGGGGCGCTGTCCCCTGTTCGATACGGGAGTCGATGCAATTCATGGAGAATCGAAATCAACTGTCGCCGACGCGCCAAAAGCGCCCGGCTTTGGGTTTTTCCAGCGACAACATCGCCGGGGCCTCGCCTGAAGTCATCGAGGCCATCGTCGCGAGCAATGTCGGGCAAGCGGCGGGGTACGGCGCCGACGATGTCACCGCGCGCGTCGAGCGCAAGTTCAGCGAGCTGTTCGAGCGCGAAGTCGCCGTGTTGCTCGTGCCGACGGGGACCGCGGCCAATGCCTTGTGTTTGGCGGCGTTGACGCCTGTCTGGGGCAGCGTGCTGTGTCATCCCGACAGCCATGTGAACAACGACGAATGCGGTGCGCCGGAGTTCTTCACGGGGGCGGCCAAACTAGTGCCGGTCGACGGCGCGTCCGCCAAGATCGACCTCGAAGCGTTGCGCGTGGCCGCCCGTGCGAAAGCCGGGGATGTGCACTCGGTCCAACCTTCGTGCGTCAGCGTCACGCAAGCGACCGAAGTCGGCAGCGTCTATTCCCTCGACGAAATTTCGGCGATCGGTGCGCTTTGCAAGTCGTCCTCGCTGCGCCTTCATATGGACGGTTCGCGCTTCGCCAATGCGCTCGTCGCGCTCGGGTGCACTCCGGCCGAAATGACCTGGAAAGCGGGCGTCGATGCGCTGTCGTTCGGGGCGACCAAGAACGGCGTGCCCGGCGCCGAAGCGATCGTCCTGTTCGACACGGCCCTCGCACGCGAGATGGCGTTCCGGCGCAAACGCGCGGGTCATCTGTTTTCGAAGATGCGGTTCCTGTCGGCTCAAATGGACGCGTATCTGGAGAACGACCTTTGGCTGCGCAATGCGCGCGAGGCCAATGCGATGGCTGCACGTCTCAGGCAAGGGTTGCAAGCCTTTGCTTGCATCGAAGTGATGGGCGAGCCGCAGGCGAACATTCTGTTCTGCCGGCTGCCGTCCGAGGTCATCGAGCGTTTGGTTGCCGAAGGGTTCATGTTCTATCGCGACCGTTGGGGGCCGGGCGTCGTTCGGCTGGTCACGTCGTTCGCTACGACGCCTGCCGATGTCGATCACTTGCTCGACGCCGTTCGCCGCATCGTAGGCGAATGGTCGGATCGATCCGTCGCGTAGGGGCAACCGGCATGAGGGAACGCCGTTACAACGCCGTTACCTGAGCGGCCGCTCTCGCGCGTCGGATGCAAGCGTGCTTCGTCGAGCCCTTGCGTGCATCGCTTGCGATCGTCCGACGAAGCAGCGCCGCCGACGTTATTTGCTCCGAGCGGGCGAACTCGCGGCGGGGGCGGCGGCCGACTTCAACCTGCGGTATTGGTCGCGCCATTTCTGCAAATCGCCGTTCCATTCCGGTGCGAGCTTGATCAGTTGCGTAGCCGATGCCTTGCCGAACGACAATTGCGCATCGGCTAGCGCGCGAATTTCGTTCTTCTCGGCGGGCGAGGACAGAAAGGCCGAGAATGCCGGCAAATCGCTCGCGAATTCCTCTCGTATGCGATCGATGGCGTCGCCTTCGCGCGTCGCCGCCAGGTTCATCACGAGCGGCGCGACGGCGCCTGCACCGGCGTCGCCACCCGTGCGCGATGCGTCGCGTTGCCATTGCAACATGAGCAGCGTTTGCCGTGACATCAGCAAGATCGCCGTGCGCAGCTTCATGACGTCGGGAGGCGGTGCAGTCGGCGGCGGGGCCGGCGTTGCACCGTCCGAACGGTCGCGGTGCGATTGCACCTGCAACGCTTGCATGGTGTTGAATTCGATCGCCGTCAGACGCGTTTGAAATGCTTGGAAGCGTCGGCCTGTTTGCGTTGCGTAATAGCCGAGCAGTGCGTCGGCGTCGCGACGCGATAGATGATGGGCGTAGCTATTTGCGAGCGCGTCGCGATACATGCGCTGCAACGCCGGCTCGACCCGCTTGATTCGATATGCCCGACGTCGAGCGCAGTCCGATGCAATCGCTTGCCTCATGACCTTCCAGCGCGGGTCGCTCTCGTTCCAGTTCGGATTGCTCGGATCGACGCGACGAATGTTCTCGAGCACGCAGTTCGAGATTTCGCTCGCCGCATCCATGGGGGGCTGCGCCGTCCCTACGGGGGCAGGCCTTAGTTGCTGGCTCGCCAGTAACCGTTCGATTTGAAGCGCGTCAGGCGGCGTGGCCGGCGCGGCGCCGGTCGCGGCTTGCTGTGTCGGCGTTCGCAGGGAAAACGCGGGTGCCGCCGAGGGCGCCGTGCGTGCGGCCGTTTGCAGGCACAGCAGGACGATGCCGGCGCCGATCCGCGCCATGCGACGAGTCATCACGACATCCCCGGTGATTCGAGTTCCCGTCTGATGGTCGGCGGGTTCCACCGGCTAACAGCGGTGGCCGGCTGGCCCGGCGTTTTTTCGCCAGGTTCGTCCATTGTGGTAAGCCCACGCCATGCCGTCTGAGCGATGGCGTACCCTCGTGCAGCGTTCGGCGCATGCGCTGGCGCGGGATGATGGCAAAATCGCGGCGGCCGGCGCCCGATACTCGGGCCGCGCCGCCGCACGATGCCCGTTGCGGCCCTGAGCGGCGATAATAGCGGCCGGCCGTTTCCATGAACGGCGGCAACTGCCTTTACTCAACTCGATCGAGACCCTATGCACGCATCGGCGCGTATCGTTCGCTTTCTCAGCAACCGCCCGCGTATCTTCATCGGCGTGGGGGTGGGCGTCATCGCCTACGTCGCCGAGCCCTGGCATTTGAGGCCGATTCAGCAGGCGCTGCTCGCGTGGGACGTGGGCATGTGGGCGTATCTCGCGATGATCTGGGCGCTGATGGCGAGAGCGAGCCCGGAGGATGTGCAACGCGTGGCCGAACGCGAAGATGAAGGCGCGACGGCCGTGCTCGCGATCATCACGAGCGCCGCCATTGCGAGCCTGGTCGCGATCGTCGTCGAGCTATCGGCGGCGAAGGGCCTGGGCGCGGGCCAAGCGAGCATCAACTATGCGCTGACGGGCGCCACGATGATCGGCGCGTGGCTCCTCATCCCGACGGTGTTTACGTTGGAGTACGCGCGCTACTACCATCAGGCGGGCGAAAACGAGGCGTCGCTGAAGTTTCCCGAAGAAAACGCACGGCTCGACTACTGGGATTTCTTGTACTTCTCGTTCACGATCGCCGTCGCCTCGCAAACTTCCGACGTGTCGCTGTGTTCGCGTCGCGCCAGGCGAACGGCCCTGGCGCAATCGATCTTGTCGTTCTTCTTCAACGCCGCGGTGTTGGGGCTTTCGGTGAATATGGCCGCGGGACTGTTGGGCTCCTGAACATCGCCGATTCGCCGAGCCGCCCCTTTATCGCTTCATCGCATGCGCGGCGTTTCGCGAGCGCGTAGATCGAACACGAGTACGTCCGCGTCGTTCCCGTCCGTTAGCGTGAGCGACGTTTCATCGCGCAGCTTGACGCCGTCGCCCGCCTTGAGCCGCATGCCGTTGAGCGTCACTTCGCCTTGCGCTACATGTACGTACGCGTAGCGTTCGGGCGGGAGCGTCAACGCAGCCGTGTCTGCGCCGTCCAGCCTCGCCGCGTACACGCGCGCGTCTTGCCGCAGCGCGAGCGAGCCGTCGGCGCCGTCGGGCGAAAGCATCAGGCGCAGCCTGCCGCGCTTTTCTTCGGGGCCCACATGCATCTGCTGATAACGCGGCTGCGCCCCGAGAGCGGACTCGGACGGCAGGATCCAAATCTGCAGGAAGTGCACGGGGTCGTTCGGCGACGGATTGAACTCGCTATGCGCGACGCCGCTGCCCGCGCTCATCAGTTGGACATCGCCGGGCACGATCGTCGAGCCGGTGCCCATCGAGTCGCGGTGTTCGAGCGCGCCTTCGAGCACATACGAGAAGATTTCCATGTCGCGATGCGGGTGACGGCCGAAGCCTTGCCCCGCGGCCACGCGATCGTCGTTGATGACGAGCAGGTCGGAGAAGCCGACTTGCGCCGGGTCGAAGTAATGCGCGAATGAAAACGTATGGCGCGAGCTGAGCCAGCCATGCTCCGCGACGCCGCGATCAGCCGCTTGCCGGATTTCGATCATCGTTGTTCTCCAAAACGTTAGGACGCCGAACGAATGAAGCATGCAGGGCGTCGATGGCTATGCAGTCTAGGCCAACGCTCGAAGCATCGGAAGCCATACGGGGCGGACTCACCGTCTCACGGATGGGACAATCGCCGCTGCGCGTCTTGGCGCATGGCGTACGCGCGATTTGCATGATCCTCTAGCTGCCGGCCATGGCTAGGCTCGCCGACGGCGCGGTGGCTGCGTCGGCGCCTTGGCATGGGCGAGCGCGTTTGGCGCATGTTCGCTCCGATGCGTCGCTGCATAGGTGGGCGTCACCGAAGGCGTTCGTCGGCGCGGTGCGAACATGCTTGATGGATCGTTAGCGGAAGATGGAACGCGCGGCGGTGCACGGGCGTGCTCAGGCCTACCGCGGCGTCGAGCGGCTGTCGGCCGCAGTCGACGCCGGATGCAGCGCGGCCGTCGCACCGAACAGCACGAGCGTGGGCAGGGCCGGCACCGGCAATCCCAGCGATGCGGCAAGCGCATTCGCGAAGACGAGCGCTGGCCCGTGGCCGCACGGAAAAAACGCCTAGCCGCCTCGTGGGCTAGGCGAAACCGCCGGTGACCGGCGGCGGAGGTATCGATGCGATCCGGCTTGCCGCGGCGACGCCGAAAGCAAGCCGGAAACCCTTCGATTCAGCGAAGATGTATTACGTCGCCGGGCCGGCTCGCGTAGCCCGCCCGGTTACGTTGTCATCGGAACGCGAATTACTCGCCGAGGTACAGCGAGCGCGACAGCGACCGCGGGCCGTCCGTGGCCGCGGGGGCGCCCGCGGAGGACGTACCGGCATGTACGCCGCCCACTGCTTCGGCAGCCCCGTTTTGGCTGTCGGCACGGGCTTGCGTCATTTGTGCGTCGTTCGGGTAGTACGGATCGTCGCCGGCGCTGCGCAGGCCGCCGGCTTGCTGGAATTGCACGAGTTGGGCGTTGACTTGAGCGCGCGTCACGGGGGCGTTCGATTGCGCGAACACGGCGACCGGAGCGGTCAGGGCGGCGGCGATAACGATGGATTGAACGAGCGACTTCATGATATTTACCTCCAAGAGTTCGTGTGTGCTGCGTGTCTGTCGGTCCGGCGCCTTAGCCGGTGCGTTGAACCGTGTTGCGTTGAACCGATGACTGCAGTCTAGCGATTGGCGGCTCTAGGGTTAACGCCTAGTTTGATAAATCATCGTTACGGATTTGCTCATAATCGGCGCGTCCGGGCAGATCCTCGATTCCGGTCGGCATGGAGCCGCATGGGTTGACGGTTTGGCCGCAGCCCGGGCGTTACTCGCTCGGGCATACGGGCAACATGCGATAGCCGAGTCGGGTCAGGCGCGGCGCTTGGCGGGGCGCAGCGCGTAGGCGCCGTCGCCGAGCAGAAACAGCACGACGAGCGCCATCGCCCAGAAGGCCGGGTATTCCCAGCCGCCGCCCTTGTTCGTGAAGAGCCAGCCGTTCGCCCCGTGCACGAGGACGATCGTGCCGAACATTTCCAAGGCCAGCGGCACCGCCACCCACGAAGCGTAGATGCCGAGGATCAACGCCAGGCCCCCGAAAAACTCCAGCGCGATCGTCAGATAGGCGGCGACGGCGGGTAAGCCGAGCGAAGAGAAATAGCCGACGAAGCCCGGCACGCTGAAGACGAACACCTTCAGGCCGACGTGCGCGAGAAACAGAATGCCGAGGCTGACACGCAGCAGCAGCGCGGCGAGCGGGGCGGTTTTATCGTTGATCATGATGGTCTATCGGTTTCGGAAGCGATTGAGCGTGGTTGAGAACGAGCGAGCGGCGCAAGCAGCACAAGCAGCGCAAGCGGCATCGGGAGCATGACCCTATGCGGCGCAAAGCTCGACGAGACGGGCAACGATACGTTCGACGGCGAGCATGAACAACTCGGCTATGATTGATCCATCATTTACTCTGGGTTGACGATCGGATGGATACGCTCACGAGCATGCGCGTTTTTCGCCTGGCGGTGGAATTCAAGAGCTTCGCCGCCTCGGCTCGCCGGCTCGATATGTCGCCCGCCATGGCGAGCAAACACGTCATGCATCTCGAGCGGCGCCTGGGCACGTTGCTGCTCAATCGAACCAGCCGCCATTTGAGTCTGACCGAGTCGGGCGCGACGTATTTCGAGCACGTTCGCCAATGGCTCGACGAGCTCGACGACGTCGAATCGGCGGTCGGTCAATCGACGGCTTCGCCGCATGGCACGCTCAAGCTCAGTGTGCCGGTCTGGATGGCCAATCCCGATTTCGTCGGCATCCTGAACGATTACCGCACGCGGTATCCGCAGGTGCGTCTCGACGTCGATCTGTCCGGCCGTTTCGTCAATCTCGTCGAAGAAGGCTTCGATCTCGCGCTGCGCGTGACGAATCCGCTGTCGCTCGGCCCGGCGCTGATTGCGCGGCCGATCGCACCCGTCACGTTTCATCTCGTCGCCGCACCCGCGTACCTGCGTAGGACGAGCGTGCCCGTCGACGCGCAATCGCTGGCGCAGCATACGATGCTCGGTTATTCGATGCTCCCCGCCCATCACGCGCTCGAAGTCGAAGGACCCCAAGGGATAGAGACGCTGAAGTTCGATCCCGTGCTGCAAACCAACAACGAATCGCTGCTGCGCCTGGCTGCGCTCGAAGGGATGGGCCTCGCGTTCCTGCCGAAAGCGCTGATTGCGCACGATCTCCAGGCCGGCGCGCTCCAGGCCGTGCTGACCGATTATCGGTTCTTCGGTACGAAGCTCTATGGCGTGTACCGTCATCGGCAATACCTGTCGCCGAAAGTCCGCACGTTTCTCGACTTCATCGCCGACGACGCCCGCCTGCGATAAGCGCAGCGCGTACTGCCTGTTATTTTTTGCAGTATTTTTTGCCTTCGTTCGATGTTGCAATGGTGACCTAATACGACAAATCCGGCTTCGCGCGTCGGCTTTCCGCAGCCGAGTGCGCTTTTGCGCCGTCAGAGCGGCACTAGGCAACGGGGGCGCAATGGGCACGTGGACGCGTTCGAGCAGGCGCTTGTTGATCGGCGCGGCGCTGTCGGCCGCTGCGAGCGCCGCGTCGGCTCAAGGGGCGGTGGACCTCTACGGGATCGTCGACGGGGGCGTCACGGTCGTCACCAACGAGGCCGGCAAGCACGCTTGGACGCAAGCGAGCGGCGTCGGACAGTCGAATCGGTGGGGTCTGCGCGGCGTCGAACGATTGGGCGGCGGATGGCGGGCGATTTTCCGGCTCGAAAACGGCTTCACGCTCAACGACGGCCGTTTTTCGCAGGGCGGGCTCGAGTTCGGCCGTCAGGCGTTCGTGGGCCTGTCCAGCGACCGGTACGGAACGCTTACGCTCGGCCGCCAGTACGACTTCATGTCGACGAACCTCACGCGATTTTCGGCGGGCTCGCTGACGCCGTCGGTCTATGCGTTCCACCTGGGCGATCTCGATCGGCTCGGCGCGGAACGCATCGACAATGCCGTGCGGTATTTAACGCCCGACATCGGCGGGCTCCAGTTCGGCGGCCTTTATGCGTTCGGCGGCCAACCCGGCAATTTCGTGGCGAAGAGTGCGCTGGCGTTTGGCCTGACGTACGCGCGCGGGCCGTTTCACGCCGGGGCGGCCTATGTGGGCATTCATCGCTTCACGGCGGCGTTCGGTATCGGCACGACCGTGCTGGGCACAGCGCTCGTCGGAACGGGGCCGCAAGGACTCCTCGCGCCTTTTCGTGTTTTCGACAAACTGACCGTGGCGGGTGTGGGGGCAGGGTATGAGTGGGGCCCCGCATTCGTGCATGGCCTATTCACGCTCGTCGGCTTCGAGCAGAACGGGGCCAGCGCATCGTTGCGTACGGCCGAAGGCGGCGTGAAGTATTCGATGACTCATTCGTTTTCGCTGGCGGCAAGCTACGCTTATTCCAAACTCGGCCAGGCGCATTGGCATCAAGCCGTAGGTGGTATCGATTACGCCTTGTCGAAACGCACCGATATTTATTGTAATGCGGTATTTTTGCGCGCGAGCAATGGCGTCCGCGCACAATTATTCTCGCTTCCCGCGTCCTCTTCCGGGTCGCAAACGGTCGTTTCACTAGGCGCGCGGCACTTGTTTTAGCGCGCTTGATTGCTCGAACAAACATTTTAAATTCGATGCGGCATCCGCTTTTTTGCCGAGTCGAGCTGCCGGAAAATCTGAATTTCCGCTCAACGGCGTGTTTTTTGACCTTTATCAATATTCTCGACCCCTATCCTTCGTACAAAAGAGCCTATAAGAAAACGACTTCGACTGCGGCGCCTGATTAGCTCAACGAGCAGCCGCATCGAATTATTCGCTCGCCTTATCGAGCGCCGTGCCGGTGCATACGCATCAGACAATCGATCGACCCGGCAAACGATTAACGGAAGTGAGTGGCGCCGTGCCATTGCCGATTCGATCCGCGGGAGCCGTTCCGGCGCCTGCGGGACGGTATGGGCGCGTCCGGCTCGCGCACGGCGGCGTCGACCGCCCGACGCGCGGGATTTAGGGGAACGCTGTGCGAGGACTCTTGGAACGTGCGAGGCATGCCTGCCGCGAGTGGTTCGCGCAGGGATTCGCGCTCGGCGTGCTGGCGCTTGCCCTGACGGCGACGGTGGGCGTTTATTCCGTTTGCCAGCAATTCGTCGAACGCGAAGCTCGGCTGCGTTTCGACAACGATTCGCGCAGCGTCGAGCAGCAAATTGCCGTACGTGTCCGGCTCTATACCGATGTGCTCGTCACAATGCGCGCGTTGTTCGGCGAAGACGATCATGTAACGCGTGCCGAATTTCACGATTTCGTCGCGGGTCTCGATCTGCCGGGGCGCTATCCGGGCTTTCAAACGTTGAATTACGCCGTCTATCTGCGCCCGGCCGATGTCGATGCGTTCGTCGCGGCGCAGCGCAAGGACGAAGCGCTGCGGCAAGCGGGCATCGACTTCTCGATTCATCCGCCGGGCATACGCGATAGCTACGACGTGCTGACCTATCTCGAGCCGCTGGCGGCGAATCGCGAGGCTGTCGGGCTCGACATGGATGCGCTGCCGCGGCGGCGCGCGGCGATGCGAGCGCTGCGCGACACCGGGGAGGCCGTCAGCAGCGGGCGCTTGATCGTCGATGATCGCGGTGCACGGTTCGTCGGACTGGCGATGCGGATGCCGGTCTACCTGCGCGGCATGCCGCTCGCGACCGAGGCACAGCGTCGCCGCGCCTATATCGGTTCGGTCGGCGCGGGCATTCGCGTCAACGATATGATGAACGGGCTGCTCAGCGCGGAGACGCAGCGCATCATCAAGTTCAAGATTTACGACGCGGGTAACCTGCGCGAGCCGCCGAAACCGGTGTCGAAGGAATCGCTGCTTTACGACAGCCTGGATGGCGCGCCGAGTCCGCCCCCAACTGGGCTCGCGCGCATGTCCCGTCATGCCGCGCCGCCCGCGGCGCCGTTCGCCCCGCGCGCGACGCGTCCCGCGAAGCCGATCGTGTTGCAGCGGCGCGCCGTGCAGCCGTTTGCGGGCCGGCGCTGGGTCGTCGATTTTTCTGCCGATATGGCGGCGCTTAGCGGCACGCAGCACGTTTTACCGGATATGGCGCTGTTGTCCGGGCTCGTGATCAGCGCCTTGCTGGCCGGTTTGGCGTATGCGCTGTCGACTTCGCGTGCGCGCGCCGTCAAGCTGGCCGACAAGATCACGTACGATTTGCGCGAGAGCGAGGCGGCGCGCGCCGAGGCGCAACGAATTGCCCACCTCGGCGACTGGCGCGTCAGTATCGACGCGGGCGACGCTGACTTGTCCAAAGAGCTGGCGCGCCTGCTAGGTTCGCGTCAGCCGACGCACCGGATCAAAACGCTGCTGCGTGCGATCGAGGCGCCCGACCGCCGCATGCTGCTTGAACAGGCGCGCCTCACGTTGACGACGCGCCGCGCATTCGAGCTCGAATGCCGCTATCGGTCCAGGCTCGGGCGGCGGGGCTGGTTGCGGGTGATCGGTCACGCCTATGGGGTGCCCGGCGCACGCACATTGCGCGGGACGGCGCTCGAAATTACGAAGCAGAAGTCGATCGAGCGGGCGAGGGAACTCGAGCACGCCTTCACGCTGTACCTGGCCACGGCCGGAAACGAGTTCGACGTTTGCCGGCACTTGATCGAATCGGTCGTGCAGGGCATGGATTGGGATGCGGGCGCATTCCGCCCGACGCCTGCCGGCGTGAAGCATTTGCTTTGCGCGACGTCGACGGCCGTCGACAGCGACCTCGAGGCCTGGCTCCTCGCGCACGCACCAAGTGTGATCAGCGAGGCCGATGCGCCTGCCGCGCCGCGTTGGAGCGCGTCGCAGGCTGAAGCGCCGCATCCGCGCGGCGCATGCCGGCTCGCGGATGCGGGCATCGTCACGACTTTCTCTTTCGCGCTGCGTCAGGGCTCGGTCGTGGTCGGGGTGGCCGAGTTTTATTCGCGCGAACGGCGTCATGCCGAGTCGCAAGCGTTGGCTATGGCTCGCTCGATCGTGAGTCAAATGAGCCATTTTCTGCAGCGCCGTCAGGCCGAAGACAACCTGCATTTTCTCGCGACCCACGATGCGCTGACGGGACTGCCCAATCGCTTGATGTTCCGCGAGCACCTCGACGAGTTGCTTGCCCGCGCGCGCGCCGATGCGACGGCGTTGCACGTGTTGTTCATCGACCTCGACCGCTTCAAGGATGTCAACGACTCGCTGGGGCACAACGTCGGCGACTTGCTGCTGCGCGCCGTCGTGGCGCGCCTGCACGACGCGTTGTCGCATGCAGACATGATCGCGAGGCTCGGCGGCGACGAGTTCGTCGTGCTCGTCAAGCAGCAGAGCGATGGCCTGGCCGTCGTCATCGAGACGATCGACGCGATTCAAGCGGCGCTTGCTCAGCCGTTCACGATCAGCGGCTCGCAACTGCAGGTCAGCGCGAGCATCGGCGTGAGTTCGTTCCCGGGCGACGGCGACGACGCGCAGACCCTGCTCAAGCATGCCGACATGGCGATGTATGGCGCGAAGCAGCGCGGCAAGAATACCTACCAGATGTATATCCGCCAGATGAGCATGTCGCTGCATCGCCGGGTGGAAATGGAAGCGCAGCTCAGGCGTGCGGTAGAAAACGGCGAATTCACGCTCGCTTATCAGCCGCGCATCGACTTGCGCACGAACCATTGCACGGGCGTGGAAGCGCTGTTGCGCTGGAACAATGCCGCGCTCGGCGCTGTTCCGCCGAGCGACTTCATTCCGATCGCGGAGGAGACCGGCGCCATCGTGCCGATCGGCGAATGGGTGCTGCGCGAAGCCTGCCGGCAAGGCGCGCAGTGGCGCGCGTGCGGATTGACCCCGATCCATGTGGCCGTGAATCTGTCGGCGCGGCAATTCGCCGACCCTCGTCTGCACGAAAGCATCTTGAATGCGCTCGAAGATGCGGGCCTGCCCGGCGAATTCCTCGAACTCGAACTGACCGAGAGCATGGTCATGCGCCACCCCGAGCAGGCCGCACGCTGGCTTGCCGCCATCAAGCGCACCGGCGTGCGCTTGTCGATCGACGATTTCGGCACGGGCTATTCGTCGCTCGCGTATTTGAACCGCTTCCCGATCGATACCGTCAAGATCGATCGGTCGTTCATCCGCAACGTGCCGGACAGCCATAGCGATACGCAGATCACGAGCGCCGTGATTGCCCTCGGGCACAGCCTCGGGCTGGCCGTTATCGCGGAAGGCGCCGAAACGCAGAAGCAAATCGATTTTCTGCGCAAAGAAGGCTGCGACGAAGTGCAGGGCTACTTCTTTAGCCGACCCATCCCAGCCGCCGACGTCGAGAGTTTTCTCGGCCGCGCAGCGGACCCCGGTCTCGTGCTTCCGACGAGATCGCCAACCCAGGGAGACGAAAGCGGCCAGCCGATCGCTCCCATCACGCCATGAAGGAAAAGCATCATGCAGACCACTAAACGGGGTATCGCCGAGATGTACCGAGCCATCGACGAACTCGATTTCAGCCGCATCAAAGCCAAGCTGATGCATCGCCACGACGGCGTCATCGCACTGCGCACGATCGAGCGGGCGGAAGCCGGTTACCGGCAATTCCTGAAACTGGCCGCAAAGTACCCCGATGCGCCGATCGTTCCCAGCGAAGAGGTGGACGAGTTTTGGCACATGCATATCCTCGACACGCAACGGTACAGCGCCGATTGCGATCGGATCTTCGGATACATGATCCATCACGATCCGTATAGCGGAATCGCGGGCGGAGAGGACGAGGTTCGTCATCTCGCACTGGCCGAGGCGAGCAACGACCTTGCTGCGCGCGAGTTCCGCGAAGGGGAAGCGATCGCATACTGTGTGCGGCCTGTCGCGACGCGCGCTCCGGCGGCGTATTGCGTGAAACCTGCAGCGAAGGGCGATGCGGCGGCGTATTGCGTGAAGCCTGCAGCGAAGGGCGATGCGGCGGCGTATTGCGTGAAGCCTGCAGCGAAGGGCGATGCGGCGGCGTATTGCGTGAAGCCCGAAGCAAAGGGCGATGCCGATGCCTATTGCGTGAAGCCTGCGGCGAGTACGGTTGCCTATTGCGTTCGCCCTGTCGCTGCGCCTGCGCCTGCGCCGCAGCGCTGCGCCTAACGCGCGGTTCGCCGGCCCGAGCGCGCCGCTCCGCCGTCCACCGGACGCCGGCGCGGCGCGCCCCCTTTCACACTCGATGTCGCCTCATCGCGCTCCGTTGACGCAGGTCAAGCTCTTTGAAAGCCACTCCGCGAAGATGGGAGCCAGTGCATCGCGATCGATGCGAGCACGGCTTCTCAGGTAGTGGTTGGCGCTTCGACGCGGAGGACGGCAGATGGGAATCGGCATGCAAATCGTGTATCTCGGGTTCCCGGGGGCTGCACGAATCGAAGCCGAGGCCGGGATTCAATTGCTGCGACTCATGCGTTTCGCGCGCCTCGTGAGCCACTGCCATCTCGCGATCGAAGCGTTGCACGGGCCGAATGGGGTGTATTACGACGCGCGGCTGGACATCGTCACGCCGGAAAGGCTTCTGATCCCGATGCCGCATTGCGCCGACGCAGAGCCCGAAGCCGCCGTGCGCGCCGCGTTCGATTTCGCGGAACGCGAACTTCGTCATCGGGGAAGCGAGTTGACGCGCGCGCCCGCGAAATAAGAGCGCAGTGAGGATGCGCTATGCGCCGCCCGAGGCGTGGTTTTTTTCCCGGGCGAGCCGGGCGATCGCCTCCATCGCGAGATCGAACTCGGTCGTCTTGTCGAAGAAGTAATCGGCGCCGGCCACGACGCTCGCCTCGCGGAACACGGGCGACGCGTAGTTCGTCAACACGATGGTGACGATGGGATCGGTTCTGTCGCGTAGCGCATGGAGCAAGTCCATGCCGTTGCTGTCGATCAGCCGCAGGTCGAGCACGACGACGTCGGCGTCGGTGGCCTCGATGCCTTGAAGCGCCGTTTCGACATCCTCCGCTTCGCCGACGATGCAGGCGGCGCCGTCCGGCCCGATATGCCGGGTGAGACGTTCGCGCACGAGCGTCGACTCGTCGACGACGAAGACTTTCAGCGGTGAGGGCAGGCTCGATTTCATGAGCACAGTATCGTCAGCGCTTACACAAATAAAAATCGGCTCGGTAGGTATGTGTTGTAGGCGACCGGGAAGGCGTCTGTAGGCGGACGCCTACAGACGAGGCACCGGCCCGCGCGGCGGGCCTTCGGTGGAGCAAGGGTGCGAGTCGAGTAACGGCTCGTTACAAATCTTCGCTGTCTTCGAACAGCTTGTGCTGAATCGCATAGCGCACCAGCGCGGCTTCATGCGGCATTTGCATCTTTTCGAGAATGCGCGTTTTGTACGTGCTGACGGTCTTCGCGCTGACGCAAAGTTCGTGCGCGATTTCGCTGATCGTCTGGCCGGCTGCGATGCGCCGGAACACGTCGAACTCGCGGTCGGACAGCCGTTGGTGGGGCAGCATGTCGGACGGCTCGTTCAAGCTCTGCGCGAGCCGCTCGGCCATCGACAAGCTCACGTACACGCCGCCGGCCGAGATTTTCGTCAGCGCCGACACGAGTTCCTTGCTGGCGCTTTCCTTCGTCAGGTAGCCCGATGCGCCGGCTTTGAAGGCTCTGACGGCATATTGCTGCTCGGCGTGCATGGTCAGTACGAGCACGCGCAACGTAGGGATCTCGTCCTTGATTTGCTTCACGAGCTCGATGCCGTTGCGGCCCGGCATCGACAAGTCGAGCACGAGCACGTCGGCCGGCGTGCCGCGCACCAGCGCGATCGTGGTCGGCCCGTCGTACGCTTCCCCAACGACGTCGAAGCCGCTCGTGCCCTCGAGAATATGCCGTAGGCCATCGCGCACGAGCGCATGGTCGTCGGCCAGCAGTACTTTTGTCATGGCAGAGCCTCTTCCTGTTGTATTGCCGCGAGCGGAACGCGAGCCGTCAGCGTGAATCCCCGTTCGTGCGCGGTCTCGATCGAAACTGCGCCGCCCAAGATGTGCACGCGTTCGCGGATGCCCAATAGCCCGAAGGATTTTTCGCCATGTCCTTCCGCCGCCGCCGCATCCCGTGCGCCGCGCCCGTTGTCCGCTATGCTCAGCACGCATTGGTCGCCTTCGACGACGAGCGAGACCGCTACGCGCGTCGCCTCGGCATGGCGCACCACGTTGGTCAGCGCTTCTTGCATGACCCGAAAGAGCGTCGTCGCGCCGTTGCGCGAAAAAGCCACACTGCCCGGCTCGATACGGCGCTCGACTTCGATGCCGTAGCGCGTCGTGAAATCGTTGATCAGCCAGTCGATCGCGGGCAGCAGGCCTAGATCGTCGAGCATGACGGGCCGCAAATCGGCCGCGATGCGCCGCACGGAACCGACCGTCGAATCGATGAGCCGGCGCATGCCGCTCAATTGCGCCAGCACGGCCGGCGGCGCGATGGGCGTATCGGCCAGCGATTGCTCGACCGACGACAGGTCCATTTTCAGCGCGGTCAACTGCTGGCCGAGGTCGTCGTGCAACTCCCGCGCGATGCGGGTTTTCTCGTCTTCCCGAACGCTTTGCAGGTTGGCGGATAGCTCGCGCAGCTCTTGGCGCGACGCCTTCAGGGCGTCTTCGGATCGCACGCGCTCGGTCACGTCGCGCAGCATGACGGTGTACAGCTTGCCTTGCCCGTCGTTAATCTGCGAAATCGAGGCTTCGATGGGAAACTCTTCCCCATCGGCCCGAAGCCCGATCAACACAGGCTGCTGCCGTCCCATCTTGCGCTCCGTCACGCCCGTTTCGCCGAACCGCTCGACATGTTTTCGATGCTCCGCGCGATACCGCGCCGGAATGAAGCGGTCGATCGAGGAGCCGATCGCCTCCATCGCCGAACAACGAAACACTTGTTCGGCAGCCGGATTGAACATGGCGATGCGCTGCCGCTCGTCGATCGTGATGATGGCGTCGCTCGAGGAGCGGATGATGGCCATCATGCGGGCTTCGTTTTGCGCCGACCGGGAACGCGCTAGGCCCGCTTCCGCAAGCGTCGTGCCGCGTTTGCGCATGAACACGAAGACTGCCGCCGCGGCGATGAGACCGGCGGCGAAGCCGGTCGAGAGAATCGCGCTGCTGCTGAAATCGGCCGAAGTCGCGACGGTCGAGTCGCTCGTGGCATAGCTCAGCGACAGCGCTTCTCCCCCGAAGTGCAGCGTTTCAGTGCGGTGAAAACGGGGCACGCGTGCGTCTAACCGGGTGACCGGCGCGCCGGGCGGGTACAGAGGGATGGGCGGTTCGCCGGCCGATACGCGAAGCTCCATACGCGGTTCGTGCGCGGAAATGCTGGCGAACATGTACTCCGTATCCAGCCGCGCGAGCACGAACCCGATCAGCGCGGCGCGGCGGGCCGGAACTTCTGCCGGCGGGGGCGCGGTGCGATAGACGGGCAAGTAGAGATCGACGCGGGCACGGCCTTGGTTATCCACCGCTTCGGACGCGGCCGCACCTTCCCGCGGCAGCGCCCGAACGGACATCGCCGCATCGCCGCGGTTGGCCGCGCGCATCAGGGCGGCGCGCGTGATGTCGCTGACGCCGAGATCGGCGCCGTCCGCCAGATCGCTCCGGGACGGCCACGTGAGCACCGTGCGAGCAAGCGGTCCAGCCGCCGAGTTGGCGTCGGCGCCTGCGGGCGCCACGGCTTGCGCGTACGCGAGCGTCCGGATGCAGGGCGGCGCGTCGTCCAAGTCGAGGCGCGAGACGTACCGGTCCCAGGCCTCGGGCGACGGCCTGCCGTCGCCATCCGACTGCGCTTGGGCCGCCACCAGCCCCCCTGCCCCCCGTAGCACCTGGGAGCAGAGCAGCAATTCGCGCCGGACGTCGGACGTGACGTGCGACGCGCGGACTTCGAAGTTGGCTTGGGCGACGTCGAGCAGGTGATCGCGCACGATCGTCGCCGAAACGGCGGCCGCAAGAAAGACGAGGATGGCCGTGCCCGCCGCGGCGAGCAGCGAAGCGCGCAATCCCGTCTGCTCGCTCGCGCGGCGCTCGGGCGGCGTGGGCGGGGCGGGCGGCTTGGACGAGGTTCCTGCTTCGGGCATGCGCATCCTGCGGATGACGGAGTTCCCGCGTAGCCGGAGCGCCCGCGGGGCCGGAAAGCCGTGCCGATGAAACGCGGATCGCGAATCGTCGGACGTGTCCGGATTGTCCTAGATTCGCGCTCGGCTGCCAATGGCGCATAAACGGCGCATAAACAGCGCGCAACCGGCGCGCAACCGGCGTACTGCGGCGCATTCATGCGTCGGCCGCCGGACCGCGGATACAAGCATAGGTCAGAGAACAGAAAGACGCCCGCACGAAGGCGGGCGCTCAAACGCGCAGGGGCAGAGCCCGCGCGTACCCGGAAACCGGGCGCGTAGCCGCTGTGCGGCTAGTGCGACATCTAGTGCGACATGAATACAGGAACGGTCATGGTTTCGAACAACGTATGCGTGACGCCGCCGATCACGCGTTCCCGCGCCCGGGCATGGCCGTAGGCGCCCATGACGAGCAGGTCCGCATGACGGTCGCTCAACTGATTGAGCAGGGTGGCGCCGGTACCGACGCCGGGCGGGCGCGATATCGTCGCGAAGCTCGCGCGCACGCGATGGCGCTCCAGGTAAGCGGCGACCTCGATGTCTTCGGGCGTCGAGTCTTCGGGGTGTTTGCGGATGGTGACGACGGTGACGAACCGCGCGCGCTTCAGCACCGGCACGGCGTCGGCAAGCGCGCGGGCGGCTTCTCGTCCGCCGTCCCAAGCCACGAGCACGCTCTCGCCGAAAGTCGCGATGCGCCCGGCGTGCGGCAGCACGATCGCGGGACGGCCGGCGCTCATGACCACGTCTTCGGCGAAATTTCGCGCCACGTAGGTGGACGCGTCGTCCGGATCTTCCTGTCCGAGGACGATCAGGTCGGCATGACGGGCGTGCAGCACGGCCGCCTCGACCGATGGGCCTCGCGGCGCGCGCCATTCGAACGGGCAGCCGGTGCGCCGGGCGAGCGCCGTGAACCGCTCTTGCGCTTCGCGCGCCAATTGCGCGTGGCGAGCCTCGTTGGCGCTCAAGTCGAGGCTTTCCCGCCCCGCGAGCAGCGGCCGCAGCACGTCTTGACAGACGACGTACAAGCCGACGAGGTGCGCGCCGTACTTGACCGCCAGGTCCGCCGCGAACGCCAAGCGCGCTTCGCTGCGTTTGCTGTCGTCGATATGAACGAGCAGTGTCTTGTAGCTCATGACGTTTCCTTTCTCTGCAATCGGTGTGAAACGCTTTCTACCTGCGTCATTCTCGGCATCCGTGCGTTCGAACTTTCGCACTGTCGGGCACGCCGAGGGCGGCCGACTCGAGGCTAGTGGGACATCAGCACCGGCATCGTCATCGACCTCAGAACCGCACGCGAGGCGCCGCCCAGCACGAGTTCGCGCCAGCGTGCGTGGCCATAGCAGCCCATCACGATGAGGTCGCCGCCGAGTTCGGACGCGCGCGAGAGCAACGCATCGCCCACGGCTCGGGCCGGCTGCGCTTCCACTTCTTCGACGGCGACCTGGGCGCCGTGGCGAGCGATGACCGCGGCGATGTCCGCGCCCGGCAGTCGGCTTTGCGGCGGCTCGCCGCCTTGCACGCCGATCGTGACGATCGTCGTTTGCTTGGCCTTGCTGAAGAACAGCGTGGCGTCCGCGACGGCACGCGCGGCTTCGCGGCTTCCGTCCCAGGCCACGATCGGATGCCGGCCGATCGTCGCGAAGCTGCCGACGTACGGCACGACGAGCACGGGGCGGCCCGCGTTCAGCACGAGACGTTCGAGAAATTGGCTGGCGACGAGCGAATCGGGGTCGTTCGGGTCGAATTGTCCCGCGACGACGAGATCGGCCAAGCGCGCGGCGTCGGCCACGACGCCGTTCGCGTCCTCGGTCGAGACGCGCCACTCGGCCGAAACGTTCGTGCGCGCCACTTCGGTTCTGAAGGATCGCTCGAGCGCATTGCTTCGCTCGGCGCTCACGCGATCGTGCTCGGCCAGAAACTGGGCGGCGGCGGCCATGACGTCAAGGGAACCCGATTCGGGGCGCACGAGCGTGAGCTGCGCCGTCAAATGGGCGTCGAATTGCTGGGCGAGGCGGAAGGCGAATTCGAGCCTGCGCTGCGCGGCTTGGCTCGTATCGAGGTGCACGAGAAGGCTCTTGTAGCTCATTGCTGTCGCTCCGTCTAAAGCGTCGACGCTCGGGACATGAAATCAAAGCGTCGATACGAGTGTAGGGACCGGCAACGGATACGCCATTGACGCAAGTCAATCGATGTGCGGCAGGGGGGCGGGAGCGCAAATCGTGCGTGCGATCGCGCCGGAGTTTGACGCAAGTCAGGAGGGTGCGCGCGAGGTGCGGCAGTATCGATCGAAGCGGATCGCGGCGCATCGCGATCGCCTGGCGCATAGACGAAAGGAGCGGGCGATGAAGACGGACAGGCAATTGAAGCAGGAAGTCGAAGAGGAGCTCGATTACGATCCGGCCGTGAACGCGGCCGAAATCGGTGTGGAGGTGAAGGAGCGCGTCGTGACCCTGTCGGGTCATCCGTCGAGCTACGCCGCGAAGATCGCGGCGGAGAAAGCCGCGCAGCGCGTCGCGGGCGTCAAAGCCGTCGCCGTTGCAATGGTCGTGCGGCTGCCGGGAGACGAAGTGCGGACCGACGAGGACACCGCGAGCGCGGTGCGCGCGATGCTGCGCTGGACGGTCGGGCTTTCCGAGGAAGCCGTCAAGGTTCAGGTGGAAAACGGCTGGGTGACGCTGCGCGGGGAAGTGGCGAGCGCCCATCTGAGGCACCTTGCGACGCGCACGGTCAGCCACATGCGCGGCGTGACCGGCGTCTCGAACTTGATCGAAGTGACGAGCGGGAAGGCGGCGCAGGACATCGCCGAAAAGATCGGCCGAGCCTTGCAGCGCCATGCGCAGCGCGAAGCCAAGCACATCGCGATCGAGGTGCGCGACGGCACGGTGACGCTCAAAGGCAAAGTGGATTCGTACGCGGAGCGTTCGGCCGCGCGCGGGGCGGCTTGGTCGGCGCCGGGCGTCCACGCGGTGGTCGACGACCTCGATGTCGGTTGAGCGAGACGTTGGACAGACGTTGGACAGACGTTGAGCAGACGTTGAGCAGACGTCGGACCGTTGACCGGCCATTATCGACCGAGGAAACAAGGAGCCGCGATCATGTCGCTTTCGGGTACGGTGCAGGGGCCGGATTGGCGCGTTTCCGGGCGAACGTTCCCCGCGGCCCGCGGCTTCGTTTGCCACGTACGCGTCGAGCATGGCACGTTTTCGCATGAATTCACGCACGCCGCGCAGATGAAGCGCGAGCGCGACGCGCTGTTTGCGGGGCTGCGTGAAGGCATGCTGTGGATCGATCACAAGATGTCGCGAACCTTCGCCGTGTAATCGCCGCAGGCCTCGCGCTGCGGTTCGGCATCGAGCGATGCCGGCCCTAGGGCCGATCGAGTGTTCCTGCCGCTTCATGAGGCTCGGACGGCGTGTGGCCTTCGGCGAGCTCGACCGTTTCCAAATAGCTCGGCACTTCGCAGCGCCAGTGCAATTGCTCGGTGATCCTGCGTCGCAACGCGTCCGCCGCGGCCGGCTCGCCATGCGTGATGAACGTGCGTTCGGGGGCAGCCGTCATCTTGCCTAGCCATTGGAGCATCTCGTTGTAGTCGGCGTGCGCGGACAGCGAGGAGATCGATTCGACGGCGGCGCGCACCGGAATGTATTCGCCGAGCAGCTTGATCGTCGGCGCATGCGCCTCGAGCGCCGCGCCGCGCGTGCCGGCGGCTTGGTAGCCGACCAGCGCGATCGTGTTGCGCGAATCGGGCGCGAAAGTCTTCAGATGATGGAGCACGCGCCCGCCCGTGGCCATGCCGCTGCCCGCGATGACGACCATCGGGCCGCGCCGGCCCGAGATCTCCTTCGATTGATCGACTGTGCGCACCATCACGGCCGCCTTGCCGATCGCCTCGGCTTCCGACATCGTCAGTCGATGCTCGCGCATGTGCCGTCGATAGAGCTCGGTGACGCTCACGGCCATCGGGCTGTCGAGAAATACGGGCACGTTCGCCATACGGCCCGTCGCCTTCAGGATCGAGATGTACCGCAAGATGGCTTGCGCACGGCCGACCGCGAAGCTCGGAATGACGACGACGCCACCGCGCTTGAAGGTGTGGGCGAAGAGCGATTCGAGTTCCTCCAGCGGATCGGTCTCGTCGTGCAGTCTGTCGCCGTAGGTCGATTCGACGATCAGGTAATCGGCATGCGCGAGGGGCGTCGGGTCGCGCATGATCGGATCGTTCGGGCGGCCGACGTCGCCTGAGAACGCGATCACCTTCCCGCGCATGTGCAAGACGACGCTCGACGCGCCCAGGATGTGCCCCACGGGGAGGAAGCGAAACCCTGCGTGCTCGTCGAGCATCGAGGGGGTGTCGAATTCGCGCGCCACGATCTGTTCGAGCACGCGTTCAGCGTCTTGCAAGGTATAGAGCGGCAACGCGGGACGGTGCTTCGAGAAGCCGTGACGGTTCGCGTATTCGGCTTCTTCTTCCTGCAGCTTTGCCGCGTCGCGCAACAGGATGCCGCATAGATCGCGCGTGCCGGGCGTGGCGTAGATCGGCCCCTTGAATCCCATGCGCACGAGCACGGGCAGGTAGCCGGAGTGATCGATATGCGCGTGAGTGACGATGACGGCGTCGAGAGACGTCGGATCGACAGGCGGCGGCGACCAGTTGCGCAATCGCAGGTTCTTCGTGCCTTGAAAGAGTCCGCAGTCGATCAGAAGGCGTAGGCCCGCTCCTTCGAGCAGGTACTTCGAGCCGGTTACCGTTTCGGCCGCGCCGAGAAATGTCAGTCGCATGGTAGGCAGCGCTCCTTCTCGGTTAGGCCGATTGAGCAGATCGGATCGGATCAGATCGGAACGTCGGCCGCAAGCGTTTCGCGCAGGGCGTCGGCGAAACGCAGGAACGAGGCCAGCGAGCCGGCGACGCTTTGATAGGTCTCTCGGCCGATCCGGCCGTCGAGCGTGACGAGCAGGCCCGCGTTGCGCGCGAGTTCGAGGATCTCGTCGACGCTGTCGGGCGAGGCTTGGTTCGCAGCTTGGGTCGACATGGCGGCTCTCCGTAAGGCATTTCGTCCAGAGCGCGGATGCCGAAACGTTCGGGGGCGGCTCTGCGGATGCGGTATCCGATGTCTGAAGTATTGGCCGCGTTGCGAGCGCTGCAAATAAGTCCCGGCTGATGTTCGCGTAGGCTGGCGGGCATCTTTGTCGGCATTTGCCTACACGGGTTCTGCATGATTCGGCTCCTTCGGGCCGCTCGGTTTGTTGGGCTCGTTCGGTTCGTTCTGCTCCTTCCGCGCCGCACGCCGGTACCAATGCGCGAGGGCTTCGCAGATGTCGTCGGCCGTCTCCGCGAAGCGGAACAACGCCGCGTCGCTCGGCGCGATCATCCCCTCGTCGACGAGGAAGTCGAAGTTCACGGCGCGGCGCCAGTACGCCTCGCCCACGAGAATGACCGGCAACGGCGGAATCTTGCCGGTCTGCAGGAGCGTCAGCACCTCGAACAACTCGTCGAAGGTGCCGTAACCGCCCGGGAAGAACACGGCCGCTTTGGCGCGTTCGAGCAGATGCAGCTTACGAATCGCGAAGTAGTGGAATTTGAAGCAGAGGTCCGGGCTGACGTAGGGATTCGGAACTTGTTCGCGCGGCAGCGAAATATTGAGGCCGATGCTCGCCGCGCCCGTCTCGTAGGCGCCACGGTTGGCGGCTTCCATGATGCCGGGGCCGCCGCCGGTGACGATCGCCAGGCCCGCGAACTTCCCGTTTGCCGACAAGTGCCCGACGCGCTGCCCGAACGCGCGCGCGACGAGGTAATAGCCGCTCGATGCGGCCAAGCGCTCGGCGACGCGCACGGCTTGCCGGCTATGCGCGTCGTCCGGTCGCGAGGCCAACGCCGCGCGGGCCGATTCGAGACGCCTCGCCGCGTCTTCCGGGGCGACGAGGCGCGTGCTGCCGTAGACCACCACCGTATGCTCGATCCCATGCTGCTGGAGCGTCTGCTCGGTCTTCCAGTAATCGAGCTGCAGCCGCACCCCGCACATTTCGGGTTGCTGAAGAAACGCATGGTCTTCGTCGGCTTGACGATAGCTGGGGCTTTCGATCAAGCGGCGCACGCGCGCGGCGGCGTCGGCCAGCTGGGCGCCGGGCGCCTGCGCATTGTCGGGTTCGTTGTTCATCGAAGCGGCGCAGTCGGGACACGATTCGTCGATGTTTGGCATCGTGCGCCGGTGTCGACGCACTTAGCTTGATCGGTATCAAGGCGAGCGCACCGCCGTGCGCGATGCTATGAACAATCAACGACGAGGGAGCGTGATGATGAAGTCCGACGAAGCGCTCAGGCGCGATGTGGTCGAAGAGTTGGAGTGGGACCCTGCCGTCGAGCATGGCGGTATTCGGATCGGCGTGCATGACCGCGTGGTGACGCTGGACGGCACGGTGCCGAGTTACGCGCAGAAAATCGCAGTCGAAAAGGCCGTGCAACGCGTCGACGGCGTGCGGGCGTTCGTCGTTCGGCTGAAGGTGCCGACCGACGGCGCGACCGCGCAGACCGACGATGAGATCAAGGACACGGCAACCATGGTTCTCGATGCGACCGAAGGCGTGCCTCCGGGTGCGATTGCCGTGACGGTCGACCGGGGCTGCGTCACGCTGAGCGGCACGCTCGATTGGGGCGATCAGCGCCGCGCGGCCGAACTGGCCGTCGGGCGTTTGCGCGGCGTCGTCGGCATCGTCAATCGCATCGCGGTTCGTGCGGAGGCGAACGCCGATGAGATCGGCGCCAAGATTCGCGGCGCGCTCGAGCGTCGAGCGCGCGCGGACGCTGAACGCTTGAAGATCGACGTGCGCGACGGCGTCGTGACGCTGAGCGGCGCCGTGCACTCGCTTTCCGAAAAGCGCGCGGTGCACGGCGTTGCGTGGGCGACGCGCGGCGTGCGGGACGTGGTCGATCGATTGACCGTCGAATGAACGGGGGCGGACGGCCCATCGATGCATCTGCGATGCGCCGCCTGCGACGACCGAACCCGAGCGAGCGGAACTATGTTTAGACGATATCGATGGGTGGCGCTGTGCGCGGCCGTTGCAATGGGCGGCGCAGCCGAGGCGCTTTCGCAAGTGCCGTCCGAGCAAGCGCCCGCCGTGCTGTTGCAAAACGGCATCGAGTACCTGAGCGGCGGAATCGGCGAGGATCAGGTCGCTGCGATGCGGCAACTCGCCTCGCACTACAGCCTGAGCATCATCGTGGCGGCGAAGGGCGGGGAGTATCTGTCGGATGTCGACGTCTCGATCGTATCGGCGAAAGGCGAGAACGTGTTGTCGGTGCGCACCGACGGGCCGTACTTGCTCGTTCGCCTGCCTGCCGGGCGCTACCGCGTGACGGCTCAAAGCGGGCAAGCGAATCAAACGCGCGAGGTAACGGTGCCGGCTCACGGCACCGCACGCCTCGATTTCCATTTGGCAACGAACGAGTCTTAGCCCAGCTTTAATGCTCACGACGTGAGGAGAACCACCATGTATCGCAACATCATGCTTGCCGTGGACGGCAGCACTTCGTCCAAGCGCGCCATCGAAGAGGCCGTCCGCATCGCGTCGCTGGCGCACGCCAAGATTCACGCGGTTTATGTCGTCGATAAGTCGGCACTGTTCAACTACGGCGGCTACTACGACCCGCAAGCGCTGCTCGAAGCGCTACGCCGCGATGGGCAGGCTGCGCTCGGCCAGGTGCGCGAGGCGCTCGGCGCAGCCGGGGTGACGGGCGACGAAAAAATCGTCGAAACCGAAAGCATGGCCGACGATGTCGCGACCTGCCTGCAACGCTATGCGGATGGGCACGCCATCGATCTCGTCGTCATGGGAACGCACGGCCGCCGCGGCGTACCGAGGCTCGTGCTCGGCAGCGTCTCGGAGCGCTTCCTGCGTTTTTCGACGTGCCCCGTCATGCTCGTGCGCGGCGGGCAAGAGCCGGAAGCGGCATAGCGCCGAAAACAGTCGCCAGCCGCCCAGCCGCCGCAAGTCGCCCGCCATGGAACGCCAAAACGATCTCTTCAGTACGCTGCTCACGATCGGCTTGCTCGTGCTGATCGCTTTTCAGCTGCTGACGTTGCGTACGCCGTCGCAGCCGATCGACTACAGCGATTTCCGTCGGCTCGTGGCCGCGCGTCAGGTCGACGATCTCGTGATCACGCCCACGCGCATCACCGGCAGCGTTCGCATGCCTGGCGCAAGCGCGCTGCTCACGGCGTCCGATGCGCAGGCGCTCAAATCGCAAGGGGCGCCGTGGCGATTCACGACCGTGCGCGTTGCCGACGATCGCCTGAGCGACGCCCTCGCACAGGCCGGCATCCGTTATCGAGGCGAAAGCGACAGCACGTGGGCCGGCACGCTGCTGTCGTGGGCCATGCCCGTGATCGCGTTCGTCTTCGTCTGGAGCTTGCTGATGCGCCGCGGCGGCGGCGCGATGCAAGACTTCATGGGTGTCGGCAAAAGCAAGCCGCGCGTCTACGTGCAAAAAGAAACCGGCGTGACCTTCGACGACATTGCCGGCATCGACGAGGCGAAGGCGGAACTGCAGCAGATCGTGGAATTCCTGCGCAATGCCGAGCGGTATCGGCGCCTCGGCGGCAAGATTCCGAAGGGCGTGCTCATCGTCGGCGCGCCCGGAACGGGCAAGACGTTGCTCGCGAAAGCCGTCGCCGGCGAAGCGTCGGTGCCGTTCTTTTCGATCAGCGGGTCGGCGTTCGTCGAAATGTTCGTCGGCGTGGGCGCGGCGCGCGTGCGCGATCTGTTTCAGCAGGCGCAGCAAAAAGCGCCGTGCATCGTCTTCATCGACGAACTCGATGCGCTCGGCAAGGTGCGCGGCGCGGGCGTCGCCTCGGGCAACGACGAGCGCGAGCAAACGCTGAACCAGTTGCTCGTCGAAATGGACGGCTTCCAACCCAATTCCGGCGTCATCATCATGGCGGCGACGAATCGGCCCGAGATTCTGGACCCGGCGCTGCTGCGCCCCGGGCGCTTCGATCGCCATATCGCCATCGATCGGCCGGACCTCGTCGGGCGCCGTCAAATCCTGGCCGTGCACGTCAAGCGCGTCACGCTCGCGAGCGACGTGGACTTGGCCGAGATCGCCGCACGGACGCCCGGATTCGTCGGGGCCGACTTGGCCAATGTCGTCAACGAGGCGGCGTTGCATGCCGCGGAACTCGACAAGGCAGCCGTCGAAATGGCCGACTTCGACGAGGCGATCGATCGCGCGATGGCCGGCATGGAGCGCAAGAGCCGCGTGATGAACGCGCAGGAAAAGATCATCATCGCGCACCACGAGGCCGGGCATGCGTTGGTTGCGCAGAGCCGCGAGCATTGCGATCCGGTGAAGAAGGTATCGATCATTCCGCGGGGCATCGCGGCGCTCGGCTATACGCAGCAGGTGCCGACCGAAGATCGTTACGTGCTGCGCAAGAGCGAATTGCTCGACCGGCTCGACGCGTTGCTCGGCGGACGCGTGGCCGAAGAGATCGTGTTCGGCGACGTATCGACCGGCGCCGAGAACGACCTCGATCGCGCGACCGCGATGGCGCGGCATATGGTCGAGCGCTACGGCATGAGCGAGCGGGTAGGATTGACGACGCTGAACTCGACGGCCTATCCGGTCCCGAACGACGGCACGCGCTATAGCGAGAACACGGCGCGGCTCGTCGACGAGGAGGTCAGGCGTCTGCTGCGCGAGTCGCACGAGCGCGTCGAACGGACGCTGCGCGAACGCCGAGCGCCGCTCGAACGAATCGCGAAGCGCCTACTGGAGTGCGAAGTGCTCGATCACGACGCGTTGATGCGGCTGATCGACGAAAGCGAAGCGGCGCCGGGAGCGGAGGCGGAGCGATCGGAACGAGCGGGCAGCAAAGCAACGGATCGAGACGCGTCGGTCCCGCGGCCCGTCGGCAGCGAAACCTGAAAATGATCGATGAAGGAAAAATGAAAGGCGCTGTATCGGAAAACGATAGCAAACGCTAGATAAGCGAACGCCTTGACCTCATCAAGACAACGTGGTCGACGGCGGATGTTGCTCGGCGATCGTCGCGAGGGCGGCGGGCAGTTGCGCGAACTCGCTTGCCTTGTCCAGGAAGAGCCGTGCGCCAAGGTCCATGCATACCTTGCGCATTTGCGCGTAGGCCGAGTTGCTCAGAACGATGGCGGCCGTCGCAGGCCGGTGCTCGCGCAACCATTTCAAGACCGTCAGGCCGCTCGTGCCTGCTCTCAACTGCAAATCGAGGATGACGACGTCGGGCTCGCTCGCCCCGATGGCGTCGAGCGCGGTCGATGCTTCTTCGGCTTGAGCCACGATCTGCGCGCCAGGAACGGTTTTCACGAGGTCGCACAGGCGCTCGCGAATCGGCGCGTAGTCTTCTACAAGTAACACCTTCATGATGGACAGCCGAAGTTTCAGGTTCATGACCCGAGTGTCCGCGAAACGCCCAGGCTAGGAAATCAGCGCGCGACGTGTTTGTTGTGCGGCTTTCGGCTTGGTTGTCGGACGATGCCTACAAGGGCGTCGGGGAAAACGTTTGCCTGACGAATGCGCTCGTGCATGACAGGCATCGCCGACGAGCGCTAGACTGAAGTATCTGCACGCGGGAGCCGGTTAGTGAATACTGAGCCGTCACCATCGAACAACTCCGCCGGCGGCGGATTGCTGGCGCGCATTTCGCCGGAGGAGCGGTATCGCGCGCTCGTCGATTCGATCAAGGACTACGCGATCTTTCTGCTCGACACCAAGGGCCGGATCGCGACGTGGAACGCCGGGGCCGAGCGCATCGAAGGGTATCGCGCCCAGGAAATCATCGGGCGCCATTTCTCGGTGTTTTACCCCCCCGAAGTGGCGGCGCGAGGTTACCCCGAGGAGGAGCTGAAACACGCGTCCGAACTCGGCCGTTGGGAAGACGAAGGGTGGCGCATGCGCAAAGACGGCTCGCGGTTCTGGGCCAATGTCGTCATCACGGCGCTGCGCGATGCGAAGGGCGATCTGATGGGGTTCGCCAAGATTTCGCGCGACTTGTCGGAACGCCGCCGCAACGAAGAGCAATTGCGCCAGAGCGAGGAGCGCCTGCGGCGGCTGATGGACGCCGTCGAAGACGCCATCTTCATGTTGAACCCTCAGGGCCTCGTCACGAGTTGGAACGGCGGCGCCACTCGGCTGCTCGGTTTTCAGGCGAGCGAAATCATCGGGCGGCATTTCTCGCGCTTCTACCCGATCGAGCTCATCGCCGAACGCGAGCCCGACCAAGAATTGAGCGATGCGGCCGCCTATGGCCGCATCGAAAAGGAGAGCTGGCGGGTGCGCAAGGACGGCTCGCGTTTTTGCGCGAACATCGTGTTGACGGCCGTGTATGGTGTGGCGGGCGAACTCGTCGGCTTCGCCAAGGTCTTGCGTGACGTGACCGAGCGTAACCGGCTGCGGGAACTCGAATACGCGAGCGAGTTGGCGGCACGAATCGAGGCGACGCGCGAGGACGAGAAGAAACGCATCGCTCGCGAGCTCCATGACGACCTCGGGCAGCAACTCACGGCGCTGAAGATGGATTTGACGTCGCTGACCGAGGACGACGGCGCAGGAGGGAACCCCGATCCGGCCGATGCGCTCGATGCGCTCGATGCGGTGCGCGCGCGCGCGCTGGCCATGCGCGAGGCCGTCGATCATGCCATCGCCTCCGTCCGGCGCCTGGCCGCGGGCCTGCGCCCCGCCGTGCTGGACGATCTGGGCTTGCTGCCCGCGCTCGAATGGCTCGTCGACGATTTTCGTCAGCGGTCGCGATTGGACATCGCGATGACGACGAACGCGGAGGAGGTCGTATTCAACGAAGCCGCTGCCACGGCCATTTTCCGCATCGTGCAGGAAGCGCTGACGAATGTCGTGCGGCACGCGCACCGCGCCACCGCCGTCGACATCGAGCTGACGTGCGGCGGATCGACGTGCAGCGTGGCAATTCGCGACGACGGCGTGAGCGTCGAGCAGGCCACCGACCCTGCCGAGCGGCGTCCTAGTCCCTCCGGTCTTGCGGGCATTCGCGATCGCGTGCGCAGGCTCGGCGGTTCCGTTTCGATCGGACCCGAAGCGGGCGCGGGATTCGTCGTTCGTTTGTCCGTCCCCCGCGAGGCGGTGGAGGCGGGCTCACCCACTTGAGGGCGCGTCGCCGCGCGCCTCCGATTGCCTCACCGGCCCGGCGGTCGCGCCCGCGCGCATCTCCTCGCTCGACGATGGGCTCGGCGGCCGTATTCGTCGAGCCTCGTCACGTCAAAACTGGTAGTTGACGGCAAAATCGAACACGCCCGACGCGCGTGTTTGCGTGATAGGGCTGTGGGCGGCCGATCCGACGAGTTGCTGGAGCGCGCCATCGGCCGTGACGATCCAATGTTTGCCCAGCGTCAGCGAGGCCGATACGCCGAAGCCGACCGATCGAATCCCCGCCGACGCGTCGTATTGCCGGTAGCCCGATCGCGCCGCTTGCGTCGCGTTCACGCCGAACCAGCTGTTCATATAGCGAGAATCGGCGATCGTCATCGTCGGGCCCGCGAACCACGCGAACTTTTCCGAACTGCCGGGCATCGGCATATAGGCGCCGATATCGCCGATCCACCCGTTGTCTCCGCCGAAGTCGCGGCGAAGATCGGCGCGGATGACGAGTGGAAACGATTTCGAGACGGCGTACTCGCCGAGCAGCCGCAAGCTCGGGGCAGGATTGATATTGCCCATGCCGTTCAGATGATCGAGGTCGTCCGCCGCGCGCCGGCCCAAGTCGTAAGCGGCGCCGATGCCGATGCGCCAGTTCGGTCCGGTCAGCACGTTCATGCCGATGCCTTCGCCGGTGGACAGGAAAAACCGGTCGCGGTAGCGGATATCGACGCTCGGCCCCGCCAACACGTGATAGCTCGACGCGCCGTCGTAGCGCGGCTGGAAGCTGGCGGACGGGCCAACACGAATGCGCCACTTGGGCACCTGCGGCTCGAACATCTGCTCGAGGAGAATGCCTCCCGAGTACTGCCATTCGGCGAGTGGGGAAGGCGTTTGCGCCTGGACCGGCGCAGGCGCAACGGCAGCGAATAGCGCGCCGGCAATGGCCAGGCGCGAAGCCGCGAATGAGGTCGACATAGCGCTTTTCCTTGTTGGAGACAGCCGGCAAGCCCCTTGGCAAATCGTGCCAGACCTGTCAGCAAAACGCATGCCCTTTTTTTGTCGCGGCGCTCGCGCGGCAGGTTCGCAAATTGCGTTGCTTCGCGTCTGCGTCGAGACCCACCAGGGGGAATGGCCGTGACCGAGCCAGAAAGAGCCGAACCGAGAGCCGAACCGAGCGAAGACGTCGTGCTGTGGCGGACGTTCCAGCCAGCGATGGCCGATCATCGCCGCGTGCTTGTCGTCGACGACTATCGCGATGCGGCCGAGGCCTTGCAACTTTTGCTGGACGCCGACGGGTTCGAATGCCGCGCCACGAGCGACCCGCATGCAGCCTATGAGATTGCACGCGAATGGCAGCCGTTCGCTGTGCTGCTCGACATCGCGATGCCCGGCATGGACGGCTTGGAACTCGCGCGGCGGCTGCGCGCGGATCCTGCGACGACGCATATGGTGCTGATCGCCTGCACGGGCTACGCTTCCGCCGAAGACCGGGAACGCGCGCGCCAAGCGGGATTCGACGCACACTGCGCGAAGCCTCTGACGCCGCAATTGATTCTGCGCGTGCTCGAGTTTGCGAGCGACAGCACGCATCGCTCGGTTCGAACGGAGGACGGTCCGGTCGACGACGCCCGATGCGCGGGGTAGCGAGGCGGCGAGCGGATGTGCCGGGCGGTGCGCAAACCGTTGTGCGCGCACCGGGTCGGGCGACGGTTCGCACGCGTTCACGGTGACGGTCCGCCGCTTTGCCGTGCGGCTTTGCGTCTGCGGCGATAGCGTTTCATGAGCGGGGTGGCCGACATCCCATGCACGAAGACCGAGGCGGTGACGACCGCGAGCGCATACGGCGCGAGCGGCACGATGTCGTCCCTCGGGCCGTGTTCGATTGCATAGGCGAGGTAATAGATCGTGCCGATGCCGCGGATGCCGAACCAGCTCATCATCCGGCGCTCGGTCGGCTTGGCGCGGGAACCGATCAACGCGAGCTCGACGGCGATCGGACGCACCACGAAAAAGAGCGCGAGGACGAGCACGACGCTGCGCCAGGTGAAGAGCGGCGCCGATAGCGTGCTGAGCAGATTGCCGACCATGATCATCATCGCCATCTCGGCGATGCGCTCCAACTCGATCGTGAAACCGAGGACCGACTCGGCCATGTAGGCGTGCGCTTTGTCGGGGTGCGCCGCCGTGGCCGCCACGTCGGACGAGTCGATGGCGCCGATGGCGTCCTGCGGCGAGCGTTCGCCCGTCGCGCGATGCTCGACGCGGCGCATCGCCACGCCCGCGGCGAATACGGCGAGAAAACCGAACGTATGGAGCAATTGCGCGCCGCCGTACGACAGTTCGATGAGGCCTAGCGCGAAGAACCCCTCGAGCCCGAGCGCTTGCGCGTACCGCGTGCGCAGCCAGGCAACCGCATGCGTCGTGGCGAACCCGAGCAGCGCGCCGATGCCGATCGCGCCCGCTAGCCCCCATACGATTTCGACGGACGTCTCGAACGTAAGCGGTCCTTGCCCGGGGGGGCCGCCGCCGACGCACCAGACGAGCGCGAGCAGCAGAAACGGCTGCGCGATGCCGTCGTTCAAGCCGCCTTCTCCCGACAAGGCGAACCGTACGAGATCGAGATCGTTGGCATCGCGCACCTGCACGTCGTGGGCGAGCACCGGGTCGGTGGGCGCCAGCATTGCGGCGAGCACCCATGCCGGCCCCCATCCGATCCCTAGGCCCCACGCGCAGACGAACGCGAGCAACGGCACCGTCACGATCATCGCGAGCAAACCGAGCCGCACGGGCAGCGACCATAACGATGCGAAGATCGGCGCGCGCAAGCGCAAGCCGATGGCGAAGAGCGATGCGAGCAGTGCCACTTCGCTCAATAGACGCACGAGCGACGCATCTCTTTCGACGTCGAGCTCGAGCAAGCCGCCCACGCGGGGGCCTAATGCGTAGCCCGCCGCGAGATACAGCATCGCCCCTGTCAGCGGCAGCCGCTTGAACAGCGAACTCGCGACGCCCATGCCGACGAACATGCCGCCGACGATCAGAAACCAAATCGTTTCTCGCATGCGGACCGATGACGGGCGCGATCAGGGCACCCGTCCGAACGCCTCGCGCAGTTTTCCTTTGGCGGCTTGCAGGACATTGCGGCGTGTTTTCGGCAAGTTTCGGCCCGCCCGGTTGATGTAGAAATTCAGCATCGACATGGCCGACTGATAGGGCGTACCGCGCCGCCGTTTGCTGGCGAGCGAAGAGCGCTTGAGCGATTGCGCGATTTCCTCCGCGCTGCCGGACTTGAAGATGCCCGACTCCAGATCGAGCGCGTCGCTTTTTTGCATGACCTCGTGCGACCAGCGACGCTGCTGCTGCTGCTTTTTTCGGCCTCCCGATCGCGACGCGGCTTGCGCGTTCGTTTTGCGATGGTGCGCCCGGCTTTGCGCATGGCGCTGACGAGGCGGCCGGCCGGCATGGCGGCGCGTGGAGGAATGAATTGAATTGGCAGCCATCGATCGATCCCTATCGTTGGAAGGCGGTGATCGCCCACGGTCCTGATTTTTGCGTTTGCGTTTGCGTGGCTTGGCGCAATGCGCGTGCCAACGGCGGGCGCGATGCAATACGTTCTGGCACAAAAGCTGCGTGCTTGGTACTTCGTCGCTTGGGGCCAGCCAGACAGGCCGCTCGCGGTGCACCCTACGTTTCGTAAATACAAATCGATGGAGAAAACCCATGGCGAATCAACCGTTCTTGTCGGACGTCCAGGCCATTCGCAAGCGTGCGCGCGAGCACATCGAGGAAGGGGCCGTGACTGCCGGCTATCAGGCCGATCGCGAAACGGTATTGAAGCTGCTCAACGATGCGCTCGCGACCGAGATCGTCTGCACGTTGCGCTATCGCCGGCATTACTTCATGGCCAAAGGCCTACAATCGAAGAGTATCGCCGACGAGTTTTTGCAGCACTCGAACGAAGAGCAGCAGCATGCCGACCAGATCGCCGAGCGTATCGTTCAGTTGGGCGGCGAGCCGAACTTTTCGCCGGACGGGCTGCTCGCGCGCAGCCATGCCGAGTATGTCGAGGGCACGTCGCTCGTCGACATGATCAAGGAGGACCTCGTCGCGGAGCGCGTGGCGATCGACAGCTATCGAGAGATCGTTCGATTCCTCGGCGAGAAGGATCCGACGTCGCGGCGCGTGATGGAAAGCATCTTGGCTGTCGAGGAGGAGCATGCCGACGACATGGCCGATCTGCTCGCCGGTTTGCCGGAGGAGAAGAAGGCCCGCTGACGGACGATGACCGCCGAGCAGCGGTGGAGCACTGGTGATTACCCTAGGCACCGCAATTGCTGCGGTGCATGCAGCACTTCACTTCACTTAGAGGAGCTGCGCCGATGACTACGAAGACAAAGACGCTGGAAGGTTGCAAGGTCGCCATGCTGGCGATGGACGGCTTCGAAGAAGCCGAACTGAGCGAGCCGAAGCGCGCGTTGTCGGAAGCCGGCGCGCTCGTGCACGTAATTTCGAAGAAGCACGGGCAAATTCAAGGCTTCCGGCACATGGAGCGCGGCGGGATGGTGACCGTCGATGCCACGTTCGACGAAGTGCGGCCCGAGCAGTATGACGCCGTCGTGCTGCCAGGCGGCGTCGTCAATAGCGACGCGATCCGAACCGTGCCCGAAGCGCAAGCATTCGTGCGTGCGCTCGACGAAGCGCACAAGCCTGTGGCCGTGATCTGTCATGGCGGGTGGCTGCCGATTTCGGCGGGCATCGTCAAAGGGCACACGATGACGAGCTGGCCCAGCTTGCAGGACGACTTGCGCAACGCGGGCGCGACTTGGGTTGACGAGGAAGTTGTCGAAGACGGCAACTTCATCACGAGCCGCAAGCCGGACGATATTCCGGCATTCAATCGAAAGCTGATTGCGCAGCTCGAACATCGAGGTCACGCGCGATGACCCGTGCCGAGACGCGAGCGAAGTCCAAACGAAAGACGAGCGCCGCGGGCACCGCGGCCGTGCAGGCGACGGGGCCAACCGTACGCGTGACGTTTCCTGATGAGGCGCCTGTGTTCGACGGCGCACAGATGGTCGTGCGATTCGTTGCGATGGTCGACGACGTGCCCGTGTCGTGCGCCATCACGGCCGAGGCGCTCGAAGACCATTTCGGCGCGGGCTCGACCCTCGAGGCCGAACTGTTGCGCGCCTTCGCCGAAGGCCGTCAGCGCATTCACGAGGTGTGCCGCCTCGCCGTCGAGCAAAGCGCCGGCGCGGCCGTCGTGTTGCGCAGCGGTTTGTTCCGCATCGAGCGCGCGTGAGACCGCCGCTCGATGCAGGCGAGCGAGTACGAACCAGGAGGGCAACTGTCATGTCGCTGATCGTCGCAGGTCGCTTTACGACGTTCGCCGCTGCCGAATCGGCCGCCAACCGGCTGTTCGAAGCGGGCTTCGTGCAAGAAGACGTCACGCTGTTTTTCGTCAATCCGCGCGGGCAGCATGCGCGCTTCCCCATCGGCGGCGATCGATACGCAGATCCGCAAGCCTCGCAGGCGTCGAAAGGCGCCGGCAAAGGCAGTGCGATCGGCGCCGTCATCGGAGCGATCGTCGGGGTGGCGTTGTTCAGCGCGTTCTCGTCGCCGCTGCTGATCCTCATCGTCGCAGCGGGCGTGGGGGCCTATGTCGGTTCGTTGATCGGGGCGATGTCGCATACGCGCGGAGGCGGCAAGCTGCCCGACGCGCAAGTGCCGCACGAATCGCGCGATTCCGGCGTGCTCGTGGCCGTTCACGTTTCGCCCGACAATCAGCAGGAAGCCGCTCGCGTGCTGCGCGAGGCCGGCAGCCTCGAAGTGGAGCGGGCGCATGGGCGATGGCAGCATGGGCGGTGGGCCGATTTCGACCCGACGAAGGACGTCGAGCCGATTGCCGAAACGGCCGGCGAAACGGCTGCCGCACCGCAGGCCGGCGCTCCGGCCAATCGTTAGGTGAACTGATGAATTGCATGGCGCCCGACCGACGTTGCGCGCCCGATGGGCATACTCGTTGCAGTATCGGAGGGAGCGTTGCCGGGAAGAACCACAACGCTGCGTGCATGCCGCGGAACGCGATCGCGGCTTAGACGCCCACGCCGGCGAACCGGCTTTCATCAGGAGGACGCCATGCTTCGATACGCAGTCGTATTTTTCATCGTCGCGATCATCGCGGCCATCTTCGGCTTCACCGGCATTGCCGCCGGCGCAGCGGAGATCGCGAAGATCTTGTTCTTCATCTTCCTCGTCATTTTCCTGGCGACGCTGCTGATCGGCGTGTTCAGGTGACGGCGGCAGGCACATAATAGTTTGCCGTTGCAGGGATTACGAGCGCTTTGCAAGGAATGCAGAGCGCTCGTGCGGCGCTCACCGCACGGTCTTGCAACGGCATGCGCCGTCGGTATCGGGGCGCTCATGCGCGGCCGAACGGCGAAAGGAGAATCGCCATGTCACGCGTGATTTGGAAAGGCGCCATCAGCTTCGGTCTCGTCAACGTCCCGGTGCAACTGCATCCGGCCACCCGTCCCGAACGAACCAGCTTCAATCTGCTCGACAAGGAGACGGCCGATCCCATTGGCTATAAGCAGATCAATAAGCGAACGGGCAAGGAAGTGCGGCGCGAGAACATCGTCCGCGGCTTCGAATACGAAAAGAACAACTACGTCATCCTCACCGACGATGAAATCCGTGCGGCCAGTCCCGAGTCGACGCAAACCGTCGACATCCTAGCGTTCGTCGAGGCTTACTCGGTCTCGTTTCTTTATCTCGACACGCCTTATTACCTAGTCCCCGAGCGGCAGGGCAAAAAGGCGTATGCGCTGCTGCGCGAGGCGCTGTCGCAAACCGGCAAGATCGGTATCGCGAATGTGGTGCTGCACAACAAGCAGCATTTGGCCGCGTTGATTCCGGCGGGGCCTGTCCTTGCGCTGAACACGCTGCGCTGGGGCGGAGAAGTGCTCGACGCAGGCGATCTTTCGTTGCCGCCTGCCGATGCGAAATCGGCCGGCGTGAGCGCGCGCGAGGTCGACATGGCGAAGAAGCTGATCGAGGATATGACCGAAACCTGGGAGCCGATGCGCTATCACGACACGTTTCGCGACGATATCCTCGCGCTCGTCGACCGGAAGGTGCACGAGGGCAAGACGCACGAGATCAGCGAAGGCGCACGCGCGCCTGCGCGTACACGGGCGACGGCCGACGTCGTGGACTTGTCGGAATTGCTCAAGCGCAGTCTTGGGCGCGGCAAGGGCAAGCATGCGGCGTGACGATGCGATCGTTGCGCGCATCGCGTGACGGGCTGCGTGACTCATTTCTAGAGGACGGACCGGCATGGCCGATAAGCTCGAGACCTATCGGAAGAAGCGGCGTTTCGAGGCGACGCCCGAGCCGTCGGGCGCCGCTCGCGCACGTCACGCGAAGGCGGCCGGCCGCCGCGGTGCGGGGCCTGCGCTTTCATACCTCATTCAGGAACATCACGCTCGGCGTTTGCATTACGACTTCAGGCTCGAGCTCGACGGCACGCTCAAATCGTGGGCCGTGCCGAAAGGGCCGTGCCTCGATCCAGCCGTGAAGCGGCTCGCCGTTCATGTCGAAGATCATCCGCTCGAATACGGGACGTTCGAAGGCGAGATCCCCCCGGGCAACTATGGCGCGGGGACGGTGATCGTCTGGGATCGCGGCACTTGGGAGCCGGTCGGCAGCGTCGAGGACGCACGCAAGGCCTATGCGGCCGGCAAGCTCAAGTTCGTGTTGCACGGCGCGAAGCTGCACGGCGGCTGGGCGCTCGTGCGCAGCGGCATGCGCGGCAGCGGCGACAAGGAGCAATGGCTGCTGATCAAGGAGCGCGACGAGCAAGCGCGGCCCGAGAGCGAGTACGACGTCATCGCCGAGCAGCCCGGTAGCGCGCTGAGCCGGGCAGCGCCTGTAGCGAAGGGAAGGGCTAGCGCAGCCAAGACGTCCGATGCGTCGAAACGCCGTGCGGCCAAGTCCGATCGAGCGGCCGCGCGCTCGGGCGACGGCAAGACGCACGGCGTTGCGGCGAAAGGCGATAAAGGCCGAATCGCCGTGCCCGCGAAGGGGCCGCATGCGGGCGAGTCGCGCTCCGGGCGCCCCGATATCGTTGCGACTCGCACCACCGAATCCCTGCGCGAGCTGGCCGCGTCGCCCTCGATCGCAGGCGCGGTGAAGGCGCGCCTGTTCGAGTCGCTCAAACCGCAGCTTGCGACGCTAGTCGCCGATGCGCCGTCCGGTGGAGACTGGTCGTACGAAATCAAGTTCGACGGGTATCGCACGCTCGTTCGCATCGACCGCAGCGAGGCCAAGCCCGTCCGTATTTTTACGCGCAGCGGCCTGGATTGGACGGCGAAGTTCGAGCGGCAGGCGCAGGCGCTTGCGAAGCTGCAGGTGGATACGGCTTGGATCGACGGCGAGGCGGTCGTGCTCGACGAGCGCGGCGTGCCGAGTTTTCAGGCGCTGCAAAACGCGTTCGACGCGAACCGTGCGCAGGACATCACCCTCTTCGCGTTCGATTTGCCGTATTTGAACGGCTACGATCTGCGCGATGTACCGCTCGTCCAGCGCAGGGCGCTGCTGAGAGCTTTGCTCGAAGGGTTCGGCGACGATACCGTCCGTTTCTCGGAAGACTTCGCACTCGATGCAAACGATCTCCTGCATAGCGCCTGTGAAATGTCGCTGGAAGGTATCGTCGGCAAGCAACGCGACAGCCGCTACACGTCTCGTCGAAGCGGCGCCTGGATCAAGCTGCGCTGCCGGCGGCGGCAGGAATTCGTCGTTGGCGGCTATTCCGAGCCCGCCGGAAGCCGTAGCGGGTTTGGCGCCTTGCTGCTCGGCGTGCACGACAAGCGCGGCAAGCTGCATTACGCGGGCCGTGTGGGGACGGGTTTCGATGCAGCGACGCTGCGCTCGATCAAGCGCGAGCTCGATGCGCTGGAGGCGCCGCGTTCGCCGTTTGCCGAACCGCCGAGCGAGCGCAGCCGCACGAAGGTGCATTGGGTGCGGCCGGAACTCGTCGCCGAATGCAATTTCTCGGAGTGGACCAGCGAGCGCATCGTGCGTCAGGCCTCGTTCATCAGCTTGCGGCGCGACAAACCCGCCGGCGAGATCGTGCAGGAAGCGCCGCGCGAATTCAGGGAAGCGAAGGACAACGCGCACGCCGCGGGAAAAAGCCCCAATCGTTCGCGCAAATCGACTGCACAGGGGCATGACGATATGGAAACGAAAGGCACGTCGAAGCCATCCGAGGCGCCCCTGAAAGAAGGCGACACGGTCGCGGGGGTCCGCATCTCTAGCCCGGCCCGCATGATCGACCGGTCGATCGGCTTCGCCAAGCGCGACTTGGTGCGGTACTTCGAAAGCGTCGCACCCTGGCTGCTGCCGCACGTGAAGGGGCGGCCCGTAGCGCTCGTACGCGCGCCGGACGGCATCGAGGGCGAACTGTTTTTCCAGAAGCACAGTTCTCGCCTTGCGATCCCTTTCATCACGCAACATGAGGACCTCGATCCCGGCCATCCGCCGCTCCTCACGATCGATAGCGAGCAGGCGCTCGTCGGCGTGGCGCAAATGGGCACCGTCGAACTGCATACCTGGAACGCAGTGGCGGCGAATATCGAGAAGCCCGACCGCGTCGTGTTCGATCTCGACCCCGATCCGACGCTCGGTTGGGACCGGATGATCGAAGCCGCGCAACTGACACGCGAACTGCTGGCCGAGTTGGGGCTGCAATCGTGGTGCAAGACGAGCGGCGGCAAAGGGTTGCATGTCGTCGTGCCGCTTTCGCGCCACGCCGGATGGGACGAAGTCAAAGCGTTTGCTCAGGCCACCGCGCAGCATATGGCCGCGACGCTGCCCGACCGATTCGGCGCGAAGATGGGGGCGCAGAACCGCCGCGGACGAATTTTCGTCGACTACCTGCGCAACAATCGAGGGTCGAGCACGGTTGCGGCGTTTTCGCCACGCGCTCGAGCGGGTATGGGCGTATCGGTGACGCTTTCGTGGGACGAGTTGGCCGATACGACCGGCGGCGCCCAATGGACCGTAAAAAACGTTCATGAGCGGCTTGCCTCGTTGCGCACCGACCCCTGGGCGGATTATGCGAAGACGAAGCAACGCATCACGCGCGGCATGCGCGAGCGCCTAGGTATGCAAGACGAATGATGCACCGTCGCGAAGGCGCCGGGACAGGCGCACTTCTTGCGCGATTTCGAGTCTCCGGCACCGACACATTGGGAGGCACAGATGGCGCAAACGGTGGGCGATTTTATCGTCGAAAGGTTGCATGAATGGGGTGTGAGGCGCATGTTCGGTTACCCGGGCGACGGGATAAACGGCATGTTCGGTGCGCTGCGCCGCGCCGGCGGAAAAATCGAATTCGTGCAGGCGCGCCATGAGGAAATGGCCGCATTCATGGCCAGCGCGCATGCGAAGTTCACGGGCGAACTGGGCGTGTGCATCGCGACGTCAGGGCCTGGTGCGGCGCACCTCGTGACGGGCCTATACGACGCCCGGCTCGATCATATGCCGGTGCTCGCGATTTGCGGCCAGCAGGCGCGGGCGGGCCTGGGTGCGCACTATCAGCAGGAAATCGACATCGTGTCGATGCTCAAGGACGTCGCGGGCTCATACGTGCAGCAGGCGAGCGTGCCCGCGCAGGTGCGCCACATGGTCGACCGCGCGGTGCGGATCGCGCTTTCTCAACGGCGCGTAACGGCCATCGTGCTGCCGAACGATCTCCAGGAACTCGAATACTCGCCGCCGCCGCGCAAGCACGGCACGGCGCATTCGGGCGTGGGCTATTCGCGCCCACGCGTCTTGCCCGAGCCGACCGATCTTGCGCGCGCGGCCGAGGTGCTCAATGCCGGCAGCCGGGTGGCGATGCTGGTCGGCGCGGGTGCGCTGCACGCCACCGACGAAGTCATTGCCGTGGCCGAGCGGTTGAAGGCCGGCGTGGCGAAGGCGCTGCTCGGCAAGGCCGTCGTGCCGGACGAATATCCGTGGGTGACCGGATCGATTGGTTTGCTCGGAACCAAGCCGAGTTGGGAGTTGATGAATCACTGCGACACGCTGCTCATGATCGGATCGGGTTTCCCGTATTCCGAGTTTCTGCCCAAGGAAGGCGACGCGCGCGGGGTGCAGATCGACATCGGGGCCGATATGTTGAGCTTGCGGTATCCGATGGAGGTCAACCTCGTGGGCGATAGTGCCGAGACGCTGCGTGCGCTGTTGCCGCTGCTCGATCAGAAGCCGGAGGACGCTTGGCGAAAACGCATCGAGAGCTGGACCTCGGACTGGTGGGCCACGCTCGATAAGCGGGCGAAAGAGAGCGTCAAGCGAGGCGTCAACCCTCAACGTATCTTCACCGAGTTGTCGCCGAAGCTCACATCGGACTATATCCTGACGAGCGATTCGGGCTCGTGCGCGAACTGGTATGCCCGCGATCTCAAGATACGGCGCGGCATGATGTGTTCGCTGTCGGGCGGGCTCGCATCGATGGGCGCCGCCGTGCCGTACGCGATCGCTGCGAAGTTCGCGCACCCCGACCGGCCCGTCATCGCGGTGGTCGGAGACGGTGCGATGCAGATGAACAATATGGCCGAGCTCATCACCGTCGCCAAGTATTGGCAGCAATGGAAAGACGGACGGTGGATCTGCATGGTCATGAACAACGAGGATCTCAATCAAGTGACGTGGGAGCAGCGCGTCATGGAAGGCGATCCGAAGTTCGAGGCGTCGCAGGCGTTGCCCAACGTGCCGTTCCATCGCTTCGCCGAATTGATCGGGTTGAAGGGACTCTATGTGGATACGCCCGAAGCGATCGGCCCGGCGTGGGACGAGGCGTTGTCGTCGAATCGCCCCGTGGTGCTCGAGGTGAAGACAGACCCCGAAGTGCCGCCGCTGCCGCCGCACGTGACGCTCGTGCAGGCGCGCAAGTTCATGCGTACGTTGATGGAAGGCGACCCGGAAGAAGGCAGTGTGATCGTCAACACCGCCAAGCAAGTAATGGCTTCCGTTCTGCCCGGGAAGAAAGAGTCGTGAGCTGAGCGAGGCGTTTGCGGTCTCGTTGCGTCACCCGCGCGGGACCGCTTTGCGGCGGGCCAATAGCGCAACGAGGCCCAGCGCGAGCGCTGCGCCGAGTGCGGCGCCGCGATGCGTGTCGAGCCAAAGCGTGGCGCAGGTGGACTTCGCCTCCTTGCTGAACGAACCGCGTAGCCGGTGTGCGCCCGCCACCGGTTGCCAGAGGTCGACGGGATGGGACGGATCGGTGGGGCTTCTGCGTTGCTGCGCGCGGAACGCGCGCTTGGCGAGGTAGCGGTCGAGGTAGCCCGGAGCAATCTTGTTCGCGACGATCGCCTTGATCGACGACAGACCGACGTGCAGTTCACGCCGCGGATGCGTGGCCGCCCAAACGATCGCGCGCGCCGCCACTTCCGGCTCGTAGACGGGCGAGACCGGACGCGGCGCGCCCGGCATGCGGCTCGGCGCCCAATCGAATTGCGGCGTGTTGAGGGCCGGCATCTGAACCATCGTGACGCGCACGCCGCTCTTGTCGTGCATGAGTTCGCAACGCAGTGCGTCGGTGAATCCGCGTATCGCATGCTTTGCGCCGCAGTAGGCCGATTGCAGCGGAATCGCGCGATAGGCGAGCGCCGAGCCTACCTGCACGATGACGCCCTTGTCGCGTCGGGTCATACGCGCAAGCGCCGCCATCGTGCCCCAGACGTAGCCGAGGTACGTCACTTCGGTCACGCGTGCGAACTCGGCCGGGGTCATGCGTGCGACCGGCGAAAACATCGTCACCATCGCGTTATTCACCCAGACGTCGATCGGACCGAGTTCGCTTTCGATGCGCTCCGCCGCGGCCTCGACCGCTTCGGCCGTACTGACATCGACCGCGATCGAGAGCGCCCGCACGCCGAATTTCCGTGCGTCGTCGGCCACGCGCGAAAGCGCTTCTTCGTCCCGGGCGAGCAGGGCGACGTCCGCGCCAAGCCGGGCGAATGCGAGCGCGGCCGCCCGGCCGACGCCAGCGCTTGCGCCCGTGACGACGACAATCTTAGGGAAGCGATGTGAGCGCGGCATGGGAGTCTCCTTGGAAATTTCGATCGTCGTAGGCTCTGCGCGATGGTCCGCGCAGACCGATGCCAACGCCTGTTCGCATATCGCGTGCCGGGGGGCGGACGAACGGCGACGGGGTGATGTGGAAGGTGTTGGCGCGATTGACGGGAAGTCGGACACCGACACGTTCGAATTCGAGTCTCCGAGGGCGTTGTTCACTGTCTTGACGCCGAAGCGTCGGGATTTGATCGAGCGCTTGCAGGCGCTCGGCGAAGTTAGCTTGCGCGGGCTTGCGCGCACGCTCGGACGCGACGTCAAGCGCGTTCACGAAGACGCGGCCGTATTGCTCGATTGGGGGCTAATCGAACGAACGGCGAGCGGAAAGCTCCATGTGCCCTACGAGAAGATCCACGCCGCGTTCGATCTGCTCGCGGCAGCCTGATCGGCTACCCGTGCGAATACCCGTTCCCCGTCCGCTCTAGGCTGAATACCTGTTCCGCGCGGCTGCCGTTGCGTTCCTTGATCTCGACTGTGCCGCGATAGGCGACGCGCCACCCCTCGCGCGTTGCTATGAGCGGCACGTTCCCCCCCGGCCGGCTGTCGAAATCGACCAGCCCGTCGGGCGGAACGGGGACGCTGTTTTCGAGCGTCGCGTTCGAATTGATCGCATTGTCGTGCCATGGCGATAAATCGCGCCTGGCCTCGAGGCCTTTGCCGTCGGTATCGACCGTATCGTCCGACGCCGCCATCCCCGCGTTGTCGGTCGAGACGATGCGCTCGTTTGCACGCGCAACCGGGTCGCCGCTGTCGTCATCCTTTACGCCATGCTCGATCGCCGGCAGCGGGGCCGGCTCCTTCGCCGCTACCGATTCCGCCAATGTGGCCCGCTTAGCCTTGCCGAATTCGCGTTCCTGCGTCTTCGCATCGGGCATGTCGCCGGCGGCCGGCGTCTTGCCCGGGCTCTTCGCCGCGATTTCGTTCTGTTGCGCCTGCGTCGGGTTGTTCTGGGCGTTTTCCGCCATGATGATCCTCCGGAAATGGCACGGGTCCAGGCAAAAGGCACGCAACGACCGTGCCGGGGCACATCGTTTCGGCCGCTCGAACGTAGTTCGGCGGCTCGCTTCAGCGGTTTCAGCGGTTCACAATTCCCCCCGCGAACGCAACGCGGCGATACGATCGGCGGTGCGGCAGGCGACGGCTTGGATCGTCAGCGACGGATTGACGCCGCCGACGGTCGGGAACACCGATCCGTCGCATATCCACAGATTCGGTATGTCCCAGCTGCGGCAATCGGCGTTGACGACGCTCGTGTGCGGGTCGTCGCCCATTCGGGCAGTGCCGTTCAAGTGGCAAGTGTCGTCCTCTTGCCGCCAAATTTCCTTCGCGCCGGCCGCGTCGAGCGCCGTGCTCATGAAATCGAGCGCATGCTTCACGAGCCGTTTGTCGCTGTCGCACAGCGAGTGGGTGACGCGTGCGATCGGCAAGCCATAGGCGTCTTTTTCATCGGCGAGCGTGACGCGATTCATTTCTTGCGGCAGCGTCTCCCCGACGATCTTCAGCCCCGCTTGATGGTTGTACTTTTCCATTTCTCCGTGCAGCGCCTCGCCCCAGAGGCCGCGTCCCGTTTGCACGGCGGCCCAAGCGTTCGGAAGCGGCCCTTGGCTCATGTAGCAGTAGCCGCCGAAGAAGTCTTTGCCTTCGTCCGTATAGTTCCAGTGCTCGGTCATCGCGAGCGACGGCGGCCCCTTGTACCAGCGGATCTCTTCATCCATCAAGCCCCAAACGGCCTGGTTCGATTGCACCATCAAATTCTTGCCGACGAGCCCGGAGCGATTCGCGAGGCCGTCGGGAAAACGCGGCGTCGCCGACATCAGCAGCAGCCGAGGCGTTTCGATCGCGTAACCGGCAACGACGACGTTGCGCGCTCGTTGAAATTGCCAACGCCCTTCGCGGAAGTATTCGACGCCGCTGGCCCGATCGTGCTCGTCCAGCACGACGCGGCCGACCATCGACAAGTCGCGGATCTCGGCGCCCGCTTTGACCGCACGCGGGATCCAGGTGACGAGCGCGCTCTGCTTCGCGTTCGTCGCGCATCCCGTCACACAAAAGCCGCGATACACGCATGGATGTGCTTTTCCCCGCGGCGCGGAGAGCGTGGCGAGCGGCGTGGGGCACCAGGGAATGCCGAGCGCATCGCAGCCGCGCGCAAGCACGAGCGCCGCGGCGTTGAGCTCGTGCGCGCGATAGGGATAGCGCGGACGGTGCGGGCCCCAGGGATAGTTGACCGGACCGGAGATTTTCAGCGCGTCTTCGACATAGGCGTAGTAGCGCCACATTTCGCGCCAATCGATCGGCCAATCGGCGCCGTAGCCCAGCAGGCTGCGCGCCTTGAACCATTCGGGGCGGAAGCGCAGCGAGACCATCGCGAAGTGCACGGTGCTGCCGCCCACCGCCTTGCCGCTGTTGTTGCTGCCGAGCTTGAGCGGCTGCTCGCCGTCGCAGATGCGTTCGTCGGTCCAGTAGAGCTTCGATTGATGCGTTTCGTCGGAGGCGAACTCTTCCAACGGACGCCACCAGGCGCCGGCATCGAACGCCACGACGCGAAAGCCCTGCTCGGCGAGACGGCAAGCCAGGGTGCCGCCGCCCGCGCCCGTCCCCACGATCGCGAAATCGACGGGATCGTCTTGCCGGTATTCCTGCATCGGCACCCAGCCGCCCACGGTGAAGACGTCCGGCGCGCGGCCGTTTTTGCCCCGCGGCGTGTGCAAGGCGTCATCGCGCACGTCGATTCTCCTTGTGCGCGCGCGCCTCGCGTCCGGGCGAGGCTTCCGACGCTTCCCACGGGTCTCGGCGATTGGCCTGCATGCGCACGTAGCCGCGCGGATTGGCCGGGCCGCCGAAGCCGATCTCGTTCCACGATTGTGGGTGCGCGTAGTAGGCCGACGCGATGTCCTGCAAGACCCGCAAGCTGAAAAACAGTTTGCAGGACATGCCCTGCCACGCGTCGTTTTTCAGCTCGCCGCGTTGCATGCGCGTGAGCAGGTCGCGTTGCCGTGTTCCGTCGAGATCGGCAAATGCGGCGCCGTATGACTGGCGGCTTTCGGCGTCGAGCGCCGCAAGACCGATGCGCCAGGCATCGCGCAGCGGCGGCAGGCGGGCATCGCGATAGCCGTCGCGCCCGTCGTCATGGAGTTTCATGTCGACGACCGCCGCAACCGGCACCGATACGTCGGCCCAGCGATCGGCGTTCTTTTCGCTATCGTCGTTCGGTGCGGCGCCGTTCAGAGCCGGCTTCAGAGCCGGCTTCGGGGCACGCGACCTCGGCACGATCGCCGCGCACAACGCATCCAAGGCGCGCCACTGCACATCGTTGCAGAAGCGCGGTTCGTTCCGTTGCGCGAGACGCCCTTCGACGACTTCTCTCGTCACGTCGTCCCATGAGGGGCTGTCGCGCTTGCTGAGGACGTCGTAGCCCGGATAGCGCGATGGGCGATCGGTGTTCAACGTTCGGTCTCCCGCAAACGTAATGCGGCGAGCCCTGCGGCGGCCAGCGCGGTGAAGCTGGGCGGGGCCGGCAGCGGCGGGCCGTTCAAGATGTTTTGCGACCAATTGCGCCAGCCGCCGTGATTGCGCGCGACGCCGCGGATGTGGAAAGCGACGCCGATCGCGCCGAGCGCGGCGGTGGCGCGCAGCCAAACGCGCGTCCACCAGTTCGGCCGCGGCGGAGCGAGCGCCGCACGCGCGAGCAAGGCGGCCGCAATGGGCGGCACCGTGACGGGCGCATACATGGCGCGATGTTGAAACGAGCCGCGAAAATGCAGCAACGCGACTTCGCCGACCGTACCGATCATGCCGATGGCGGCCAGCAGTGCGAGCGCTCGTCCCGCCGGCATGCCGAAGAGCCGCGGGTCGTGCGCGGGTTCGTCGCGCAGCCGTTCGCTCGCGGCGCCGAGCGCGCCCGAGAGCAGCAGCGCCGCCGGCGCGCCGAGCGGTGCGCCGTAAAACAGGTTGTGCCAACTCAATCGGCCAGGCCGCTTCGTCACGTTGTAAACGTGAAAGCCGGTGCCCGCGATACCGACGCCGGCCGCGGCCATGTAGATCGCGTTTCGCAGCGGATGACAGCTGCCTGCAGGGTCGGCGCCGCCGTGAAGCCCCGCGGCCAACGATAGCGAGCCGACGATCAGCGGCGCATACATCGCACGATTCTCGAAGGAGCCGCGATAATGCTCGACGGCCGAATCGGCGAGCGCCGACCATGCGAGCAACGCCGAACTGCGATTGAACGCACGGGCCGCATGCAGGTGTGCGTCGATGCGCGCGCCTTTGCCCGCGAGGCGCAGCGCCGACGCGCGCGCCGCTCTCACGGCGTTCGTGTTTCGACTGCTTTGCACCGCGCCAGGCGAGGCGAGGGCTTTGACGAGCGCGGCCGCGGCCGTGGCGCCCGCGGCTACGCCTAGCGCTGCGACAATGCCGTCCGCCGTGCGATTCATGATCGGTGTTCTCCGTTCAAACTGCGTAAGGCCGTGCGTCGGCCCGCTTGAACTCTAGCCCGCACCCGGGGCGAGAGAGGTCAGGCGCAATGGTGCCTTGCGCGGGTTGCGGCGCGCCGTCGAACAGCATCGACTCGATGCGCACGTGATCGTGAAACCATTCGATATGGCGTAGGCGCGGCGCGGCGGCAGCCAAATGGCGGTGCAGCGCGGGCGCACAATGCGCCGACAGCGGCACGTGCCACGCGTCGCATAACTGCGCCGCCTGCATGAAGCCCGTAACGCCGCCGCAGCGCGTCGCATCGGCCTGCACGACATCGACCGCCTGCGCTTCGAGCATTCGACGAAAATCGTCGGCCGTATACGCATATTCGCCGGCCGCAATGTCCATCGATACGGGCGCAGCCTCGCGCACGAGGCGCATGCCGTACAAGTCGTCCGATGAAACGGGCTCTTCGAACCATGCGACGCCGTGCTCGGCGAACTGCTGCGCGCACTGCAGGGCGCCGTTGACCGTCAGCGCGCCGTTCGCATCGACGAACAGCGCCGCATCGCCGATCGCTCGCCGTGCCGTTCGCACGCGCTGCGGATCGCGCTCGGGCTGTGCACCGACTTTCATCTTGACGGCGCGGCAGCCGTCTACGTCGACCCAATGCGCGAGTTGGTCGCGAAGCCGCTCGTCGTCGTAGCTCGTGAAACCGCCGCTTCCGTAGATCTGCACACGGTCGCGCAACGTGCCGCCGAGCAACTGAACGAGCGGCACGCCGAGCAACCTCGCATTGACGTCCCACAGCGCGAAGTCGAGCGCTGAAATCGCCGTCGCGCAAAGGCCCGAACGGCCGATGTTGCGTACGCGCCGCCACAAGCGCTGCGTAAGCGCGTTGATGCGGCCGGCCGGTTCGTGCAGCAGTTCCAGGGCAAGCGTCTCGCGAATCAGCGCGGCGGCGCTGCCGTCCGTGTACGTATATCCTAGGCCCGTGCAGCCGCCCGCTTCGATCTCGACGACGACGAGCGTGGTGGCGTTCCATTCGAACGTGCCGTCGGCTTCGGGAGCGTCGGTGGGGATTTTGTAGGCATCTGCGCGCAACGCGGCGATCGGTGTGGTGTCGAGCGCATCGGGCGGCGAGGGTGCGTCGCGCGAAGCAGGATCTGAAGCGGACGTCATCATCTATGCGGTAGAAAGCGTGAGAATGGGCCTGGGCGAAGGCAGCCGGTGCATGGCGTCCTGTCGCCGCGACCGATATCGCAGCAAGCGCTATGCCGCGTCTTGCCATCCGCCGCCCATCGCCCACGCAAAGTTTTACACGGCGGGTGTACCACGCACCCGCAGCATCGGCGCATGGAGGTGGGCATGCGCCTTGCGTGACGAGACTCGTTTCCACGCGTCGAGGGAGGGTATGTCATGTCCCATTCAAACGACAAAAAGCAGGGCGGAAAGAATCACGAGGAAGAGCGTATCGATCATGGCGTGGACGAGACGTTTCCGGCCAGCGATCCGCCAGCGGTCGGCGGCGCCACGCGGATCGATCCGAAGGGCCCGAAGAAAAATCATGAGGGCGGCGCCAGCGAAGACGGCGGCGGCAGCGACGATACGCCAGGCAAGACGTCGAGCGCTAGCGGCCGCGCAAAACCGGGCGGCGGGGCCCATCCCGCGGGTTCGAGCGGCGGCGGCCTGAGCGGCATCGCGGATTAAGCGCCGGGACGATGAGCCTCGCCCCGCTCCAATATTTGACAGACGCGGCCGGGCCGGCGGCCGCCCCCGCCTACCGGTTGGGCTGGGCATTGATGGCGCTCGTTTCGGCCGTGATCGTGATCATTGCGGTGCTGCTCGTCGCGGCAATCGCGAGACGCCGCCTCCCGCCGCCGGGCGGCGAAGAGAAGCTGCCGCCGGACGCGGGCGGTACGAAGTGGCTCGTGATCGGAACCGGTCTATCGTCGATCGCGTTATTCGCGGCGCTCGTCTATGCGATGGCGACCCTCGATTCGGTGGCCGCGCCACCGCGCGAGCCGCCGCTGACGATCGTCGTCACGTCGTACGACTGGTGGTGGAAGATCGACTATCCCGATGCGCTCGATCCTTCGCGCGCCTTTGTCACTGCCAACGAGATCCACATTCCCACTGGCGTTCCGGTGCGCGTCGAGCTGAAGAGCGCCGATGTCATTCATACGTTCTGGGCCCCCAAACTTGCAGGGAAGACCGAAATGATTCCGGGGCAAACGAACGTGCAATGGATCCAGGCCGATGCGCCCGGCGTCTATCGCGGCCAATGCTCGCAGTTTTGCGGCGCGCAGCATGCGCACATGGCGTTCGAAGTGGTCGCCCAGCCGCAAGAAGCGTTCGATGCATGGCGCGATGCGCAGCGGCGCGGTGCGGCCGCTGTCACGACGCCGGACGCTCGAACGGGGCAGCGCATCTTCGGCGAGCGATGCGCGGGGTGCCATGCCGTGCGCGGCACGCCGGCTGCGGGCATGCAAGCGCCCGATTTGACGCACTTGGCCTCGCGACGGCTGATCGCGGCCGGCCAGATGACGAACACGCCGGAGCATCGGCTCGATTGGATCGAGCATGCGCAGCGCATCAAACCCGATTCGCTGATGCCGTCGATGCGGTTATCCGTTGCCGACGCAGCCGCATTGTCGGCCTACCTTTCCACCCTGCAGTGAGCGACGAACGATGTCAGAAACGCCCATTTCCGCGTTGCCCGGCGATCCCCCCGGTACCGTACGCCTCTCGCGCCCGCTGCAGCGCGGCGTGCTCGACGAAGCGGGGAAGGCGCGATTGCTCGAACTGTGGGAGACGCGCCCGGGCTGGCGAGGATGGTTCTCGACCGTCGATCACAAGACGGTCGGCCTGCGTTATCTCGTGACGGCTTTTGTCTTCCTTCTGATCGGCGGAATCGAAGCGCTGATCATGCGCGTGCAACTCGCGCGGCCCAATGCCGGCATCCTGACGCCCGAGCAATACAACCAGCTTTTCACGATGCACGGCGTCACGATGATCTTTCTTTACGCGTTGCCGGTGCTGTCGGGCTTTTCCAATTACTTGTGGCCGCTCGTGCTCGGCGGGCGCGATATGGCTTTCCCTCGGCTCAATGCGTTTTCGTATTGGGTCTTTCTGTTTGCGGGGATCTTTCTCTATGCGAGTTTTCCGCTCGGTCAAGGCGCCGACGCGGGCTGGTTCAATTACGTTCCGCTTTCGAGTTTGACGTACGACCCAGGCCCGAACATCGATGTCTACGCGCTAGGGATGGTGTTGCTCGGCATTTCGACGACGGTGGGGGCCGCCAACTTCGTCGTGACGCTGCTGCGCATGCGTGCGCCGGGCATGTCGATCGATCGCATTCCCGTGCTCGTCTGGGGCACGCTGACGATTTCGGTGGGCAATCTGTTCGCCGTGCCGTCCGTCAGCCTGGCGTTCCTCATGCTCTGGCTCGATCGCAGGATCGGCACGCATTTCTTCGATGTGACGGGCGGCGGCGGGCGGGCGCTACTATGGCAGCACTTGTTTTGGGTGTTCGCGCACCCCTGGGTGTACGTCGTCGTGCTGCCGGCGATGGGTATCGTCTCCGATGCACTGCCGGTGTTCTGCCGCCGGCCGCTCGTGGGCTATGGCCCCGTCGCGATTTCGACCGTGGCGACGATGGTGATCGGCTTCGTCGTTTGGATTCATCACATGTTCGCGACCGGCATTGCGCCGCTCGCACTCGCGTTTTTCGGATCGGCCAGCATGATCATTTCGATTCCGAGCGCGGTCGCCACATTCGCTTGGATCGCGACGATTTGGCTCGGGCGCCCCGTCTTCAAGACGCCGTTTCTATTCTTCGCCGGCTTCGTGCTGCTGTTCGTGATCGGCGGCGTGTCGGGCGTCATGACGGCGGCCGTGCCGCTCGATTGGCAACTGACCGATACGTATTTCGTCGTCGCCCATCTGCATTACGTGCTGATCGGCATCAACGTGTTTCCGGTCGTGGGCGGAACGTACTTCTGGTTTCCGAAATTCACGGGCCGCATGATGAGCGAGCGGCTGGGGCGGATCGCTTTTTGGCTCATGTTCGTCGGGTTCAACCTCGGCTTCTTCCCGATGCACATCGCGGGCTTGCTCGGCATGCCGCGCAGGATCTACACCTACGGCCCCGACATGGGATGGAACACGGTGAATATGCTGACGTCGATCGGCTCGTTCGTATTCGCCTTCGGCATCCTCGTGTTTCTCGTCGATATCGTGTACAGCCTCAAGCGCGGCCCGATCGCGGGGGCGAACCCGTGGGATGCGCCGTCGCTCGAATGGGCCGTGCCTTCGCCGCCGCCGCCGTATAACTTCGCTGCCCTGCCTATCGTGGCGAGCCGCCATCCCCTATGGGAAGCGCGCATGGAAGAGGAAGCGGACAAGCCCGTTCATGCGCGGTCGCATTTGGACGAAGGCTATTTGCTGGGCCAAGGCCGTGAAGCGCTGGGTACCACGGCCGTCAGCGGCAAACCCTACGTCATTCTGAAGATGCCGGAGGATTCGTACGCACCGTTTTGGCTGGGCTTGTTCGCCGCGCTCTTCTTTGCGGCGCTCGCGATGCAATGGTGGGCCGTCGCCTTCGTCTTGCTCGTCCTGTGCGGCCTATCGATCATGGTTTGGCTTTGGCCGCGGCGCGAACTGATACAGCGCGAGCCTGCACCGGTGGAGGGCGAATCACCATGAGCGACGATACGCAAGCGGTGTTGCTGCGGCCGGCCAACGCCCTGCCCGTAGGAAGCGCCGGCGACCGCGCGAGCGGTTTGCTCGGTTGCACGATGCTGATCGCGACGGAGGCCGCGCTGTTCGGCTATCTGATCTTCTCCTATCTGTATTTGGCCGTGCAGCAGACGGTGCATTGGCCGCCCGAGGGGTTGCCGAAGCTGGGCGTCTCATCGGTGAACACGGCGATCCTCGTCTCGAGCAGCGGGTTCGTCTGGCTGTGCGAACACTTCGTCAAGCGAAGGCGAAAGCGTTGGGCCGTTGCGTCGATGGCGTTCGCCGTCGTCTTGGGGATCGCCTTCGTCGGCATTCAGCTGCACGAATGGCGCGGGCATCCCTACGGGCCCACGTCGCACTTGTACGGTTCGCTCTATTTCACGATCACCGGCTTTCACATGGCGCACGTGTTAGTGGGCCTGATCGTGCTCGCCGTACTCGGCCTATGGACGGCGCTCGGTTACTTCGACGAGCGGCGGCACGCGGCGCTGACGATCGGCAGTCTCTATTGGCACTTCGTCGACGTCGTTTGGCTCTTCATTTTTACGACGCTTTATTTGACGCCTTATTGGTTGTAGCGCTATGCAAGCGAACCGCGCCCCTGTCGACGCGCCGATTTCGGCATTGGCCTTGACCGTAGGCGTCCTCGCTGCGCCGGCGGCATGGCTGCTTCAGATTTGCGCGGGCGAAACGCTCGTCGCTCACGCATGCTTTCCGCACGACATGCCTTTACGTATCCCCCTCGATCCCGCCGTTCGCTGGAGCGTGATCGGCATCAGCGCCGCCATGCTCGTGGTCGGCCTGCTGGGCACCTGGCTCGCCTGGCGCAATTGGCGCCTTCTGACGCAAACGCGGCGCCGTCGAACGGCCGAGTCGACCGAGACGAAAGTGGAGGGCGAAGCCTTCGTAGCGAGAGTGGGATTCATGGCGAGTGTGTTGTTCTTATTCGCGCTCGTGGCGACGGATATCGCGACGGGGCTCGTTTCGGCATGCACCTAGCTCGCCCGATCTCATCGCGTCGCATCGTTAGTGAGGTGCACATGGTCCGTCGCTTGCGAGTCAACCGGTTTCGATCACACGTGACGTTGGGCGCGTGGGCCGTCGCACTCGTCCTCGGGACGGTGCCGCCGACGCTATGCCGAGCGGGCGGTGCGGCGAGTGCGGCGAGTGCGGCGAGTGCGGCGAGTGCGGTAGTTGCAGCGGGCGGCGCAAGTTCCGCCGACGCCGCAAGTTCACCCGACACCGCGCTCATCGCGCGCGGCGCGTATCTCGCCAGGCTGGCCGACTGTGCGGGATGCCATACGAATGCGCCGACGGGGCGGCCACCGAAGCCGTCGCCGCCTTTTGCGGGCGGGCTGCCGATGGGCTCGCCGTTCGGCACGATTTGGACGAGCAACATCACGCCCGACCGCGTGTACGGCATTGGGCGCTACACCTATGACAATTTCGAGCGCGCCGTGAGGGAGGGCGTTGCGCCGGGCGGTAAGCGCTTGTATCCGGCGATGCCATTCCCGTCGTTTTCGAAGATCAGCGACGACGACGTGCATGCGCTTTACGCGTACTTCATGCACGGCGTCAAACCGGTGGCGGCGCCGGCGCCCGAAACGAAGCTGCCGTTTCCGTTCGATCAACGCTGGGCACTGGCTGTTTGGGACGAGCTGTACGCGCCTCACGAACGTTATGCTCCGCGTACCGATCGCAGCGCGCAATGGAATCGCGGCGCTTATATCGTGCAGGCGCTCGGCCATTGCGGCGCATGCCATACTCCGCGCGGCCCCGCTTATGAAGAGCGCGGCTTCAACGACGGCGACCGCCTGTATCTAACCGGCGGCACCAACGATCATTGGTTCGCACCCAATTTGACCGGCGATCCCGACTCAGGCCTCGGCTCGCTGTCGGCGGAAGACATCGCCGCGTTTCTCGAGCACGGTCACGGCGCCGGCTTGCAGGCGTTCGGCAGCATGGTCGAGGTCGTCGAGAACAGCGGTCAATACATGAGCGACGACGATCTGCGGGCGATCGCCACCTATTTGAAGACGCTGCCGCCGCGTAAAAAAAGCGGCCACATCGATACCGATCCCGCGCGCAATGCCGCGACGGTCAACGTCCTTCGCACCGGCTCGATCGAATATCCCGGCGCGGGCGTCTATAACGCCTTCTGCGCACGTTGCCATCAGGCCGACGGCCGTGGCGTGCCCGGCAAATATCCGCGCCTTGCGGGCAACCCTGCCGTCGTCGCACCGCATGCGACGTCGCTGATTCGCCTGCTGATCGACGGCGGGCGCAGCCCCGAGACGGCCGGCGGCCCGAAGCCTCGGCGCATGCCGTCTTTCATCGGCAAGCTCAACGATACGGAGATGGCGCGAGTGCTGACGTTTATCCGCAATGCTTGGGGTAATGAAGCACGACCGGTGGCGCCTCGAGAGGTGAAGACGATGCGTGAGGCTTTACACCGGTGATGTAAGGGTTAAAAGACCGCGGCGGCCGCCCCGGGGATCGGAACGGGCCGCCGCGTGCAAGGTGCTCGGGCGCCTGCGGTTCGACGCTCGAAACGTAGCGTTCGAAGCGTGGAGTTCGAAGCCCCGCGCGCGCTACAGCTTCACCCCGCCAGCCTCGGGCGCGTCCGGATCGAGATCGTCCCGTGCCACGTCGTAATCGGCTTCATATTCGTCGTCGGCGCCGAGGCTGCGCCAGTAGGGTTCCCGCCCGTAGTACTGGTGCACGGACGTGGCCCAAGTCGCGTCCGCCATCGACGGCCATTGCTGTTTGTCGAAACCCGGCGCGTTCTTGATTCGTTCGGACGACAGCGAAACGAGGAAGCACTTGCGCGTCGTATCGAGCGTCAGCGCATTCCAGGGAATCGCCAGCAGTTTGTCGCCGATACCCAAGAAGCCGCCGGACGACATGACGACATAGGCGATGCGCCCACCTTGGACATCGAGCATGATCTCCTTGACCTTGCCCACTTCCTCGCCGTCGGTGCTCAAAATCTTGTCGCCGTCGAGCGTGCTGGCTGCCATGACGTCGGGGCCCGGACCTGCGGCGGTTTCGCTGCCCTTGCCGACGATCCGTGCGCCGCGTGGGGCGCCCGTAGTACTAGTGGATGTGCTGTGAGTACGCATAGCATTCCTCCTTCTTCCAGTGGATGCGACGAAGCGCCGGTGCGCTTGGGTGAGCTTTCGAGCCAGCAACGCCCATTCCACGCCCGGTATATCGCTTGACGTCACGGACACTTACCGCTGCCGTCCATGCCGGAGCCCGTGCGCCATACGCGCTTGCCCGCTTCGGACAACTCGCCGCAGCTGTGCGTGTCGTCGGCTTCGGTGCCGTCGACGGCCATTTCCCCGCCCGGCTGCTCGAGCGAGGCTTGCTTCTGTTGCTTGCGCGCGGCGACGCGCTCGTCTTGCGATTTGCCGCTATGAACGTTCATTCGAACCCCCTTGGTCGATCGCTTGCAGACAGACGAGTGCACGCATTTTGCGTGCCGGAGGGACGTCAGGCACTGTGGCGCGCCCGTTGCTGCACGACGAATGACGCGTTAGCGAAAGGGACTCGCTATCGAAACGATGCCTCTCGACAGGAGATGACGATGAGCACCCTAGACCCCGACAACCTCCCACCGACGAACGACCCCGAAGCGCCCGGCCGCGAGACCGGCTCGCTGGGTCCGAGCGACTCGTCCGACAGCGGCAGCGATATGGCCGGTGCAAAGCGGCATGATTTCGACAAAGACACCGAGCTCGACGAGCACGCGCTCGAGACGGGCGACGCTCAATTGGCGAGCGACACCGACCGCGCCGGAACGGGAGAACGTTCGTCGGCGGACGGCGACTCCACGCTGATCGACGACGCGGACATCGAACCCGACCGCATCGACAAGGCGGGTAGCGCGGACGAATAGCGCGGGCAGCTCGCCTTTGCGCCTCAATGAGCGTCCGCTGGTGCGGGCGCCGAGGCGGCCACCGGCACGGCGTGGCGAATGTCGGCCGCATTCGGAGAGCGCAGCAACAACGCACGCAATACGCCGTTGGTCCAGCGGAAGCCGTCCTGCAAAGGGTATTCGCCACCGCCGGCCGCCGCGTCGCCCGCGTTTTTTTCAATGTCGTATTTCTCGACGAGCTTCCCGGTGCGAGCAAGCGCCGTGCTCCAGGGCGAAAGGCCGCGCCGTGGCGTGAGCGCGCGCGGCGACGCACGCTGGTGCGGCCTACGGGATCGCGAGGAGATAGACGGGACCGCTCGGATGAGACGAGCTAGCCGACGTGCGGGGCTCGTCGAGAACGCCGCTGCGGAACGGCTGCCCGGCGGGGGCGGCTATTGAAGATGCTGGCCGCCGTTGATCGAGATATTGGCGCCCGTCACGAAACCGGCTTCGTTCGAGCAGAGGTAGGTCACGAGCGCGGCGACTTCTTCGGGTTGCCCAAGGCGGCCGACCGGGATATCGGGAAGAATCTTCGTCGCCATGACCTCTTCGGGAACGGCCATGACCATCCGCGTGGCGATGAAGCCCGGCGACACGGTATTGACGGTTACGCCCTTGCGCGCGACTTCGAGCGCCAACGATTTCGTAAAACCATGCATGCCCGCTTTGGCTGCCGCATAGTTCGTTTGTCCGAAGCCGCCCTTGCAGCCGATGACCGACGAGATGTTGACGATGCGGCCCCAGCCGCGCGCCGTCATATCTTCGTACCACTGCTTCGTCATGTTGAAGACGGAGTCGAGGTTCGTGCGCAAGACCGCATCCCAGCCGCCCTTCTCGAGCTTCTTGAAACTCGCGTCGCGCGTAATGCCGGCGTTGTTGACGAGGATATCGATCGGCCCGATCTCGGCCTTGATTTGCGCCGCGCAGCGCCCGCACGAATCGTAGTCGGCCACGTCCACGGGATAGGCGCGGAATTTCCGGCCCGACGCCTCCATACGCGCGAGCCAATCGTCCGCACCCGTATTGCTCGGCGAATAGGTGACGACGACGGCATGGCCGACGTCATGCAGCCTAATGCTGATCGCTTCGCCGATGCCACCCATGCCTCCCGTGACGAGGGCAACTTTTCTTGTCATGTTCCGTTCTCCTTGATGAGCGTTTGACGAAGTCAGAGAACGGCGGTCGCAGCGAATGCCTCTCTCACCGCACCGCGACCGCCGGGTCGCCTGCACGCGACTACCGCAGGCGCGAGCAGGCTTCGAGGATGGAAGATCCGTTCGGGGTGATGCGAGGGCGGGGCAGGCCGATGTCCTCGGGCTGCTCGAGCGCGATCAAGTGCCGCTCGAGCAGCGTGCTCAACTCGGCGCGATCGCCGATTTGATCGGGCGCGTCCCTGACGAGCATCAGCGTGGCGAGTTCGTGTGGGCTCAGCATGCTTACCTCCAATTGCTAAAAAACTGTCGATTCGGTCATCAATTAGTGCGGGCTGGTTGCGCTGGTCGTACTCGCACTAATTACTTGATCGACATAACGCACTGAGCGGGACCGGAAAGAATTCCAGTCGAGAAAGCGCAAACGGTAAGTGGTCGGAATGGCTATTCATATGACGCTATAAAACGTTTTCGACTATTTATCGGAGCAGCGTAAAAGGTATTAATTACCACCCGCAGGCCCAGATGCTGCCAGGGCAGGTAATTGTTTCGAATGCTCGTCTGGCTTGCCCGTGCCAGGCGCGATTCGCGGTTGGCGCAATACTAATACCGCCGCGCAGAGTTCGCAATATGGAGGGGCGGCCTCCGTCTAGTGCCCCATTTGTTTTGACAGGTCGGTGCGATTGCCGACGGGCGATTAACTTTCAAACTTGTTCGATTGATGTTCGATCGACGGGGAAGGGAATCGTTTAACGCGGCGGTCACAATTTTTGGATACGGGGCATATCCGGTTTTTTCGACAGGCGGGCGTGCAAGGTAAAACGGCGGATTTAGCCAGTTGTAGGACGTCGTGCCTTCGACGATCGATATGCCGCCCGCCTTGTGCGCTACCCCTGAGGGCGAGGGCCCGCTTATTGCTGGGCCAAGGGTGCACGCCGCACGCCTCGCTCGCGGCCCTGGATTCCGCGACATGCCCAGCCAACGGAGGACCTTGTCCATGCAAGAAACGCCAGAACCGAAGAACCCCGGAGACGAAGCGCCCCCGGACGCACCCGGCGTAGGCGAAAGCCCGTGCCGCGTATGCCGCGGCACGGGGCTGGTGGAGGGGCAGCCCTGCACGATTTGCGGCGGCACCGGACGGGTGCTGCAAGGCATCGGCGGAGGCTGATCCCGGCCCGTGCGGCGCGCGCGGCGTCGCGTCGCGTCGCGCGCGTGGCCTCCACTGGCAGTACTAGAGGTCAGTGGCGTCAGTGGCGGCCCTCCCGTGTCGGGTCGACGCCCGTCGTTCCGACGCGTTCCCAGTACGGCGAGCTGCCATAGTACTCGTGCAGGTCGCTGGCCCAGGCCGCGTCGGCCATCGCCGGCCAGTGGTCCTTGTCGAATCCGGGGGCGTTCTTGACGGTTTCCGACGACACCGACAGCAGGAAGCATTTTCGGTCGGTATCGAGCGTCAACGCGTTCCATGGAATGGCGAGCAGCTTGTCGCCGATGCCGAGAAAACCGCCGCTCGACATCACCGCATAGGCGATTCGTCCCGTGTAGACGTCGAGCATGATCTCCTTGATCTTGCCCACGTCGTCGCCATCGGAACTCATGACCTTGTCGCCGTCGAGCGTGCTCGCGGCCATGACATAGGGGCCCGGGCCGTCCGCACTGGCGCTGCCCTTGCCGACGATGCGGGTTTCGCCGCGGCTGCTCGTGGGATCAGGTGTGAGGCTCATTTTCGTGCTCCTTGGATGGTAGATGTATCTGTATTCGTGAAGGCCGGCGTCGCATGACCGATCGGCGTGCAAGCCGTCGGTTGCCGCTCGCCTACTGCACTTGCGAAATCGCCTTCGACACGGCGGCGGGACTGTCGTAGTTTTTGTCGGGCAACCTGTCGAGCAATTCGACGATTTCACGGTCCGCGTGATGAGCGCGCGCTGTCTCGGCGAGATGCTCGCGCGTGGTCGGATAGTCGATGCCCGCCAACGCTTTCTGAACCGCAACCGGGGACGGCTGTCCGGGGTGCCGATGATCCTGGGAATGGGCGGGATGCTGGGCCATGTATGCCTCCTTGAATGAGGGTGGACACGCCTATGAAATCAGCAACGAGCGTTCCATCGCATGTGACGTTCGCGCGCCCGGAGCGACGTATGCGTGGCGGCGCGCTCCGTCGAGCGCGCCGTAAAAACTGCAGCGGCGATGCATTCTTTGACCGTGCACTTGTTTTCCCGAGCATGGGTATGGAGGTTGCTCGATCAATCCTTTGGTTCCCCTCTTCAATCAGGAAGCTCAGCCATGCGCTCGGACCCTGCACTCGATCAGCTCTGCATCAACACGATCCGCACCTTGGCGATGGACGCCGTGCAAAAAGCGAACTCGGGCCACGCGGGCGCGCCGATGGGGCTCGCGCCCGTCGCGTATCAGTTGTGGCAGCGCCATTTGCGCTACGATCCGGGCGAGCCGTTATGGCCCAATCGCGACCGCTTCGTCTTGTCGGTGGGCCATGCCTCGATGTTGCTGTATTCGTTGCTGCACCTTGCCGACGTCAAAGCGGTCGACGACGAAGGCCGGGCGATGCAAACGCCCGCGGTGTCGCTCGACGACATTCGCCGCTTTCGACAACTCGACAGCAAGACGCCGGGGCACCCCGAATACCGGATGACGACCGGCGTCGAGACGACGACGGGGCCGCTCGGGCAAGGTCTCGGCAATAGCGTCGGAATGGCGATCGCCTCGCGCTGGTACGCCGCGAGATACAACCGCGAAGGCTTTCCGCTGTTCGACTATCGCGTGTATGCGCTGGCCGGAGACGGCGATTTGATGGAAGGCGTGTCGCACGAGGCCGCGTCATTGGCCGGGCATCTGCGCTTGTCGAATCTGACATGGATCTACGACAGCAACCGCGTCACGATCGAGGGGCAGACGGATCTTGCCTATAGCGACGACGTTCACGCGCGTTTCCGCGGATACGGTTGGCGCACATTGACTGTCGAGGACGCCAACGACTTGACGGCGCTCGACGCCGCGTTTGCCGAGGCCGAGCGAAACGCGGATTCGCCTACGCTCATCGTCGTCGAGAGCATCATCGGCTGGGGGGCGCCGCACAAGCAGGGCACGGCCGCGGCGCATAGCGACGCGCTCGGCGAAGAGGAAGTCGCGCTCGCCAAACGCGCGTACGGTTGGCCGGAAGATAAGCCGTTCTATGTGCCGGCCCATGTGCGAGCGCGATTTGCGGAAGGCATTGGCGCACGGGGCGCTCAGGCGCGGGCCGAGTGGGAATCGCGCTTGGCCGCCTATGCGCAGCGCTATCCCGACCTTGCGCGCGAATTGGCGCTGATCGAACGGCACGCATTGCCCGATGGCTGGGACGCGGACTTGCCCGTGTTCGAGGCCGACGCCAAAGGGGCGGCGAGCCGAGCGTCGTCGGGCGAAGTGCTCAATGCGATTGCCGAGCGCATCCCATGGATGCTCGGCGGGGCCGCCGATCTCGCGCCATCGACGAAGACGCTGCTGAAGTTCGATGGCGCAGGCAGCTTTGCGGCCGATGTCCCGCAAGGGCGCAACTTGCATTTCGGCGTGCGCGAGCATGCGATGGGCGCTGTGGCCAACGGGCTTGCGCTATCGAACGTGAGGCCTTACACGGGCACCTTCTTGATCTTCAGCGACTATATGAAGCCGCCGATTCGCTTGGCGGCATTGATGGAGATACCGGTCGTCTTCGTGTTCACCCACGATTCGATCGGCCTGGGCGAGGACGGCCCCACGCACCAGCCCGTCGAGCAACTGGCTTCGCTGCGCGGCGTGCCCGGCTTGACGGTCCTGCGGCCTGCCGATGCGAACGAGGTGCGCGAAGCGTGGCGCGTCGCGCTGGCCGATGCGCGGCGGCCGGCTGCATTGGTGCTCTCGCGCCAGCCGCTGCCCACGCTCGACCGTCGGCGATTCGCACCGGCCGAAGGCTTGCGGCGCGGCGCTTATGCGCTTGCCGATCCGCCCGACGGCGCGTCGCCGAAAGTGTTGCTGCTTGCGACAGGCAGTGAGGTGCACGTTTGCATCGAGGCGTACGAGCGGCTCACGCGAGAGGGGATCGCGGCGCGCGTCGTGTCGATGCCTTCGTGGGACATCTTCGAACTGCAGGACGAGGCTTATCGGGACAGTGTGCTGCCGCCTGAAGTCGACGCGCGTGTCGCGGTCGAGCAGGCGGCGACGTTAGGTTGGGATCGTTACGTGGGCCGGGCCGGGGAGAAAATCGTCATGCATACGTTCGGTGCGTCGGCGCCGATGCGCGATCTCCAAGGAAAATTCGGATTTACGCCGGACCGCGTCTGCGAAGCGGCGAAGCGGCAACTGGCGCGCGTCGTCGCTTCGACCGGACTGCCCGGCGGAAATTGAGCGCCGCCGGCGCCCGCCCTTGCGCCGACGGTACTTGGTCATGGCCGGCTATTGATGTCCTTCGTGTAGGGATTCGTCTTGGGGCGTCGTGCTGTTGCCCGTCGTGCCGGAACGATGGTGGCGCATGCGAGGCGAGACCGTCGAGCGGCCCGAACTCGTGCCGGTCGTGCCGGGGCTGCCGTAGCCGCCTTTGGTATTGGCGCCGTTCATGCCCGGCTGGATGCCAGGCTGCTCGAGCGTATTGCCGCTTGGCGCTGCGCCGCCATGCATACCGGCGCCCGTGCCGCCGCCGCCCGTGCTACCTGCCCCTGCGGACCCGCCGGCCCCTCCGCCCGCACCTTGCGCGTAGGCGCCGCTAGCACATGCGACTGCGATGATCGAAGCGAGCAGCGTTTTCGTCGAGGTTCTCATCGTGTCCTCCATTAGGGTTGCGAATGATGCGCGTCCGATTCAACTCCGCACGCACGCTTCGATTGCTGCAAAGGACATGCCTTGAACGGCGTCGCCAACGAGACGGATAGGGCGGGAACGCGCGTTGCGCGTCGAACTTGGGACAGATGAAGCAGGTGGCGCCGCACACGCATGCCCCCCATCGATGGCCCGCGGACCGGAGGACCCTCTATGACTGTCACCCTCGATGCACGGCAGTGTTTCGCGGAAATCGAACACGCCCTGCTCAAGCGCTTTCCGTTCTCGTCGACGTCGATCACGCATGCGACCGACTCCGAAAGCGTCGCGACGATTCAGGTGTCGTGGGTCGCATCGGCCGGCAGCGAATGCAACGTCATGGTAAGGGTGGACGAGTCGATCGTGGCCGAAGCGGGGCGAGGGCAAGCGTGATGCCGTTTCGTCGGGGCGCACGGGCGCGAGTGAAAGGGCGTATCGCAGCGGACGTATGGCAGGCGATGTGGCGCTATCGAACGCAGACGTTCGGCGCCGCGGCGCTGATGATCGCGGCCAAGCTCGCGGGCGTGTCGGTGCCGCTCGTGCTGCGCGCGATCATCGACGACCTCGGGCACCGTGCGGCCCTCGCGCTCTTTCCCGTCTTTCTCGTTCTCGCGTATGCGTTGCTGCGCTTCTTCGGCGATGCGCTCGGCGAGGCGCGCGACGTGGTGTTCAGCACCGTCACGCAACATACGGTGGCCGAACTCGCGGAGCGCACGTTCGCGCGCTTGCATCGATTGGGCGCGCGGTATCACTCGCAGCGAGAGACGGGTTCCATCGTACGCGACGTCCAAAAGGGCACCGACGGCGTAGGCTATTTGCTCGGCGTCGGCTTATTCACGATCTTGCCCGCCATCATCGAAATCGGCACGGTGATCGCCATCATCGCCGGCAGTTTCACCGCGACGTTCAGCTGGATCATTGCCGCGACGTTGGTGAGCTATGCCGCTTACACGGTCGTTTTTACGCGCCGCCGCATGCGCGTGCAGCGCGAGGTGAATCGTTTGGAGGCGGCGTCGGACAGCCGGCTCGTCGACAGCATGCTCAACTACGATACGGTGAAGTATTTTGCCGCCGAGGATTTGGAAACAGCGCGCTATCGCAGCGTGCTGAGCCGTTGGATCGTCGCGCGCCTGGCCAATCAGCGGGCGCTCACCGCGCTGCACCTCGGGCAAAGCGCCGTCGTATGCCTCGGGATTGCCGCCATGATGCTGCTCGCGGTGCAGTATGTGGCGGCGGGCCGCATGACGCTTGGCGATCTCGTGCTCGTGAACGCGTATATCGTGCAAGTATGCATGCCGCTGAACACGCTGGGCTTCGTCTTCCGCGAGACGAACGACGCGCTCGTCAATGTCGAACGGATGTTCACGGCGTTGGCCGGCGACGAAAGCGGCGACGTTGCCGGCGACGAAGACCGGGACGAGCCCGATGCGAAACCGCTGCGCGTCACGGCGGGCGAAATCGCGTTCGATCATGTTCAGTTCGGTTACGACCCGGCGCGGCAAATCTTGCACGACGTCGCCTTCACGGCGAAGGCGGGGCGAACGCTCGCCGTGGTCGGCGGCAGCGGATCGGGCAAGTCGACGCTCGTTCGGCTGCTGTTTCGCTTGTACGCGCCGACGCACGGCAAGGTGACGATCGACGGACAGGACCTGCGGCACGTCACGCGCCGTTCGCTGCGCCAGGCGATCGGCATCGTGCCGCAGGATACGGTGCTTTTCAACGATACGATCGCCTACAACATCGGCTATGGGGCGGAGAAGGCGACGCGGGCCGACATCGTGCGCGCGGCGCGCGCAGCGCTGCTCGACGAGTTCATCGAGCGGCTGCCCGATCATTACGACACGCGCGTCGGAGAACGCGGGTTGAGGCTGTCGGGCGGCGAGCGTCAGCGGATCGCCATCGCGCGCGCATTCTTGAAAGATCCGCCCATCATCGTTTTCGACGAGGCCACGTCGGCGCTCGACACGCGCTCCGAGCGCGCGATTCAAAACGAGTTTCGCCGCCTCGCGCAGGGGCGCACGTCCGTCGTCATCGCGCACCGGCTCTCGACGATCGTCGATGCCGATCACATCCTCGTCATGGACCACGGGCGCATCGTCGAGCAAGGCCGCCACGACGATCTGATCGCACGGCCGGGCGGCGTCTATGCGCGCATGTGGGAACTGCAGCGCGAACAGGGCGAGCTCGAGCATACCCAGCGCAAACTCGCGGCCCAACCGATGCGGGTGGGCGATCTCGCGGCGGAGATCGCCGGCCGCGTGGCGACGGAGGCGCAGGCGCGCGGTGTCGAGTTCGGGCTTCGCGTCGTCGATCCGGGCCTTCCGGTGAGCGGGGAGACCGAGCAGATCCAACGCGTCGTCGCCCGGCTTTGCGCGAACGAGATCGCGCATGCGGCGCCCGGCGAGCGCGTGGAATTGCGAGCGCAGCGGGAGGGCAATTCGGCGTGGCTCGCGGTGCTCGGTGCGCATGCCGAACCCGCGCCGTTGTCCGGCGAGCAGGCGGCCGAGGCCGAGCATGCGCTCGTTGCGGCCGGCGGGCACATGTTGCCGATGCCCGTCGACGGCCATGTCGCCTACGTTGCCGCGCTTCCGCTATTGCCGGTCGTCGGCGCCGACGGCGTCGCGACCCCGATCGCGCGAGGGGCGGCTCGGCTCGACGGGATCGACGTGCTGGCGATCGACGACGACGAGGAGGCGCGCGACGCGCTCGAGGCCGCGCTCGTCGCGAGCGGCGCCCGTGTGGAATTGGCCGAGTCGGGCGCCGACGCCGTGCGGCGCTTGCAGGAAAGCGCACCGTCGCAGTGGCCGCGCGTGCTCGTCTGCGATATTTCGATCGGCGACGAGGACGGCTGCGAGGTGCTGGCCCGCATTCAGGACATCGCGCGCCGATACGACGGCGCGCCGGCCCCCGCCATTGCATTGACGGGCCATACCGATCCGGCGGTGCGCGAGCGGACCGCGCGCGCGGGGTTCGGCGCACATTTCGTCAAGCCGGTTCCGATCGATGCGCTTGCCGGTGAGATACGCCGCCTGGCCCTGCAGGCCTGATCTTCCTCCCGCAATCGGCAAGCGGAACACCGGCAAGACGCATGCGAAAGTGCTCGGCGGTGTGGCGCAGCCCCTCGTCGAGCGCGGTGGTCGGCGTCCAATCGAGCAATGCCCGAGCGGCGGAAATGTCGGGCCGGCGGTGCCATGGATCGTCGGTCGGCAGCGGACGAAAGACGATCGTGCTGTCCGATTGCGTGGCTTGCCGGACATGCTGCGCCAACTCGAGCATCGTCACCTCGTGCGGATTGCCGAGATTGACCGGGTCGCATGAGCCGTCGGGTGCGTCCATCAAACGAATAAAGGCGTCGATCATGTCGTCGACGTAGCACAGGGAGCGCGTTTGCGAGCCGTCGCCATACACGGTCAGCGGTTCGCCCGATAGGGCCTGCACCATGAAGTTGGAAACGACGCGTCCGTCGGCCGGATGCATGCGCGCGCCGTAGGTGTTGAAGATACGCGCGATGCGAACCTCGAGCCCGTATTGGCGCCGATAGTCGACGAACAGGGTCTCGGCGCAGCGTTTGCCTTCGTCATAGCACGAGCGCGGCCCGATTGGGTTCACGTGCCCCCAATAGTCCTCTTTTTGCGGATGCACGCGCGCATCGCCATAGACTTCGCTCGTCGACGCCTGAAAGATTTTCGCGCGCACGCGCTTGGCGAGGCCCAGCATGTTGATGGCGCCATGGACGCTCGTCTTCGTCGTGCGAACAGGATCGTATTGGTAGTGAACGGGCGACGCCGGGCAGGCCAGGTTGTAGATTTCGTCGACTTCCACGTAGAGCGGAAACGTGACATCGTGCCGCATCAACTCGAAGTTGCTGCATCCGAGCAGATGCGCGACGTTCTCTCGCGTGCCGGTGAAGAAGTTGTCGACGCACAGCACGTCGTGTCCGGCTTCGACGAGCCGTTCGCAAAGATGCGAGCCGAGAAAGCCCGCACCGCCCGTGACGAGAATCCGCTTTCGATCGAGTTCTTTCATCTTCGGTCACTCCGGTTATCGCGGTGGGTTCGAAGGGCAAGCCTGTGCCTCGCAAGCGGGCCGTCGTCACGATGCGACTTCCCGCAAGAGCGTGTCCCAATCGCGCACGAAGCGGCCGATGCCGAACCGTTCGAGCGCCGTGCGGCGTGCGTTCTCGCCCAGCCGACGCGCTTCGTTCGGATCGGCCAGCAAAGCGCGCATCCGTTCGACGAGCGAATCGACGTCGGTGGCGACGTAGCCGTTTTCGCCGTCGACGACGACCGTAGGCAGCTCGGTCGTCGCCAGGCCGACGATCGGCATTCCGATCGTCATGGCTTCGATGATCGCGAGGCCAAGGCTAGTCCAGCGAATCGGATTGAAGAAGAAGCGATAGCGCGCGGTGAATGCCGCGAGATCGAGGTTGCCGATTTCGCCCAGGCCCCCCGCCTCTTGCGCATTCATGCCGACGAGCTCCAACGGTACCTGACGCGCCACCGATGCATAAACGTCCGCGCCCAGCCGCCGGCCCCGTGTCGCGAGATTGTTGATGACGACGACGCCGCGTTCGAGCTCTCCCGTGTAGCGCACGCCGTCGGGCACCAGCACGCCGTGTTCGATGACGTGCGTCGGCACGGCGCCGCAATCCCACATCAGGCGATTGAAATGCGTCACGTGCACGATCGACGTCGCCGGATCGGCCACCCAGTGGCGCTCGCAGAACGGGTTGTTTTGCGGCGGATCGTGTTCGAGGTAGACCGTGGGCAGTTGGCGCTGCGCTTCCGACAAAACGGTCCAGCGATCGCCTTCCCAATGTTCGCGATGCTGATAGAGCACGACGTCGAAGGCCTGCCGCGCGACGTCCTGCGCGTCGACTTCGTGGACGTTGGCGCCCCATGGCAGCACGCCCGTGCGGCCCGCATGCCCCGGGGGATGGCCGGGACGCGTGACGAGCCAGAACTCGTGCGGCGTTTGCGTGAGGTAGTAGAGATAGTTGCCGTGCACGTGCCAAGTCAGCACGCGCAGCGGCCGTCTACGTTGCATGGCGGGACTCCTTGGCGGGACGAGGCGGGCGCACGTGCAGTACGGCTTCGCCGGCGGGATGCGCTCGCGCACGGTGGGCCAACTGATCGAGCGCCGCATCGACGACGCTCGAGACGCTGATATTGAGCGCGCACGGGTGCCCGTATGGACAATCGCGAAATGCGCAGGGACGGCACGGCGGATAGTCGGCCAACACGCGATGACGCGCGCCGTCGAGCGGCGCCCAGCGCCGCGTGTCGCTGCCCGAGGCGATGACCGTGCTCGGCGTTTGCACGGCGGCGGCGACGTGCGAGATGCCGGTGTCGTTGCAGACGACGAGCCTTGCGCGGGACACGAGCGCCGCAAGGCCGCCGAGCGTCGTGGACCCGGTCAAATGCAGCGCCGGGGCGGCCATCGCGCCGAGCACGGCCGCCGTGATCGCCGCTTCGTTCGAGGTGCCGGTGATGGCGATCTGCCAGCCCTTTGCAGCGAGCGCATCGGCCACCTCCGCAAAGCGGGCCGCCGGCCAGCGTCGCGACGGCCACTGCGCGCCAGGGTGCAAGACGATCAACCGTTCGGGCTCGATGCCATGCCGGGTTTCGAGCGCCGCATACTCGCAGCGATCGTGCGGCGTGAGCGGAAACCAGAGGGCGTCGTCATCGGCGTCGATGCCGAGCGCGCGCACAAGTGCGAGATAGCGGCGCGGCTCGGGCAGGTCGTCGGGCCATGCGATGAAGCCGGCTTCGGGCGGCTCGTGCGGTTGCCGGAAGCCGGCGTAAGCCGCCGCGCCCCATTGCTTGACGATGTCGTTCGCGGGGCCGCCGCTGCCGTGCATCTGAATGGCGAGGTCGAAACGGCATTCGCGCATCGCCGAGAAAAACCGCGGCAGGCCGGCGTCTGTCTCCGCTTGCTCGGGAAACCCGCGCGCGCCAGGGAAGACGACCAACTCGTCGATCAGCGAAGGGAATCGTTCCACGAAGCGCGTCGCCCACGGCAGCCCGACCAGCGTGATGTGCGCGTCCGGCCATGCGCGCCTAAGTGCGCGAAGCGCGGGCACGGCGCAAAGCATATCGCCGAGCTGTAGCGCGCGGAAGATTGCAACGCGCCGAGGCGGCGAAACGTCAGGGAAGTCGGGAGTAACGCTCATTAAAGAAACCATGTCCGATAGCGCAAGGCGCCGCGCAAACGCCAGTAGATGGAAAGGAATGGGATCAACGCGGAGGTCACGGCCATTTCGGCGACGTGCGTCCATGCCGTGCTGCGTCCGCGCATGCGCAGCAAGAAAAAGCGCAACGTCAGCGCGAGCCACGCGAGCCCAAGCACGCCCGCTACGGCCGGCAGGCCGGCCGCTAACCCGGCAAAAGCCGCGATGGCCGCCCCGACCGTCGCGTAATAGTCCATCGGCGGTGTGTCAGCGATGCGCTGGCGATATAGCGCCGGGTGCTTTCGATAAAGCAACGGTTCGAACGCGCTCTTGCGCTGTTGCGAAAGGCTGACGCCCCACCGCGCCGGGCGCACGGGATGCACGACCACGGCGTCCGAGGCTTCGACGACGCGGCCGCCGGCGCTGAGCAACGCGAACTGCAGGTCCGAATCCTCGCGCCAGGCCGACGTGAAGCGCTCGTCGAACCCGTCGACGGCAGCCAGCGCCGAGCGCTGCACGAACGCGTTGGCCGTCGCGAATTCGGCGCGTTCGAGTCCGCTCGCGTCGGCTTCGTAATCGGTCGGCCGCTCGCGCAAGGGCACGACGATCGAACCCGAGGCTGCCCACACGCCGTCGCCCATCGCCGCGAGCCCTGCTTCGAGCCAGCGAGGGTCGGCAATCGTGTCGTCGTCGGTGAAGGCGATCGTGGGCGCAAGCGCATGCCGCCAGCCGGCGTTGCGTGCGCCGGCCGGGCCCTGCGTCGCCGTGACCGGCAGGTATCGCACGGTCAGGCCGCGTATGAGGTGCGCGCGGGCGATGCGTTCGACGAGCGCACGCGTTTCGTCGTCGGGGCCGTCGTCGCACACGACAATCTCGTAGCGTTCGGGCGCCAAGGTTTGCCGCACGAGCGCTTCGAGACATCGCTCCAGCAGCGTGGGACGGCGCCAGGTCGGCACGACGACGGAGACGTCGGGGCGCAGGCTCGCCGCTGCTTCCGGCCGCGGCGGCGCATCGGCGCAGTGTCGCGGCTCGGCCGCGTCCGGCGTGCTCACGAGGCGGCCCCCCGTTTCTCGATCAAGAACGGCCCGATGACGAGCGCGTCGAGCGGCGACGTCCAAAACGATTCGAGCGCGTCGCGCGGCGAATTGACCATCGGCTCGCCGCGCGTGTTGAACGACGTGTTCACGAGGATCGGCACGCCGGTGCGCGCATGAAAGGCCGCGAGCAGATCGTAGTAGAGCGGGTGCTGCGAGCGATTGATCGTTTGCACGCGCGCGGTGCCGTCGACGTGGCGTACGGCGGGAATGCGCTCGGCCACTTCGGGGCGCACGTCGAAGATGAACAGCATGAAAGGCGCGATGCGCGCGTCGACGAACCAGGCGTCGGCATGCTCTTCCATGACCACCGGGGCAACGGGCCGGAAGTCCTCTCGATCCTTGATTTCGTTGAGCTTGGCCTGCATGCCCGGGTCGATCGGAGAGGCGAGGATCGATCGGGCGCCGAGCGCGCGCGGGCCGAATTCGGTGCGCCCCTGATACCAGCCGATCACGTTGCCCGCCGCGAGCAGGTCGGCGGTTTCGCCCGCAACGTCGCCGAGCCGCTTGAACCGCACCTTCGACCAGCGCAGGAACGTTTCGATTTCCTCGTCGGAATACGACGGCCCGAGATAGGCGTGATCCATCGTCCAGCGCCGCGACTTGTCGCCGGTGAGCCCGCGCTCGCGCCAATCGATCCAGAGCGCCGCACCGAGCGCGGTGCCCGCATCGCCCGCGGCCGGCTGAACCCAGACTTCGTCGAACGGGCCCTGATCGCGGATGCGCGCATTCATGACGCAATTGAGTGCGACGCCGCCGGCCATGCAAAGCCGCGGCAAGCCGGTGCGCTCGTGCAGCCACCGCGCGAGTTCGAGGACGGTCTCCTCGAGGACCGTCTGCAACGAGCTGGCGATGTCGTAGTGGCGCTGTTCCAGCGGGCAGCCTCGCTCGCGCGGCGGGCCGAATCGTTCGACGAGGTTGGCGGCTTCGACCGTATAGCGGCCGTTGCCGCGATAGCGGACGATTTCGCGAAAGACGTCGGCGTACGCGGGACGGCCGAATGCGGCGAGCGCCATCACCTTGTACTCGTCGGACGAATGCAAGAAGCCGAGCCAAGTCGTGACGGCCTCGTAGAGCAAGCCGAGCGAATGCGGCAACTCCACTTGCTTGATGCGCTTGTACCGACCGTCGACGAACTGGCCCAGGCTCGTCGTGACGCCTTCGCCGCGGCCATCCATCGTCAGCACGGCCGTGTCGCCGAGCGGTGCGGCCAAGAAGGCGCTCGCTTCGTGAGCAAGGTGATGCTCGACATAGTGCCAAGCGAATCGATGACCGCCGGCGGGCGCGCGAAATCGCTTCGCCAGATGATGCGGCGCGCCGTCGACGAGCTGCGCGCGCGCGTTGACGATGTAGCTGACGAACAACGGATCCCAGGGCGACTCGTTCGGATTGCCCGCGCGCTGCAAACCGGGCTCGAGCGGCAGCGCGATCGTGGCGGCGCCCCGTGCGGGGCCCGGCATCGTCGGCAGCAAAGCCGGGTCGTACGAATAGGCGACGTGATCGACGTCGGCCAGCGTGATGCCGGCTTCCTTCAGACAGTAATCGATGGCGTCGAACGGCATCTGCCATGTCGAGAACGGGACCGGGCGCTTGGCGTGCTTCACATGCGTGAAGCGTTCGTCCTCGGCGGCGGCGATGACGACGCCATCCTTGACGAGCGTCGCGGCACTGTCGTGATAAACGGCATTGATTCCGAGTGTGTACATGGCGTGGATCGAGCGAGGGGACGGTTACGAGGTGATCGAAACGTGGGCCGATGCGGCGTCGGCTGGGCTGAACGCGGCCCGTTGCTTGGCGCTTTCGGCCGCGAGCTCCAGCGCCGCCGCGGCGACCGCCGAAGCCGGCACGCCCGTCAGACAGCGGTGATGGCCCTGCGGGCATTCGCCGCGGTAGCACCAGCGGCAGTCGACGTCCTGAAAGAGCACGCGTTGCGCGGTCTGCCAGGGCGTGTGTTGCGGATTGGTCAGGGCGTAGAGGTCCACGACGGGCGTGGCGAGCGCCGACGCGAGGTGGACCGGCCCGCTGTTGTTCGTGACGAGCACCGCGGCGCCGTCGATCAGCGCGGCCAGTTCGCCGATATCGAGCTGTCCCGACAAATCGTGCAGACGTGCGCGCGCGGCGCGTCCCGCGGCGGCCATGACTTTGCCGACCAGCGGCGACTCGTCGGCGCCGCCGGTCAAGAGGATCGGCCAGGCGGTCTCGTGCGCGAGCCTCGCGGCGACTTCGCCGAACCGCTCGGCCGGATAGCGCCGCGACGGCGCACTCGCGCCCGGATGGATCGTCAGCCATGGCGATTGCGGGCAGATGCCCCGTTCGGCCAGCCGAGAAACGAGGGACCGCCGCGCCTGCGCGGGCACATCGAAGCGCATGCGCGTGTCGGCGCACGTAGCGCCGATTTTCGCGACCAGGTGCAATTGGCGTTCGACTTCATGGCGAACGCCGCCGTGCGGCTCCGTTTCGCATACCCAATCGGTTAGGAGTCCATAGGGATTCTCTCGGCAATAAGCGAGCCGCCGCTCGATGCCGGACAGATAGCACAGCATCGCGGCGGGCAGCGCGCTTTGGCTGTAGACCGTGAAGATCACTGCGGCGTCGAAGCGTCCGGCCGTCAGCCTGCGTTGCATCGCTAGATCGATCGACGGCGAAGACGACGGTGCGAAGCCGTGCCAGGGCGCGTCGTAAGCGATGACCTCGTCGATGTCGCTCAAGAACGGCGCGGCCTGCGCGCCGACGGTCGAGGTCAGCAACGTGATATGCCGGCCCGGGGCCGACGTGCGCAGCGCATGGAGCGCGGGCGTGGTCATCAAGATGTCGCCGAGCCGGTCGAGCCGCACGCACAGAATCCGCTTGACCTGCGCGCCCCAGCGGGACACGGAAGTGTCGCGCTCGCGCGCCTGCGCCAGCAACGGGAAGACCTCGAAGGGAAGCGCGGTCATGGCGCGGTCCCCGTCGGCGAAGCCGTATGTTTCGATGCGATCTGGCCGCCGCGCATGCCTGTACCGGCGTTCGGCGTCCAGGCTTCCTGCTCGCGGACGATGGCTAGGGCGGCACGCAGCAGATCCGGTTCGCGCAGCGTCGGCACGCGGTGCGGGCCCGCCACCCACTGAGTCTCGTGGCCATTGTCGACGAGCACGGTGCGGCATCCTGCCCGCGTGCCGGCCTCGACGTCGTCGAGAATGTCGCCGACGAACCAGCTGGCGGACAAGTCGATCGCATGCTCGCGCGCCGCGCGCAGCAGCAACCCCGGCGCGGGCTTACGGCACTCGCAGCGATAGGCATAGTCGGTCAGGACGCCATCCGGATGATGCGGACACCAGTAGGCGCCCTCTAGGCGCACGCCGCAGGACTCGAACATACGGCGCAAATGCGCTTCCATCGAGGCCAGCGCTTCATGCGGGAAGCGGCCGAGCGCCACGCCGCTTTGGTTGCTGACGACGAACAGCCTGAATCCGTGCGCCGCCAGCATCGCGAGCGCGTCGCGAGCGCCCGGGGCGAAGCGCATGAGCGTGGGATCGACGTTGTAGGGGACGTCGTCGAGCAACGTCCCGTCTTTATCGAACAGGATGGCTGCGCGCCCCACGATACGATCGGGCGAGGCTTTCGGGCTAGGCGTCATGGCGTCAAGCACGTCCGGCGGCCGCGCGTGCGGCGCTCGTGCCGCTCGTGCCTGTGCTCTCGACGCGCGACGTTCGCTTCTCGAGCACGCGCAGGTCCTCGCACGGCGTGCGCGCCACCCGTCGATAAACGTCTTCGAGCATGCGCGCAACGCGGGTCCACGTGAAGCTGCCGTGTACGCGTTCGAATCCGGCTTCGCCCATGCGTTCGCAGAGCGCCGGATCGCGCGCGAGACAGGCCAACCGTTCGGCGAGCGCGTCGGGGTCGCGAGGCGGCACCAAAAAGCCCGTCTTCCCATCGACCACCGTATAGCGGATGCCGCCGACATCGGCGCCCACGACAGGGCGCGCGCACGCCATGGCTTCGATCGGCGTGATGCCGAACGGCTCATACCAAGGCGTCGTAACGAATACATCGGCCGCGCCGTAGAACTCGCGCAGCTGCGCGCGGCCGCGCCGACCGACGAACGTCACGTGATCGGAGACGCCACATCCGGCCGCGATGCCGCGCAGCCGCGCGATCTCGGGCGTGGCGATCTCGTTGGGTAGGTCGGCGTTGCCGCCCACGACGTAGAGATGTGCGTCGATGCTCGTGCGCTCGCGCATCCGCGCCAGCGCGCGAACGACGTTGTCGATGCCCTTGCGCGGCACGAGCCGCCCGAGCTGCAACACCGCGAATTGATGCTGCGGCCAGCCGAGCGCAGCGCGTGCCGTCGCGCGCTCGACGCGGCTGAACTCGGTTGCGTCGAACCCGCAGGGGACGATTTCCACGCGCCCGGGATCCGACCCATAGTGCTCGCGAAGGTCGACGGCGTCCTGAGGGCATTCGGCGATGACGGCATTCGATTGACGGACGAGTTCGTCTTCGATGGCAAAGCGTTCGTCGGGAAAGCCGTCGTCGGCGCCTTGATGCAGCCGCCGCACCTTGCCTAGCGCATGAAAGGTGGTCACGAGCGGAATGCCGAGCACGGCCTTGACCTTCAGACAGGCCAGCCCGGACATGAAAAAGTTGGCGTGCACGACGTCGTAGGGCGTGCGTTCGCGCCGACAGAAACCGATGAGGAAGTCCGCGAACTCGGACATGAACGGCAAGAGTTGCTCCTTGGGCATTTGCGTCGGCGGCCCGGCGGGAACATGAATCACACGAACGCCGTCCATATCGGACACGGCCGGCAGGAGCGCCCGATCTCGCCGCGTGAACACGTCGACTTGGTGCCCGGCTCGATGCAACTGCCGCGCGACGTGAGCGACATAGATGTTCTGGCCGCCGCTGTCGACGCCGCCCGCCACGGCGAGGGGCGACGCGTGTTCACTGACGAGTGCGATTTTCATGAGTGGTCCTCGGTATGGTGACTGCCGGGGCGACTCGCGCCGTGCGCCGGATCACGGGGCGCGCGCGATGCGCTCCCGTCCCGTTCGAGCACGCGCTGTGCCCATCGTCTCTAGCGGCAGGTCGAACGTGCAGAAGCGTTTCTTTCCGATCCAACGGTTCTGTGATCTTTACTCGGTGCCCGATCGACGACGTGGCGGCCTTACAGGGCCGATGTAATTCCGCGATACGCAGCGCGCGTCGAGCGTTGCGTTTCTTGCGGGATTGGCGCCGATGGGAGTGCAAATTGCTGAATGCGCGTCGACGCAAAACGAGGCACGGAGGACACGAAAGCCATGAATGCCATGCACGCGCGCATATCGGTGGTGGTGCTCACGCACAACCGGCTGAGCGAAGTGACTCGGACAGTCGAGCGGCTGCTTGCATTGCCGGAGCACCCGCGTGTCGTCGTGGTGGACAACGGTTCGTCGGACGGCACCGTGCATGCGTTGCGGCAGCGTTTTGCCGGCGTGCACGTCGTTGCTCTGGGGGCCAACCTAGGCGCCGCGGGCCGCAATCACGGCGTGGCGGCGGCGGAAACCGATTACGTGGCGTTCAGCGACGACGACACGCATTGGGCGCCGGGTTCGCTCGAGCATGCCGTACGCGTGCTCGATGCCGCGCCGCGAGTGGCTGTCTTGTCCGGTCGCGTGCTGGTGGGCGAACGACACTGCGTCGATCCGACCTGCTTGCGCATGAGCACGAGCCCGCTGCCGCGCGACGGCCTCCCAGGGCCGGCCCTCGTGGGATATATGGCGGGCGCCTGCGTATTCCGAACGGCCGTCTTTCGCGAGGTGGGCGGGTACGAGCCGCGGTTATTCATCGGGGGCGAAGAATCGCTCGTCTCGCTGGATGTGCTCGACCGCGGCTATGCCATCGTCTATTGCGACGCGGTGACGGTCGTTCATCATCCGTCGCCCGCGCGGGACGCGCGGCTGCGCCGGCTCATGTTGGCGCGCAATGCGGCTGTCGTTGCCTGGATGCGGCTGCCGGCCGCGCAGGCCGTCGTGGCGTCGGGACGTGCATTGGCTGTCTATGCGCGCGACGCGACGCGGACGCTGGCGCGCGACACGTTCATGCTGATGGCGGATATCGCCTGGGCTTGGCGGCGCAGGCGGGTCGTCGCGTCGAACGTATTGGCCATGCGGCGCCAAGTGAGCGCTGCGGAGCGCGCCGCCGCGCGTCGGTCGTCTACGCCGGCGGCTGCCGAGCCGGATCGATGACGAGCTGCATGTATCGCTCCGGCTCGGCGAGATCGTGCGGGTCAGGATCGTCCAGCGCGCGCAGCTGGCTGCGGTAAGCGCGCACGGCCCGCCGTTTTACGTCGGCGGCGCCCGCGTGGTGGACAGTGCGTGCAATCGGCTCGGGCAGCGGAGCGAAGCCGATGCCGTTTTCGCCCAATTCGGCGTATCGGCGGCTCGCGATATCCTCGATCGCGCGGTAAAGCGCGTCCTCGTAAACGACGACGTCGTTCAACCGCTCGCGCTGCGCGATCAGGCGGCAAGCATCGCCCACCAGCACATGGTCGGAATGATACAAACCGAGCGGCGCGACGAGACGCGGCGCGCCGGTTCGCCGCCAAGCGCACGTCAATGCGCCGGCGAGATCCTCCAGCGACGGCGTATCGCCGTACTGGCTGTCGAGGAACGGCAATCGGAGCGCGCGCGCGCCGACGATCGCGAGCGCCTGTTCGTCTTCGGCGATGCGCGCTCGCATCGCCACGCTGGAATCTTCATAGCCGGCGCTCGCGTCCCACGGCGTTTGCTGCGCAGGATCGGGCTCGCCGCAAAAGACGGTGCAGACGATAGAGCCGGGATGGCTCGCGAGCAACATCCCGCAGCTGAAGACGGCGTCGTCCAGGTGCGGCGAAACGACAAAGTAGGGGGCGCCGCCGCGGGCAGGCGCAAGGGAATGGGCGAGCATGACGGAACTGCCGAGCAAGGCCGGTGCCCGCGCATGCGCTACCATCGCAGCTGTCGAAACGGGGAGAACGAGGAGAACGCGAAGCATGGCATTGGACAAGACCGACCGGGCGATTCTGATGGCGGTCCAGGCGGACGGCCGCGTCACGAACGCGAGTCTCGCCGACGCCGTCGGCTTGAGCGAAACGCCCTGCGCCCGGCGCTTGAAACGGCTCGAGGCGGACGGCTACATCGAGGGATACCGCGCCGTGCTGTCGAAGTCGGCGCTGCAGATCGGCGTCACGGCGTTCGCGCTGATCCGGTTCGGCGTGCACGACCGGCGTCTTGCGGACGAATTCGAGCGCCAGATTCAAGCCCTCCCGCGCATCGTGGCCTGTCATAACGTCTCGGGCAGCGCCGATTATTTGCTGCACGTGGTCTCGCGCGACCTGGAGGACTACGGTGCGTTCGTGCGCGACGTGCTGCGCGCCTTGCCGGGGGTGACCTCGGTGGAATCGGTGCTGTCGCTGAGAGAAGTCAAACGCGACACGGGCCTGCCGCTACTCTAAGCGACAGGCCCGCGCTAGCAAGCGCCGGCGAAAAAGCCCTGCTGTCGGAAGACGGCGCTTTAAGGACGATTCGATACGATCCGCCCGGGGGGCGCTGCTTTTCGATCAGGCTGCGAGCGCCTGCCGGATGGCTTCCGCCAAATCGCCGGCCGCAAATTTGGCGACGTAGCCCGTCGCACCGGCATTTTTGACGTGCGCTTCGTTGGCCGTGCCCGTCAGCGACGAATGAATGATGACGGGAATGTCTCGCATGCGCTCGTCGCTCTTGATCTGGCGCGTGAGCATGAACCCGTCCATCTCGGGCATTTCGAGGTCGGTGAGCACGAGTGCGACCTTGTCGCGCGTCCGAACCCCTTCTCGTTGGGCTTCGTCGGCGATACGGCGCAGCGTGTCCCAGGCTTCCTGCCCGGTTTTCGTGATGATGTACTCGGCGCCGAGCGCGGACAGGCTCTGCTCGATGAGCTTGCGCGCGAAGCCCGAATCGTCGGCCGCCAAAATCTTGGCGCCGCCGCTCATCTTGACCGACGTGCCGACATCGGCCACCCCCACGCTCGGGTGCTGGGCCGGGAAGACATCGCGCAGGACCTGCTCGACGTCGACCACTTGCGCGAGCCGCGAATCTCCCGTGTTGCCGTCGATGCGCGCGATGCTCGTGACGGAGTTGCCCCCGGCCGAGCCTTCGGCGGAGAGCACCTGGTTCCACTCGAGGCGCACGATATCGTCGACTTCCTCGACGGCAAAGGCTTGCGTCGACCGCGCGAACTCCGTGACGAGCAAGATGTTCAGGCCGCGCGTCGGGTTGCAACCCATGACCTTCGGCAAATCGATGACCGGGATGATCTGGCCGCGGATATCGACGGCGCCGATCATGTGATCGGAGGCGCCGGCGATCGGCGTGATCGTCGGCATCGTCATGATTTCGCGAACCTTGAAGACGTTGATGCCGTACAACTCGTGCGAGTCGTCGTTTCCCGGAGCGGCGCCGAGCCGGAACAGCAAGAGTTCGAACTTGTTCGAACTCGTCAGGTTGGTGCGTTCGTCGATCGAGTGATGATCAGCGGCCATCAAGAAGTTCCTTTTCGGTTGCGCCCGCGCGCATGGGTTGCACCTGCCTCGATGCAGGCGCGGGCCGGCGGTGCCCGGGCTATACCGCAGATAACGGCGCGGCACGGCGAAAGTTGATATGGACTCCGCGTTTCCCCCGAGATCGCCCTCGAGTCGAACGGCCGATTCGACGAGAGATATCCAGGAGCGCCCCGGCAAAGGCGCCTTATACGTCTACAGTCGATCGCCACGTCGGCTTTCGACCCCGGTGCGTCATACGCGATGGGCAAGACATAAACGGGCCGATTCCCGCTCGGCGGGCGACAGTTGCGGCGCGAATTCGAACTTGCCGGCGATCAGTGTGGCGATGCACACGCCGTCCTGGAACGCGATGCGATTGCCGGCGAACGCGGGTACCTTTTCTCCGGGTAAAAGGGTGCCGACGACGTTGAGCGGATCGGCGGCGCATACGCAGATCGTCTGCCGATCCGGTGGGCGCTTGCGCACTTCGCGCAACGACGCTAATGCTTCAGGCAGCGCGAATTGCTCGCCCGAGAGGCCGCCGACGAAACGGCCGCCGCGAACGAGGCCGCGCGCTTCGAGCCGATGGAAGACGTGCAGCAAGTCGCGCCAGCGCGGCAGCCATGCCGCCTCGCGTTCGAGCAACTGCCAAAACACGACGCCATAGCGACGCAGCAGCGTCATCGCCACGTGTTCGGCCACCTCGGGCGCAAGCCGTTGCGCGCTCCCAGGCACGGCTTGCTCGCTTTGCGGCTGCGCTGGGCGGCGCAGCAAGGCCCACCGCCCGGCGTCTTGCATGCCGCCGATGAACGCACCGCGATGCCCGCCGCGCCGCGTTGCCGCGCGTCCCCCGCGATGCCGCGACACCGCGGGAGCGATGAGCGCGCGCAGCCCCGCGAAACCGTCGGCGTTGACCAAGCCGCCAGCGACGAGCTCGCCCAGCGCGGCTTCGACTTCGAGCGGCAACGCATGCGCTTCGCCCACGAGCTCATCGAAGAACATCGCGCCGTGACGCGACAGTGCGTCGAACAGCAAGCGAGCGCGCGGCGAAAGCGCATCGACGACCGGCCCTTGACTCGTGCGCCGGTCCGCCACCTCGTGCCAAATCGGCAGCGCCCGCCGCGGCAGCAACGCGATCGGCGTCGCGCGCACGGGCGAGCCTGCGCCGCGCCCCTCGGTCGCAAACCGTGCCCAAACGTATTGGCCGGAGCGGCAAAGTTCGTCGAGCGTGACACCCGTATAATCGCGCAGCCGGGCGGGCAAGATTTCTTCTTCCCAAGCGGCGGCGGCCGCTTCGAAGCCTTCCAGTTGATCGAGCGTCGCGGCGAGCGCGTCGCGGCCCATTCCTCGCGCATGCGGCGCGAGCCGCTGCCATTCGATCAGGAACCGGACGAAGTCGGCGCGCTCGACCGGCTCGATCTCTCGGCGCAACCGCTTGATCGTGTACCGGTGAATGCGTGCGAGCAAATGGCGCTCGCACCATTCTTCTTGCGTAGCACCGGGCGTGAAGCGGCCGCGCATCGCATAGCCTTCGCTTTCCAGCTTCACGAGCGCGGCGGCGACGTTCGACGCGGGAAGCGCCAGCGAGCGCGCGAGCACGGGCACGCGCTCGGGCCCTAGCCCGGAAAGCCTCGCGCGCATGACATCGACGAGCGCCGCTTCTTGCGTCCAAGCGTCGTCGAAGCCTTTCGGCGGCACGAGCGGCGGCGCGAACGCCGCATCGGGATAGACGGCGCGCAGGCATGCGAGCCGTTCGATGGGCACCCACAGCGCTTCGTCTTCGGCAATCTGCATGCGTGTCGCGCGGCCCGATTGCGCGAGCGCGTCGAGCCACGCAAGCCACCCTTCGGTTGCGCGCGCCTCGGTTTCGGTCACGCAGGCCAGCCCCGCCAACGCTTCGTACATCTCGTCGGCGCCGCGCGCCTGCGGCCAGGCTTCCTCGCGAACGGCCGCGATCGCATCGGCGTCGAGCGCGCCCAAGTCGGAGGCGTCTTCCGGATCGATCCAGCGCCGCGACAGCACCGCTTGCGTACGGCGTTCCTCGAGCGGCGCATCGTCGAGAAATGCGTAGGGGCGCGCATTGAGGATTTCGGCCGCGAGCGGCGAGGGGGCGGGGAGCTCCCGCGTGATGAGCTCGACCTCGCCTTGCTCGATGCGGCGCAGCAGCGCGAGCCATCCCTCGCAGTCCATCGCCTCGTGCAGACAGTCGTCGATCGTCTGGTCGACGAGCGGATGATGCGGCAGCTCGCGTTCGCCCGCGATGTTCTCGAGGCACGCTACTTGATCGGGAAACACGGCTGCGAGCAAGTCTTCGCTCTTCATGCGCTGAAGCTGCGGCGGCGTCTTGCGCCCGCCCGTGAAGCGCGGCAGCGCGAGCGAGGTCGTCGCGTTCCAACGCCAGCGGACGTTGAAGAGCGGCGCGTCGAGCAACGCTTGGATCAGCACGTGTTCGGCGCTGTTCGAATGAAGAAAGCGCCACACTTGCTCGAGGGCGAAGCTATGCGTGCCCGTCAGCGACAGCACGATCGCGTCCTCGGTCGCGGCGGCCTGCAGTTCGAAATTGAACGTTCGGCAAAAGCGTTTCCTCAATGCGAGGCCCCATGCCCGATTGATCCGGCTGCCGAACAGCGAATGAATGACGAGCTGCGTGCCGCCCGATTCGTCGAAGAACCGCTCCAGGACGAGGGTGTCTTGCGTCGGCAACTGCGACAACGCGGCGCGCGCTCGCGCGAGGTATTCGGCGATCTGACGGGCCGCGCTTTCGTCTATCGCCAATTCGTCCATCAGCACGGCGACGAGCCGGGCGAGCGCCGATTCCCCGGTGCTCGTCAGGGAGGGTTTTTTGGAGGGCTCGTCCGCGCCGAGCAATACATCCACGCGCGTGCGAAGCCGCGAGACCGCCGCCGACAGTTCGTCGCTGCGTCCCGGCGCTTCGCCGAGCCAAAACGGAATGTTCGGCGCTTGGCCCTGCGCATCGACGACGCGCACGCGGCCTGGCTCGACTCGCATGATCCGGTACGACGTATTGCCGAGTTGGAAGATGTCGCCGGCCAGGCTTTCGACGGCGAAATCCTCGTTGACCGTGCCGATGTTCAGGCCCTGCGGCTCGAGCAGGACGGTGTAGTCGGCGTTGTCGGGAATCGTTCCGCCCGAGGTGACGGCCGTCATCTTTCCGCCGCGCTTGGCGCGCAGCGTTCCTTGCACGACATCGCGGTGAAGGTATGCGTCGCGGGGTCCATGCCGGCTCGTATAGCCTTCCGCGAGCATGCGCAAGACGGCGTCGTACTGCTCGCGGCTTAGATCGGCGTAGGGCGCCGCGCGCTTGACGCATTCGAATAGCGCGTCTTCGGTCCATTCTTCGCAGGCCACCTCGGCGACGATCTGCTGCGCGAGCACGTCGAGCGGGGCACGGGGCATCGTCAGGGCATCGAGCTCGCCGCGCCTCACGCAGTCGATCAACGCCGCGCATTCGACGAGGTCGTCGCGCGAAGTGGGAAACAGCCTGCCCTTCGGCATGCCGCCGACCTTGTGCCCCGAGCGGCCGACCCGCTGCAGGAACGGCGCGATGGCGCGCGGCGAGCCGAGCTGGCAAACGAGCTCGACGTCGCCGATGTCGATGCCGAGCTCGAGAGAAGCCGTGGCGATCAGCACGCGCAGGGTGCCGCGCTTCAAGCGCTGCTCGGCGTCCAGCCGGTGCTCCTTCGCCATGCTGCCATGATGAGCCGCGACCGCTTGCTTGCCGAGACGCTCGGTCAGGTGGCGCGCCGCGCGTTCGGCCATCCTGCGCGTATTGACGAAGATCAGCGTCGTCGCATGCGCGCAGGCGAGGTCGGCCAGGCGATCGTAGACGCGTTCCCAGACTTCGTTCGCCATGACCGCTTCGAGCGGTACCGGCGGCAATTCGAGCGCGAGATCGCGCGCCCGGTGGTGACCGACGTCGACGATCGCGCAGCGCACGTGCTCGCTCGTGCCGACGAGAAAACGCGCGACGGCTTCGATCGGTTTTTGCGTCGCCGACAACCCGATGCGCGGCAAGCGCCGCTTGCACAGCGCATCGAGCCGTTCGAGCGAAAGCGCCAAATGAACGCCGCGTTTGCTGCCGACCATCGCGTGAATTTCGTCGACGATGACCGTACGCGCGGTCGCGAGCATGCGCCGGCCGGAATCGGATGAAAGCAGCACGTAAAGCGACTCGGGCGTGGTGACGAGGATATGCGCCGGCCGCTTCTTGAGCGCATTGCGTTCTTGCGCGGTGGTATCGCCCGTGCGCACGGCCGTGCGTATTTCGACGCGCGGCAGGCTGCGCTGCGTCAGCGCGTCGCCGATGCCCGCGAGCGGCCGATCGAGGTTGGCGTGAATGTCGTTGGACAACGCCTTGAGCGGCGAGACATAGACGACGAGCGTTTCGTCGGGCAGCGCCCCGCCGAGCGCGAGGCCTTCTCGCACCAGCGCATCGATCGCCCAGAGGAACGCCGTGAGCGTTTTGCCTGAGCCGGTCGGGGCGGCGACGAGCGTCGACTCGCCTGCGCGGATATGCGGCCACGCGCGCATTTGCGCGTCGGTCGGCGCGTCGAAGGCCGACTCGAACCAAGCGGCGACGGCCGGATGGAACGTGGCGAGCGGATCGACGCTCGAAGGGGCGTTCATCGTAAATCTAGCCTCGATTTGCAACGCCGGCGTTTAGGCCGGTTGTGGGCGGTTGCTGTCGTCGATGTGAAATGTGAAGGTGAGCGATCGAATGTTCAAGGATACCTAACGAGGCGGATCCCCATCGGCCCAGCCGCGGGGGCGCTCGCGCGGGAACATGTCGAGGCTGGCCGCATACGTCGACAGATAGACGAGCGGTGCGACGACGAGCGCGGCGACGCCGAGCGTCAGTACGCAGGAAATCAAGAGCCCCGCGGCGATGAGACCATAGACGAGCGCCGCCGGCGCATTGCGCCAACTGGCCGTGAAGCTCGCGCGCAGCGCGTCGCCGGGCGTCGCGCCGTTCAGCACGATCAGCGCGGGCGCGAGCCACAGCGCCATCGCGCCGATCAGCGCGGCGGTCAAATAGAGCGCGCCCGCGGCCAGCGCAAGCGCGGACTGCAGGTTCGCGCTCGCGCCGCCGAACGCCATCAGGCGGAGGGCGCTGGCCGCGCGATCGCCCGTCAAATCGCAAACGATCGCCACCAGCAGCCCAAATACCGCGGCGGCGAACAGCGGCTCGAAGTTCACACGAATGCCGCGCAACACGTCGGCCAGCCGGACCGAGCCCGTCGTGCGGCAGTGATCGGCTGCGAACATCATGCCGCCCGTCCAGAGCACCGTGAACACGGCGGTCAGGTCGCTCGCGTAGGGCAGCTCGTAGAGCAAAATTGTAAAGAGCAAGTCGATCAGGCCAAGCATGATCCACATGCCCGGACGCAGCTGGAACAGCGCCCAACCGTCGGCGAACCATCGTGATCCCTGGCTGGCGGCGACTGCGCGCATGTGCATTGTCTGAGGCTCCGAAAGAATAGAAAGGAATGAATCCGAATCTCGCCCGACACCGACCCGGCAGTTCGCCATTATCGCCCGGCGTGCCGGGCGGCCCACCGGTCCGCAACCGAACGGCGCACGATTCGCAGATGATTCGCTCGAGCCCGCCCTCGGGAACGGGGCTTGCTAGGCCGCACCGTCGATGCAAACGGTACGGGGACCATGAGCAGCCGCGCCGAAAACCCATTAGAGTAGGGCGCTCGCGCGACACGGCGCGAAGCGCGCCGCGAAGACGGCCCGGCTTTTGCCGGCTTATCACCCCATGGACAGGAGAGATCCGATGAGCGTCGTCGTATCCGGACTTCAGCGAGCTTACGACGAGGTTCGGCGCTACAGTCTCGCACTTGCCGAACCGCTTTCCGCGGAAGATCAGGGCGTGCAGTCGATGCCCGACGCGAGCCCGACGAAATGGCACCTTGCACATACGACATGGTTCTTCGAGACCATCGTGCTGAAGCCTCATGCGCCGGGGTACCGGCCGTTCGACGAGCGATACGCCTTTCTCTTCAATTCGTACTACGAAGCCTTGGGGCCGCGCCATGCGCGGCCGCGGCGAGGCATGCTGACTCGGCCGTCGTTGGCGGACGTGCATGCTTACAGGCAGCATGTCGACGAAGCGTTGTCGACGCTGGTCAGTACAGCCGATCCCGCCAAACTGGCCGTCCTCGAGCCGTTGATTACGCTTGGCTTGCATCACGAGCAGCAGCATCAAGAGCTGATTCTGACGGACATGCTGCATGCGTTCTCCTGCAACCCGCTCAAGCCGGCCTATCGTCCGGCGCTGCAGCCGGGCAGCGACGGCGAAGCCCGAGGCTCGCGCACGAGGCCGCTCGAATGGCTGCGGCAACCGGGCGGCGTGGTCGGCATCGGTCATGGAGGCGACGATTTCTGTTTCGACAACGAGCGTCCGCGGCACGAGTATTTACTGCGGCCTTACGAAATCGCGCATCGGCTCGTCACATGCGGCGAATACGCTGCATTCATCGAGGACGGCGGCTACGACAGGCCGGAATTCTGGCTCTCCGACGGTTGGGCCGCCGTTCAGCGAGAAGAATGGGCGGGGCCGATCTACTGGATGCGCGACGACGCGGCGAACGAAGGGAACTGGCGCGTATTCGGATTGTCGGGATTGAATGCGCTCGACCCCGAGACACCCGTATCGAACCTCAGTTTCTACGAGGCGGCGGCCTACGCGGAATGGGCGGGCGCGCGCTTGCCGACCGAATTCGAGTGGGAGGCGGCGTTCGACGCGCCCGGCATCGAGCAGATGACGGGGCATGTGTGGCAATGGACGCGCTCCTCGTATGACCCGTATCCGGGTTTCCGGCCATTGGCGGGTGTGGCCGCCGAATACAACGGCAAGTTCATGGTGGGGCAGCAAGTGCTGCGCGGCGGCAGTGTCGCGACGCCGCCGGGGCACACGCGCCGCACGTATCGCAACTTTTTCCCGCCGGCCGCGCGCTGGCAATTTACGGGAGTACGCCTTGTACGAGACCTCTGACGCATCCGCCCTCGTTGGCGCGGCGCCCCCGCGGGGCGTGCCGGCCGATCTCTCCGACAACGCGTTTTGCCGTGACCTGCTGGCCGGCTTGTCGCGCGCGCCGAAAGCCGTCGCGCCGAAGTATTTCTACGACGCCGCAGGCTCCGCGTTGTTCGATCGTATTTGCGAACTGCCGGAGTACTATCCGACGCGCACGGAGCGGCACATCTTGGAGCGCTACGGGCGCGAGATCGCGGAAGTCGTGGGACCCCGGGCCGACATCATCGAATTCGGCGCGGGCTCGCTCGAAAAGATCCGAATCGTGCTGCGTTCGTTCGATGCGCACGCGTTGCCTCGCCGGTACTTTCCGATCGATATCTCCGGTGCGCATCTGGAAGAGGCTGCCCGGCGATTGCACGGAGAATGCCCTTGGATGCAGGTGCGTCCGATCGCGGCCGACTACATGCGCGAAGAGCAGTTGTCCGGCCTCGATGCGTCGACGGGGCGCCGCGTGGGTTTTTTCCCCGGTTCGACGATCGGCAATTTCGAGGCGCCCGAAGCGATGGCGTTCTTGCGATTGGCGGCACGTTTGCTCGAAGGCGGCGGGCTGCTCGTCGGCGTCGATCTCGTCAAGGACCCGGACATTTTGCATCGCGCCTACAACGACGCGCAGGGCGTGACGGCCGCCTTCAATCTGAACGTGCTGCGTCGTGCGAATACCGAGCTTTCCGCCGATTTCGATTTACGAGAATTTGCGCATTACGCGTATTACGATCCGCATAAGCACCGGATCGAAATGCATCTCGTGAGCCGATGTGCGCAGCGTGTGCGCGTGGCGGGGCAGTCTTATCACTTCGAGGAAGGGGAGAGCCTTCATACGGAGAACTCGCATAAGTTCACGATTGAAGGCTTTAGAAAGCTGGCCGTATCGGCGGGTTTTCGGCCGGGGCCGGTTTGGACGGACGAGGCGCGCTTGTTCAGCGTGCATTGGCTCGAAAGTCCGATGGGCGGCGCACGTACACGGCGCTGATCCCGCGCGGCGTGGCCGGCCCGTCATCGCCGCGGCTTGCGTGCGCGGTTGACGCGGGGCGCGTACTTGCCCGCGCGTCGCACGTCAGTCGGGGCGCGGGTCAGTCTCCGCGGCCCCAGCCGTGGCGTTCGTGCCACTCGTGTTCGCGCCATTGATGCTCGCGCCACTCGCGACGGCGCCATGCGCGTTCGCGCCAGCCGTCGTCGCGCCAATAACCCGTGGCCACCGGCGTGGGAGCGTAAGCCACTTGCGGCGCGACATACACCGGCTCGGGCGCGACGTACACGGGCGCGGGAATGCCGATGCCGACGGCTAGATCGACATGGGCCGAGGCTGCCTTTGACATCGCGAGCGCCGCGATACCGACGCCGAACACCACTGCGACGAGCTTCTTGTTCATGTGGGCTACTCCTTTGCGCGTTGCATGCGCTCGTTTCTGTTGAAGACGAGCCCAGTGTAGAGGCGCGCTCTCGATACAGGTGAAAGCGCCATGCGAGAGTGGTAACGCTGCATTACAAGTCAGTCGATTCGTCCGCATCTTTCGCAGGCGCGGCATGCGAGCCGCCTGCGCGACGCGCCGAATACGTCCGGCCTTCGCGTGCCGCGAGGGGCGACGCCGAAACTGCGTAGAATTCCGGTCTATCGAATTCCAACAGTGCGAGAGACGATCGATGGACGGAACACGGTTTGCCCTACGAGGGGGCGCCGAGCGATATCAAACGGCGGTTTCCCTCTATTCGAGCGGGAAGGCGCTCGAAGCGCTGATCGTGCTCGAGCCGCTGATCGAATCGGCCGCGCTCGGCGGCAACGAGCGCGCGCAGGCGTTGAACGTGGCGGCGGCCTGCGCGCTGCGCTTGGACCGCAAAAGCGACGCCGAGCGATGGTGGCGCATGGCGATCGATGCCGACGCGCAATTCGCGCAAGCGCACTACAACCTCGGTGTTTTGCTGCAGGGGCTCGAACGCTGGGGGCAGGCCGAGGCTTGCTATCGATCGGCGTTGTCGCTTCGCGCCGATTATCTCGACGCCCACAACAATCTTTGCGCCTTGCTGAAAGCGTGCGGTCGTCTATCCGATGCGGAGGCGGCATGCCGGCAGGCGCTCTCGGTGCTTCCCGATCGAGCCGTTTTGCTGCATAACCTTGGCACGGTGCTCCTCGATCTGGGGCGCACGCAGGAAGCGGAGGCTGCGTATCGGAAAGCGCTGTCGATCGACCCGCGATACGCCGATGCGACATGCAAGCTCGGTGCGCTGCTGCTGAGCCTCGGCCGGTTCGACGAAGGGTGGGCGCTGTACGAAGCCCGTTACGACGCCGGCCTTTCGGATCGCACCGCGCTGCCGCCGGCCGTCGACTATCCGCAATGGCGGGGCGAATCGCTGCATGGCAAGGCCGTGCTGGTCTGGCAAGAGCAAGGGTTCGGCGACATGATCCAGTTCGGCCGCTACCTCGCGCTGCTCAAAGCGCGCGGAGCGGCGTGGATCACGTTGGCTTGCGCGCCCGTGCTTCACCGCTTGTTCGCGACGGTGCCCGGTATCGATGCGGTCGTCGACGCTCCTTCGGAGCTGGCTCGGGCGCCTCACGACTATTGGACATTGCCGCTCAGCCTCCCTTATCGGCTCGGCACCACGCTCGATTCGATTCCGGCGGCCACGTATTTGCGCCCCGATCCCGCGCTCGCCGAAAAGTGGCGCGCCAAGCTCTTGCCGCTGGCCGGCCTGAAAGTCGGCCTGGTATGGAAAGGTCACGCGAACCATGGCAACGATCGCAATCGATCGCTGCCGTCGCTCGAAACGTTGCGGCCGTTATTGAACGTGCCCGGTGTGAGCTTCGTGAGTCTGCAGATGGGGCAAGGTCAGGACGAAGCGAAGTCGCTCGCCGCCGGGCCGGACGTTCTGGACGCCGCGCCCCAGATCGCCGACTTCGCCGATAGCGCGGCGCTGATCTCCGAACTCGACTGGGTGATCGCCGTCGATACGGCAGTGGCTCACCTGGCCGGCGCGCTCGGCAAACCGAGCTGGGTCATGCTGCCGGCGGTCGGGCTCGATTGGCGTTGGGTACGCGGGCGGACCGATTCTCCGTGGTATCCGCAAACCATGCGGCTGTTCCGGCAAACGGAGCCAGGACAGTGGACGAGCGTCATCGAACAGATTGCGAGCGCTTGCGGGCAAGTGGTGGCGCAAGCGCTTGCGGCTAACGATTGAACCATGCCCAGCCATGGACGAGAATCTCCGCGTGCGCGATGTCTTTTCTCACTTGGATGCGCGAGTTACTTCGCGCGCTTGATCTTCGAATTCGGCAGAGGCTAGGGTCGGTCCTGTATGATACGCCTCGCACTTGAGAGGGTGCGTCACTACCGATTCTTTCAAAAAAAATAGATGAACCGTTTCGAACCTAACCTGCTCGATAAATTGTTCGGCGACGGGCCGAATCAGCCGGCACCCGCGGTCGTGCGTCAGTTGTCGCTGGACGAACTCAAAGGCACGGTTGCGCGCCATATCGAGTCTCTTCTGAATGCCCGAATTACGTTTACCGACGAACGCCTCGCTGGGTTCGACGAATGCCAGCGGTCGGTGCTGACCTACGGGCTGAACGATTTCGCCGGGCTCAGCCTGGCAAGCCATGACGACCGTACGACCATCTGCAATTCGATTCAACGCGCGATCGAACGCCACGAGCGCAGGCTCAAGCAGGTCGAGGTCAAACTGGAAGTGAACGCACAGTCCACGAACGTGCTGTGCTTCGCCATCAAGGCGATGCTGGTCGTGCATCCGGCTGCGGAGCCGGTCAGCTTTGACGCCATGCTGCAACCGTCCACGCTGCAATATTCGGTTACCCGTGCGCGCCCAAAAAGGCCCTAAGGAGGGGCCTCGAACACGATAGCGGCGCACCGGCCGGATAACACACGCATCCTGAGACCTAGATGGAAGAGTTGCTGCCGTATTACGAACGCGAGCTATCGCATTTGCGCCAATACTCCGAGGACTTCGCACAGCGCTATCCCAAAATTGCAGGCCACCTTTTGCCGGCGGATGAGCACAGTGACGATCCGCAGATCGAGCAACTGGTCCAGGCGATAGCGCTGCTCGATGCGCGCATCGGCAAGAAACTCAAGGATGATTATCCGCAGTGTGTCGAAGCGCTATTGGATGTGATGCACCCGCACTATCTGCGACCGTTCCCGGCATGCTCGATCGCGCAGTTTGCGGTTGCGGCCGCCGCAGACGGTGAGCCGTACTCCTATCGGCTTGCACGGGGCACGGAATTGGTCAGCCGGTCGATCAACGGCGTTCAATGCCGATTCAAGACTGTCTACGACGTGACACTTGCACCGCTTGCGATCAGCGAGGCGCGCTATGCGCCGGCGGCTGCGGCGCCTGTCGTTTTGCCCGTGAAGGCGGCGGGGATCGTGTCGATAACATTTGAATCGACGGCGCCGAACGTGGATTTGCGATCGCTCGTCCTGCGTACCGTCCGCACGCATTTGAATGGCGAATCGTCTTTTATTGCCGCGCTCGCCGACGGCTTGTTCATCCATGCGCTGGCAAGCTATGTGGAGGCTGATGGCGATGGCCGCTGGAAGCCCTTACGGACAGTACCGGTCGCGCAGGCCGGTTTCGATGGGAGCGATGCACTGCTCGACTATCCGTGGAAGTCGCACCCGGCATACCGCCCCCTGGCTGAATATTTCGGCTTCCCTGAAAAACACGATTTCGCTGACATCGATCTCGGCGCGATAGTCGATACGGCGGGAGCGTTCCGGCGTGTGACGCTGCACGTGGTGCTGAAGGAGGGCCACGGTAACCCGAACCCTGTACGCCTGCTGGACTCGTTGTCGGCCACGCACTTTCGCCTGTTCTCGACGCCTGTCGTCAACCTGTTTCGCCGGCCCGGCGAACCGATCCGCGTGACGCACCGAGAGGTCGCATATCCGGTCGTGGCGGATGCAAGCCATGCCGCCTCTTACGACATTTACTCGATCGACGCGGTGAACCTCGTGCGTCAAACGCAAACGCGTAGCCGCGTCATCGAGTTTCGGCCGATTTTCTCGCAGCGCTACGGCGACGATCCACGGTCCGTGCGTTACTGGTTCGCTCGTCGCGACCCGGCGGTGGCGTTGGCGAGCCCCGGCTACGAAACGGAGATTTCGGTAATCGACGCCGATTTCGATCCGATGGCGTCGCAAACCGATACGTTGAGTCTCGAACTGACGTGCACGAACCGGGATCTGCCGTCGAGACTCGCCGTCGGGCTCGAGGGCGGCGACTTGTTCTTGCGGGACAGCGACGAGCACGGTGGCCCCTCGATCCGTGCCGCCATGCTGCGCCGTCCGACGCAGACGCTGCGCTTCGAACGCAGCGACGCGTTGCGTTTGAGGTTTGCTACGCAACTTGCGCTCGATCATCTCTCGCTTACCGATATCAGCGTCGACGCGCTCAAGGCGGCGCTGGTGTTGTACGACCTACGGCGCTCGGCCGTGACATCGAGGCACATCGAAGGGATCGTCGCCGTCGAGGCGCACGGCGCGGCAATCGAGCTACTGGGCAACCCATTCATGACCGCGGTGCAAGGTACTGAGTTGCGCGTGACCCTGGACGAGAAGCATTACGTCGGTGCCAGCATTGCAACGTTCGTGGGCGCGATCGATACGTTTCTCGGTTACTACGTGCAGCTCAATAGCTTCGTTCAGTTGGTCGTTGTCTCGAAATATACGGGCGAACCGATTGTGCGATGCAAGCCGCGCAGCAGCGACATGATTCTTGGGTGATGGAAGCGGGAGTCCTTTACCGATGACGGCACACCGCGACGAGTTCGACGACGATCTCCTGCGACATTATTACGAGCGAGAACTGGAGATTTTGCGCCGAGACCTGCGCGCGTTCGCACAGCGAAATCCGGAGGCGGCCACGCGCTTGTCGATCAATAGCGATGGACGGTCGGATGACGCGGGCGTGGAACGCATGGTGCAATCGGCCGCCATCTTGCACGCCCGGCACAGCGCAAAAATCGATGACGACTATCCGGAGTTCTCCGAGGCGCTGATCGAACGCACCTTTCCTCAGTACATCCGACCCTTCCCGGCATACTCGGTCGCGCAATTCGACATGACAGGGGTGTTCGAGAGCTTGACCGAAGCCGTTCGAATCGAGCGCGGGACGCAGTTGAAGACGGGGGAAGGCGGATGCTTGTTTCGAACCACGTATGACG
>DASVLS010000029.1:0-3815 GCA_036384755.1 Trinickia sp. | reverse complement strand
GCATCTGCGCATCTGGCCAGAGCATGACGTGGTTGTCGCCGATCCCCAACTCGTGCGCGAGTTGCTCGTTACCCATCACGACGCACTGATTCGCTGGGAGCGTGGCATCCGCGTATTTTCGCAGGTGCACGGGCGCAGCGTCCTGACCGCCGAAGAGGAGGCTTGGCGAACCCGTCGTCACGCGCAGGTTCCCAATTTCTCACCAAAGGCTGTACAAGTCTTTTCGCCAACGATCGTCGAAGCGGCGACGCGGGCATTCGCGAAGTGGCCACGAGAAGGCGCCAACTGGCCCATCGAGAGCGCTCTGACGACGTTGACCATGGACGTGATTCTCCAGATGGTCTTCTCTAGCAGCCTCGGCGAGGACGTGCGCGTGATCGAACGGGCCATACGTGTGACCAGCGCAGCGGCGAACGCAGAGTTCTACTGGCCACTGAGCATGCCCAACTGGATGCCATGGAAACGCGAGAAGCGGCAGGCGCTGAGGACTCTAAAGGGCGTGATCGAGCGGCATTTGCAGAGCCGCTTGAAACTGGCTCGCGACACGTGGCCCGACGATCTGCTGACTCGGCTCTTGCAGTCTCGCGAAAATGCATCAGCGTCGTCACTTCAAGATGTGCGCGATGAATGCATGACCATATTCCTCGCTGGCCATGAAACGACGGCAGCGACACTGGTGTGGTGGGCGTGGTGCATGGCGTCAAATCCCGAGGCGCAACGCGTCGCGCACAATGAAGTCCTGCGTGTGCTGCAAGGCAACGCGCCAACGGTCGAGACATTGCCGGAACTGGGTTACCTGGTTCAAACGATCAAAGAGACATTGAGGCTCTATCCCGTCGCGCCACTCCTCATCAGCCGCCGCGCTACGCGCGCCATTCGACTGGGTGACTGGGCATTGCCTGCGCGCACGCTGTTCATGATCCCGGTGCACCTGATGCACCACGACCCGCGATGGTATCCCGATCCCGACGTGTTTCGGCCCGAGCGCTTTGCGCCCGACGCGCCGGAAGTGCCGCGCGGTGCGTATATCCCGTTTGGCGCCGGCCCACGCGTTTGCCTGGGACAACATCTGGCGATGGCCGAAATGACCGTGATCGCTGCCATGTTGCTGCAACGCTTCGAGCTGTCCGTCCCAGATGGATCGGCGCCGCCATGCCCCGTGCTTAAGGTTACCCTGCGGCCGGACCAACCAATGCACCTGGCAATCAGACGGATCAATGCAGGAATAGCGTAGCAGGCAAAACGCGCCGCTCAACCCCGGCTTGTTACGTTAAGGTTTATTCGACGCCTGCCGACATACGCGGAGGCATGCACATTCCTATGGCCGATGGCCGGCATCGAATAAACCTTAACGAACTCGGCCCGATACCGGCGCGGCGAGACGGCCCGGGGTAGGTCGGTCCGCGATCGGCGCAAGTCGATCCTGAAGAGACTCTCGATTTTCTCGTTAGCGGACAGTCGCGGGCAACGATTCAGATTGTCCACTCGAAGCGCCCAGCTGCTCGTGTGTGGCTAGACCCGAGGCACTACGTTCTGCTCAGGGCCGCGGATGCACCTTCAGCCGGGCCGCCCACTCGCGACCTGGCAGGCTCTCCACGCTCTGCTGTCGCCAAGTAGCAATGCCCAAGTCCACGCCACGTACGATGACCACCGTAACGGCATCCCGGTTGGCTAGCGTCGGCGTCGCGGCGAATGCGGCACGCGCGATCTCGAGGGCGCCCGCTTCGGTTTGCAATGCTTGCGTGCCCACTACCGCGGTGATGATCGTCGACGTGTCAGGAGGTGAGGGCGCCTTCAACCGATGCAGGCTCGAAACCGAGCTTTGTCGTACACCCGGAACGTTCGCGACGGCCTGCTGAATTCCCCCTAAACCGGCGAATGCTTCCTCGAACCGGTGCCGCGCAACGAGGCCGCTCACCACGACCACCGTACCGACGACGCTCATCGCGATCCAGTGAGCACGGCGTATCGGCGCTTGCGGGCAGGCTTGCGCCTCGACACGCACCACCGCCGCGCGGACGGCCAGGTCGTGCAAAGATCGGCGACTCGGTCGGTTGAAGACCAGTAGGTAAGCGATCGCCGTCCCCCATAGAAATACGACCTCCGAATTGGCGATAGCCAGCCACGATGTCCCTTGCCGCATGACGGACGTGTCCACGAAGCCAATGCCGCCGAGAACGAACGGCACTGCGATGATCGCATAGCGCGTCCACGCCTGAATCGGATTGAGCGGCACGAAACCGTCTGGCGCGATTCGTACCACCTTGATCTTCAACGCATGTTTCCCGAATGACTGGCACCGGCTGCTCACGCCTTCCATCAGCGTGAAATACAACGAGCCGAGTGCAAACCCGATCAGCCTGGCCCACGCGCCGATACGTGCCAGCCATTCGAAGCCAAGCGCAATCACGGCCATTCCAATGAGGCCGAGAACGACACCGTCGATTGCAAACGCGGCAGTCCTGCGCCAGAAGCCTGCTGCCGCCGCGCAGTCGGTGTGGAGCGCCGCATTCTCGTTATGGATTTCTTCAACCATTGTTCGATTCGAATTCAATTATGTGGAGTGTCGAACGACCTCTTGTGGCCACACCTCGACCGACGACGACGCCTCGACTCGGCCCTGCGGGGAGGTCGCAGCCCGACCTGGCCCTGAACCGACATTCATAGTTGCCGAACGCAGCCGCTCAGCGGCACATCCGAAGCAATTCTCACGTATGCCTGATCGTGTCGATCAGCGGGACGCAACGCTGATCCAGGCGCCCATTGGCGACCGTGTTTCGGCGACCCGTACACTGGAGCCGACAGCTAAGGTCGCCCACAGCGCCCTGCTAACCGGACGTGGCGGAGACAGCAGTCCATCGTCGTCCAGCGTCACGACATAATCGACACCGCCTCGTCGGTGGTACCGCACGTCCTTGCTCATGACGTGATGCGTCGATGATGTCTGCACGCCAAAGCGCACGGTGTAAAGCCAGCCGAGGTCAAAGCCAGTGCCTGCGCCGACCGGGAGAGACACTGCGAGAATAAAAACATACTGTCGCGGTGCGAGTCGTCCAAGGGCTGCGATGGGAGCGCGGACAACCAGAAGAAGTGCGACGGCCCACATCACGGCGAACATCACCATCATCACATACACAGGCCCACTAGGCGAAAAGCCCTGTTGATAGCCGAAGTAGCTGGCAAAAACAACAAGTATCCACGGGTAGACAAAGCAGTTCACCGCAAAGCCCGGCTTCGTTGACGGTGGCACCGATGGAGCCGCTGCCCGTTTAAGAATTTTCCATCCCCATAGCCCGCACGTCAGCACGACAAAGAATGCCGCTACGGGAGCCATTAGCCGGTCCCCGTGCAGAGCCCACCAAGCTGTCAGCGCGGCAAGAACAGGCGAGACTACAATTGCCCAATTAAAGTCCTCTTCGAAGCGTGCTCGGCGCTTCTCGCTCATCTGGCGCACGGCGTTCTCCCGGAAATTGTCCTCGTCCACTTGCCGTTCCAATAAGAATTCCTTACGCCCGAACCCACTATCGCGTTCGAACGCTATATCGGCAAGCTGCAACGAAAGTTGAGTGACGTGCGATATTCAGCGCGGCGGACACGCTTATGCTGTCAGAGGCGCGGTCAGTCGACTGTCCGCAACATCGCAATGTCGCATAGTGCCCCACGCGTCTGGCCAGTGGCCGGGCGGCTACAACAGCTCACTTGCAAAACGATCGTGGCAATCCTCGGTTCATCGCGAGAGTGTGGTTGGTCGCCCACTTTCAGAAGCAATTGCCGGATGACCGGTTCTGGCCGGGTCGGGACTGACGACAGCGTCG